>CANQJO010000001.1 GCA_947624255.1 uncultured Ruminococcus sp.
TATCTCTTTTTGTCTTTTGTTAATTTTCTGTTAATTCTACTCTTTTTCTATTGACTTTTCATAGCCGGTCTCCTGTTCATTATTTTTCCTTTTTTTGAGAACTGCAACGATCATACCTCCGATAGCCGCCGCTCCCACACAGCCTCCAATGACAAACGGAAGCGCCGATCTGCCTTTCTTTTCGGATTTTTTTGCAGATACCGCTGCAGTGGTCGTTACCGATGTTGTTGTATATGTCGTTGTGGTAGTTGTCGTTGACATAGTTGTAGTTATTATATTGGTTGATGTAGTAATTACAGTGCTGACCGGCTCAATAATTTCGCCGTCATCGGTAATTGTGTACCCGTCCTCTACCATGCTGTTGAGCTGAGCAATGGTGTATTGCTCCGGTGAATTTAAATGCCTTGTATACGCTGTGAGAATATTATTGCTGCCGACATATATTGTTTTTACGGCAGGCTCGAGCTTATCATCGTAGCGGTTATACGCCTTAACTGTATATATACCCTCGTCAGTAAAGATCTCTCCGTCAGCAGCAGCTCCGTTGAATCTTGTATCCTCTACAAGTCCGCTTTCGGTATTATTAAGTATTTCTTTTTTGACCTGTAATTTAGGATAGCTTGATTTTGCCGTGTCAATGCGGAATCCGTTCTCCGTTACATCACCGTTGCTAAGCTCCGCACCTGATTTTGAATCAAATATATAAACCATCGTGTTGGCATTTCTTATTTTGAATTTGAATGATGTCTGATAATATGTAGTAGAATTTATTCCGTCATAATCTGTAATTGCATAATTAAGATGTACCTCGTAGTCGCCTTCTTCAAAAAGCTGTATAGAAGTATCTGCTCCCGGCGAGGCAAGTGCAGCAAGATAATCGGAATATTTTGCTTCTTCGGTAACATTTTCCGAATCTGTATAATGAATTATCAGTTCGCCGTGTTTCATATTGTGGCTTGATACTTTGAAATTTTCATCAGAGCCGTCTTTGTCGACCGCAATTTTTAGATCGCCGTTTCCGTTCAGTTTCTTTATGTTCTGATCAAGGTGGAACGTTAATTTAACTTTATTGCCGACCTTTTTCAGATAGACATCTTCGCTGTCACCCTTATCGGTATAGCCGCTTAAACAGAAATATCCGAGATCCCAGCCGTAATGGGGATCTTTTTTATCTATTCCTTCAGAGCCGGCATAGTTGTTCTTTTTTGTTTTTTTAGTGTACTCAGAGTTCTTCGCTCCGGCATAGAAATAGAATTTTTCCCCTGTCGGCGCAGTATCTATCGTTTTATAGCTTGCGTAAAATTCATATACCTGAGCTATTTTTTTCGTGGCATAATCATCAAACACCTTATTATCCTTTGTTCTTTTTTCAGCTTTGTAAGCAGCTATAACACGATAGTAGCAGCCGTTTGCAAGCTGAATATCGTTGATCTGATCTGCGCCAAACGATTTATCCCCCGTAAAGTTGGTAAAAGATCTGTTCTCTATCCAGCTTTGTCCGTCGAGTGATGTTTGAAGTATCAATGCGCCATAGTCAACATCCTTGTCGAGCTCGACACCGTTGACGGTATTTTTATTATCTTTTATCAGATGCCAACTATCCTTGCCTGCATTCTTCAAAGAACTGATATATTTGAAATCGAGGCTGAATATTTTATCATCGGCGATCTCATATGCTGTAATGCCGTTTTTATCATAGGTTTTCTGAATATCTCCGCTTATGGAAAGAGTGCCTAAATTCAGCTCACTGTCCGCATTTCCGGACGGAGTTGACGAATCTATATTATATTCGCTTTTTTCTCCGAATTCATATACAAGTCCGTTAATATCGAGAGTCTGTTCATTTGCTTTTACAGTGAACGGAAATACAGAGGAAATCGTTGTGAGGATCATAGTAATTCCCAATATACAGGATAATTCTTTAAGTGTTGCTTTCATATTTTTCTCCTTTATCAGTAGAATTGCCAAATCGTAACGCATTTGGTTACAATATTTCTCTTTTATTATACTACATCCGGCGAATTTTGTCAATAATGCAAGAAATAAAAGTTAAATCAAAGTGAGTTTCACGTAATATTCAACAATATATCGGTATAAATACAAGTATATCTCATTCATATATGCGGTTATAAAAATGGATTCTAAACGAAATCAGCTCCCAAAAATGATCCGGGAGCATTTCATAATTCTGCGGCTTATTTTTATACATCTGTATATTCGGTTTCAACAATTTCCGGTTTTCGTTATCCGTAATAACTATCTTTTCAAAAAAATTATTTCTTAATAAAAAAATCACCCCGATCTTGTATCAAGATCAAGGTGATCATGTGGTGCGGATAACAGGAGTTGAACCTGCACCGAGTTGCCCCGACTGGCACCTGAAGCCAGCGCGTCTGCCTATTCCGCCATATCCGCATTTATCGTGCAGGAAAGAGAGTATTCAAAACCTACACTTATCATTTTACCACACGCCGACTTGATTGTCAATACCTCCGGAAAAATATTTATTTTTTATCAAAAAAGATCCCTTAAGATAAGTACACTCTAACGAATGCAGCCTTGTCAATATATTAGTAATTTGTTAAATATGCACAAAGTTTTCCCCAATATTTCTACGGTAGATGTCACAAAAAACGCATTTTTCAGTTGACATTGAAAATCAATTGTGGTATACTGTGATATACAGGGTAAATACTCTGACGGCTGCGCACAGGCAGTGTCGGTGCTATTTGCTAAAATGAGAAACTTTATAACCATGTTTTTTACAAATGGGGGGGAATTTTTATGAAAAAATCCTTAGGCAAGCGACTATGGAGCGGAATAATTTCTGCCATACTCGCAATCAGCTATATTTTGCCGTCGGGACTGCTTGCTAATGCGGAAAATGCGCTCACAAGCTTGAACGGCGATAATCCGACTGACGATGTTACACTGCTTGTTGGTAAGGAAAGTCCATTACGGGGAGCTACTGTAGAAGAAACCCTTAAAAATGCGGAAAAAACTTATGCACTTGGTATTGCATCGCAGTTTGCAGCTTTTGTAAAGGGTGATTTTTCTCCGACAGATTCTGATACAGAGGGTAGACTTGCAGTAGGCGGAAACGTTACAGGTGTTTTGTGGACGTGGGATGGCGGAGCAAATTTTTACGAAGTCGGAAACGGTGTCTACAAAGATGAGGGAGGAATCAGCGGAGATGATGTATTCGATGCTAAAACCAGTTTAGATACTATTCTTGGTACGACAGGATATGCTCATGTTTATGCTACCGGAGATAGTATTAAAAATATCAATGTAACCTCCAGTGATGAAAGACATTTTCCTAATGGTGATTGGATAAAAGTATACAAGAGAATAGCTATTGGCGAAAATACAGATTATTCATCATATGATTCTTCATATTTGAAAGATGAGTACAAAGAACATTTCTACAAGCAAAATTCTTTTGATGTTGCAGGATATTTTGATTATCT
Source organism: uncultured Ruminococcus sp. (assembly GCA_947624255.1). GTDB lineage: Bacteria > Bacillota > Clostridia > Oscillospirales > Ruminococcaceae > Ruminococcus. The sequence goes on from CANQJO010000001.1 coordinate 3,471, forward strand.
TGATAATATATCAGAAAGACTTGCTAAAACTAAAGCGAGCGGAACAGCAGAATGGAAAGATGGAACGCTTAATCTGACATATACCGGATCAGGTGCTGAAACCGTTTATTTCACTGTTGATGAATGGGATCCCGGTATAAAAGCTGTTAATATTGATGTTCCTAAAGGTACATATGTTGTTATAAACTGCGATGATGAAACTATTGACATTTCGGATAATAATGGCAATAACCAAATTTATACCACTTATGCAGAAAAACCTATAGATAAGCTTTCTACTAAACATAATAATGAATCAGAGAGTGCATATATCATTTACAACTTCCCTAATGCAAAAGCTGTTAATTATTCAGCTTGCTTTAACGGAACAATTTTTGCACCAAATGCTGTATTTGACGGTAAACCTGCCGCTAATGGTGGTAATCCGCATCTTTCGGGTGCAGTGATAGTTTCTGAATTTAAGGGCTGTGCTGAAATAGGCTACAGATCATTCACCGGTCCTATTTCAATGATCGACAAAAAGAGCAACTACACAATCGACCTTAGCAAGTATGTAGAAGGCACTAATGAGGTTCTTGCAGGCGCAGAGTTCGGGCTTTTCCCTGAGGGCTCTGACGAACCGGAGGTAACAGGTGTTACCGATGCAAACGGAAAGCTCACTTTTGACATCGCTCCCGGCAAATATGTCCTTAGAGAGATCAAAGCTCCTGACGGCTACGTACTCGATAAAGATCAAGTATACTACATTGATATTACTGAGGACGAAGAACAAACGATAGACGGCATAAAAACGGGAAATATCATAGCAACTGAGCCGGAGGCTGTTGCTTATATAGTCGGCGAAAACATTACACGTGACGAAGTTGAAAAAGATAATAATTATGTTACTGATGAGAAATCAAAGTATGTTTATACATATGCTTATGATTTAGGTGGATCTAAAAATATTTGGAATTTAGTATGGGCTTCTAAACCGGAATCAATTAATGTAGATCAGCTTATTATCTCTTATAGCGACGGAAGCACTGTAACATTAGAGAATGTAACTTGGAAGACAGATAATCCTAATTGGTATGAATTTAATATTGGTTCAATCAGAAAAGATAGTCTTACCAATCTCAAAATGGTAGTATCCGGAGATGGGGCCGGAAACATTCCAAATCTTAATGTTCAGCTTGATGGTGGTTCCGTATTAACATATAATAGTATAGCAGGTACTGGCAGAGAAGAAATTAAACCCACAAAGTACTACAAGAAATATGTTGAGGGAGTTTCAAGGAGCGAAACTGTAGTTGACGGAGATACTACAACAATTTATACTTTCACGGAAAAGGCTGGAAATAACGTTGAAGCTATCAAAACTGAAAGACCGGAATATCTTGCTCCGTATGAGTATTCGGAAGTAACGATTTCTATTTATGATGATGACGAATTTACCAAACTTAAGAGTGTGGCTACATATTCACCGCTTGATGTTGAATATGCAGAATATGAGCTTGATGACAAAACATTAACGTTTAATATTGCAGACGGTAAGATCACAAGTATCCAAAATGCAGACGGTTCGCCATATGATGGAAAAACCGAAGATTTCGGGGTATATGCGGTTGACGCCGGTAATTCACAGTACATTATCACCTATAACGGCGAAGCTCTTGATGCTAAGATAAATCTCACTAAGAAGCCGGATGCCGGACTTAAATTTTATAATTCAAAAACAACCACAGAAACAGCAACATCAACAGATGTAACAACAGCATCAACGGATGTAACATCAACAGATGCAACAACAGCATCAACAGAAGAAGAAACAACAACTACAACAACTACAACAGAAGAGACAGAAACAACAACAGATTCAACAACATCGTCAACGACAAAATCAACAACATCAGCAACGACAACAGAAGAAACAAAAACAACAACGGAATCAACCACGCAGTCAACGACGTCAAAAACGACAACGGAATCAACCACACAGTCAACGTCAAAATCAACAACATCGGCAACGACAATAGAAGAAACAAAAACAACAACGGGTTCAACAACACAATCAACGACAAAATCTACAACAGAATCAACGACAGAATCAACAACCACGCTTCCGACAATAAATATTGACAAGAAAGACGTTTACGGCGATGAATTACCGGGAGCAACACTCTCACTAACCGGAAAAGACAGCAACGGAAACGCTATAGAATTTGGATCCGGCTCGATCGAGGTCGGCGAAGGGGCGGTTCTTCTCAACGGCTCGGGTGATACACTTGTGTGGCAGTCAGGAAACTCCTCCACCAAGGTAAAACTCAAAGACGGCACATACACACTTCACGAGGTAACTCCTCCGGACGGATATGTGGTTGCTACAGACATCGTGTTTGAAGTAAAAGACGGCAAGCTCTACTCCGTTGACAGCGTTGTAACTAACGGAAATTCCGTTGAAATGATCGACAGTGCGGTAACAACCACCACTACTACCACAACTACCACCACCACAACGACAACAACGACTACAATAACTACTACCACACTTCCGACAATAAACATCGACAAGAAAGATGTTTACGGCGATGAATTACCGGGAGCTACGCTTTCACTCAGCGGAAAAGACAGCAGCGGAAACACAATTGAATTTGAGTCCGGCTCAATCGAAGTCGGCGAAGGTGCGGTTCTTCTCAACGGCTCCGGGGATACACTTGCATGGCAGTCGGGAAATTCCTCCACCAAGGTAAAGCTCAAGGATGGTACATACACACTTCACGAGGTAACTCCTCCTGAAGGATACGAGGTTGCTACAGACATCGTATTTGAAGTCAGGGACGGCAAACTCTACTCCGTTGACAGCGTTGTAACTGACGGAAACAGCGTTGAAATGATCGACGATGTAACCACGACAACCACCACAACAACCACTACCACAGCGACTTCAACTCCCACTACGACATCAAGTTCAACGACAACTTCAAGCACTACGACTACTACGACTACTACGACCACAACCACAACTACCTCAACTTCAACAACAACCACAACTACGACCACCACAACGACATCAACTTCAACGACTACAACTACAACTACAACTACAACAACGACTACGACTACGACTTCAACGACAACAACCACAACGACAACCACGACTACTACAACTTCAACTACAACAACCACGACCACAACGCTTCCGACAATAAATATCGACAAAAAAGATGTTTATGGCGATGAATTACCGGGAGCTACACTCTCACTCAGCGGAAAAGACAGCAACGGAAACGCTATAGAATTTGGATCCGGCTCGATCGAGGTCGGCGAAGGGGCGGTTCTTCTCAACGGCTCGGGCGATACGCTTGTATGGCAGTCAGGAAACTCCTCTACAAAGGTAAAACTCAAAGACGGCACATACACACTTCACGAGGTAACTCCTCCTGACGGATACGAGGTTGCTACAGACATCGTATTTGAAGTAAAGGACGGCAAGCTCTACTCCGTTGACAGCGTTGTAACTGACGGAAATTCCGTTGAAATGATCGACAGTGCGGTAACAACCACCACCACAACAACGACTACAACAACCACAACCACTACCACGACTACCACACTTCCGACAATAAACATCGACAAGAAAGATGTTTACGGCGATGAATTACCGGGAGCTACGCTCTCACTCAGCGGAAAAGACAGCAGCGGAAACGCCATAGAATTTGAGTCCGGCTCGATCGAAGTCGGCGAAGGTGCGGTTCTTCTCAACGGCTCCGGTGATACGCTTGTATGGCAGTCAGGAAACTCCTCTACCAAGGTAAAACTCAAAGACGGCACATACACACTTCACGAGGTAACTCCTCCTGACGGATACGAAGTTACTACTGATATCGTATTTGAAGTCAGGGACGGCAAACTCTACTCCGTTGACAGCGTTGTAACTGACGGAAATTCCGTTGAAATGATCGACAGTGCGATAACAACCACCACAACTACCACCACTACTACTACTACAACTACGACTACAACTTCAACGACAACTACCACACTTCCGACAATAAATATCGACAAGAAAGATGTTTACGGCGATGAGTTGCCCGGTGCTACGCTCTCACTCAGCGGAAAGGACAGCAGCGGAAACGCTATAGAGTTTGAGTCCGGCTCGATTGAAGTCGGCGAAGGTGCGGTTCTCCTCAACGGCTACGGTGACACACTTGTATGGCAGTCAGGAAACTCCTCCACCAAGGTAAAACTCAAAGACGGTACGTATGTACTTCATGAGATAACTCCTCCTAATGGATACGAGGTTACTACGGATATCGAATTTGAGGTCAGGGACGGCAAACTCTACTCCGTTGACAGCGTTGTAACTGACGGAAATTCCGTTGAAATGATCGATGCGATGATAACCACGACAACAACCACAACTACTACCACCACTACTACTACTACAACTTCCACTACGACCACAACTTCTACAACCACGACCACAACGACTTCAACCTCAACTTCAACTACGACAACGACCACAACAACGACTTCAACTACGACTACAACTTCAACATCGACAACGACCACAACCACAACAACTACTTCAACGACCACAACAACGACTTCAACCACGACAACAACTTCAACATCGACAACGACTACAACATCAACTTCAACTACGACCACAACAACAACTTCAACAACGACCACAACAACGACTTCAACATCGACAACGACTACGACTTCAACAACGACGACCTCCTCAACTACATCATCAACTACTACAACAAGGCGTCCCGGCGCAGTTGACGGTGACTATGACAGCGGATCAACCACGAATGTAGTTGTATCAGGTGCTGAAGATATGCGGACGACCACAACTACCACAACTACCACATCTACAGGATCGGGTACTCAGAGTACCGATGTTTCGGGAGAAAACACAACTACTACAGCATCTTCATCTGAAACAACTCCTGTATCATCTTCAACAACGACCGGAGGCGGTGCTCCGCAGACCGGAGTTGCTGGTGCCGGCAGTGTTGTGACAGTATTGATACTTGCATCAGCTCTTGCATACGCTTCATACACAAAACGCAAAGATGAATAACATACTTCCATAATGGGAGGCTGCTGTGCTTAATGTGCAGCAGCCTTTTGTTATATATTCACAATTCTGAAAGTGCTTTTTTGTGAATAATTTCTGTTGACATATACCCTATGGGGGTATATAATATATTTGATGCTAAATTTACTCTAAAAACCCGACGATCTTTGCGAAGATCTTGCACGGTTTTTAGAATGAAATTGGTATGATAATATTTACGGAGGTGAATTTTTTGGGTGAAAAATGTCAATGCTGTCATAAGACAAAGGAACGCTCCGATGAGGAATTTACCCGTCTTATCCACAGGCTCAACCGCATCGAGGGGCAGATCCGAGGGATAAGATCTATGGTGGAGAGAAACGCCTATTGTACGGATATCCTTATTCAGGTTTCGGCTGTGAATTCCGCACTGAACTCGTTCAATAAGGAGCTTCTTGCCGAGCATATCCGCACCTGTGTCGTTAAGGATATCAGAAACGGCAAGGACGATGTTATAGATGAACTTGTGAATACTCTGCAGAAGCTGATGAAATAGGAGGGCTTAGAATGCAAAAATTCAATGTCACCGGCATGAGCTGTGCTGCCTGCTCTGCACGCATAGAAAAAACAGTGTCTGCTGTTCCGGGTGTCAGCAGTTGTTCGGTAAGCTTGCTCACAAACTCTATGAGCGTTGAGGGAACGGCTGATCCATCGGCAGTGATCTCGGCAGTAAAGGCTTCCGGATATGGAGCATCACTCGCAGGCAAGGCTCGAAAGGCTGATGACGCTCTTGAAGACCGTGAAACTCCTCTCATGGTTCGCAGACTTGTTTTGTCGGTGATATTTCTGATCGTTCTCATGTATTTTTCTATGGGACATATGATGTTCAAGCTTCCGCTTCCGCCGTTTTTTGACGGAAATCACATTGCTGTCGGACTTGCCCAGCTTCTTCTGACAATAGCTATCATGATAATAAACAACCGCTTTTTTGTGAACGGTTTCAAAGGGCTTATTCATCGTGCTCCGAATATGGATACCCTTGTATCACTCGGTGCGGGAGCTGCCTTCATATACAGCCTGTACAATCTTTTTGCAATGACAGGCGTTGAAGGTCATGCGGCGGCTGCCTATATGAATGAATTCTACTTTGAATCTGCCGGAACGATACTCACTCTGATAACTGTCGGAAAAACTCTTGAGGCACGCTCCAAGGGAAAAACCACCAATGCGCTGAAAGGTCTTATGAGCCTTGCGCCGAAGACTGCCGTTCTGCTTCGTGACGGAGCAGAAGTCACTGTTCCGGTGGAGGAGGTCAAAAAAGGCGATATTTTTCTCGTCCGACCTGCCGGCAATATTCCTGTGGACGGTGTCGTGATCGAGGGAAACAGTGCGGTAAACGAGGCAGCTCTCACCGGCGAGAGCATTCCTGTTGATAAAGCTCCGGGAGATGCCGTTTCTGCCGGAACTATAAATCAATCGGGATTTCTCAAATGCGAGGCTGTTAAGGTCGGGGAGGATACCACTCTTTCGCAGATAATCAGAATGGTGAGTGATGCTTCGGCAACAAAAGCACCTATAGCACGTATCGCAGATGTGGTTTCGGGAGTGTTTGTTCCCACAGTGATCGCAATTGCCGTTATTGCCGCAGCAGTGTGGCTGATGGTCGGTCAGAGTTTTGGATTTGCTCTGGCACGCGGAATATCGGTTCTTGTCATAAGCTGCCCTTGTGCTCTTGGATTGGCAACTCCCGTAGCGATAATGGTCGGCAACGGAGTCGGCGCAAAAAACGGCATACTTTTCAAAACGGCTGCATCTCTCGAACAGACCGGAAAGGTAACTGCCGTAGTCATGGACAAAACAGGAACGATCACACGTGGCGAGCCGGAAGTCACGGATATTATTCCGATTGATATTTCAGAAGACGAGCTGCTCTCCGTTGCCGCTGCTGTTGAGAATCGCAGTGAGCACCCTTTGGCAAAGGCTGTTATGAAAAAAGCAGCAGACTGCGGCATTGAGGTAAAGCAGACAGAGAATTTCACTGCTCTTGCAGGAAGCGGCGTAACGGCAGCTCTTGACGAAAAAATCATCTTCGGCGGCAGTATGAAATTTATTTCGGAGAAAATAAATATTCCGGAGAAGATCGTGCAGCTTGGAGAAAATCTCGCTGAGGAGGGAAAAACTCCGCTGCTTTTTATGGCGAATGATAAGCTTGCAGGGATAATCGCCGTTGCTGATGTCATAAAGGAGGATAGTCCGCAGGCTGTCAGGGAGCTTCGCAATATGGGTATACGTGTGATAATGCTCACGGGCGATAATCAGCGCACTGCCGAGGCTGTGGGAAAACTCGCCGGTGTTGATGAGGTGATCGCAGAGGTCATGCCCGACGGCAAGGAGAATGTTATCCGCAGGCTGAAATTGAGCGAGAGAGTTGCTATGGTGGGCGACGGTATAAATGATGCTCCTGCGCTTACAAGAGCGGATACGGGCATTGCTGTAGGCGCAGGGACGGATATTGCCATTGATGCCGCTGATGTGGTACTGATGAAAAGCCGCCTTACCGATGTTCCCGCAGCAATTAGACTCAGCAGGAAAACGCTTCGGAATATACATGAGAATCTCTTCTGGGCGTTTATCTATAATATTGCCGGGATTCCCCTTGCTGCCGGAGCTTTCATACATCTCACCGGTCTGGAAATGGATCCCATGTTCGGAGCACTGGCTATGAGCCTGTCGAGCTTCTGTGTTGTGTCAAATGCTCTGCGGCTGAATCTGTTCAATATACACGACAGCCGCCGAGATAAAAAAATCAAATCTAAAAAGGAGAGAGTGACCATGACAAAAACAATTTCTATCGAAGGTATGATGTGCGCCCACTGTGAGGCTTCCGTGAAAAAGGCGCTGGAGGCTCTTGCAGGCGTTGAGACTGCGGAGGTCAGCCACGAAGAAGGCACTGCTGTTGTTTCGCTAAGCGGAGAGGTCGCCGATGATGTGCTGAAAAAAGCCGTTGAGGACAAGGATTATAAAGTCCTGTCCGTAGAATAAGCAGAACGCAGCTCATCGGATTTTTGTAAAAACAATAAAATATATCCCTGAGTATTGCAAAGTCATCATGAATATGATATAATTGATATGATGTCCCAATAGCTCAGTAGGATAGAGCGACCGCCTCCTAAGCGGTAGGTCGGAGGTTCGACTCCTCTTTGGGACGCCATATCATCTCAGGGGAGATCCCCCGGCGGACTGAAAATAATGCAGTGAAAGCAGCAGCTGATGAGCTGCTGCTTTTCATATGTTCTTCAAAATTAAATCAGTTGGAGTTAATATGAAAGCAGTAAAAATATCCGGCTATTTTACACGAACAGAGCTTTTGCTTTGGATATCATCAATTTTCATCATCATAGGCTCATATCTTTTATTCGACAGGTCCGGCGTTCTCAAGCTGATCTCCTCACTTGTGGGAGCGACATCACTGATATTCTGCGCCAAAGGAAATCCGCTGGGGCAGCTTCTCATAATAATATTCAGTGTGTTCTATGGAATAATTTCCTACAGCTTTGCATACTACGGTGAAATGATAACGTACCTGGGATTGACAGCTCCGATGGCAGTGCTTTCGCTTATATCATGGCTGAGAAATCCCTACAACGGAAGCAGATCACAGGTGGCGGTAAACAGGCTGAATTCAAATGAGATCCCTGTGATGCTGATGCTCACTGCCGCTGTGACGGCGATATTCTGTTTAATTCTGAAACGCCTCGGGACGGCAAATATTATTCCGAGCACGATATCTATAGCTACGAGCTTTGCGGCGATATATCTTACATTTCGCAGGAGTCCGCTTTATGCCCTTGCATATGCGCTCAACGATGCTGTTCTCATAGTTCTGTGGTCAATGGCGGCATCAGAGGATATCTCCTATATTTCAGTGACGGTGTGTTTTGTGATATTTCTCGTGAACGACATATACGGCTTTATAAATTGGCAGAGAATGAAAAATATACAGTCTGTAGAATCACCGACTGAAAAAACATAATGTCCATTTGCCGCATCAGACTTTTTGAAGCGGAGTTTTCTGCTATATAACGGCTATTTTCTCTTTATGTAATAAATTTGGATGAAATGTAAATTATATGTGAAAATTCTCCAATTTGTATTGACTTTCCGAAAACGGTGATGTATAATACAATTAAGCTAAAACAACAGAAGCAGTTCAAAACTGATCTTGCTTTAAGTAAGGGGGTAATTTATATGAGGAAAAATTTCAGAAAAATTACGGCATTGATCGTATCAGGAGGAATACTCGCAGGACTTTTCCCGTTCAGCGCATCAGGTATCAACGCAAACGAACCGGCAAATGATACGGCACTGACAGCGGCTGCGGCAAATGCTGAATACAACATGGATATTCAGTATAGCACGACAAGCTCCCACAAGCATTCCACAGGCAGTTTTGTTCGCATAGAAAGACAAGAGGCTACGTGTGAGCTTCCCTCGATGGACGTTTACATTTTTACCTGTAGTGTGTGCGGCGAGGAGTTTCCGCTGATCTGGAGAGCTGCTCATGAAAATTTCCAACCGTCTTTCGGACATGATCTCGAAAATCCCGTAACGGGCGAAAATGAATGCGGCACGTACGCTGTCGGCCATTGTAAAAGATGCGGCAAGGATGATGCGGTAAACGGCTCTATGAAACATTCATGGCAGGGCTGGTGGATCGAAAAGCAGCCCACCTGTCAGAGTGCGGGAATTCTCAAAAATGAATGCACTAAATGCCATATGACAAAGACAGAGGATATCGCTCAGCTTGATTTCCACAATATCAAAGAGTGGAAACTCGTTAGTCCGGCAGATTGCGAAAACGAGGGCGTTTACTCCGGTACCTGCGTTGACTGCGGAGCTGTTGAAACAAGAAACACTCCGGCTCTCGGTCACAGATATGATGTTGATCTCACTGTAAAGCCTGCTACCTGCACAGAGGAGGGGCTTACCTACAGAGAGTGCACACGCTGCGGCAAGAAAAATGAGAGCTCTGTTCAGACAACTCCCGCAAAAGGTCATTGCTATACAGATGACGGCGACTGCACAACTCCGGTGATCTGTAAGACCTGCGGTGAAACTGTTATCGAGGCTAAGGAACATCAGCTCAGCAGTGAATGGTCAAGCGACGGCTCAGGTCACTATCATGCCTGCCTTAACGAGGGCTGCACTGTTAAGAGTGATCTGACTCCTCATACGGGCTCAGTCATTGACGGCGACTGCACCAAAGGCATTATGTGTACTGTCTGCGGCGGTATCGGAAGCGATAATGCTCACCACGATTTCAGCGGAAAAGGTACGTATTATGCCTATGGCAGACATTCTGTTACCTGCTCGGTTCCCGGCTGCAAAGTTAAGGAGACATTCTATCACGTTGAAAAAGAGCGCACGGATTGTACAGAAGATGTTGTCTGTGAAATATGCGACAGTGTAATCGGAAATGGAACGAAAAATCATAATTTCAGCGGCGAAGCTGTTGCAGAAGGAGATCATCACGTTTATTACTGCCGGAACCTGAAAGGAAAATGTACCGGTACTAAGGTTGAGGAGCATAAACCTGCTAACGATGACGGCGACTGCCGCACAACGCTCCGTTGTGTAAGCTGTAAAGCAGTTATAGCTCAGGCACAGGAGGCGCATTCGTTCAGCACAGCGATATACACCGATGCTAACGGCTGTCAGTATCGTAAATGTGTAAACGCTACCTGCACCGCAAAGCAGTACATCGGACACGAGGAGTATGATTCTGCCGCACATAACTATGTAAACGGCAAATGCACGATCTGCGGATCGGTCGGCGAAAAACTCGGCGGTCATAGTCTCACTCTTGACGGAAAAATTGAAGTAAACTTCTATATGCTGCTTGACAGCTCCGTTCTGAATGACAACGGTGCATATATGAAATTCACTACATCCGATGGCTTGGAGAAAGTCTTCGTAAGCACTGCAAAGAACAACTTCAAGGACGGATACTATGTATTCACCTGCTCAGTTGCTCCCAAGGACGTAAACTCGGAGATAAAGGCTCAGCTCGTACTCGGTGACGGTACAAAGGGCAACATTTATAAGTATTCCATAAGCGAGTATGCAAACTCTATCGGTTTCACAACAGCTACAAGCGAGACAAAGCAGCTTGTTGATGCTATGATGAACTACGGACAAAGCGCCGAGTCATATTTCGCAAACGATACAGTTGCCGCTCCTGCCGAAGAAATTACCGCAGAGTCTCTTGAAAAATACAAGAGCCGGAAAAGCGGCGAGCTTCCGGAGGGTATCGAGTATGTAAATACCAGCCTTGTCCTTGATTCAGCCGTTTCTATACGCCACTACTTCAAGGTTGAAGAGGGTACGGATATCTCAGGATATAATTTCATTCTGAATGTATCAAACGGACTCTACTTTGTTGAGATCAAAAATATCACCGCTAAGGAGCTTGGAACGCTTGTTGATACCGTGATCGGTGACTTCACGCTGACCTACAGCCCCATGAGCTATGCTTATGCAGTGCTCAGCAAGGAGGGTATACCCGAAAATCTTGTGAATCTTGTAAAGTCATTGTATATCTACAATCAGGCAAGTGAAAAGCTATAAAAATGCCGGGACTGCTTTCGTGGCAGTCCCGATTTTTTCATTGACATTCTGAAAAAAATATGATATCATATTGTTATAACGTCATCTTTTTTCATTTGCATCAGCGGTATATTACGGTGAAAGCAAAAAAATTGACATTTTTTATATATTTTGAAAGGAGAATTTTTATGAAAGATACTTATATCTCTCCCGATATGGACGTTGTACGTTTCAACACTGAGGACATTATCACTACAAGCCTTCAGTATGACACTAATGCTAAACACGAATTACCCTTGCTATGAGTAATTCAGAAGGATTGACTCTTATGAAAAAAATTATTATTCTTGCGGCTATGCTCATGCTGTTCACCGGCTGCAAGGAGCAGGACAATTCTTCACAGGTTTCTGAAACAACTACAGCTCCCACATCGACTGCATCAGAGGCATCTTCCGCCTCAGAAACAGACGTTTCCTCCGGTACGGCTGACTCAACGACTGCCGCATCAGATGATCCCGATGAACCTGACGTTCACGAAAATCAAACTACGGGAGCTTCTTCTGCTCAGGAAAATACAGCAGCTCCCGATAATACCGATGCTCCCATAACTCCCGAACTGCCGAATATTGAGCTGCCTGCGATAACGGAGATACCCATGCCGGAGCCGTCACCGACAGAAAAAAGCACGGTAGGAGCAAATACAGAAACGACTGTACCGGCAACAGAAAAAAGCACAGAAGATAGCGGAAAGATCGAACTTCCGTTCATTCCGGCAGGATAGGTGATATTATGGATCTGACAAATGAAGCTAAAAAAATTCAGCCGGAGCTTGTGGATATACGGCGCAAAATTCATCGTGATCCCGAAACAGGATTTGATGTGCCGAAAACAAAGGCTCTCGTGAAACAAAAGCTTGCAGAAATGGGGTACACCCCCACTGATATGGGCAGAGCAGGCGTGATAGCTCTCGCCGGAGGAAAAACTCCCGGAAAAACTATCCTCCTGCGTGCAGATATGGACGCACTCCCCATTCAAGAGGAGGCTGATGTTGATTATCGCAGCACCGTTCCCGGCAAAATGCACGGCTGCGGACACGATATGCATACGGCAATGCTTTTGGGAGCGGCAAAGCTTCTGAAAGCTCATGAGGACGAGATATGCGGAACGGTAAAGCTCGAATTTCAGCCGGCAGAGGAAATTTTTCAAGGCTCTCCCGATATGATAAGCGCAGGACTTCTTGAAGGTGTCGATGCTGCGGCAATGATACACGTCACTGCCGGAATGCCTATCCCCTCCGGAACAATAATGGTCGCAGGCGGTGGGATCTCCTCAACGTCCTGCGAACAGTACCACATTAAAGTAAAGGGAAAGGGCGGTCACGGCTCTACACCTCATCAGGCGATAGATCCTATTACCGCCGCCGCACATATTCATATCGCACTTCAAGAGATCAACAGCCGTGAGCTTGAGGGCAATCAGTTCGGAATTTTTACCACAGGCCGCTTTGAAGCGGGAAATGCGTCAAATGTTATTCCCGATACTGCCGAAATGTGGGGAACGATACGTACCACCGATCCCGAAAATGAAGTGGGCGAGCTTATCAAGACACGCATGAAACAAATAGCCGAGGGTATCGGTGCTGCCATGAGATGCAGTGTTGATGTGGAATTTTTCGATTTTTGCCCTTGTATGATGATAGATCCTGCGCTTGCCTCTGATGTGCTCGGATATATGCAGGCACTTCCCGAGATAACCGCAATTGACCTTGCAAAGGTCTCAGGCGGAAAAGCCGGCGGCGGCAGTGAAGATTTCGCTTTCGTCAGTCATCATGTTCCGACAGTGAGTATGTTTCTCACGGCAGGAAGCTCGCTTGACGGGTATAATTACAGTCAGCATCACCCTAAAGTCCGCTTTGATGATTCGGTCCTTTACTGCGGCAGTGCGGCATATGCGCAGACGGCTCTTTGCCTGCTGAAAGATCATAGTTAATATTTTACAACAGCAGATATTCCGGCACTGACGGTTTTATGTCTGAATTCCGGCTGCCGCTGCCGTAATGCGGCTCAATAAGGAGGGTATATGGCTAATCAACTTTGCATTGTTCTCGATTTCGGCGGACAGTACAATCAACTGATCGCCCGAAGAGTCCGGGAATGCGGCGTTTACTGCGAGATCAAAAAATTCGATACGCCTATTGATGAGATCAAGGCTCTTGAACCTATGGCTCTGATATTCACCGGAGGTCCGAACAGCGTCTATGATCCGAGATCTCCGCATATATCAAAGGAGATTTTTGAGCTTGGAATTCCCGTTTTGGGTATCTGCTACGGCTGTCAGCTTATCGCCTATACTCTCGGAGGAGTGGTTGAAAGCTGCACAAAAAGCGAGTACGGCAAGATAGAGATCTCTCATAACGGCAGCAGCGTGCTTTTCAAGGATATACCGGAAAAAAGCACTGTCTGGATGAGCCATAACGATTTTGTGAGCCGGCCCCCTCAGGGATTTGAGATAACTGCTGTCTCGTCCGACTGTCCCGGTGCAGCCTTTGAAAATAAGGAGAAAAAGCTCTATGCTGTTCAGTTTCATCCGGAGGTTACTCACAGTGAATTCGGCAGACAGCTGATGCATAATTTTCTCTACGAAGTATGCGGATTCTCCGGTGACTGGGTAATGGACGACTTTATCGAAAACACCGTTGCCTCTCTTCGCAGGCAAATAGGAAACAAAAAAGTTATACTGGGACTTTCCGGCGGTGTTGATTCCTCAGTTGCTGCCGGTCTTCTGAGCCGTGCAGTCGGAAAACAGCTCACCTGCGTTTTTGTGGATCATGGTCTGATGCGCAAAGATGAGGGGGATTTTGTTGAGGAAACATTCACAAAAATGTTCGATATGAATTTTATCCGTGTCAACGCTCAGGAGCACTTTCTCGGAAAGCTGCGTGGTGTAACCGATCCGGAGGAAAAACGAAAGATCATCGGTGCGGAGTTTATAAATGTATTCTGGGACGAGGTGCGCAAGGATACTGCCGGCGGATTTTTCGCTCAGGGAACGATCTATCCGGATCGTATCGAATCAGGAAAGGGAAATAAATCGGGCGAGGGAAGTGCGGCAGTTATCAAGACGCATCACAACACCGCCATTCCTGACGATATGAGGGATAATTTTGACGGCATTATTGAGCCGCTTGCCGACCTCTTCAAAGATGAAGTGCGTGCTGTCGGTGAAAAACTTGGTATTCCGAATGAACTCGTGTGGAGACAGCCTTTCCCCGGTCCGGGACTTGGTGTGCGTATAATCGGAGAGATTACTGAGGAGAAAATACATATTCTTCAGGAGGCAGATGCTGTTTTTCGTGACGAGATCGCAAAAAGCGGCATTGAGGATCAGCTTAAGCAATTTTTTGCCGTTCTTCCCGATGTGAAGACTGTGGGAGTTATGGGAGATCATAGGACATACGATCATCTTATAGCTATACGTGCGATCACTACCGATGATTTTATGACTGCTGATTGGGCACGCATTCCATACGATGTGCTTGCACGTGTCTCTAACCGCCTGTGCAATGAGGTGGAGCACGTCAACCGTGTGGTTTACGATATAACCTCAAAGCCGCCGGGAACTGTGGAGTGGGAATAATAAAATGCTTGCTGAAACGGCGTAAATACGTCAATTTTGCTGTTATCATGATAACAGTGGCAACGATTTGGCAACATTTTCCGATTATCGGCAACAGTATGAGAATATTTGTCTGAAAAGATAAGAGCTACCTGATTTTGTTTTGAATCGGGTAGCTCTTTTTTCCTTAAAAATGAGATTTTAATTCTTCTATTTTTTTGATTTCTTTCAAGATGTTCCAATTCCTACACACGTCAATTTTCAAATGACTGTAAAATTGAAACATTTGTTTTTACAACAGTTTCGCAAAGATCGTCGGGTTTTCAGAATGAAATAAGTATTGCATATATTGTTGCACCTATCCATGCAGCTTCCACGACAGAGAACATTATAGTATAACCAATTGCTGAAACAAGGTCATATTTTTCGAGACAGGCATTTTCGGGACATTCAGGGTCATAAATAATCGGTATTTTATTATAGCCAATTTTCCATTTGCCTGTTTTCAGTCCGTTTTTACATTTATATTCTTTTCCGTCAGCCTGATAACTTATACAATTGTATCCATTTCGTGAATAAATCACGTTTATTAACGTTCCATCAGTGCGGCAGCCGTTTTTGTGGAGATTTTTTATATAAATCAGATTTTTAATTTCTGACATCAAAAACCATGAAGAAAAAATACCAAAAAAGACAAGAACGGACAACACAAATCCCATTTCTCCGAATAAATAAAAACATAAAGCAAATGTCACCGCTGTCACGGCTATAACTGCAATACAGATTTTCAAAACTCTTACAATGTTCATTATCTCACCTTTTTCACCTTATGCTGACATTTTGCCCGGTTCATGTCCATATTGGCGAACAGGTCAACCACATCACCAAGAGCACGTTTATCCGGATCCGGACTTGCATATTTTTTTTTGCAGAACATCTTTCAATGTTTTGTTTTCGTCCTCAAAATCGTCACCATCTGCCACAAGTTCATTGTAACGCTTTTCAAAACCAATATTTGCATTACTTTTTTCAGTCATACCCTTTTCTCCTTGTTCAATCGTTATTTACTCACAAAAATACCCATTATAGTATACCACACTTTTTACAAAAAGTCAATCTCTTGACAAAAAATTCTATATTTCCCCCGTATCTTTCAAGGAAAAATTACAGGCAAAGAAAAAGGCGATTCCGCAGAACAGCCTTACTATTTTATTTTTCGTGTAAAGTCAATCGCTCCAAAATTACCAATTTTTCATTTGTTAAAGTGTTGCATTTTCCGTTTATTTATGATATAATAAATTACACGTCCTCGGAAAAGAACAGCAAACGGAGGTTTTAATATGAGAGCAGTTGTGACTGTAATAGGTAAGGATACTGTGGGAATTCTCCACAAGGTAAGCGGCATATGCGCCGGATTTAACGTGAATGTCATCGAAGTTACACAGAGCGTACTTCAGGATATGTTCGCAATGATAATGCTGGTCGATATCTCCGCAATAAAGGGCGATTTTTCTGAACTGGTAGACAGAATGACCGCACTCGGCACAGAGCTTGGACTCTCCATACATACGATGCACGAGGATATCTTCAATTCCATGCATAATGTCTGATACTGATTTCATTCTAAAAAACGTGCCGGATATTCGTTACGTTGGGTTTTAGAAGTAAATTAGTATGAAAGGAAGAATTCAAATGCTTAATGTCTACAATATACTTGAAACGATCAGGATGATACAGGACGAATGCCTTGATATCAGGACAATAACAATGGGTATCTCTCTTCTGGACTGCGTAGACACCGATATTGACAAAGCCTGCGAAAAGGTCTATGAGAAGATCGTCACAAAGGCACAGCGGCTTGTGCCGGTGGGAGAGCAGATCGAAAAGGAGTACGGTATTCCCATAATCAATAAGAGGATATCAGTAACGCCGATCTCAATACTTGCGGCAGCCTGTTCGGGAGAAACTCCCGTTAAATTCGCAAAAGCCCTACAGCGGGCGGCTGACACCTGCGGCGTCAATTTCATAGGGGGATATTCCGCACTTGTGCATAAGGGCTTTAGTGCCGGAGATATGGAGCTTATAAGATCTATTCCGGAGGCACTTGATGTTACACAGAATATATGCTCCTCGGTGAATATCGGATCTACGAGATCGGGCATAAATATGGATGCCGTAAAGCTTATGGGCGAAATTGTCCTTGAATCGGCAAAGCGTACAGCCGACCGTGACTGCATAGGACCTGCAAAGCTTGTGGTGTTCTGCAATGCGGTGGAGGATAATCCTTTCATGGCAGGAGCGTTCCACGGCATAGGCGAGCCTGACTGCGAAATACACGTGGGAGTTTCCGGTCCGGGCGTGGTGCGTTCTGCCCTGACGAAGTATCCCGATGCCTCTATTGACGAGATCGCCGATGTCATAAAAAAGACCGCCTTCAAGATAACCCGTATGGGACAGCTTGTGGGAGCAAGAGCCTCACAGCTTTTGGACGTTCCTTTCGGAATAGTTGATCTCTCACTTGCGCCGACTCCTGCGATCGGTGACAGCGTTGCCCATATTCTTGAAGAAATGGGATTGGAGCAGTGCGGCACTCACGGAACTACAGCCTGCCTTGCCATGCTGAACGATGCTGTAAAAAAAGGCGGAGTTATGGCATCATCGGCGGTGGGCGGACTTTCGGGCGCATTCATTCCCGTTTCGGAAGATGCCGGCATGATAGATGCTGCCGTGAGCGGTGTACTTACTCTTGAAAAGTTGGAGGCCATGACAGCGGTATGCTCTGTGGGACTTGATATGATAGTCGTTCCGGGCGATATCTCTCCTGAGACGATATCAGCCATAATTGCCGATGAGGCTGCAATAGGCATGGTGAACTCCAAGACCACGGCAGTCCGTCTCATACCTGCTATCGGCAAAAAAGAGGGCGAGACTCTTGAATTCGGCGGACTTCTCGGCAGCGGTCCCGTTATGCCCGTACAAAAACCGTCTCCTGCACGGTTTATCAGCCGTGGAGGACGTATTCCCGCACCTATGCAGAGCCTTAAAAACTGATGGAGCTATCCCATATAGCAAGGCAATTCGGCGTGGGAGAGGTCATCTCCGCAAAGCCTCTTGACAGAGGACACATCAATGTTACGTTTCATGTCGAATGTGAGAGCGGACAGTACATACTGCAATCTCTTAACACGGGCGTATTCACATCGCCGGAGATCATCTCACACAACATTTCCGTTATTACGGAGCGTTTCCGCTCTGAGAGCGATGTGACAGTGCCGGAGTTTCTCACTGCCAAAGGAGGATATTTCCTCCCGCATGGCGGTAAGCTGTGGCGTATGTACAGGTATATCCGACAGACCGGCACTCAGCGTGATGATCTCACAGGCTATGCATTCGGCAGGTTTATAAAAATCATGGAGGGTGCGCCCCTTAAAGCGGCACTTCCGGAATTTCACCGGATGAAAAATTATACCGATATTTTGCCCGAAGATAACGCTTACTCGGATAAGCTCCGCCGGTCGGAATGTGAGCTTAGTGAGATTTTCAGGGACGTTCCTATGAGAGCCGTTCACGGTGACGCACGCTTTGACAATGTGATAATCGGTGAGCGCTGCACCGTCATTGATCTTGACACCGCTATGATAGGCTATGCGGCTCTTGATTACGGAGATATGATACGTTCTGTCTGTACTGACAGGAATGCCCTGCACCGCAGCGAAGAACTGACGTCAGGATTTCTTCGTGGCGTGGGAGATGCGCTCTCCCAGCGTGAAAGGGAGTCACTGTATTACGGTGTGCTCCGGGTCACGGGAGAGCTTGCGGCACGCTATTTTGCGGACGCTTTAAGCGGCGGTCATTATTTTGGAAAAACTCCCCGACAGTGTATGGCACGTGCAGAGAGTCTCATGTCTCAGCTTGAAATGTTCATCTCGGAGGAAAACGCTCTCAAAGCCCTGCTCTGAAACTTCATAAAGGCAAAAAAAAATATCCCGGAGAAAATTTCTCTCCGGGATAAATATTTTTATCAGTACATACCGCCTGCGGGCATTGCAGGAGCGGCAGGAGTTTCCTCCTTGATATCAGCAACGAGGCTTTCGGTGGTGAGCACCATTGATGCAACAGAGGCTGCGTTCTGGAGTGCGGAACGTGTGACCTTAGTAGGATCAACGATTCCGGCAGGTATCATATCGCAGTATGTCTCATTGTAAGCATCGAAACCGTAGCCAACCTTGCGTGAGCGAATGATCTTGTCAACGATGACACTTCCCTCCAGACCGGCATTTGCAGCGATCTGACGAACGGGAGCTTCAAGTGCCTTGAGGATTATCTTAGCACCGGTCTTTTCGTCTCCCTCAAGTGTGGGAAGGAGCTTTGCCACAGCAGGGATAGCATTGATGAATGCAGTACCGCCTCCGGCAACGATGCCCTCTTCAACGGCAGCCTTTGTAGCAGCAAGAGCGTCCTCAATACGGAGCTTCTTCTCTTTCATTTCGATCTCTGTAGCAGCGCCGACCTTGATAACAGCAACACCGCCTGCCAGCTTTGCAAGTCTCTCCTGGAGCTTTTCACGGTCAAAATCAGATGTTGTGGTCTCGATAGAGGCACGTATCTGGTTAACTCTCGACTTGATGCTGTCGGCATCGCCTGCGCCGTCAACGATGATAGTGTTTTCTTTCTGAATTACGACCTGCTTAGCCTGACCGAGCTGCTCGATCGTTGTCTCTGTAAGCTCAAGACCAAGCTCTGATGAGATCACCTCGCCGCCTGTGAGGATAGCGATATCTCTGAGCATTTCCTTACGTCTGTCACCGAATCCGGGAGCTTTTACGGCAGCTACCTTGAATGTGCCTCTCAGGTTATTGAGAATGAGCGTTGTGAGAGCCTCGCCCTCAACGTCCTCAGCAATGATAACGAGCTTTCTGCCCATTTTTACGATCTGCTCAAGGAGGGGAAGAATATCCTGTATAGATGAGATCTTCTTATCCGTGATGAGCACGAATGCGTCATCGTATACAGCCTCCATTTTGTCTGTATCGGTCACCATATACGGAGAGATGTAGCCTCTGTCGAACTGCATACCGTCAACGACCTCGCTGTATGTTTCGGCAGTCTTGCTCTCCTCGATAGTGATAACGCCGTCAGAGGTAACTTTCTCCATAGCTTCGGCGATGAGCTTGCCGACACTTTCATCAGCAGATGAAACAGTACCTACTCTTGCGATATCCTCAGAGCCCGTAACAGCCTTTGAATTCTCAACGATCGCACCTACGGCAGCATCAACAGCTTTAGCGATACCCTTTTTGAGGATCATGGGATTAGCACCGGCAGCGATGTTCTTCATGCCCTCGCTTACGATAGACTGTGCAAGGAGAGTTGCGGTAGTAGTACCGTCTCCGGCAGCATCGTTTGTTTTTGTAGCGACCTCTTTTACGAGCTGAGCGCCCATATTCTCGAAAGCATCCTCAAGCTCGATATCCTTGGCGATAGTAACGCCGTCATTTGTGATGAGGGGAGCGCCGAACTTCTTATCAAGAACGACATTTCTGCCCTTCGGACCGAGTGTGATCTTGACAGTGTCAGCGAGCTTGTCTATGCCTGCCTGGAGGGACTTTCTTGCGTCCTCTCCGTATTTGATATCTTTAGCCATAATAAAAATCTCCTTTTGAAATAATTGATGAGGGTGCTGTGCGATCAGTCAACAACAGCGAGGATATCCTCCATTTTGACAATGATGTACTCAACGCCTTCGAGCTTTACGTTTGTACCGGAATATTTTGAAATAAGGATCTTATCGCCTTTTTTTACTTCCATTTTGACCTCAGAAGTACCGGGACCGACTTCAACGACCTCAGCGATCTCAGGCTTTTCCTTAGCTGAACCTGAGAGAATGATGCCGCTCTTGGTAGTTTCCTCGGCTTCAGTCATCTTGACAACGACTCTGTCCTGTAATGGTTTGATAGTCATGGTATATACCTCCTGAAAAAAGTCTCTTTTTAGCACTCTCTTTCTTTGAGTGCTAATTATATTTTACCACCTTTTTGCAATAAATCAAGAGGAATTGAAAAACTTTCTGAATTTTCGTACTTATGCACAAATAAAATTCAACAGGTCAATTAAATATATGCAGTAATTTACTGCTTTTGCCGTCTCAGCTCCCAGAATGCCACAGCGCTTGCCGCCGCAACGTTAAGGGAGTCAACACCGTTAAGCATGGGGATCTTCACCACATGATCGCACTCACGAATGGTGAGATCTTTAAGTCCCTCGCCCTCTGTTCCGAGAACGACTGCGAGACGCTTTTCCTTTTTCAGCCTGAGATCATCAATGCTGAGAGTGTTCTCCCTCAGAGCCATTGCCGCCGTGGCAAATCCCATATTTTTCAGGAATGTTATATATTCGGGAGAATTTCCGCTGAGGAACGTCCACGGTATCCGGAAAACTGTTCCCATGCTCACACGTATCGAGCGGCGGTAGAGCGGATCGCTGCACGAGGGAGTCAGCAATACCGCATCGAAGCCCAGTGCAGCCGCCGAGCGGAAAACAGCTCCGATATTTGTCTGGTTCATAACGTCCTCCAAAACGGCGATACGTTCCGCACCGGAGAGAATGCTTTCAGGCGCAGGGAGCTTACGGCGGCGCATGGCACAGAGCGCACCCTGTGTGAGCTTGAATCCGGTAATATCAGTAAGCACTTCTGTATCGGCAGTATATATGGGAATATTACCGCACCGGCTGATAATATCCTGTGCCTGACCGTTGATATATTTCCGTTCCATCAGCAGTGACAGCGGCTGATATCCCGCATCGAGAGCACGCCGTATCACCTTCGGGCTTTCAGCGATAAACATTCCCGGCTGCGGCTCAAAAGCTCTCAGGAGCTGTACCTCGGAGGTCTGAGCGTAGGGTAAAAGCTCCGGAGCGGAAAGGTCGGTTATCTCTGTTATCGGCATAATTTCACCTCCGGATCATTATGACAAAACAGCTGCACAAATGTGCAGCTGCCGGGACTATTCTGCATCGGCGGCAGGCTTTTTGAGCTTGCTTATACACAGCTTGACGAGATATTCAAGCAGACGGTAGCCGTTGGAGATTATCAATGCCCAGAACAGTGCATGGAAGAATGTGTAAAACAGCGGTTCATAGACATGAGTCCATCTGTCGAAGTTGAATGTTCCGTCCGGAGCATTCGGATATTTCGTCACGAATTCGGTATAGATCTCTCTGTCGAAAACGTAGGAGATGAGGTACAGTGCGAATGAAGCCTCCGAAAGCTGACGGATAACGAATTTCACGCCCTTGTTTCTTGTGGTGATGTCGAAAAGCAGCAGGAATATGCTTATCGTAGCGATAAATACAGGATAGCTGCTGTAGTCATTGAAGTGGTATGAGAGCATGATGCGGTTGTTTTCGATATTGTCGTACGACTGATTATATGTGCTTTCGGTGAGGAAACATATTGCACAAATAAGCACCATGAGTGCCCAGATCTTGTTGCGCAGGCATTTTTTCGGCGGATAATCACGGATATACGCTCCGGCGAAGTAGTAGGCAAAGGGCCATACACCGCTGAGATAATCAGGGAAAATGCGTATCTGATTGCCGTTTTCAAAGCCGATGAAGAAGCTCCTTGCGAAGACGGTGAGGAGTGTCACGGTAATGACGAGAGTGAGCTTTTGTCCCTTTGTCTGAAGTCCGTTGAAAGCAAGGTTGAGAAAAGGGATAACGAAGAAAAGGGCGATGTAGAAATTCACATACCACGCATAATTCGCATTGCTGTATTCAAAAAATCCTTTGATGACCGACCACGGAGTGAATTCGGTGTGAAAATATTTCTTGTTGCACATCATGCAAGGGATGCTTATGACGATGTAGATCACCACGACTCTGAGAACGCCGAGATAGTATTTTGCGCTGATCTTCTTATTTTTCATGAGATATCCCGTGACGGTCATAAAGATCGGTACACAGGTATACGAAAGCCAGCGGTATGCTATGGGAATGATGTATTTGCGGTCGTCGATAGATGCACTGTAGAATCCGCTGTAGAGGAAGGTGTGAACGCTCACCACAAAGAAAACTGCCAGTATTTTCAGAATGTCGATACCTGCGAAATACGGCTTTGCGGCAGGTGCAGCCGCCTTTACCGCCGGAGCTTTCACAGCAGCGGTATTCTTTTCGGTCTTTGCTTTTTTCTGTTCTGTTGAATTTTTACTCATTTGACTAAAAGTCCTCCTTTACAAAATGTCCCCAATAATTTAGACGAAAATATATATGGAATCTCTCAGGTATGATGATGCCCTTATGCAACAGGTATTGCATTTTTCCGAAAGCTGTGATACAATATAGTATACAGACTTTCGGATAAAGTCAGAAGGAGGAATCATATACCATGACAGTACAGGAATTGTACAGCAACATCGGAGGAAATTATCAGGAGGCATCAAAGCGTCTTATGAATGACAGTCTTATCAGCCGTTTTATTGTGAAATTTCTCACCGATACTTCATATGAAAAGCTCACAGAGGCAGTGGGCAATAATGATGAAAAAGGTATCTTCGAGGCTTCTCACGCATTAAAGGGAGTTACTGCCAATCTTGCAATAACCTCCATAGCCGAGATCGCCGGAGCAGTCACCGAGGCATACCGTCCCGGAAATGAGGCACAAAGAGCCACGTTTGATCTTGCGGGAAATATGTCACGCCTTGCAGAGGTCTACGACAGAGCCGTTGCGGAGATAAAGAGCTTTTCCGGCAAGTGATACCGATCAGCGGATAAACATAACGAGCAGCAATTTTGTCTGTCAGGGCAGAGCGTACAAAGCCGTCAGGAGTGCTTTGTACGGTACTGCCTTATTCGTATATCTTCAAGGCGATATCCACCGTTTGTTTTGCGTCCTTTGCGTAAAAATCGGCGTGTATCTGACGTGCATATGAATCAGTGAGCACTGCCCCTCCCACGACGGTCTTACAGCCGGGATACTCTTTATTCAGCAGTGTGATAGTCTCAGCCATTGCGCCGAGAGTCGTGGTCATCAGTGCGGAAAGCCCCACAAGGCGGACTTTCTCTCTGAGGGCAGCTTCGAGAACTGTTTGCGGCGGAACGTCCTTTCCCAGATCAATGACCGTGAAACCGTAGCTTTCAAGCAGCACCTTGACGATATTTTTGCCGATATCGTGAATGTCGCCCTTTACGGTCGCCAGCACGACCTTACCTCTTGAAACGGTACTTCCGCTTGCGGAGAGTTTATTTTTTATAATTTCAAAGCACGCCTGCGCTGCTGATGCGGTGAGTATGAGCTGCGGAAGAAAAATTTTTCCCTTTTCAAACTTAACTCCTGCGGAGTCAAGTGCCGGAATGAGATATCCGTTTATTATCTCCATTGGTCCTGTAGTCGGGAGAAGCTCCTCCGCTGCCTTTACGGCATCGTTTTTCAGACCGTTCTCCACGGCGTATATCAGGTCGGGAGTGCCTTTATCCGCCGGAGGTGATGCTGCTGCCGGAGCGTTGTTCTCTCCGGAATAGCAGGCTATAAATTCGGCAGAATCCCTGTCAATTCCGGCAAGCAGTCTGTACGCCCGCACAGCTCCGATTATAGAATCAATATTGGGATTTATTATCGGAAGATCAAGTCCGCTGTGGAGAGCCATGGTCAAAAATGTTCTTGTGATAAGCTCTCTGTTCGGCAGACCGAAAGATATATTCGATACTCCGAGGACAGTGTGAAGTCCGAGCTCCGTCTTGACACGGTGAAGGGCATTTATTGTCTCCATGACACCGTCCTGCTCAGCGGAGGCAGTGAGCGTAAGGCAGTCGATGAAGATATCCTCCTTCGGGATACCGTACTCCATTGCTCTGCGGAAGATCTTCTCAGCGATGGCGAATCGTCCCTCGGCAGTTTTGGGAATACCGTTTTTGTCGAGAGTAAGTCCCACCACGGCAGCACCGTATTTTTTGACGAGCGGAAGTATCGTATCAAGTGACTCGTCCTCACCGTTGACGGAATTCACAATAGGCTTGCCGTTGTAAACTCTCAGACCTGCTTCAAGCACCTCCGGAATTGTCGAGTCAAGCTGAAGCGGAGCATCGCACACTCCTTGAATGGCTTTAACGGCGGTGATCATCATATTTTTTTCGTCAATGCCGGGGAGGCCGACATTCACGTCAAGTATCTCGGCTCCGGCGTGTATCTGTTCAACAGCCTGACTGAGAATGTAGTCGATATCTCCCGAGAGGAGAGCCTCCTTGAATCGTTTTTTTCCTGTGGGATTTATTCTTTCGCCAATGATGCGAGGCTGATCTATCTCCACGCAGCAAACACCGGAGCAGACAACACTTCTGCGCACACCTGCCGCCGGAGCTCTTTCGGCACCGGAAAGCCGTTCGGTCATTGCTTTTATATGCTCCGGAGTTGTTCCGCAGCAGCCTCCGAAAACGGAGACACCGATCTCTGCGAGCTTTACAGCACTCTCAGCGAATGAGTCGGGAGCAACGTTATATTTATTAGTTACCGGATCGGGAAGTCCGGCGTTCGGCTTTGCAATGACGGGCAGGACTGTCAGGGAGCATATTTTTTTCAGAACGGGGAAAAGCTCCTCCGGACCGAGAGAGCAGTTCACGCCGACGGCATCAGCACCCAGTCCCTCCAAAACGGCGACCATGCACTCGGGCGACACACCCGTGAAAGTACGCATATTCTCCTCGAATGTCATTGTCACGAGTACCGGTTTATCGGAATTTTCCTTAGCGGCAAGAAGTGCCGCTTTCACCTCATACAGATCGGTCATTGTTTCGATGACGATGATATCCGCATCTGCTCCGGCAAGAACGATCTCCTTATAGCAGTCATACGCCTCCTCAAAACGCAGTGTTCCCGCCGGTTCAAGAAGCTGCCCTATAGGACCGATGTCAAGGGCTGTGAGAGCCTGACCGGCGGCGGCTTTTTTTGCGTTGGCTATTCCGGCAGCGATGACCTCTCCGGCAGTGTGACCGCTGCTGCGGAGCTTGAAACTGTTTGCGCCAAATGTATTCGCATATATTATATCCGAACCGCTTTCGATATACATACGGTGGATCTTCATGATGATATCCGGAGCGGTGAGGTTAAGAAGCTCCGGAGCGTGTTCTGTCTCAGCACCGAGAGCCTGTAACATAGTGCCCATTCCGCCGTCAAGAAAGATAGGTCCCTTTCTGCTGAGAAGAGAGTAAAAGCTGTTCATAATTTATCACCTGTCAGAATTGGAAATATGCTCCTATTCGGATCTGAATGTTCCAAGAAGCCGGAAATACTCGAGATTCTGTTCGAGATCAAGGAGCGTTGCCTTGACGTTGGGATCGCTTATACGACCACTGAAATCAAGGTAGAACATCACATCAAAGCTGCCGTCACGGATAGGTCGGCTTTCGATACGCAGGAGATTCATGCCGTTGACGTAAAATTTTGTCAGCAGGCGGTAAAGACTTCCCTGAGTATGGGGGATCTTCAGCATGACCGATACCGCATCGGAATCGGGGCAGACCTGCATATTCCGTGAGATGCACACAAATTCGGTACGGTTGACCGAACAGTCGGCAATATTTTTTGCGATGATGTGAAGTCCGAGCTTTTCGGCGCACTCCACGGAGCATATAGCCGCCGATCTTTCGGAGAGATCGCTCTCGGATACCATTTCCGCTGCCGTGGCAGTGTTGCCGTACTCTCCTGTCTTCAATCCGTTGAGGGTGAGAAAATCGCTGCACTGGGCAAGTGCCTGCGGATGGGAGTACACTCTGCTCACCTCATCAATGGACAGGGGAGCTTTCGCAGCAAGGCAGTGATCTATCTCAACATAGATACCGCAGACTATGTAAACAGAATACTTCGCCATAAGGTCGTATGTTGTGTCCACCGCACCTGCCGTTGAGTTGTGAACGGGCAGAACGCCGTAGTCAAGCTCACCGGACTGCACACCACGGAAAACGTCCTCGAATGAGCGGCAGAACGTGAGCTTTTTATCTCCGAAGATCATGCGTGCAGCCGTTTCGGAGTTTGCGCCGGACGTTCCCTGACAGCCGATCCTTTCAGCGCCGGAAAAATCAGGAACGGTAAACTTGTAGTCGGGCGCATCGGCAAGGATAGTCCTGTTCTGGAGCAGCTTGCTGATATCCATGATAGCGGTGAAAAGTGCAGCAGTGCCGCCCTCAAGCCCGTGGTCGCCGGTGAGCTTTTTTATCCGTTCGATGACCTGACGCTCACGGTCTCCCTGAAACACGGGCATATTGTTTAATTTTTTGAATTCTGCAACGCTCCGGCAGAGTTCCATGCGTTTCATGAAAAGTGAAAGTATCTCTTCGTCCACGCTGTCGATACTGCTGCGGAGTTTCTGTAGATCTGTCATATATATACCTCCGAAAATGGCGATCGTTTGTGATCTCCTCTGCCGGATAAAATTCCGCTGTCACAGGGAGCTGTTCGCCATATAATAACATTATATCATATTATGTTCGGAATTGCAAGCGCCGAGCCGGCGCAAGCAGTTCACGCTGTACCATGTCTGATCCGGGTGCGGCGTCATGCTGCTTGTACCATATTTTTTTGTAAAAATCAATAAAAAAGGCATAAATATATTGCAAAAGCCGTTCCGAATGTGTTATAATAAGAGAGAATGGTCAGAATAGTTATGAAACAGAGAGTGTGTGAAAAAAATAACGACTTTTTCCGGTCACTCCGGGGAGCGGTAAAATTGCCTGCTCCGGATCTGTCGTTTACATACCGGGGAGGTCTAATGAACAAAATAAGGATACTGGGGATAGATCCCGGCTATGCCATTGTCGGTTTCGGAATACTTGATTACAACGGCGTAAGGTTCACTCCGATAGAGTATGGCGCAGTCCTCACCGAGGCAGGTACGCTGTTTCCGCAGCGGCTGAAAGCTATCTATGAAGATGTGGAATTCATATTCGAGAAATTCAAGCCGGACTGCATGGCTGTGGAACGCCTTTACTTCACTACCAACCGGAAGACTGCCATAGATGTCGCTCAGGCAAGGGGCGTTACCATACTCTCGGCAGCAAAGAGAGGTATCCCTGTTTCGGAGTACACTCCGTTGCAGGTAAAGCAATCGGTGGTGGGTTACGGTAAGGCTGAAAAGCATCAGGTAATGGAGATGACCCGACAGCTTTTAGGCCTTGCACAGATACCGAAGCCGGACGATGCCGCAGATGCTCTTGCGATCGCCATTTGTCACGGACATTCATCACGCTTTGATATATTTTGATACTGATCTCACTCTGAAACCCGGGGAGCTTTGCGAAGATCCCGCACCTTTTACTGCGTCGCAATGAAATCAGTATGAGTACCCGTGGAGGTAAAAAATGATATACAGTCTCAAAGGCAAACTGACTGTGAAGGAGCAGCCGGGATTTGCCGTCATTGAATGCGGAGGCGTCGGCTACGGCTGCCGAACCTCTTTTAACACTCTTGCTCAGCTCGGTGATATCGGCAGCGAGGCAATGCTCTACACTCACCTTTACATACGTGAGGACGCTGTGGAGCTTTTCGGCTTTGCCACCCAACAGGAGTTAAGCTGTTTCAGACTGCTCATCTCTGTTTCGGGAGTTGGTCCGAAAGCGGCGACTTCTATCCTGTCAGACGTGTCGCCGGAGCGTTTTGCCCTCCTTGTCGCATCGGGAGACAGCAAGAGTTTCACAAAAACAAAGGGCATCGGCGCAAAGACTGCCCAGAGGATAGTCCTCGAATTAAAGGACAAGATCTCCTCTGACATTTCCGGCAGACAATTCGCCGCCGATACGGTATCAGTTCCCTCAACGGGAGCAGATACGGCACTTTCGGAGGCGCTTGAAGCTCTCATTGTGCTTGGATACTCTCAGAGCGAGGCGGCCTCGGTTTTAGGCAAACTCGACAGCACGCTCTCAACACAGGAGCTTATAAAAGAGGCACTGAAAAGCTTCTCCGGAAATAAAAAGTGAAAATAATTCCGTACCCTCTGAATACGGTTAAAATATAAAACAACGAAAGGAAGAGATCGACCATGAATCTCGATGAATTACTGAAAGCAGCCATTAAAGATCCCTCCAAACGCTCACTCTTTCTGCAAACGCTGATAAAGAGCGATGTTTACGTCATATGCAAGAATCCCGTCCGTCAGGAGCGCAGCAGAGCCGAGGGCGGTATTCAGCTTGAGCTTATCACCACACAGAATCCGAGCGGCGATATATTTATCCCTTTTTTCACCAGCTATCGTGCGCTCCAGCAGTTTGCAAAGCGGTATGTTGACTGCTATAAGATAAACTGTCTGCGCCTTTTTGACCTTATACAGTCGGTGTCTGCTGTGCTGAACCCCAACTCCTACGGCAAGGAGTTCTCCTCACAGGAGATAAAGAGCATTCTGCTTATTGCAAGGAATCTGAAAATAAAGGCGATCTCCTATAATGAGGCTGATACGATCTCCTATCGTCCGGCGGAGCATTCCGTCGGGCACATAACGAAGGCTGCATCGAAGTTCCTCTCAAAGCAGCCCAACGTTGACAGAGCCTTTATCCTTGAAATGATAAAGGGCTGTGAAAGACCGCAGCTCCTCATGGTGCTTGATATGCTCGGCAGCACAAGAAAGCTGTTTGTTCCGCTGTCGAAATACCTCTCGAAGACGGTAAAGGCGAATGAGCATCTGTGCTTTATAAGCTATGAGCAGGACATGGGCAAAAAAGCGGCGGCGGCTGTCGAACCGTTCTATGTGCGCAAAAAACGCTATTTCGAGAAATAACCGATCTGACAGAAAGGATATCCTTAATTGATACAAACTGATGATATGGAGTTCGCTCCCCGGATAATAACTCCCGAAAACACATCCGAGGACAGTGATATTGAGGTCAGTCTGAGACCGCAGACGCTCCACGAATACATAGGTCAGGACAAGGTCAAAGAGAATCTTGCCGTCTATATCGAAGCTGCACGCCGGAGAGGTGAGCCTCTTGACCATGTGCTGCTTTACGGCCCTCCCGGACTGGGCAAAACTACGCTGTCGGCGATAATTGCACATGAGCTTGGCGTGAATTTTCGTGTCACCACAGGCCCTGCTATCGAAAAGCCGGGAGATCTCGTTTCGCTTCTTACCAGCCTCTCGGACAACGATGTCCTCTTCATTGACGAGATACACCGTCTCTCACGTGCCGTTGAGGAGATACTCTATCCTGCGTTGGAGGACAGAGTCATTGACATAATCATCGGCAAAGGTCCGTCAGCACGCTCAATAAGAATGGATCTGAAACCGTTCACTCTCATCGGTGCGACAACAAGAGCAGGACAGCTCTCCGCACCACTGCGTGACCGTTTCGGCGTGATCCAGCGTCTGGAGCTTTACACAAAGGAGCAGCTTACGGATATCGTCCGCCGCAGTGCGATGATACTTGGTATTCCCTGCACTGCCGATGGTGCAGGAGAGATCGCCGGACGAGCAAGAGGTACTCCCCGTATTGCAAACCGCTTGCTGAAAAGAGTACGTGATTTTGCCGATGTTATGGGCAATGGTGAGATCACCAAAGAAATTGCCTCCATTGCTCTGAGCCGTCTGGAGATAGACGAGCTGGGACTTGACAGTCTGGACAGGCGTATGCTTGAAATGATAATCCGCGGCTACGGCGGCGGTCCTGTGGGATTGGAAACGCTTGCAAGCGCTATCGGTGAGGAGTCTGTAACTCTTGAAGACGTGTGCGAGCCGTTCCTCATGCAGCTTGGATTTTTGGGAAGAACTCCACGGGGAAGATGTGCCACACGCCTTGCATATCAGCACCTCGGATTTCCCTGCTCCGACAGCGATCCCGATGACGGGCAGCTCACTCTTTAAGGGAGGAACATATGGCATTTATCGGGATATTCGTGCTGTTTCTTATATTACTTGCCGCCATGCTTGCAACTTTTGTGATATTCGGTGTGCTGCCCATAGTCATCGGAACGCATCTTTACAAAAAGACGGAGCATAAAAAAGCAGGAGTAGTGCTGCGCATTATGGGATATTTCTTCATTTTTCCGTCACTGGTGATATCGGGAGTGCTCATTTGGGTAATGCTGATAGCTCCCCGGTTAGGATAGCGGTAAGGGCGGTATGATATGCTCAGAAAGAAAAATTATCGCCGCAACCGTTCTGCCGGGAAAATAAGCGGCTATATCAACGGACAGGCTCTCGGCACGGTCTCGCAGTGCCGCTACGGACTTTGCTCCATGAGCTTTAACGGCTGTGAGGTGATAGCCGTTTACAACGCCCTTATTTACCTCGGGAAAAGCGTTCCCCTGCCGGATATTGCGCTTTATATGGAACGCTGCCGTGTTCTCATCGGCTTTTTCGGCTGCAATATTTTCCGTTCGGGAAAGATACTTGCCCACTTTGGAGCACACTCCCGGCGGTGCAAAGCTCCCGGAGAGGCAGACGCTTTCATCATGAGCTATTGGACCGGCAGGAGACTGCTCTCATCAATACATACCGTATTCTGTATCCGCACAGAAAACGGTATCGAGGTATTCAACAGCTACAATATCTGCCCTCATACCGAGATCTGTCCCACATGGGAGAGCATCTGCGGAAAGGGCAGACCGATCGTTATATATACTATTTCCGCAGAAAAACAGGAGTAAACAAATGTCGAGACTTTTCGGAACAGACAGCGCAAAGGGCGTTGCCGTGGCAGAGCTTTCCTGCGAGCTTGCCCTCCATGCAGGAAGAGCCGCTGCTGCCGTCTTTTCAAAAGGGACGGGGAAAAAATCGAAAATAATCGTTGCTAAAGATAAAAAAATGCCCTCAGATGTTCTCGAGGCTGCTGTCTGTGCCGGAGTTTGTTCCTCCGGTGCAGATGTCGAAACTCTCGGAGCAATACCGCTCTCAGCCGCAGCCTGCCTTGTAAGTGAACACAACGCTGATGCCGGGATAATGATCTCCGCAGCACACGGCGGTCAGGAGGCAAGCGGTATACGGATCTTCACACCGGAGGGACTGCGCCCCGACAGGGAAACAGAGGAGGAGATAGAGCGTCTCACTCTCGGAGGGGCTGCCGCTTTCGGGGGCAGAGGTCAGGGTGAGATCGGACGTATGCTCCACTGTGACACGACCGTTGAGGAGTACGTCAGCCGCATGGAGGAGCTTTCACGGCTTCGCCTTGACGGTATAAGGATAGCTGTCAGCGGCGAGGAAAGCGCTGCCGGTATTCCGGGCGTGAAACTCTTTCGCAGACTGGGCGCACAGGTGCTTGAAGTCAGGGAGGAGGGCGAGCCGGATACCACAGGCGTTGAACGGCTGATGGAGTTTGTCACGAAATTCGCCTGTGACTGCGGCATCGCTCTTGACGGCGACGGCGGAGGCTGTCTTGCCGTGGACGAAAAGGGTGAGCTTATGGAGGGTGATGACCTCCTTGCCGTTTTTGCCCGTGACCTTAAAAGCAGGGGAAAACTCCGCCATGATTCTATCGTGATACCGGTCACGGGAGGGCTTTCACTGAGAAAATTTGCTGCGGAAAACGGCATCTCCACGGTATCTTCCGGCGCAGGAGACAGATATGTCCTTGACCGTATGCGTGAGGGCGGATACAATCTCGGAGGAGAAAAAAGC
Organism: uncultured Ruminococcus sp.; assembly: GCA_947624255.1. GTDB lineage: Bacteria > Bacillota > Clostridia > Oscillospirales > Ruminococcaceae > Ruminococcus. Next base: position 36,333 of record CANQJO010000001.1, read on the forward strand.
GGACGCATCATCTTTACCGACGATCTGCCCTGTGAGGACGGACTTCTCTGCGGCATGAGACTGCTGGAGATAATGAAAAGCTCCGGCGAGCCTATGAGCAGCCTTTCGGGAGTTATCGAAAAGCTGCCGCAGGTACTCATAAATGTGAGGATAGCACCCGGAAAAAAGGAAATATGGAAAAACGATGCCGAAGTGACCGGACTTATCCGTGAACATCAAGTGTCGCTCGGAAACGAGGGCAGGATAGTCGTCAGAGAAAGCGGCAGCCTTGAGCCGTTCATCTGTATAATCGCAGAGGGAAAGAGCTTCGGACAGGTGAACGCCATCGCCGTGGATATAGCCGGAAAAATAAAGGAACGGTGCGGCTTCGGAAGAAAAAGCAGAAAACAGCACGGCTGAGCAGGGAGGATATTTTGAGAACAGCAGACAATTGGAAAGAATACAGGCTGATAGACTGCTCTGACGGAGAAAAGCTCGAAAAATGGGGAGATATCTCCCTTGTCAGACCCGATCCGCAAGCAATATGGAAAACTCCCCGAAAGGATAGCCTGTGGGAGAACGCAGACGGTCATTATCACCGCTCGTCAACAGGCGGCGGAGGGTGGGAATTCCGCAGGAAAATACCGCAGATGTGGCAAGTCTCATACGGTGTGCTGACATTCAACATCAGACCTACGGGATTCAAGCATACGGGACTTTTCCCCGAGCAGGCTGTGAACTGGGATCTCATGTCCGATCTGATAAAAAATGCCGGACGTGAGGTGAATGTTTTGAATCTCTTTGCATATACGGGCGGAGCTACTCTCGCCTGCGCCGCAGCCGGAGCCTCCGTGTGTCATGTGGACGCTTCAAAGGGAATGGTGCAGTGGGCAAGAGATAATGCCGCCGCATCGGGGCTTTCTCAGAAGCCTGTGCGCTGGATAGTCGATGACTGTGAAAAATTCATCAGGCGTGAGATACGCAGGGGCAGACGGTACGATGCCGTTATAATGGATCCTCCGAGTTACGGCAGAGGTCCGGGCGGTGAGGTATGGAAACTCGAAAACTGCGTCTATGACCTTGTGGAACTTGCATCACAGGTGCTGTCGGAACAGCCGCTTTTCTTTCTGATAAACAGCTATACTACGGGACTTTCTCCCTCGGTCACGGGGTATATCCTCGGAACGCTCATGAACGGCAGGAGGGGTATCATCACTGCCGATGAGATAGGACTTCCCGTGGAATCAACAGGAATGGCACTGCCATGCGGTGCATCTGCCATATGGCAGAATAAGTGACCGGATAAAGGAATTTCTATGGAATATATCATTGAAACAGAGGATCTTCATTTCAGGTACAGCGATGATGAACAATGGGTGCTGAAAGGTATAGATCTAAAGATAGGAAAGGGAGAGTTTGTCGCTGTGCTGGGACATAACGGCTCGGGCAAGTCAACTCTTGCAAAGCATTTCAACGCCATACTTCTTCCGACAAAAGGGAAAGTCACTGTGAACGGCATTGATACTGCCGATGAGGAGAAACTCTTTGAATTGCGGCAGTCGGCAGGAATGGTGTTTCAGAATCCCGACAACCAGATAGTTTCTTCCGTGGTGGAGGAAGACGTTGCCTTTGCACCGGAGAATCTGGGCGTTCCCTATGAGGAGATGCGCCGCAGAGTGGACGAGGCTCTGAAAAGCGTGGGTATGTATGAGTACAGACTTCACTCCCCGTCACAGCTCTCCGGCGGTCAGAAACAGCGTGTGGCTATCGCAGGAATAATCGCCATGCACCCTGAGTGCATTATCCTTGACGAACCGACTGCCATGCTTGATCCGCAGGGGCGGCGTGAGGTCATGGAGACCGTCACCAAAATGAACCGTGAGTACGGCGTGACGATAATTCTCATAACCCATTATATGGACGAAGCTGCAAAGTGCGGACGTGTCGTTGTTATGGATAAGGGAAGAATAATTCTTGACGACAGACCGGAGAAAGTCTTTTCGCAGGTAGAGACGCTCAAAAAGATAGGTCTTGACGTTCCGCAGGTCACTGAGCTTGCATGGGAGCTGAGACGTGCCGGGTATGATATCTCTCCGGAGATAATCACCGAGGAGGAGTGTGCGGCTGCTCTTGAAAAGCTCATAAAGCAGAGCGGTCACGGAAATTCATCGTAATAAGGAGAAATAGCATTGGCTGTCGTTGAAACAGAGGAACTGACATATACCTATAGTATAGGAACTCCCTTTGAGAAAACTGCCGTCGATCACGTTACGCTTTCGCTGAGGGACGGCGGCATAACAGGCGTCATGGGGCATACCGGATCGGGAAAATCCACCCTGATACAGCACTTCAACGGTCTGATACGCCCCACATCGGGACGGGTGCTCCTTGACGGAAAGGATATATGGGAGGATAAAAAAAATATACGAGATGTGCGCTTCCGTGTGGGACTTGTCTTTCAGTACCCCGAATATCAGCTTTTTGAGGAGACGGTCTATGACGACATCGCTTTCGGTCCGAAGAACATGGGACTTGACGAAAGCGAGATAAAACGCCGCATCATGGATACCGCAAACGATATCGGACTTCCGGAGGAGCTTATGAAACGCTCTCCCTTTGAGCTTTCGGGCGGTCAGAAAAGACGTGTGGCGATCGCAGGTGTCATGGCTATGGAGCCTGAGCTTCTTATCCTTGACGAGCCTACCGCAGGACTTGATCCTGCCGGACGTGATATGATACTTGAGCATATCAAAAACTATCACCGCCGGACAAAAAATACAATACTCATCGTCTCGCACAGTATGGAGGATATCGCAGGATTTGCCGACAGTATCCTTGTCATGAACAAGGGCAGGCTTTTCTGCTATGATGATACTGTGAATGTATTCGCCCGCTTGGAGGAACTGACACGTATCGGTCTTGACGTTCCGCAGATAACGAAAGTTTTCGACAGCCTTAAACATCACGGCATTGACTTCGGAAAGCAGGTCTACACCGTTGAGTACGCAAAAAAGCTCATTCTGCAAAGGCTCGCTGAAAAGGAGGGCTTGTAATTGCTGAGAGATATTACCATAGGGCAGTATTTTCCCGGTGAGAGCATTATCCACAGGCTTGACCCTCGCTTCAAAATAGTGCTGACGATCCTGTTCATCGTTATGGTCTTCACCGGAGATAAATTCATATGCCTTTCGGTGGGAGCGGTCTTCACCGTATTGGTGATACTCCTTTCGGGAATAAAGATAAAAATGTTCCTGAAAACGCTGAAGTCCCTGTTGCCGCTGATGCTTCTGACAGTCCTGCTGAACCTGTTTTTCATTAAATCGGGAGATGTTCTGTGGCAGTGGAAATTTCTGAAAATAACAAGCGAGGGCGTGGATATCAGCATATTTATGATAGTGAGGATATCGCTCCTGCTGATGGGAACATCTGTCCTGACATACACGACCTCTCCCATAACGCTCACCGATGCGGTGGAGAGACTGCTCTCACCGCTGAAAAAGCTCAGATTTCCCGTACACGAGCTGGCAATGATGATGTCGATCGCACTGAGATTCATTCCGACTCTCATCGAGGAAACAGATAAGATAATATCTGCACAGAAAGCAAGAGGTGCTGAGATAGACTCCGGCAGCTTTATGGCGAGGGCGAAAAATCTCATCTCAATACTTGTTCCGCTGTTTGTCTCCTCTTTCAGAAGAGCGGACGAGCTTGCCACGGCTATGGAGTGCCGCTGCTACAACGGCGGAGCAGGCAGAACAAGACTCCGTCAGCTGAGATCTGCTCCGAGAGACTATATCGCTCTTGCGGTAACGCTTATCTTTTTAGCAGCGGCGATCGTGCTGAATATAATGTAGCGTCCGGTTCTGCACGGTCCTTAATTGAAATGTGAGGATAATATGGATAACAACAATAACGAAATTCTTGAGACGGAGATGATGTATGCTCCGTCTGATGATGAACACTCCACGGCTGCCGGAGCGGAGACATTTACGGCAGAAGAAAAAAATAAAAAGAGGAGCTTCCGCCACGGACTGAGAAAATTCCGTGGAAGCACATTCAGCCGGATAATGTACGACAAGGGAGTGCTTGTATTCCTGCTGTCATTTTTCATTCCGGCAGGTATCATGACGTTTGCCATGGCGCAAAGCGGCATTCATCCGTTCGGCAATAATCAAATTCTGGTGGTTGATCTCTGGCATCAGTATTATCCGTTTTTTCGGGTAGTCCGTGAAAAGCTGCTTACGGGAGGTTCGTTTCTGTATTCATGGGAGAACGGTCTCGGCTCGAATTTCCTGTCGCTCATATCCTACTATGCCATGAGTCCGCTGAACTGGTTGTCGATATTCTTTGACGCCGATCATGTCCGTGATGCACTGACGTTCTTCCTGATCGCAAAAATAGGCTTTGCAGGAGCGTTTTTCAGTTTGTTCCTGAGATATACCTACAAGCGCACGGATCTTTCTGTGTGCATATTTTCGGTGATGTATGCTCTCAGCAGCTTCACTTTAGGATATTACTGGAATGTCATGTGGTTCGACACAATAGCTCTTTTTCCGCTTGTAATGCTGGGAATAGTCGCTATCTGCCGTGAGGGAAAGTGGAAATGCTTCACATTTTCGCTGGCACTTTCGCTCATCTCCAATTATTACATAGCATTTTTCACCTGCATATTCTCCGTATTCATGTTTGCGGCAGCAGGAATAATAGAATTCCGGGGGATAAAAAGCTGGCTGCACAAATTCCGGATAATGCTCCGTTCATCGGTTATCGGGATCGCTCTTGCGGCATTCATGCTTCTGCCGGCGTATTACGGTCTTGAAACAACGTACAGCAGCGATGGAAAATCAATGATCGAAAAGCTGAAAGATATCTTCGCAAGAGATACGGTATACTACGAAAAATGGACGGATATTCTGGCGAATACGGTATCCTACACTGAGCCGACAAAGGTCGAGGGACTGCCGAATATCGCCTGCGGAATGCTTGCACTGGTGCTTTTCGGAGTGTTTCTCTTCTCGTTTCGCATCAAGATAAGAGAGAAGATATCCTCAATGGCGATGCTTACCGTTATCATAGTAAGCTGCAACATAAACAAGCTGAATTACATCTGGCACGGCTTTCACTTCACCAATCAGATACCGTACCGCTTTGCATTCATATTCTCCTTTGTGCTGGCAGCATCGGCATACCGAGCGTATGATATTCTGATGAAGCATGGGATCAAGGTTTATCAACTGATACTTATGCTCTTTGTTCCGGGAGGAGTTTTCTATCTGAATTATGTCGTCAAGGGAACGAAATTCACTATCTCCGGAGCATTGTGGAGCTCATTGGTCATCACGGGAGCTTTCTGGCTGATATTCCTTGCGGCGAAGGTGTTTCCGTTCAAAAAGAAAACCGTCCGCAACACAGCTATGAGTATTGCTCTTGCGGCGGCGGTATTCAGCGAGTTCGTAAGCAACGCAGAGATAGGTGTCAGAACGGTGGGAAACACCACGTACAACGATTATCCGGCAAAATACGAAGCCTCCGAAGCACTTATAAATTCTGCAAAAGCGGCTGAAAATTCGTCATTCATGCGCATGGAGATGACAACGACATATACACTCAATGACAGCGCACTTTACGGATATTACGGCATCTCACAGTTTTCTTCAGCGGCGAATGTTTCGGTGACAAAGCTGATGAAACGTTTCGGACTCTATGCCCATGAAGCAGGAAACAGATACTACTACCGCACCGCAACACCCGTGTTCAACTCAATGTTCGGGATAAAATACCTCATCAGCCGATACGGTACTCTCAACAGTACCGAGCCTGCGCTGGAGTTCTCGGGCGAGGCAGAGTCGGCATATATGTATAAGAATAAATATCCTCTTTCACCGGGGTATATGGTCAATGAAAAGATACTTACGCTCCCTGACAGAGATGGTGCAAATCCCTTTGAATACCAAAATGATGTGCTGCGCCTTGCCGCAGATATTGACGAAAGCTGTTTCACCGCACAGCCTGTTGCTCTCGTGGAGTACAACAACATGACCGTTTCTAAAAACGGATTCGGCAATTATACATTCCGGAAGACCGACAGCAGCAAGGATTCAAGCGCAGTTTACAGCTACAGCGGAATTGACGGCTCATATCTGTTCGGATATGCAAGCTCGGTCGGCGGCTGCTGCAAGGATCTTGTCATCAAGTGCGACTGTACGACCATTGACAGCGGAAGTCTTATCGAAAGCTATCCTATCGTCTTCCCGATGGGAAACGGTCAGGCAGGCAGCACCTCCACGGTACAGATCAAGGCTGACGAGGAGAAAGACTCCGGTAACTACAAGCTGATGATCTATGCCATGAGCGAGGCTGTTTTCAAGGAGGCTTACGAAGAATTCGCAGACGAGCAGCTTGAAATCACGGAATTCGGCGACAGGAACATCACCGGAAAAATAAATGCCCGGAAAGACGGCATACTGCTTCTTTCAATGCCGTATGAGAAAGGCTGGAGCATATATATTGACGGCAGAGAGGCGGACACGCTATGTGTTATGAATGCTCTGCTCGGAGCAAAAGTCTCTGCCGGAGAGCATACGATAGAGCTTGTATATTTCCCCGAGGGATTGATCGCCGGCACGATCATCACCGCTGCATCAGCCGTTCTCACAGGTTTCATTATCTGGTGTGAGCAAAAACGCCGCCGCAGAAAAAGACTTCCTGCCGCAGCGCCGGAGTCCGGTGACGATCTGCCGCCGGAGGAGTTCAGCTTCACCGAGATAAACAGATCCGAGATATATAATCAGGATATTGAGGAGCGGCACGTGCCTGCGGGATTCTGCGAAGAGGAGACGGACACTGCCAATGATGAGGATACGCCGGAGGAGAAAAATGCGGAATCTGAAAATAATAACAGCATATAGAGGTACGGCTTACCACGGCTTTCAGCGGCAGGCAAATGCTCTGACCGTGCAGGAGGTGCTGGAGCGATGCTTCTCAAAGGTGCTGAACGAGCCGGTGACGGTGACAGGCTGCTCACGGACGGATACGGGCGTTCATGCGAATATGTTCTGCCTGAACGTCAAGACCGGCAGCAATATCTCCTGTTTGGGGTTCACAAGGGGCGTGAACGGCGAGCTTCCGGACGATATCTCCATTCTGAGCTGTGAGGATGCTCCCGTGGATTTTCACGCCCGGTTTGACTGCAAGGGCAAGGAGTATATCTACAAGATGCATTGCAGTGAATCGAAAGATCCGTTTGCTCCCGATCTCACGTTCCACTACAGGAGGAAATTTAATATTGAGTCTGCAAAAAAAGCCGCAGAATATCTCATAGGGCGGCATGATTTTAAGTCTTTTTGTACTGATAGTACAAATGTTTCAACAACCGTGAGAACAATTTATTCCTTAAAAATAGAAAATAGTGGAGATTCGGTGATAACGCTTGTAAAAGGCGACGGTTTTTTGTATAATATGATTAGGATAATCGTAGGCACTCTCATAGACGTGAGTGAGGGAAGGATCGCTCCTGATGATATGCCGCATATCCTTGAAGCAAGGGATCGTATGTGCGCCGGGCGAACTGCTATGGCTCACGGACTCTATCTCAACAGAGTATTCTACAGCGAGGAAGAAATGTTCGCTGACTGATTTTAAAGGCGGTGAGATTATTGCCAACATACAGCGCCGACGATATAGTCGAGCAGAAAAATAAGGAAAAACGAAGAAAACGACTGATAAAGCTTTTCGCCATATTTATTGCGGCTGCCGCCGCCGTTGCTCTTTACTTCACGAGAGATATGTGGATCCCGAAACTCAGGGGCATCGGCAAGCAGTACAAGACCATTGTGAATTCCGGTAAGCTGGCGGGAGGAAATTTCCCTATCGAAACGGGAGGAAGCGAATCATATCAGCTTAAATATACCGGAGAGAAAATAGTCCTCCTCAATGATAATACACTCTATTTCTACGATACCGACGGAAATCAGATCGGCAAGCGTCAGCACGCCTATACGAATTCTGTCCTGAAAGTCGCAAACGGAAGAGCATTGGTCTATGAGAACGGCGGAGATGAATTTTCTCTTGAGGACGAAAACGGTGTCCTTTACAGCAAGACATATGACAGCAATATCCTGTTTGTGAGAGTCAGCTCAGACGGCTGCACCGCCGCCGTAACGACATCGGATAACTATAGCTGCGAGATGACTGTCTACAACAAAAAGGGTACAAAGATCTATGAGAGAAAATGTACCGAAATGGTAAGCGATATAAGCTTTATCAACGACAGCTCAGGCTGTGTGCTGAGCTTTATCAAGGCGGAAAACGGAATGCTTGTGACGAGCGTTCAGGAAATAAACTTCACCGAAAGCAAGGAGAGATGGACATCTCCCGGACTCAACACCGTAGGTCTGGAGATATTCGGTTTCAGCGGCGGAGCGTTCATCTACGGCAGCGATGCCTGCGGTTATGTGGACGGTAATGGGCAGATAAGCTCCTTCTATCAGTATGACGGCGATCTTGCGGCAGGAGCAAGCTCCGGCGGAAAATCGGCTGTTCTTGTGAATAACGATGATACACGCCATTATACGGCAGCACTTTTCTCCAACGGAAAAAACGAGCCTCTTATTATCGAGCTTGATGCTCCCGGAACAGATGTAACGATATCAGACGGTCTTACATATATTATGTGTCAGGATAAAATATTTGCCTATGATTTCAGCGGAAAGCTTCGTTCAACAGCGACTGTCACCGACTCATATACCGGATTTGTAAGAGGAGAGGAGCACATATTCCTCAAGGGTTACAACAGGATAGACAGAATAGATTACGAAACGTAAAGCGGATACCTCACGGAGCTTATGCTTCGTCAGGAAACGTTCAAAAAAATATATCAAAAATCCGGCGGCTCCGGACGAAAGGAAAGGTGGATAACAATGGGAGAACAATTCTGGTGGTTTTATGATGTGATAGCGGCAGCGGCAGTGGCGGTATGTGCGTTTCTGGCAGGCAGGAAAGGTCCTGTAAAATCCATGGTAACATTCGTGGGCTGCATCATTGCACTGTTTGTCGGAATATCAGCGGGAAGCGGTATCTCAAAGCCTCTGTACAGCAATATCATGCGTGACAGCAATGTCACAAAGCTGACGAAAACTATCGAGTCGGAAAAGCTTCCGGAAAAAGTGGCAGAGAAGATCAATTCGATGGGATATCTCGTCACGGTAGATCAGAAAAAGCTTCAGTCAATATATGAGACAGATCTCAGCAAAAAGCGTGGTTCGACATATGATTCGCTGATATACAGCTATATGAACAGCATCAACAGCAAAAAGGTCGATGATGAAGACGCATTCATAGGAAAGCTCCATGAGGCATATGCTGAGATAATAAAAGATTTCGTCAGTGAGGAGCTGAGCCCCTATGCGGCAGAGATCGCCTACAGAGAGATCCTCAGAGGCTTTGAAAAGGATGACGGAAAATTCAACGAGCTGATACCGCTTCTTATGGACATAGAAACAAAGAAACCGGCTGCCGAATACATAGTCGATGAATATACCGAATCGGCATATGTAGAGGTAATAAGGCTCATAACAATGGTAGGACTTATGGCAGTCATAATCGTTGTATCACTCCTGCTTTCAAAGACTCTCAGCAGCGGTCAGGACGAATATGTCAGCCCCGGAGCTCACATGATCGGAGGCATTATCGGTCTGCTTACAGGTGCTGTCATAGTAGTGCTCATAGCCGCAATAGTAAGGCTGTATGCAGTAATGGGCAACAATGAAATGATGTTCTTCAACAACAAGGCGATCGACAGAACATACGTATTTAAATATGTTTATGATTTTATCACCAATAAGATAAACTGACTTAATGGGAGGAAGCTGCCTGATGATAATGTGCAGTAAATGTGGAAAACGTCCTGCCGTGGTGTTTATAACCTCGGTGAAGGGCAACGAAAAAAAGAATGAGGGACTTTGTCTTTCCTGTGCAAGAAAGAATGATATCCCGCAGGTGACGGAGTATATGAACAGACTCGGCATCACTGATGAGGACGCCGACCAGCTCTCCGATCAGATGATGAGTATGCTTGACGGCGATAGCTTTGAAATGGGAGGTTCGGGCATAATGCCGGATTTTATCTCTCATATGTTCGGTATGGAGGACAAAAACAATGCCGATAAGGAGAATACTGCTCCTGACGGCGGCGGAGTTTCCGGCGGCGATAAAAAAGCAAAAAACAGCCGTGAGGAAAAGCCCTCAAAAAGCAGCGGAGATGAGCAGCAGAGCGGCGGTTTCTTCAACAAGAGGAAACGCAAGGATAAGCACAGCTTTCTTGAAAGCTACTGCACGAACATCACCGGAAAAGCCGAGGCAGGTGAGCTGGATAACATCATAGGAAGAGATAAGGAGATCTCTCGTGTTATACAGATACTCTCACGCCGTACTAAGAACAATCCTTGTCTCATAGGTGAGCCGGGCGTTGGTAAAACGGCTATTGCAGAGGGTATCGCACAGCGGATATGTCAGGGAAAAGTTCCCTTCAATATCGCAAATAAAAGGATCTACCTGCTTGATCTGACCTCTCTTGTTGCAGGCACTCAGTTCAGGGGACAGTTCGAGAGCCGTATAAAGGGACTCGTTGACGAGGTAAAAGAAGAGGGTAATGTCATCCTCTTTATTGACGAGGTGCATAACCTTGTGGGTACGGGCGAGGCTGAGGGTTCAATGAATGCGGCAAATATACTCAAACCTGCGCTTTCAAGGGGAGAGGTACAGGTCATCGGAGCGACCACATTCGGAGAATACAGAAAATATATCGAAAAGGACGCTGCTCTTGAAAGGCGATTCCAGCCCGTGACCGTTTCTGAACCGAACATCGAGGATACCGTTCAGGTTCTGCTCGGAATAAAGCAGCACTATGAGGAATTCCACAAGGTGCATATATCCGATTATCTTGTAAGAGCCTGCGCTGTTCTTTCAGAGAGGTACATCACCGACAGATTTCTTCCGGATAAGGCGATAGATCTGCTTGACGAGGGCTGCGGCAGAGCAAGCATACGCTCTCCCGAAATATCGCAGCATATGAAGATAAAGGAGCAGATCGCTGTTCTGAAAGAAATGGAAAAAAATATGACCGAAGCTGCCGAGCCGGACTATGAGGCTATTGCCGAGATCAGGAGCAAGCTCATTCATGCCGGAGAACAGGAGGAGGCACTCCGCAAAAAGGCAGAGAACGTTCAGGTCACCGAGGACGACATTGTAAATGTTGTCGAGCTGTGGACGGGTATCCCCGCAAGCAAGATCGCAGAGACAGAATTTCTGAAAATAGCACGCCTTGAGGGATCGCTCAAAAAGAGAGTGCTCGGACAGGATAAAGCAGTAGAGGTGCTTGCAAAGGCTATCAAGCGCACGAGAGTGCAGCTCACCAAACGCCGCAGACCTGCATCATTCATCTTTGTAGGACCTACGGGTGTCGGAAAGACTGAGCTTGTAAAAGCTCTTGCGGACGAGATGTTCAGCTCTCCCGAACCTCTTATCAGACTTGATATGACCGAGTACATGGAGAAACATTCCGTTGCAAGAATGATCGGTTCGCCTCCGGGATATGTAGGCTATGAGGAGGCAGGTCAGCTTACGGAAAAGGTGCGCCGCAGACCGTACTCTGTGATACTTTTTGACGAGATAGAAAAGGCTCACCCGGACGTTATGAATATCCTGATGCAGATACTCGATGAAGGCAAGGTCGATGATGCTCAGGGACGTACCGTAAACTTTGAGAATACAATAATCTGCATGACTTCAAATGCCGGCTCGATGGATAGATCCACCGGCGTTGGATTCAACCGCACCGAGGACGAGATCTCAAAAGATAAGGCTATGAAAGGCTTGAAAGAATTTCTGCGGCCGGAATTTATCAGCCGTATTGATGAGATAGTCGTATTCAATAAGCTGACAAAGGAGAATTTCGCTGATATTGCGGCACTCATGCTTGATGAGATGAAAGAGCCGCTGTCAGAAAAGGAGCTTTCGCTCACATACACACGTGAGGCTTTGGAGCTTATCGCTGATAAGTCCTACGGAAAGCCTTACGGCGCAAGAGATATCCGGCGTGTGATACGTCAGGAAATAGAGGACAGCATTGCCGACATAATTATCGAGAAGCTCTCAGAGACGGACGTTATCGAGATAACCGTCAAAGACGGAGAGCTGTGCGTAGAGGGAAAAAAAAGGAGTGTTTCCGAAGATGATGCTTAAAACCACCGCTCTTGCGGCAGCGGCAGTCATGCTGCTGACTGCTGTGGGCTGCGGTTCAAAGGGAGGGGGAAGCTCCTCCGAACCGACAACAAAGGGATATATCACTGCGAAGACGTATGATATTGATGATAACTACGGCAGTGTGCCCGATCCTGCTGACGGTCCGCTGCTCACCATAAGCAATACCACCGCAAAGCCGGGAGGTATTGCACAGGTAACGATCTCGGTATCGAATGCGGAAAGAAAATGGACAATGTGCGGACTTCACGTTTCATTTCCGAATGTGCTTGACTGCGTGCTTGCAGACGAGGCGAGCCGTTCGCTTCAGTTTGATCCCGGCGATGCACTGACTGCCGCAACGGGAATGGTCGGCAAGGAGTGGCAGGAAGCTCTGCCGAAAGATCTCGTGGACAATAAACGAGGGGCACTTTTCTTCACGGCGATGTTCAGCGGCAACAACGGACTTGACGGCGATATTGCTACGTTTTATTTTGTTGTGCCGAAAGATGCCGTACCGGGAACAGTGTACGATCTCAACTATTTCTATTTCAGCTCTGATGCCGTAAGCGATACATTCTCAAATGCGGAGCAGGATAGATCATTCGAGAAGTATGCGTTCACTCACTGGCAGGGGGGAACTATCACGGTAGAATGACCGGCAGCACCGCACACGCCTGACAGCTTTGTACGGTACTGCCTCAGAAGCGGTCAATACATCTGACTGTGGAGCGCTCTGTCAACGGCTGCGGTATCGTAGCCTACGACAGTTTCGCTGCCGATCACTGTAACGGGGAAGGTACGCTTGCCTGTAAGCTCAAAGGCTTTCCGGGCGTTTTCCTTATTGGTGATGTCAAGCGAGCGGAAACCTATATCCCGTGAATTCAGATACTGCTTCATGCGTCTGCACCAGATGCAGTTATCTGATGAATAAATTTCTATCATAATAATTTTACCTTTCAAATATCTGATCGTTCCACAGCAGGCATTATGTCTGCTGTATAAATATTATCTGTTCCGGAGAGAATTTGATTCCCGGAATAAATTGACGTATAAGGACGCCTCCGTCTATGGAGCCGTCTATGACCGAGGAGTGATCATAATTGTACAAAACTATTTTTTCTCATGTGGGAAAGTATAAAAAGCAGGCATTCATGTCACCTGTTGCGATCATCGGCGAGGTGGCAATGGAGGTCGCTATACCGACCGTTACCGCCGGTATAATTGATACCGGAATAAGAAACGGAGATATCGGATATGTGGCAAAAATGGGCGTTTTGATGGTCGCAATGGCTCTGTTTGCCCTGTTTTGCGGAGCTGCCGCAGCAAGATTCAGTGCTGTTGCCGCAATGGGATTTGCCAAAAATCTCAGGAGTGCGCTTTTCCGCAGAGTGCAGGATTTCTCATTCTCCAACGTTGATAAATTTTCAACGGCATCACTTACCACACGTCTTACCACAGATGTGACGAATATCCAGAATGCGTTTATGATGCTCATACGAGGAGCGATACGTTCGCCGATAATGCTGACCATGGCAACTATTATGGCAGTCAGAATGAATGCAAGGCTGTCTCTTGTATTTGTGGCAGTGATACCGGTACTCGGAATTGCCCTGTTTTCCATTATATCAAAGGCACACCCCCGATTTGAGAATATGCTTCACCGGTATGACGATATGAACGCACGAGTTCAGGAGAATCTCATAGGCATCAGAGTTGTCAAGGCTTTTGCAAGAGAGGACTATGAGAAAAAACGCTTTACCGAGAATACCGATAATGTCAGAAAAGCTCAGTTTTTTGCCGAAAAGCTCATAATTCTCAATATGCCTGTAATGCAGTTCTGTATGTACGGCAGTATCATAGCGATACTCTGGTTCGGCGGTCATATGGCTGTCAACGGAAGCCTCATGGTAGGAGTTATTTCGAGTTTCATCATCTACGTTGCTCAGATACTCATGTCGCTGATGATGCTGTCGATGCTCTTCATCATGTTCGTTGTGTCAAGAGCATCACTGCACAGAGTGTATGAGGTGCTCTCGGAAGAGCCTTCAATAAAAGATGCGGAAGACAGCGGCAGCATCTCAGCGGCGGACGGCTCTGTGAGCTTTCGTGACGTGAGCTTCAGCTATTTCGGAGATATGAAAAATCTTGCCCTTGATCACATCTCGCTTGATATAAGATCGGGTGAGACTATAGGCATCATCGGCAGTACGGGTTCTTCAAAAAGTACGCTTGTGCAGCTTATTCCTCGCCTTTACGATGTCACTGAGGGAGCGGTCATAGTGGGAGGGCATGACGTAAGGGAATACCCTCTTGAAACGCTTCGCAGTCAGGTTGCAATGGTTCTGCAAAAGAACGTCCTGTTTTCGGGCACTATCAAGGATAATCTCAGGTGGGGAAACGAAAATGCTACAGATGAGGAGATACGTGAAGCGTGTGAGGCTGCCTGCGCTCACGAATTTGTAAGCTCGTTCCCCGATGGATACGATACATATTTAGGTCAGGGAGGAGTCAATGTCTCAGGCGGACAGAAACAGCGTCTTTGCATTGCAAGAGCACTTCTGAAAAAGCCGAGGATAATCATTCTTGATGACTCCACCAGTGCCGTTGATACGGCGACTGACAGCAGCATACGCCGTGCATTCAGGGAGAAACTCTCGGAAACGACAACGATCATCATAGCGCAGAGGATATCTTCCGTTCAGGACGCAGACAGGATAATCGTTATGGACGACGGAAAAATAGTTGATATCGGCACTCATGATGAGCTTCTCAGGACAAGCGGGATCTACCGTGAGGTATATGAATCCCAGCAGAAAGGAGCTGATGAATAATGCCACCGAGAAATCAACGTCCGTCCGCAAAGCCGGAAAACGTATTTGCCACGCTTCGCAGAATTTTCAGCTATATGTACGGATTCCGCCCTCAGATGATACTTGCGGTCGTATGTATAATCCTCAGTGCGGCAGCAGCTCCGGTGGGAGATATGCTGCTTGCGCCGCTTATAAACAATCTTGAAGATGCCGTTAAGAACGATCATTGGGTATTTTCAAGATTTATAACGATCCTTGCCACTATGGGCGGAGTTTATATCATGGGAGTGTGTGCATCGCTTATATATCAGCGAATGATGCTGAAGATCTCCACTACCACGCTGATGCGCATCAGGAATGATCTTTTCAGCAAAATGGAAATGCTCCCCATAAAGTATTTTGACAAGCATACTCACGGCGAGCTGATGAGCCTTTATACAAACGATACCGATGCAGTCCGTGAAATGCTCAGCAACAGCGTTGCACAGTTCATCTCATCGGCAATTACGATAGTCTCGGTATTTTCGTTCATGCTGTACTATAGTTGGCAGCTCACAATATTGGTCGTGGTGCTGCTGTTCCTCATGATAAAAATAATAGGATTTATCGGCTCACGCAGCGGACGGGGCTTTATCGCACAGCAAAAAGCTCTTGGAACGGTGAACGGCTACATCGAGGAGATGATCGAGGGACAGAAAGTCGTCAAGGTCTTCTGCCACGAGGAAAAGGCTGATGAGGAGTTCGACCGCCTCAATGAGGAGCTTTGCACTGCCGCTACAAAAGCGAACACATTTGCAAACATACTTATGCCTGTAATGGGAAACCTCTCCTATGCGCACTATGCTGCCACGGCAATAGCCGGCGGAATAATGGTCGTCAAAGGGATAGGCAGTATGAACGTCGGCAAGGTCGTTTCGTATCTGAAATTCACACGCTCATTCTCACAGCCGATAACGCAGGTATCACAGCAGCTTAATTCAGTGCTGACGGCACTTGCGGGTGCGGAGAGGATATTCCGTGTGATAGACGAGCCGCAGGAAGAAGACGACGGATATGTGACACTGGTGAACGCAAACATTGACGAAAACGGAAATATCACCGAATCGGAAAATCGTACCGGCAGATGGGCATGGAGACATCCTCATAAGGCTGACGGGACTGTCACCTACACCGAAGTCAGGGGCAGCGTTGAGCTTGACGATGTTTATTTCGGGTACGAGCCGGAGAAAACCGTTCTCAACGGCATAAGCCTTTATGCAAAAGCAGGACAGAAGATCGCCTTTGTAGGCTCTACCGGAGCGGGAAAAACCACTATCACCAATCTTATCAACCGTTTCTACGATGTTCCGGACGGCAAGATACGATATGACGGCATCAATATCAACAAGATCAGAAAAGCAGATCTGCGGCGCTCACAGTCGATAGTGCTGCAGGATACGCACCTCTTCACAGGTACAGTCATGGAGAATATCCGATACGGCAAACTTGATGCCACCGATGAGGAGGTCATTGCGGCGGCAAAACTTGCTAACGCTCACGGATTCATTACTCATCTGGAGAACGGATATCAGACAATGCTCACCGCTGACGGAGCTAATTTAAGTCAGGGACAGCGTCAGCTCCTTGCCATTGCGAGAGCTGCGGTAGCTGATCCGCCGGTGCTCATACTTGACGAGGCTACCAGCTCAATTGACACCCGTACAGAGGCTCTCATAGAAAAGGGCATGGACAGACTGATGGAGGGCAGAACAGTATTTGTCATTGCTCACAGGCTTTCAACAGTGCGAAACTCTCATGCCATAATGGTGCTTGAAAAGGGAAAGATAATTGAGCGTGGCAGTCATAAAGAGCTTATTGCTCAACGTGGTAAATACTTCCGGCTTTATACCGGAATGTTTGAACTGAGCTGAGTGCCGATCACATTATTAGATTTTTTTGAAGCTGAGAGGGATTCTTATGGAAAAAAGAAAAATAGCAGCCGCATTTATAACAGCCGCTGCAATATTATGCTCGGGAGCTGCCTCCTGTGAGCATAAGCATAAAATAATAGATAAAGCTCCGGACGCAAGTCAGACTACAAAAGTCCCGCATACCGCACCTGTTCACGATCCGTCTCTCGGTATTGAGGAGTCAGTTGCTGCCGCTTCGGGAGATGCTTATCTTGCAATAAATGACGGTAAGTATTGGATACAGTATTTCGGAGACAATACCGATCCCGAGCATACTATGCTGAGTTATAATGCCGGAGTTGTTCCGATCACGGGAGACGGCGAATATACCGTCAGTGTCACCGCCGATACGAGAGGTTTCCGCTACGATACCACGAGCGATCCCGATGATGCGGGAGTAACACCGTCAGGAATACAGTTTCTTGCGGTCATGATAAAGGACGGTGAGACGCTTTTCCCGGGAGCTGTCATAGATGTCAGCTCTGTAAAGGTGGACGGCAAAAGCGTTACGCTTATTTCAAAGCCGTACACCACCTCTGACGATGGCAAGGAGATGCGTGCGAATATTTTCAATCAGTGGGTAGGCGATAAGCCCTCAAAGAACGCAAGGTCGGTAGATGGTGCGCTGTTTGACGAGAATGGTGAGCCTACAGAGGCGTGTGCGAAATACTCTCCCATAACGGTGAATACCGATGACTTCAAGACGTGGAAAAACGTGGAGATAACGTTCACTGTCACAGGCACCGGGAAATAAGCAAAGGACGGCGAAAAGCCGTCCTTTTTGTATCATATCTTTGTTATATCCACAAGCTCAACATCGTTGATAGTCCTGCCTGATTCAAGCACCTTTGCAAGAGCCTTTGCCGTATCAATTGCGGTAAGGCTGCAAATAGACCGCTCAATGGATTTTCTTCTCATTTTCACGCTGTCACGCTCGGGAAGTCTTCCCTTGGCCGAGGTCGAAATGACATAGTGTATCTTTCCGCTTTCAAGAAGTGTCACCGCATTCGGTTCGCCCTCCGAGATCTTTCTCACTAAATTTGCAGCGATCATATTCCTGTTCAGAACGCTCTGCGTGCCGGAGGTAGCATATATCTCAAAGCCCATTCGCTCGAATTTGTCTGCGATCGGGAGTATCTCACGCTTGTCCGTATCACGCACCGATATGAGAACTCCTCCCTCACGCTTGAGATCGAATCCGGCAGCGATAAGACCTTTAAGGAGTGCATCTTCAAGATTTCGTCCGATACCGAGACACTCTCCGGTAGATTTCATTTCGGGGCCGAGCATTGTGTCCACATCGGTGAGTTTCTCAAAGCTGAAAACAGGAATTTTCACAGCAACGTATTCGCCGGAGGGATACAGACCGCTCTGATATCCCATATCACGCAGCTTTTCGCCGAACATGATCCTTGTGGCGATATCCACCATCGGAATACCCGTTACCTTGCTGATATACGGAACAGTCCTTGATGAACGTGGATTTACCTCGATAACATAGACTTCATGATTATACACAACATACTGGATATTCACCAGTCCGATGACGTTCAGCTCCTTTGAAAGCAGGCGTGTATACTCAACGATTATGCGCTTTATTCTGTCTGAGAGGTGCTGTGCCGGATAAATTGATATGGAATCTCCGGAGTGTACACCGGCACGCTCGATGTGCTCCATTATGCCGGGAATGAGGAAATCCTCGCCGTCGCAGATAGCATCGACCTCCACCTCCGTACCCATCATATACTTGTCAATAAGCACAGGATTTTCGATCATATGAGCGGTGATGATGCCCATATACTCGACAACATCATCTTTTGAGTGAGCGATTATCATATTCTGACCGCCCAATACGTAGGACGGTCTGAGCAGTACGGGATAACCCAGATCCTCGGCAGCAGCAACAGCCTCCTCGGTGGTCATTACCGTATGTCCGGCAGGACGTGGGATACCGCACTTTTCAAGTATCTCGTCAAAGCGTTCTCTGTCTTCGGCAGCGTCGATCATATCGGCGGATGTACCGAGGATATTCACGCCCATATCCGAGAGATGTCGTGTCAGCTTGATAGCCGTCTGACCGCCGAACTGCACAACAACGCCGTATGGTTTTTCCGTTTCGATAATGGATTCAACGTCCTCACGGGTGAGGGGATCGAAGTAAAGGCGGTCGCCCGTATCAAAGTCGGTGGAGACGGTTTCCGGATTGTTGTTGCATATGACTGCCTCATAGCCAAGCTCTTTCAGAGTCCATACGCAGTGTACGGAGCAGTAGTCAAATTCGATGCCCTGACCGATGCGGATAGGACCTGAGCCGAAAACGATGACCTTTTTCTTGCCTGTGTTTTTACGCCTGATAAACTCCTCAGCCTCGTTTTCTTCGTCAAAGGTAGAGTAGAAGTATGGTGTCTCAGCCTTGAACTCTCCGGCGCAGGTATCGACCATTTTGAAGACTGCACGCCTGCGCTTGGGACATTTCTGACCGGAGATGCGTTCAATAGTGCTGTCGAGATATCCGTACTGCTTTGCCAGATCGTATTTTTCGGCAGTAAGCTCTCCGTCTGCAAGGTATTTTTCTATATCGGCAAGATTTTTCAGCTTATACAAGAACCAATTGTCGATCATCGTGATATCGTGTATCTCCTCGGGAGTGATACCTCGTTTAAGAGCCTCAAATACCTTGAAGGAGCGTTCATCATCAACATCATGGAGCATAGTGCGGATCTCTTCATCGCTGTATTTTGCAAGCTTTGGCAGATCCATAGAATCAAGTCCCAGCTCAATGGAGCGGACTGCCTTCATCATAGCCTGTTCAAATGAAGTGCCGATAGCCATGACCTCTCCGGTAGCTTTCATCTGTGTACCGAGAGTTCTTTTGGCGTAGACAAATTTATCGAATGCCCATTTCGGAAACTTTATCACAACATAGTCAAGAGTCGGTTCAAAGCAGGCATATGTTTTTCCCGTGACCTGATTTACGATCTCGTCAAGAGTATATCCGATGGCGATCTTTGCAGCCGTTTTTGCAATGGGATATCCCGTTGCCTTTGACGCAAGAGCAGACGAACGTGATACTCTCGGATTTACCTCTATCACGGCATATTCAAAGCTGTCGGGGCGCAGCGCAAACTGGCAGTTGCAGCCGCCCTCTACACGCAGCTCCTTTATAATATTTATCGCAGCAGTACGCAGCATCTGATACTCACGGTCAGAGAGCGTCACCGCCGGAGCAATAACGATGCTGTCGCCTGTGTGAACGCCTACCGGATCGAAATTTTCCATAGAGCAGACCGTGATAACGTTTCCCTTTGCATCACGGATGACCTCAAACTCGATCTCTTTCCAGCCGCTGATACATTTTTCGATCAGCACCTGTGTAATGGGAGAGAGACGCAGTCCGTTGGTGGAGATATCTCTCAGCTCCTCCTCATTTGAAGCAATACCGCCTCCTGTGCCGCCAAGCGTGAATGCGGGGCGCACGATAACGGGATAGCCGATCGTCTGTGCAAAATCAACGGCATCGTCAACCGTTTCCACGACCTTTGAGGGGATACACGGTTCACCGATCTTTTCCATTGTATCCTTGAAAGCCTGTCTGTCCTCAGCTTTGTGAATCGTTTCGGGATCTGCTCCGAGAAGCTTGACGTTGTGAGCTTCGAGGAATCCCTCCTCTGCAAGCTGCATTGACAGCGTGAGACCTGTCTGACCGCCGAGAGTGGAAAGCAGGCTGTCCGGCTTTTCGATCTCTATGATACGCTTTACCACGTCAAGAGTCAGCGGCTCGATATATACTTTGTCAGCCATAGCCTTGTCGGTCATGATAGTGGCAGGGTTGGAGTTCACCAGCACTACCTCAAGTCCCTCCTGTCTGAGAGCACGGCACGCCTGCGTTCCGGCATAGTCAAATTCAGCGGCTTGTCCTATCACGATAGGACCTGAACCGATCACAAGCACTTTTTTGATATCATTTCTCAGAGGCATCAGCGGCTCCTCCTTTCTGCCATTTTATTGATGAAGCTGTCGAAGAGATAAGCGGTATCGAGCGGACCGCCTCTTGCCTCCGGGTGAAACTGCACGGTAAATGCGTTCACGGAGGTATATCTTATCCCCTCGCAGGTCTTGTCGTTGGCATTTATGTGTGAAACGTGCCCGATCTCAGGCGGAATACTTTCTCCCACGACAGCATAGCCGTGATTCTGACTGGTGACATATGTCAGACCGCTTTCCAGATCAATAACGGGCTGATTTGCACCTCTGTGACCGTATTTGAGTTTTTCCGTCCTGCCGCCGTTTGCAAGAGCCATAAGCTGATGTCCCAGACATATCCCGAATATAGGGATACCAAGCTGCTGTATTTCACGGAGATTCGCAATGACAGCGGTATTCTCAGAGGGGTCTCCGGGACCGTTCGAGAGCATTATGCCGTCGGGAGCAAGCTCTCTGATCCGGGCAGCTGTTGTATCTGCCGGAACGACCGTGACCTGACAGCCTCTGTTTACCAGCTCCTGACGGATATTCCGCTTGTAGCCGAAATCAAACAGCACCACCTTATACAAGGGAGAGTTATCACCGTAGGTACGCACCTCATTTCCCGTGACAGATGCAACGGCTTTTGTGATAGTATATTCACGTACTTTTTTCAGGACTGCCTCCTTGTCGGTGATCGGCTCAGTGGTGATGATGCCGTTCATGACGCCTGCTTCACGTATCGTTCTTGTAAGACGGCGTGTATCAATATTGCATATGCCGATTATGTTATGCTTTATCAAAAAGTCGTTGATATTTCCCTCACAGCGGAAATTTGAGGGAGCATTGCACCATTCCCGGACGATATATCCGCTCACGTATGAGGCTGCTGATTCATTATCCTCGCTGTTTACGCCGTAATTTCCAATAAGAGGGAATGTCTGTATCACTATTTGTCCGTAGTAGCTCGGATCGGTAAGAGTCTCCTGATAGCCGGTAACACCCGTAGTGAACACGACCTCACCGATGACTGTTCCCTTAGTGCCGAAACTCAGACCTTCAAAGATCTGACCGTCCGCCAGCATTAGCCATGCCTTTTCACCCTGATTGAATAATGACATTTTAACTGTCCTCCTTCACGGATTTTTCAAATATATCTGAGGGGATCTCTGCCGCACCTGTCTGTTTTTTTACGAGACAGGTGTTCAGCGAAGCCGTTGAGTGATATCATCTCTCATGCGGAGAACCTCCCGTCGGGCAGCGCCGGCAAAATCACGTTCATCGCAGCCCTCTTTTTTATAGGCACACATCACCGCACGTGAGGAGTTCACAATCGCTCCCAGTCCGTTTTTATCGAAGCCTCCCACAAGTCCCTCAGCGCCGCCTCCCTGCGCACCGTATCCGGGAACGAGGAACATGGTGTGGGGAAGTCTCTCTCTCAGTTCTGAAAGCTGACGGGGATATGTAGCTCCCACAACAGCGCCCACGGCGGAGTAGCCGTACTCTCCGATAGTATCAGCTCCCCATTTTTCGCACATATCTCCCATTGCGGCATATATGGGCGTACCATCGTCAAGAAGCCTGTCCTGAAGCTCACCGCTTGAAGGATTGGAGGTCTTCACGAGTACAAAAATTCCCTTGTCACGCTCACGGCATATATCGACGAGAGGCTTGATACCGTCAGTTCCGAGATATCCGTTCACCGTGAGAGCGTCCGCACCGAACGGCTCGAGCTGACTGTCACCGATAGTTACCGCACCTAAGTGAGCATTTGCGTAAGCCTCCATGGTAGCACCGATGTCATTGCGTTTGCCGTCAGTGATGACGAACATTCCGTTGAGCCGGGCATATCTGATAGTTTTTTCAAGAGTACGCATTCCGTAGTGACCGTACATCTCGTAGTATGCGGCCTGCGGCTTTATCGCCGGTACTACATCGTGTATCTGATCTATTATTGCCTGATTGAAGTCGAAGATAGCTTTTGCGGCAGCCTTTAGTGTCCAGCCGTCATTATCGAGGTAACGCCTCCGGATAAATTCGGGAACGTAGTCAAGCTTTGGGTCGAGTCCCACCACGGTGGGGTTTTTCAGTTCGATTATTCTTTTAATAAGTCGGTCAAATGACATAGTATCCTACCTTTCGTCGAATCGTATTTCTCCATTTGAAATTGTCACCAGCGGCTTACCGCACAGCGTCATACCCTTGAATACGCTGTTATGTGATCTTGAATGGAGCTTTTCCGGCTCTACCGTCCACTTTTTATTTATATCAGCGATAACGAGATCGGCTTTTTTCCCCGGTTCTATCGCCGGTACTTCAAGACCGAGCAGTCTTCTCGGATTTGCACACATCAATGACACTATCCTGTTGAGCGAGAGCACTCCTGTGTGATAGAGTGCGGTGAGTGCGGCGGCGAGTGAAGTCTCCAATCCCACCACGCCGTTGGGAGCTTTCAGAAAATCTCTCTTTTCCTCTGCGGTATGGGGAGCGTGATCGGTAATTATGCAGTCGATCGTACCGTCCCTCAGAGCTTCAATGATCGCAGCTGTATCCTCAGATGTTCTCAGCGGAGGATTCATTCTGTAGTCTGCATCACGCTTTTCAAGGAGCTCATCGGTGAGCATGAAATAATGCGGAGCGGTCTCACAGGTCACTTTTATTCCCTTTGATTTTGCAAAGCGTATTATTTCGGCACTGCCTTTTGTAGAGACGTGGCAGATGTGTATACGGGCATTTGCTGATGCTGCAAGAATGATCTCTCTTGCGGTTATGCTGTCTTCGGAGGCTCTGTCCATGCCGGGAACGCCCATTCGCTCTGAGACATCGCCTTTATTCATTATGCCGCCGCTGATGATGCTGAGATCTTCGCAGTGTGACGCAACAAGAATTCCTTTTTTCTCGGCTTCTTTCAGAGCCTTTAGCATAAGCCCCGCATTTTCAACAGGTCTGCCGTCATCGGAGAGGCATATACATCCTGCGTTTTTCAGTTCATCAAAGCTGCAAAGCTCACTGCCGTTCATGCCCTTTGTGATACAGCCTGCCGGATACACATCAACACCTGTGCACTTTGCCTTGTCTATGATATAGCGTATGGTTTCGGAATTGTCGCAGGGAGGCTTTGTATTGGGCATGGCAAGCACTCCCGTCACACCGCCTGCAAGAGCCGCTGAACAGCCGGTGAGGATATCCTCCTTGTGGGTAAGACCGGGATCACGGAAATGAACGTGCATATCAAACAATGAGGGCATAAGCACAAGACCGTCTCCGCTGATGATATGGTCAGCCTCATACGGGAGGGAGTCTCCGACATCGGAGATAATGCCGTTCTTGATAAAAACATCGCATATTTTGTCTGAGTTTTCATCAACGGCACGTATATTTCTGATCAAAATAGTATCTGACATATTTACTCCTTATAACTTTTATCACAAGAGCAGTGCGCAGCTTATGAAGATATTATAACAGAATGACCTGATCGCAGCCGTCAGTCTCCATGACAGAGACTCTGACATTCTCACTGCGTGAGGTGGGGAGATTTTTTCCCACATAATCGGGGCGAATGGGCAGCTCACGATGACCTCTGTCCACAAGAACAGCAAGCTGTACAGAGCGTGGTCTGCCTCTTTTTATGATAGCCTCCAGTGCAGCACGTGAGCTTCTTCCGGTGAAGATAACGTCATCAACGATAACGACATTTTTATCTTTTACATCAAAGGGAATATTCGTCCGCTCTGACTGACCGGCAGAGGTGAGATCGTCTCTGTAGGGGGTGATGTCGATCTCACCGAACGGAACGCCGATCTTTTCAAGCTCTGACAGCTTTTCAGCGATACGTTTTCCGATAGGCACGCCACGAGAGAAGATGCCCACGATGCAGAGATCATCTGCGCCCTTGTTTCGTTCAAGAATTTCATATGATATCCGTGCAATAGCACGCTGCACGGCTTTTTCGTCCATAATAGTGTGCCCGGTTTCCAGAGTTATCAGCTCCTTTCAATGAGTGCAAATGCCGTCAGATAGCAGCTGTTTGCATTAGAGGGCGGTATAAATGAACCTAAAAAAGCTCGCCTGAGATGACAGACGAGCATAGCCGCAGCTACGGGAGGGCGTACCCTTCCGCAGCATCTGATAGTAGTTACGTCATAATATGCAGGAGTGGAAATTGCTCTCATGCGGACATGAGCGGTCTTATTGCTTTTCCGACCGGCTCCTCGACATTTAATCGGCAGAGCAATGTTGTTAAGGGTCAATGCATCTGACGTATACCATAAATAGCTTTACACGCCTTTCCGACCTCACGGGATCAGCTTAAAGGACATCGGCAGAAATTTTCCGCCTAAACCATTATATCATAGAATATCAGAAAATGCAATACACATAAGAGAATTTTTTCTGATACTTTTAAATTTGTACAATGCGCAGATATTTTTTGCCGTACAAAACAAGTTACATTGCGAAAATGCTTCCGGCGGTGCGCCGTCTCTGCGCCGCTGTTTTTTGCATAAAGTTCTCCGTTTACTATCATGCGTGCGACGACCTGTTCCCCTTTCTGAAATGATGCAGCGTGAATGCCGGCGGGGGCTCCCCGCTTAGTGGATCATCGGGCGCAGCTGTATCCCATTCATGGCAGCATCAACGGCATCGGGCAGCATGGAAAACTCAGCCACAAGGGAGGCAGGCTTGTTTTCACAGTCATCCTGAAGCATCGGTACAAAATAGTAATTCTTCCTGTTGAAAAGCTCTCCGATATTTTTTGCCGAGCCGAGCAGCGAATCGTTGGAGGCTATCGCAAGAAGCACAGGCTTGCTTCGGCGCAGATGAGACTTCACCGCCATTGTGACCGCACCGTCACAGATGCTTGCCGCTAATTTTGCCGCAGTGTTTGACGTACAGGGAGCGATCACCATGATGTCCGTCATATCCTCCGGACCGATATGCTCTGCCCCGGCAATGGTGGTTATTACGCTTTTTCCGGCGATTTTTTCAAGCCTTGCAACGTTTTCCTCAGCTTTTCCAAAGCGAGTGGAGAGCGTTGCTGCGTGCTCAGACATGACAGGTATAAGCTCAGCTCCCAGCTCTTTCAGATAATTTGCCTGTTCAAAGCTGCGGCTGAACGTGCAGAATGAGCCTGTCATTGCGTAGCCGATACGAAGTCCTTTAAGGCGTTCCGTCATATACAGTGCCTCCTTTCAGAATACTCATTACTGTTTCAGCGATAATTTCTCCGGCGGTCACGGGAGCTGTTTTTCCGGGAAGTCCGGGCGCACATATGACCTTTATTCCCAGATCACTCGCTGCATCATGATCAATGCCTCCGGGCTTTGATGCAAGATCAATAAAGAGCGTTTCTCTGCTGAATTTTTTCAGGATCTCACGGGTGAATATCATTTTGGGGACGGTATTGAAAACAAGTCCGAAATCTGTGGAGATATCCTCTGTAAAGGAAGATCTGATCCCGATAATACGAGCTTTTGCAGCTCCCCTTTCATTGTGGACGGCTGCGGTGATATCTGCGCCGAAGCCTTTGAGTATCTCTGCGAGAGCAGTACCGATACGTCCCGGACCGACTATCAGGACTTTCAGTCCGTTGAGAGTTACAGGAAGTTCTTCAAGAGCGAGCTGTACTGCGCCTTCTGCTGTCGGGACAGCGTTTTTCAGACTCAGCTCCTCACTTTCAAGATAGTCGATCACCTCCGTTCCCATATTTTTTTTCAGTTCATCATCAACACGACCTGCAAGCACGATCCCTCCGGACTTAAGCATCTCCTTTACAGCGGAGGGAGCGATCTTTTTCTGAGAGAACGGAGTATACACCATTCCGTTCTCCAATGGCGGAACAGGCAGTACGGCACAGTCGAACAGCTCACCCGGAATGGGAGTACGCACCGGAGTATTATACTCATCGAAGCCTGTTATAGCGGTAATATTGTCACGGGAGAGCCTTTCTGCGCAGTAAAGCTGGCGCAGATCTCCTCCGGCGATAAGTATTTTAAGTGGTTCATTCATGGTAAAAATCTCCAATCTGCCGCATTATACTGATTTTATTCTAAAAAAGATCCTCGGGTTTTGGGATGAAATTAGTACTAACGGCAAGGAATCTCACTGATATTATATGAGCCTGCAAGGAAAATGTGATATGCGGCGAGCCGCCGCAGCCGGTATTGCGCTGAAAAAATATTTACTCAAAATTCTTTCCGCACCTGTTGAAATTTCGAGCATAATGTGATGTGAAAAGCTCCCCCGGATGGAGGAGCTTTCCTGTTATTTCTTTTTCTTTTTGGAGTTGTTTTTCTTGCCGGAATTGTTATTTTTATTGGTGTTATTCTTGCCCGAATTATTGCTCTTGCCGGAATCATTACTCTTGCTCGAATTACCGCCCTTTGCGCTGCCTTTCTGTTCGGCGGTGCTCTCCGTGGGAGTTTCCTCCTCGGGAGCGTTATCGCCGTCCATATTGGCTTTCCCACGGCGTATAAGCTCATCCGTCTTTTCTTTGAGTTTTTCCTCCTGAGCCTTTTCTTCGTCACGTTTTTTCTTTGCGGCAGAGAGCGAGGTATCGACCTTGTCGGATTTGATTATCTGAACGGCTTTTTTCTCCTGCGTTTCTGTGATGCCCTGTTTGCGGAGTTCTCTCTCCTTGCGCCTTGCGATAAGCACAGGATTATTTCTGCGGTCATAGATATAGAACATCACAATGATAGCGATACCGAGAACCATAGTAAACACGCCGAGGTTGAATCCCGGAGGCGTATACGTCATTGAGATCGTATGCTCACCGGCAGGTACTCTTACACCGATAAGAGAGTCCATGAGTATGACCTCACCCTCAGTGCCGGCTGAATTCAGCAGCCTTACACTGCCGTCCTCATTTTCCTGTTCAACGATGAGACTATCGACCTTTTTGCCGTCGATCTTGATAGTCCAGCCGGGCTCATAGGGAATAGTCGTAACAAAGACCTGTCCGTCTTTTGCGGTTATTTTGCCTTCAAGGTGGCGGTCATTGGATTTTGATGTATCTATCTGCCACTGATTTTCTTTGAGGAGGTTTATATCCTGAGTGAATGCGTCTCTGTCGAGATAGTAGAAGTTGAAGCCGCTTTTCATGGTTTCGGTCTCTTTTCTCACCATGATATATTCGTTTGCGCCGACATAGGGCTGATTTGCCGTTGTGGGAAGTATCGTCAGGCGCACCTGAATCTCATCGCCTGCGCTGAAAGGACCGAATCTGACGATAGGAGATGAATTTGTCTGGAAATACTGACCGTAGTCATCGAAGTACTCCGTACCTGATTTCTGACCTCTGTAGACGCCGTCCTCACCTTTTACGCCGAGCCATACGTTGCAGGTCTTGCGTATCTCAGAGCCGAGGTGCATATACACATCTCCGTCCTGCTGAACGGTAAGGTTGATGTTCACGACTGCATCGCTTGCACCTGCTTTAGCCTCATAGGTGTCGTGAACTGTTCCTGTGCTGTTTACGTAGTCATGGAGATATACCTGATTTTCGTCAAATGAGACTTCATAATCCATGCGCTTGTAATAATCCTTCGGGATTATAGGCATGGTGAATGAAGGAGTGTTTCCGGTCATAGCACTGAGGAAATTGTTCAGGTTATTGAACGGATTGTCATTTCCCAGAGAGCCGAGTTGGAGAATATCATCATCAGCCATATAGCCGATCGAGAGCGCATTCGGGTTCTGATAATATTCCACCGTGTCAGTCTGATTGTCGTCTTTGAGATAGGTGGTGGTCAGCTCAGGGATAAGCTGATAAGAGGAGTCAAGCATTTTTTTGTTTGCGGTGACTCTCTGAGGATCGTTGAGAACATACTTTATACCCAAGAGAGAATCAGCCACGGGATTGCTTCCCTCATATTTGGACTCGAAGCTCTGGGTGAAATATCCCATATACTCGATAAATTTCAGAGCACGTGTATTCATGACCGAGCTGGAGTGCGAGAGACCTTTCAGACCGTATGCCATATTGTCGTTTACCATACGGGAGTACGTCTTCTCAGCACGATAGAATCCGTTGTCGTATTCTTCAAGGTGCTTTACGACATCGGGAGCGTTGATGATCTCAGTGTATGATTTTTTATCGGAGTTTCCGACCTCTTTGTATATCTTGCGGAACGAGTCGTAGCAGTTGTAGCCTGCCTCAAAGAAGACAAATCCTGCCATTACCACAAGCACCGCATTTTTGAAACTCTTGCTTTTTGCACGGTTGTAGAACAGCACCAGCGTGAGGTAAATTGCTGCAAGGAGTATACCTATCGCCAGTGTGCCGAGCCAAATCTCCTCCCACCTTTCGCTTCCGTAGTTCATTTCAGCCTTATAGGGGAATACGGCAGGATATTTGTAGCCTTTTTCTTTCCACGAGGTATAATTGTACTTGTCCATTATCTGCTCGAAGAACAGTATCATGATAGTGATGCCGGCGAAAGTGCCGCCCACGTTTTTCAGACTCAATTCATAGCCGTCCATGTTGGAGAACATCTCCGCAGCCATTGAGACAAAAATGAACGACAGCAGGAATGAGTAGCGGAATGGCAGCCAGTTGGGGTCCTGTCCGCCGTGCCAGTACATATTCAGAGGCTTTACATACATACAAGTTATCATGATAACGATGAGCGCACCGTATCCGAGCTTGTGTTTTGTGCTTATTTTCTTGTTGAGGAAGAACAGCGGCAGCAGTACGAGTGTGAGTACGCCGCAGTATATCTCCGGACGGCCGTAAAGACCTGTGCCCGTATCTACGTTGACGGAATAATACTGATTGGGCAGGAGCGTCGGTATCAGCTCAGGCAGCTTGAAGAGATGCTCTTTCCAGTTGTATACAGGCTCTGAGAAGTCGAATTTACCGAGTGCAAGAGCATTATAGACAGGCAGTATCATGATAAGGCTGCAAAGCAGGACAACGATAGTCGAAACAGCCATAAGTCCGAAAGTTTTCAGACGATCTTCAACGTCCTTGAATTTCCTCTTTGAGCCGAAAAAGAGGTAGAAGAAGAAGTATATCGCCACAAAGATAGCCACCATGAAGCCTATATAGAAGTTTGCAATGAACATCAGGGCGGTGGGGATTATATAGTTGAGCTTTCTGCCGTCATCGACAAGATACTCAATGCCGAGGATTATCAGCGGCAGGAAGATAGGACCGTCTATCCACATGGGGTTTATGAGCTGTATGACCACATAGCTCATCATGGCGTACATTGTCGAGAATATCACAGATGGTGCAGGTGCAAGCTTTTTGGAGCGCTGAGCATAGATGTAGAACGTAGCTCCGGCAGCGCCGACCTTGCACATCTGCAATATCATGACGCTTTCGAGTATCATTTTTTTCGGCAGAAGTATCACGATCAGGGTGAACGGGCTTGCAAGGTAATAGCCTATGATGCCCATAAATCCGCCGGACAGGTTTCTGCTCCAGTTGTAGAAGATGCTGCCGTCGCCCCATACGGCATCACGGATAGCTTCAAAGTAGTAGATATACTGACCGTTCAGGTCAAGTGTGAGTACGGAGCGTTTTCCAAAAGGGAAAACATCGAAGCCGGCATAGGCGATCAACGTCAGCAGGAACGGTATCACAAATGCGGCGATACAGAACCACGGATTGAATTTAACGCCTCTGTGCTCTGCGATAACATCGGCGGCTGTACGGATAGGACGGCTGCCTGACGTTTTAGCAGCAGGCAGAGTTTTCCTTGACTTATTGCCTGAGGCTTTTGATTTTGACAATTTTGTTCCTCCTTTGTTTTGACCGCTCTGTGTTATCCAAGCGGCTGATATTCTTTGGAAGGGAGCATTCCGGCAGAATACGCCACTTACCCATTATATTTCATATTATACTATATTTCAGTATATAATGCAAGGGGGTAGAGATATTTTTTTATAATTTATACTGATCTCATTCTGAAAGCCGTGCGGGATCTTCGCAAAGATTTTCGGGTTTTAGAGTGAAATCAGTATTATACTGTCCATAGGCGGGGAAAAATCAAAAAGGCTGTCATACAACAGCCTTTTTATCGTTTTTATCATCGAGTTTATCGGGAATGCTTACCTTCTCGATATCTGCGCCAAGCTCTTTGAGCTTACCCTCCATGCAGTCGTAACCACGCTCGATATGGTAGATATCCTCGATCTCTGTTATCCCCTGTGCGGCAAGCCCTGCAATTATAAGTGCAGCGCCGGCACGAAGATCGCAGGCTTTCACAGGCGCACCCATGAGCTTTCCTGTGCCTTCGATCAGAGCAACTTTGCCGTTGACAGTGATATCTGCACCCATACGGCGAAGCTCGTCAACATAGCGGAAACGCTGCTCCCATACGCCCTCAGTGACGATGCTCGTTCCCTCAGCAAGTGTGAGGAGCGCAGCGATCTGAGGCTGCATATCCGTGGGAAAACCGGGGTGCGGTGTGGTTTTTACATTAGCCTTTACGAGAGGACCTTCTGTCCATACACGAAGACTGTCATCGTAAAGTTCAATATTAACGCCGATCTTTTCGAGCTTTTTTGTAATGGATTCAAGATGCTTGGGGATAATGTTCTTTATGATAACATCGCCTTGTGTAGCGGCGGCAGCGATCATAAAAGTTCCTGCCTCTATCTGATCGGGGATAACGGCATAATTTGCGCCGTGAAGATGCTCAACGCCTCTGACCTTGATAACGTCCGTACCTGCGCCCATAATATTTGCGCCCATAGAGTTCAGGAAATTGGCAAGATCAACGATATGAGGCTCTTTGGCTGCATTTTCGATGACGGTCAGTCCCGATGCCTTGACCGAGGCAAGGAGAGCATTCATCGTAGCGCCGACAGATACCACATCGAAGAATATCTGACTGCCCTTGAGCGAATCAGCTTTCAAGTCGATCATGCCCTGACTGAGCGTATATTCAGCACCGAGAGCCGAAAAGGCTTTGAGATGCTGGTCGATAGGGCGGTCTCCGAGAGGACAGCCGCCGGGCATTGAGACTCTTGCCTTGTTGAATTTTCCGAGCAGTGCGCCGAGGAAGTAATAGGAGGCACGCATTTTGCGGGCAGTTTCGTAAGGCACACAGTATTTATCAATATGGGTAGGATCTATTCTGTATACGTTATTCGCCGGTGATTCAACGACAGCTCCCATTTCTTCAAGAATGCGGAGGCTGATGTTGACATCGCTGATCGAGGGAACGTTCTCAATAATGCAGGGTTCATCCGACAGTATAACGGCAGGGAGTATGGCTACGGCAGCGTTTTTAGCACCGCTGATAGTTACCTCGCCGGTAAGACGTCTTCCGCCTTTAATAATAAATTTATCCAAAAGGTTTCTCTCCTTAATATACAGGGACGGGCTTGTCCTCTATCTATATCATCAGCCCTGAGTCTCTGAAGTCGGTTCTTTTGTTCAGTTATAGTCTGAAATGCTCCATTTCAGATCTTCGCCGTTATATTCGGCAACGGTCACGGATTCCATCACCACATCGGTGAGCGGCTTATCCTTTGATCCCTCAGCCTGAGATGTCTCCACCCGTTGGATCTTGAAAACGACATCAAGGCCGTCATAAACCTGACCAAAGATCGTATATCCGCCGTCCAGCCACGGGCATCCGCCATGCTCAACGTAAGCCTTTTTGCGTGCCTCGGGGTAGGAGGCATCGAACATATCATCTGTCAGCTCCATGCCGGTGACGATGTAGAACTGACTGCCGTTTGTAGCGGTACTTCCGCTGTTTGCATACGCAACAGCTCCGGCAGCGTGGATAAGTCTTCCGTCAACACCGCCGTCGAATTTATCGCCCCAGATGCAGGTGCCGCCCATTCCTGTGCCGAGGGGATCGCCGCCCTGTATCATAAAAGCACTTATTACTCTGTGGAATATAAGGCCGTCATAGTAGCCCTGCTTAGCCAGCTCAACGAAGTTTTCAACGCCCTTGGGAGCGTATTCCGGGAAAAGGCGTATTTTGATCTCGCCGTAGTCCTTGACTTTCATGATGATGACTGTATCGCCTATCTCCGGAGCCGTGAAGTTCATGACCTCGGTAGCCTCGGCATAAGTCTGATTGTCTACAGTGGATTCTTCGGCAGAATTTCCTCCGGAATTATTGCCGGAAGTAAGAGATAACTCTTTATCTTTGCCGCATGAGCAGCAGCCGACAACCACAGCAGTACAAAGCAGTGCGGCAAGGATTCTCTTGAACATAGGATCACTCCTTAAATCAGCAAACGTTCTCATTGTTCAACGAGAGCGTTATTATTTCAACCTGTTTATTATACACCAAAAAAAACATTTTGTAAATAGCTTTTCCGTAATTTTGTAACAATCGGGGAAAAATTCTTTTCCGTGAGCTGAATATTAGTCTATTAAAGCGATGTTATCCGTATGGAGAGAGACAATATTGTAAAAAATTATGACTGTGCGGAGACTTCCTCATCGGGTGAATACGTGCTTATGGTGATCGAGTTTATCAGCACGTCCTCATCGGGAGTCATATATGTGCCGCTCGGCTTTGCGGGCAGGTTCGCAAGAGCGTCCACCACATCGAAACCCTCGTATGTCTGACCGATAATGGTCATCTGCTGGGAGAAGTTGGGAATGCCTCCCTTTTCGATGAATGCATCGGCGAGAAAATCCACTGCCGATGCCTCACGGATCTCCTTGCTTGTTTCATCGTTGAATTCAATGGAGTTCATGATATCGAAACGGCTGCCGCAGTAGTACGTTCCGCCGCCGAATACTTTCTCTTTAAATGTACGCTCGTAAGCGGTAGTGACCATGCAGACCGCTCCCCTGAACGGCCACAGATCCTGATCGAGCTCCCGCTTTATCCGTTCACACGGCTGATCGAGACCGTTCTCTGTCGAGCCGTCCTTGCTTTTTGCGCCAAGACCGGAGTATGCTCCGGAGACAGAGTCGAAGACGTAAGTGCCGTCATAGTATCCGCTCTCTGCAAGATCTGTGAAATTCTTCACCGCATCGGGAGAATACTGCGGATACAGCACGAAGCGTATCTCGCCGAGAGTTGTGTCGACAACAGCTATAGGATCGCCCTCTTTCGGCTCGTCAAGCTGAGGGAGCTTCATCAGCGCAGGCTGTATTTCTATATAGGTATTGTTCTGCTCCCTGGCCGTTGATATCAGCATGAGAGAGAGCGTTATGCCTCCCATTATGATCATAACGACAAGCACGAGACTGATAATGCTTTTATTTTTCTTCATTTTTTGTCCTTATACGGCGGCTCAGATGATGCCTTGCTTATCAGAGTTTGCTTTTTTCGCTTTCGATGAGTTTCAGAAGATCGTCCACGGACATATCAGCGGCAGACTTCTTCTTCGCCTCTGAGTCGGATCTCTTTATTATATCGGTGATATCCGGCGAGCTGCTCTTTTTCTGAACTGAGGGCTGAGAGGACTGACTTCTCAGAGGTGTCGTTCTGGGAACATCATTGCGTGACATCTCTGCAAGCTGAGCCTTTGACAGCACACCGGTATTGTCCGGAACGGAATTATCCCCGGTATTTGTTCTTATGTTGAATGTTCCTGTCCGCTCAGCCTCGGCAGTTTTACGAAGCATCTCCTCCCGGAGCGCATCGGCTGTCGGAGCAGTAGAGCTGCTGCCGCCCATATTTTTGGCAGCGAACGAGGATTCTGCCGAACGCTG
Source organism: uncultured Ruminococcus sp. (assembly GCA_947624255.1). Taxonomy (GTDB): domain Bacteria; phylum Bacillota; class Clostridia; order Oscillospirales; family Ruminococcaceae; genus Ruminococcus. Next base: position 70,916 of record CANQJO010000001.1, read on the forward strand.
TGCCTTGAACTGCATAGTGCGTTCCTTTTCACGCTGATAGGGAGAGTCCTGATTTACCTTTTTCTGGCTGAAATTTTCAGCTATGGACATCTTTTTGCGTTCCAGCTCATTGCTCGGCTGTATCTCCTGTGATGCCTCGAACAGCGGATTACTGCTCTTGACATGAGAGGTCGGCTGAGGCTTATTTTTCTCCTCTTCGTCATATTCGTAGAAAATGTAATTCTCGTCCTCACTGTCTCTGCTTTTTGAAGATGCGATCCTGACGATCAGCAATATCACAAGGATAACGCAGGGCAGGAGCAGGCAAATGAGTATTCCCTTGATGCTTATGGCGAATCTTACAAGTGCTCCCAGCTCCTTGCTTTCGGGATATCCTGAGCAGACAGCAATTATCTTGTCCTGTGTGATTGGCCCGGTGCTGACGCTGCTCGTAAGCTCGGAGGTCTTGAATCCGCCCTCGTCAGCTGTGACCTTTCTTATGCAGAGCGTGTCGGGAGATTCTGTGGGATAGCACAGAACGATAAAATTATTTTCTATAGTCTCGCCCTTTGCGTCCTTGGCAATGAGAGCTGCGCCGGGCGTGATATCTCCGCCGTAGTCAGCGCCCTTTTCGACGATGTAGATGTATCTGCCCAAGATCTTCGGGACCTTGTCGTTGGAGAACAGCACGTTCAGCGTGACCGAAAGTGCTATCGAGATCAGGCAGATAACAGTGATGAAAGCTCGGAGCAGTGAGAATTCTCTTTTCTTTTCCATAAAATACCATTCCTTTTCTTTTGTTGGTTTTATCTTTTTTCTACACACCGGCACTCTTTGAAGGACCGGTAAATCTATTATACCACATATTCTGACAAATTTCAAACATTTTTGAGGTTTTATTTTTTAAAAATATCAGAAATTTCCGAGTGACCGTGTCTCTACAGTAATTATTGGCGAAATTTCGGCATATAATCACTGTTCCATAAAATATGCACGCAGAGAATGTCTCAGATGGTATACCGGAGATCAATATAGCAGCTTGTTGATTTTTTTCAAAAATATTTGTGAAAAATAACAATTGAAATATATCAGGAAATATTGTATAATTTATTTATGTACTTTTTGTAATTATCTTCCGGTCTGATTTTTTCGTCGGGACAGGAAATAATAATGGTGCGGATACCTCTGAAAATACCGCCTTTTCGGGAAAAACACGTTTCAGAGATGCCCGTATGATCGTAAGGGTGCGTTTATAGATCCCCGGAGTTTATATTACTGTTCAGGCAGTAAATAATCTCAGGGCTTATACTATAAGTAATATCGCCGCAGGTGCGGCAGATTGGAGTCTGAAATATGGCACGTAAAAAAGAAAATCCGTTAATGGAAAGAGTCAGAGAGGAATTTCCGAAAAAGCTGCAAATGCTGTACAGTGTCTCCCCTGAGGAAGCCTCGGACAAGCAGGTCTACCATGTTCTTTCCTCAATAGTCGTTGATATCCTCGGCGCTAAAAGGCAAAGCTTCATCAATCATACCAATTCCATAGGCGGAAAGCAGGTATACTACCTTTCGATGGAGTTTCTTATGGGACGCTCTCTCAAAACAAGCATCTATAACCTTGAGCTTGCCGATGATATCAGGGCAATGCTCAAGGAGCATGATATAAATCTTGACAAAATATACGAGTATGAGCCTGATGCCGGCCTTGGCAACGGCGGTCTCGGCAGACTTGCTGCCTGCTATCTGGACGGTCTTGCTACACAGGGATTCCCGGCTATGGGACATTCTATCTGCTACGAATACGGTATCTTTCAGCAGAAACTGGAGGACGGCTGGCAGACTGAGCTTCCCGATAACTGGCTTCCCGGCGGCTCGGTATGGCTCGTGCCGAAGCCGGAGCTTTCTATAGATATCCACTTTGAGGGCGACCTCCAGGAGTATTGGGACAATCAGTATCACTACATCTCTCATGTGAATTACAATACCGTTGTGGCGATACCGTATGATATGTATGTTTCGGGATACGGCTCTGAGGGCGTATCGGTACTTCGTCTGTGGTCGGCAAAAGCTCCGAGCTTCGATATGAATATGTTCAACAAGGGAGATTACGCAAGCGCACTTGCACAGAATTCCATTGCGAACGCTATCTCAAAGATACTCTATCCTAACGACAATCATCTTGAGGGCAAGAGCCTCCGTCTGCGCCAGCAGTATTTCCTCTGTGCGGCTGCTATCGGTGATATCGTAAACAATCATATGAACGTTTACGGCACGCTTGATAATCTTGCCGATAAGGTGGCTATCCACATAAACGACACCCACCCGACACTTGCTATCCCCGAGCTGATGAGGATACTTCTTGACGACTGCGGCTATACGTGGGAAAAGTCATGGGATATCGTCATCAAGACCTTTGCATACACTAACCACACTGTCATGGCAGAGGCTCTCGAAAAATGGGACGTAAACCTTGTAAAGCACGTTATACCGAGAATTTTCTCGATCATTCTTGAGATCAACAACCGCTACTGTCAGTCGCTAATGGAGAGAAACGGCTACGACAGCGCAAAGACTACAAGAATGTCCATTATCAAGGACAATATGATACACATGGCAACGCTCTGCGTAGCAGTATCGCACAGCATCAACGGCGTTTCAAAGCTGCATTCTGAGATAATCAAGCACGATGTTTTCCACGATGAGTATGAGAACACTCCCGAAAAATTCAAGAACGTGACAAACGGCATCGCCTACAGAAGATGGCTGTATCAGTCGAATCCCGAACTGACGAAGCTTCTCAGCGATACTATCGGCAAAAAATTCATCAAGGACGGCTCTGAGCTTGAAGCATTCAGAAAATTTGAGAATGACGAGGAAGTCCTCAACCGTCTCATGGCTGTCAAGAAAAACAATAAGGAGAACTTCGCAAAATATGTCAGAAACAGCAGCGGAGCGGTACTCAATCCCGACAGCATTTTCGATGTCCAGGTAAAGAGACTTCACGAATACAAGAGACAGCACCTCAATGTAATGAATATCCTTGCTGATTACGCATATCTGCTGAATAATCCCGATGCTGAGTACACGCCGAAGACGTATATTTTTGCGGCAAAGGCTGCTCCCGGCTACTATCTTGCAAAGCAGATAATCAAGATGATATGGGCTATATCCGAGGAGATCAGAAAGAATCCGAGGATAAACCAGAAGCTCTCGGTAGTGTTCCTTGAAAACTACTGCGTAACGCTCTCCGAGATACTCATGCCGGCAAGCGATATTTCTGAGCAGATCTCACTTGCGGGAACGGAGGCTTCCGGTACGGGCAATATGAAACTCATGCTTAACGGTGCGGTAACTCTCGGAACTCTCGATGGTGCGAATATCGAGATCAAGGAGGCTGCCGGTGATGAGAACATCATCATCTTCGGCATGAAGACCGAGGAGGTAAACGCTCTGAAAGCACGCGGATACAATCCGACGGATTATTTCCACAACAATGGTACTATACACGAGGCTATCGAGCGTATGTATCACGGCATAAACGGCTGTACTTTCAACGATGTTGCCGACTCTCTCAAGGATCGTGATCCTTACATGGTGCTTGCTGATTTTGAATCATACAGAGCGGCCCAGAGATACAGCACCGAGTGCTATAATGACAAAATGAAGTGGGCTAAGATGTCTCTCAACAACATTGCCGGCGCAGGCATCTTCTCTGCTGACCGTGCAGTGACCGAGTATGCTGACAACATCTGGCATCTCCGCTGATTTGCGTAACGTTTAAATAAAAATAAAGAGGGAGATATGGGGTAAATGTCGGAATATCACCTCCCGGCGGCTCTGTATCTCTTTCTGTCCGATAACAAGGAAAATTGCTGATGAAAAAGATCTACGATACATGGCACCTTGCGTACAAATCAATATTTGGTGCAATAAAACAGTTTGAAACTTGCAGGTTCACAATAAGGCTCCCCAAAGATATACGGCTCGATTTTCCGCCTGTGCTGGTGCTTTTCAGGACCGGCTTCAAGGAGCGCTTCCTCAATATGAATATAATAGACGAGGAGGACGACTGCATCGCCTACACTACGGAATATAACGCCCGCTACAGCGATGTTCATTATTATTACTTCTCCTACAGTCAGGGAGGAGTCCGCCACTATATAAAAAGAGTCAATTGTCACGAGGGCGCAATAGATCACGGCGATCTGTTCCAGCTGACGGTTTACTCCGACAAATACAAAACGCCCGATTTCCTCAAAGGCGGCGTTATGTACCAGATCTTCCCCGACAGATTCTGCCGCAGCGGAAAGGTGCATGAAAACGTTCCGGAGGATCGCATTATCAGGGACGACTGGAACGGTACTCCGCTGTACAAGCCCGATCGGAACGGTCATGTGTGGAATAACGATTACTTCGGCGGCGATTTTGCCGGAATACAGTCGAAACTCCCCTATCTGCACGATCTGGGAGTGACCTGCATCTACCTCAATCCGATATTTGAGGCGCATGAGAATCACCGCTATAATACGGCGAATTATATGAAAGCCGATCCGCTCCTTGGTACGAATGAGGATTTCCGTGAGCTTTGCAGTGAAGCTGAAAAGTACGGCATCTCCGTGATACTGGACGGCGTATTCTCACATACGGGAGCTGACAGCGTATACTTCAACAAATTTAACCGCTATCCCGAACCGGGAGCGTATAATTCCAAGGACAGCAAGTATTATAGTTGGTACACCTTTATAAATTATCCCAATGTGTACGAGGCGTGGTGGGGGATAGATACTCTCCCAAATGTTTGGGAAAATAACGAGAGTTACACCGAGTTTATCTGCGGCGAAGAGGGAGTTCTCCGCTACTGGCTTGATATGGGCGCAGCAGGATATCGCCTTGACGTTGCCGATGAGCTGCCCGACCAGTTTCTCAACAATCTGCGCAAGTGCGTGAAGAATTACGATGAGGACAAAATAGTTATCGGCGAGGTCTGGGAGGATGCCTCCAACAAGGAGAGCTACGGCATCAAGCGGCGGTATCTTCTTGGAGATCAGCTCGACAGCGTGATGAATTATCCTTTCCGTGAGGCGATAATCAATTATGTCAAGGGAGGAGATCCAAAGGAGTTCATTTTCTCCGTAATGACCATTGTTGAAAATTATCCCAAGCCGACAATTGACGTGCTGATGAATTTCGTCTCCACGCATGATATCGAACGTGCCATAAACCGTCTGGGCGGCGACAACTGTGACGGCAAGGACAAGGACTGGATGGCTGAGCACTATCTCACGCCCGAGCAGTACGCTCATGGAAAAAATCTTCTGAAAGCGGCAATGGCTCTGCAATTTTTCCTGCCGGGAGTGCCGAGCATCTACTACGGCGATGAAGCAGGATTGCAGGGATATAAAGATCCCTTCAACAGGCGGTGCTATCCGTGGGGACACGAGGATCGGGAGCTTATCGCATATGTTACGGAGCTTAGCCGGGTGAGAAAGTCAATACCCAATCTGAAAAAGGGCAGGACGTACTTTGTCATCAATGAGACAGAGCTGATAGATGATCGTGTCATTGGCTTTACAAGGCAGGGCAATGATGTGGACTATATCTTTTTTGTCAACAGGAGCGGCGATACGGTATGGCTCAACGGCATCGGAACGTATCTCGATCGTTTCAGGGACATCATCGGGTATATCGGCGAATATGTTGACGGAAACCTCAAAATAGAGCCTTACGGATACTCTATCATCAAGGCGGTATTTGTAAAATGATAAGTTTCAGACAGGATATCGGAGGATCTTCTCCGGTGTCCTGTTGCTGCATATAGTGAACATCGGACAGATCTGCCGCCTGCTGTAGTATCAAAGTTTTCCAAAGCTTTGCACCAAACGGATGATTTTTTGTCGGATATCTCTGAAAATCAGCGGATATTTCCCGGAAATTTGCAAAAAAAGCCGATATGTGATATAATCTATAAAAGCAAACCCTTTAGGAGCGGTGATACCTATGAAAGAAACATTGCTTGAATATAATAAGCCTGCTGAGAGCTTCAGCGAGGCTCTTCCCGTGGGAAACGGACGTATCGGCGGCATGGTCTTCGGCGATCCTGTTAACGAGCTTATAAGGCTCAATGAGGATTCTGTCTGGTCGGGAGGTCTTCGTCACAGAATAAACCCCGATTCGGCAGAGGGACTTGTCCGGGTCAGGGAGCTTCTGAAAAACGGGGATATTCCCGAAGCCGAAAAAATCGCCTTTGAAAAGCTGCGAGGAGTGCCGGAGAATGCACGCCGGTATATGCCTTTAGGCAATCTGAAAATACATATGGAGCTTGACGGAAAGGCTCGTGAGTACAGGCGGACGCTTGATATCGGCAAAGCCTGCGCCTATGTGAACTTCACGGTGAACGGTGTCAATTACGACCGCAGCGTGATAGTCTCCGCACCTCATCAGGTAATGGCTGTGAGGATAGCCGCCGACACTCCCGCATCTGTCAGCCTTGAGTGTTCGATCGACGGACGTGATGACTACTATGATGAGAACCGTCCCTGCGGCAAAAATATGATAATGTTTACCGGAGGTTCGGGCGGAAAAGACGGCATTCTCTTTGCGGCATACCTCGGAGCTTCCGTCAAGGGCGGCAGTGTCCGTACCGTGGGAGGAGCTTTGCGGATAGAAAACGCTGATGAGGCAGTGCTGATACTGTCGGTGAGGACCGGATTTTACGGCAAAAACTACTCGGCATCTGCACGTGCTGATGCAGAAATGGCTCTGGAACTGAGCTGGGAGGAGCTTTACAGCCGTCATGTGAACGACTACTGCGAGCTTTTTGACCGTGTGGAGCTTGAACTTTGTGACAACAGTCAGGCAGATATATACTCCATGACAACAGACGAGAGACTCGACCGGCTCAAAGGCGATGAACTGGACAACAAGGAGTGTATACGCCATATCCACGACAACAAGCTCATAGAATTATATTTCAACTACGGACGATACCTTATGATCTCGGCAAGCCGTCCGGGAACTCAGCCGATGAATCTTCAAGGCATATGGAATGAGGATATGTCTCCTCCGTGGGGAAGCCGCTACACGGTCAATGTCAATACGGAGATGAATTACTGGCCTGCCGAAAGCTGCAATCTTTCGGAGTGTCATCTTCCCCTTTTTGACCTGCTTGAGCGTGTCTGTGAAAACGGCAGGATCACTGCAAGGGAGATGTACGGCGTAAAGCACGGCTTTGTCTGCCATCACAATACGGATATCTGGGGCGATACAGCTCCGCAGGACTTGTGGAAGCCTGCAACTATCTGGCAGACCGGAGGCGCATGGACGACACTGCACATCTTTGAGCATTACGAATACACTCTCGATAAGGAATTTCTTGCTGAAAAATATCACATAATGAAAGAGGCGGCAGAATTCTTCACCGAGGCTCTTGTAGAAGACAGTGAGGGACGGCTGGTGACAAGTCCGTCAGTTTCGCCTGAGAACACCTACATCACCGAAAAGGGCGTAAAAGGAAGTCTCTGTATGGGACCGTCAATGGATTCACAGATAATCACCGTGCTTTTTACCGATGTGATAAAGGCTGCGGAGATACTCGGGCGTGACAAGACGTTCTGCACAAAATTAAAACGCCTGCTGAAAAGGATACCTGCACCGGAGATCGGAAAATACGGTCAGATAAAGGAATGGGCTGTAGACTACGATGAGGAAGAAGTGGGACACCGCCATATATCGCAGCTTTTTGCACTTCATCCGGCGGAGCTTATATCCCCTTACAGAACTCCCCGGCTTGCTGATGCCGCACGTGCCACACTTGTCCGCAGACTTATCCACGGAGGCGGCCACACAGGCTGGAGCTGTGCATGGATAATGAATATGTGGGCAAGACTTTATGACGGCGGTATGGTCTACGAAAGCATGAAAAAGCTCCTTGCCTACTCTACCGATCCGAATCTGATGAACACTCATCCACCGTTCCAGATAGACGGAAACTTCGGCGGAACGGCTGCAATAGCGGAGGCACTCATGCAGAGCACCTGCGGCGAGATAAATATTCTTCCTGCACTGCCTGAGGAGTGGAGCAGCGGAAGCGTCCGCGGACTCCGGGCAAAAGGCGGCTATACGGTGAATATAAGCTGGTCGGAGGGAAAGCTCAGTCAGGCGGAGATATCTCCCGATTTTGACGGAGAGTGCCGTCTTAGGGCGAACTGTGTCGTCAGCATAACCTGCGGCGGCGAGGGAGTCGGTTCACGGATCGAGGACGGCGTTATCGTCTTCAATGCCGAGGCAGGAAAGAAATATATCGTAAAAACGTGAGATCGGTATGAAAGGAGCAGTCAGTGAAACTCAGACTCATAGCAATTTCAGCGGCAGCAGTGATGCTCACCGGCTGCGGAGCAAACAGAAAAGTCAGGGTAGTGAACGTTCCTCCCGTGCCGATAGTGGAGGAAGAGCCTACGACCTCACAGACAACAACAGCACCTCCTGTGGTGGAGACGTTCCCCGACTATCCGGTATCGTATCCGGAGATACAGCCGCAGGATACGGGAAGTCTCTATGAGGCTGAAAACGGCGTTTTCAAGGGAAATCTCTCCGAGGCGTATGACAAGGAAAATTACAGCGGCGAGGGCTATATCACGGGATTCAACCTTTCGGGAAAATCTTCGGTAAGCTTTAACATAGAAGCTCCGAGCAATCAGCATTATGACATCTCATTCAACATTGCCGCCGACAGAGCTGCGGAATGTGAGGTCTTTCTCAACGGTCAGCAGCTCACAACGTTCCGGACGGCAGAGAGCGGACAGTTTACCGAGATCACGATAAGAGGCGTTTTTCTGGTGAAAGGCCGCTCAACTATTGAGGTATGCCCCAAGGGGAATATATGCCTTGACTATCTGAAACTGTCGGATAATTCAACTCTCAGCGGTCTCGGATATGACGCTGACGGAGAGCCTGTGAACGAGAATGCGGGTGCGGCTGCGAAAGAGCTGATGAGCTTTCTTTCCGAAAATTACGGAAAATATATCATTACCGGTCAGCACACCTCCGGCAATGACAACAGTGAGATTGATCTGATCTACCGGACAACGGGAAAATATCCGGTGATGCGCTTTTCCGAGCTTTCCGTTCCGAAAGGCTCGTTTGATGAGAGTTTCAAGGACGTTGAAGCCTGTGCCGACTGGTACAGACAGGGAGGTATCTCATGTGTTAGCTGGTATTGGGATTCACCATCGGAGAAAAGCTCCATTTTCACCGAGGAGAGCGATTTTGTGCTTGCAGATGTAATGACGGATATCGACATTGCGATGCTCTCTCAGGAGGAGATACGAGGGCTTTACAGCGAGGGAAATATTTCCGAGGGCTGCTACAGACTGATACTTGATATTGACAGCATGGCAGGAGAGCTTACATCGCTGAAGAAAAAAGGCGTTCCTGTGCTGTGGAGACCTCTCCCGGAGGGGAGCGGCGAGTGGTACTGGTGGGGAGCAAGCGGCACTGAGGCTTACAAATGGCTGTGGCAGCTCCTTTACACCCGTCTGACGGAATATTTTGAGCTTGACAATCTCATCTGGATATGGAACGGTCAGAGCAAGGATTCCCTTGTGGATAAGTCTACCTTTGACATTGCGGCTCTCGATATCTATATAGACGGAGAAAAGGATTACGGCGGACGCTTTTATGAGAATTTTGCGGCAGTGCAGAAATTTCTCGGAAGTGACAGGATAATTGCACTGACTGAGTGCGGCTGCGTTCCGGACGTGGATAAGGCGTTCAGAGACAACGCTGTGTGGTCTTTTTTCGGACTTTGGTACGGAGAGTATCTTACTGACGAAAACGGAGAGCTTTCAGAGGAGTATAACAGCACGGAAAACCTTGTGAGGACGTACAATTCTGACGGAGCGCTGACTCTTGATGAATATATCACCATGACGAAAAAGGAGGCGTGAGATGTACGGCGAATATAAACTGAAACGACCGCTTTCTCCCGGTCAGGAGCAGCTCAGGCAGCGCATGACGGCTGAGGCTGCCGATAAGAAATACAAGGCAGTGAGCTTCAAGCTCATGGGAACGCTCGTGCTTCTCCCCTTTGACGAGTGTGGGATATTCTCGCTCATGGAGAGTGAGTTCACAAGCAGCAAACGGGACAGGACATTCACTGAGCTTCGTGAGGAGGCACAGGAGGCTGCCGTCAAAAAAAAGGGCGTTCTGCACAGAGTGTCTGTCGGAAATATCTATGACATACTGGCTAAGCTGTCGGGCATAGACTCTAAGGAAAAGGAGCGCCTAATGAAGCTGGAGTGCTCGCTTTTCGTGAAATATGCGTTCCCCCGAGAATGTGCAAAGGCAGTATTCCGCACAGCAAAAAACGCCAAAAAAAGAGTTATCATAACGGCTGAAACGATATATCCTCCGGATACGGTGAAGGAGGTGCTTGAAAAATGCGGATACGGCTCGTATGATGAGCTGATCTTCACGGGTGATATTCCCGACTGCACCGGAGAGAGCTACTTCAAGGCAGTTTTGGAGAAGGCAGGCGTGTCGGCAGACAGGCTTCTGCATATCGGCGGAGATGTGGCTTTTGATGTGGAGCTTCCTATTATAAAGGGAGCAAAAGCGCTTCTGCTTACACCGCCGGAGATGCTTATGGCAAGATCGGGCAGAGTACGTGGCTATGCAGAGGAAAAGAAACTCTTTGAATACGACAAGCCGGAGTATCTTATGCTGAGATGTGTTTTCGGACTGTACAGCGCATATGGATTTGACGTTCCGCAGAATAAACTCCCGTTGAGCGATTTCTGCGGCGACCTGTACATGATGGGATTTCTCGTTCTGGGAGCGCTTTCGCTTACGGAAGAAAAAAATCTCACAGGCATGAAAGCGAAGATCGCAGCAGCACTGGAGGAGCTTCCCGGATCTGCACAGGGCAGAGATGATTTCATCGAGATGTTCCGGGCGCATTTCGGAGAAGATCTGAGAGGCTTTTCAGCAAAGGGCTGTGATCTGCCGCTGGAATTTGCCGAGAAATGCTGTGCATCATCCGATCGTGCCATGATAGAGTCCTGCTTTGATGCGGGAGAGATGAAAAAATGGGCATCATCAGTCAAAGAGCCGGAGATAGTTCCTTTTTCCGCAGGAGATGCAAAAAAGAACGCTCTTTCAAAGCTTGCCGACAAAATGTTCCCTCCGGGGACAAAAGTCCGCACAATTACAGACGGAATACTCTCAAAAATGCACAAATAAGGCGATGCCGGGACGTTTCTCGACACTCTGCCGCACCGTAGGTAAAATATTCTCAATTTCAAATAAAAGCTCCCTTTTGTGATGTTTTATTTCGTTGCACGATATATCTCCCATATGTTAGAATGTAGAGGCAATACCGCAAATGATGCAGGATCTTGGTATTGCAGAACAAAAGGAGGTATAATATCAATGAACAGCAAGATCAGGGTACTTATCGGCGATGATTCTGCCGAAACGGGTGTAAGCATAGCGAACAGGCTTCGTGAAAGGGGAATGTATGCCTATACAAGGCGCAAGGACTGTGCGATCATAACGGAATCTATAAGGAACGATCCGCCTGATGCGGCGGTGCTGGATATCTCCTCTCAGAACGGTGACGTGGTTGCAGTGATGAAGAGGATAAGAGAAATGGGCGGCAGGACTCCCGTATTCATAATCACTTCCGATTACGATAATGAATTCATAGAGCGTCAGGTCATGGACAACGGTGCTTCGAGATTTCTTCTGAAGCCGTACGATGCCGATGATCTGTACAGGGCGATAGTTGCGGCTCTCGGTGACAAAGCGGACAGTTTCAGTGATGATATCGAGGTAGTCGTAACGGATATAATCCATCAGCTCGGCGTTCCGGCGCATATAAAAGGCTATCATTATCTGCGGACGGCGATAATCCACTCTATCGAGGATAAGGAGCTTTTAGAGAGTGTCACAAAGCTGCTGTATCCGACTGTTGCGAGCATCTATGACACCACATCATCAAGAGTTGAGAGAGCTATCCGCCATGCTATAGAGATCGCCTGGGACAGAGGGAACATCGACACCATAAACTCATTTTTCGGCTACACGGTAGACACAAGCAAGGGCAAGCCGACAAACTCGGAATTTATTGCGCTTATTACGGATAAGCTGAGACTGCGCTACAAGGCATCGCTGAAAAGAACGTGACCGCAAGCTCGCTGATATCCGTGAAATATTAAGGCTCTTTGAGGAGCAATGTCAGGAGGAATTTTTATGTCTTTTGAAAAAATTGATATCAGCGGACTTCACATTGATCCGTTCAGCAAGATCGGCAAGGAATGGATGCTCATTACCGCAGGAAAAAGCTCCGATTTCAACACGATGACGGCTTCGTGGGGGCAGATGGGTGTTCTGTGGAACAAGAATGTGCTCACCTGCTACATACGTCCGAACCGCTACACGTTTGATTTTCTGGAAAGCTCCGAATGTTTCACCGCATCGTTTTTCGGGGATAACTGCCGTGATGCGCTTGCATTCTGCGGCTCACACTCAGGCAGAGATCACGACAAGGTCAAGGAGACGGGACTCACTCCGGCAGAGGTGGACGGCTGTATGACCTTTGAGGAGGCAGAACTGGTGCTTGTCTGCCGTAAGCTCTACAGCTATGACATCGCAGAGAACGGCTTCCTTACCGATGACGGTATTCCCGAAAAAGTCTATAACGGCGAGCCGTATCATCGTGCGTATATATCCGAGATAATCGGAGTGTATAAAAAGTAAATGAAAAGTAATATCCCGGGCGGTCACAGTCCGGGATATACTTGTTAAGTCAAATATATATAAAAATTCACTAAAAATTTACAAAATATTTTTCTGCAAATTCTTGGAAATCCTTGCAATTGCGGAATAATTGTGATATAATTAGATTCGCTGAGTGTGCAGAGTGCGCACTGACTGCATAGCAGTAACAGGACCGGCTTGCGTTCGGCTCTGTGCAGCTATAGATATGCGTTGAAGCGGAAGGTTGCCGGCGGTTTGCCGGGTAATTTCCGTGGAGTATGTCCGATTTTAAACCGGGCGATCGGGATATTGAACACAGTTTGTGGTAATTTTTGTTCGCACAGCTTGCGTATGTGCGGATGTACCCTTTTGTGCTTTTTACGCCTCTGATCCCTCGGAAAATGTGTTTTCCGAGTTTTTTTATCAGACAGAGTGCGATACACACGGATACGTGTTATACCCCGTCAAGCGTCCCCATACATTTTTCGAGGAGGCGAAAATAATGGCAGTCAATGAGAAGATCAGATTCAAGATCAAGGGCTACGATCACGCCGCTGTAGATATCGCAGCAGCTAAGATCGTTGAGGCAGCCAAGAGAAGCGGTGCGAGAGTTTCAGGTCCTATACCGCTGCCGACTGATAAGGAGATCGTAACTATCCTCCGTGCTGTTCATAAGTATAAGGACAGCCGTGAGCAGTTCGAGATGAGGACTCACAAGAGACTTGTAGACGTTCTCCGTCCTACAGAAAAGACAACTGCTGCTCTTGACAAGCTTGAGATCCCCGCAGGCGTAGACGTTGTTATGGAGGTCAAGTAAGACTTTCATCAATGCTTGCAAAGATCCGCTGTGGGAGGCGGAAATGGCGGTATACCGCCGGTCATGTTGACCTCTTCCGGTCAACCAATAACCTAATAGGAGGAATTCGGAATGCAGAAAGGCATTATCGGTAAGAAGATCGGTATGACACAGATCTTCGATGAGGCAGGAAAAGTCGTTCCTGTAACAGTAGTAGAAGCCGGTCCCTGCGTTGTAGTGCAGAAGAAAACCGTTGAGAATGACGGCTACGCTGCTCTCCAGCTCGGATATGGCGATGTAAAGATCCAGAGAGTGAACAAGCCCATGAAGGGTCATTTCGATAAGGCAGATGTTGCCTGCAAGTCAACTCTTAAAGAATTCAGACTTGACGACTGCGATGCTCTCAACGTCGGCGATATAGTAAAGGCTGACACATTTGCTGTCGGCGATGCTGTTGACGTTGTAGGAACAAGCAAAGGTAAAGGCTTCGCAGGTGCTATCAAGCGTCACAATCAGCACAGACTCAAGGAAACTCACGGTACAGGTCCTGTTCACAGACAGGCAGGCTCAATGGGCGCTTGTTCCTCGCCTTCAAGAATCTACAAGGGCAAGGGCATGGCAGGTCACATGGGCGCTGAGCAGGTGACTATCCAGAATCTTGAAATAGTCAAGATCGACGCAGAAAACAATCTCATTGCTATCAAGGGCGCAGTTCCCGGTCCAAAGGGCGGCATCGTCTGCATCGTTGACAGCGTTAAGGCTTAATGAAAGGAGGAAGCGAAAATGTCTACAATTTCAGTGTTTGATATGGCGGGTAAGCAGGTTTCCGAAACAGAGCTTTCCGATGAAGTGTTCGGAATTACTCCCAACGAAGCCGTTATGCACGCAATGGTCGTTAATTACCTTGCTAACCAAAGGCAGGGTACTCAGTCAACTCTCACAAGAACAGAAGTGAGCGGCGGCGGAAGAAAGCCATGGAGACAGAAGGGCACAGGTCACGCAAGACAGGGCTCAACACGTGCTCCGCAGTGGGTACACGGAGGTGTCGCTCTCGGTCCTAAGCCCAGAGACTACAGCTACTCCCTTAATAAAAAGGTGAGAAGACTCGCTATGAAGTCTGCTCTCTCCACAAAGGTGCTGGACAACAACATGATCGTTCTCGATCAGCTCACCGTTGACAGCTACAGAACGAAGACTATCGTTGAGATGCTCAAGGCTCTCGGCGTTGAGGGCAAGGCTCTTATCGTGACTGCCGAGGCTGACCGGATGGTGGTAAAAAGTGCTGCTAATATCCCCGGTGTGAAGACCGCTGCTGTGAACACTCTCAATGTTTATGATATTCTCAACTACGATAAATTCATCGTTGTGAAGAATGCCGTCGGAAAAATAGAGGAGGTGTACGCATAATGAAAGCTCCGCAGGATATCATTATCAAGCCCGTCATCACTGAGAAAAGCATGGATGAACTCCAGGAGGGCAAATACACCTTCAAAGTAGCAAAGGATTCCAACAAGACCGAGATCAAAAAGGCTGTAGAGACTCTCTTCGGCGTTCAGGTGAAAAAGGTCAATACCATCAACTGCAACGGAAAAAATAAAAGAGTCGGCAGATCCGTCGGAAAAACTCCCGACTGGAAAAAGGCTGTCGTAACTCTCACTGAGGATTCCAAGACTATTGAATTCTTCGAGGGTATGGTCTGATAGATCAGACAAGTATGGGAGTAATGCTCCCGCAAAAAACGCATTTAAGGAGTGAAATAAATGGCTATAAAAAGCTATAAGCCTACGACGCCTTCAAGACGTCAGATGACTGTTACCGATTACTCGGTGCTGTCTAAGGTAGAGCCGGAAAAAAGCCTTCTCGAACCCATGAAGAAAAAGTCGGGAAGAAACAGCTACGGCAGGATCACCGTTCGTCACAGAGGCGGCGGAAACAGAAGAAAATACCGTGTTATCGACTTCAAGCGTGATAAGGACAATATGATCGCTAACGTGCTCACGATCGAGTACGATCCCAACAGAAGCGCATTCATCGCTCTCGTTCAGTATGAGGACGGCGAAAAGAGATATATCCTTGCTCCTAACGGTCTTAAAGTCGGAGATAAGGTAGAGTCAGGCTCTGAGGCTGATATCAAGCCCGGAAATGCTCTCAAGCTTGAGGATATCCCCGTTGGTACATTTATCCACGCTATCGAGCTTTATCCCGGAAAGGGCGCACAGCTTGTAAGAAGCGCAGGCAATATGGCTCAGCTTATGGGCAAGGAGAACGGATTCGCTCTCATCAGACTGCCCTCCGGCGAGATGAGAAAAGTTCCCGCAGGCTGCAAGGCTTCTATAGGACAGGTATCAAATATCGACCATGAGAACGTAAATTACGGTAAAGCAGGCCGTGTGAGAAATATGGGTTGGAGACCTACTGTCAGAGGATCTGTCATGAACCCCTGCGATCACCCCCACGGCGGTGGTGAAGGTAAATCGCCTGTCGGACGTCCCGGACCTGTTACTCCATGGGGCAAGCCTGCTCTTGGTTATAAGACCAGAAAGAAGCATCACAGAACTGATAAGTTCATCGTAAAGCGCCGCAACGGCAAGTAATCTGAAAGGAGGAACTGACTAATGAGCAGAAGCATTAAAAAAGGACCTTATGTCCAGGAGGTTCTTCTGAAGAGAGTTGTGGCTATGAACGAGGCAGGCGAAAAGAAGGTTCTTAAAACATGGAGCCGTTCTTCAACGATCTTCCCTGATTTCGTAGGTCATACATTCGCTGTTCATGACGGACGCAAGCACGTTCCGGTATATGTAACAGAGGATATGGTGGGCCATAAGCTCGGCGAGTTTGCTCCCACAAGAACATACAAGGGCCACGCAGGTTCAAAAACGTCCAACAACGGTAAGAAATAAGCGGAAGGAGGAGCTCAGATGGAAGCAAGAGCTTATTTAAGAAATGCTCGTATATCACCCAGAAAGGTGCAGATCGTTCTTGATCTGGTCAGAAACAAGCCTGTTGACATCGCTTTAGCTACTTTAGATCTTACTCCGAAGGCTGCAAGTCCTATCGTTGCAAAGCTTGTAAAGTCTGCTATGGCAAACGCTGAGAATAATTTCAGCATGAACAGGGATGACCTCTACGTTGCAGAATGTTTCGTAACACCCGGTCCTATCATGAAGAGGATCATGCCGAGAGCACAGGGCAGAGCATACAGAATATTAAAGAGAACATCACATATTACGGTGGTTCTTAAAGAAAAAGAATAATCCCAGGGAGGTTTGAATAATGGGCCAGAAAGTAAATCCCCACGGTCTTCGTGTGGGCGTTATCAAGGATTGGGATTCCCGCTGGTATGCCAATAAGGCAGATTTCGGCACTACTCTTGTTGAAGACTACAATGTCCGCAAATTCATCAAGAAGAGCCTCTATGCAGCCGGTGTTCCGAGAATTGAGATAGAGCGCTTTGCCGATAAGGTAAGGATACACATTCACTGCGCTAAGCCCGGTATCGTTATCGGAAGAGGCGGTACTGAGATAGAAAAGCTCAGAACACAGCTTGAGGCTATGATGAAGAAGCAGGTCTACATCAATATCATCGAGGTCAAGCAGCCTGATATGGATGCTCAGCTCGTTGCGGAAAAGATCGCTCTTGACCTTGAAAACAGAGTCTCATTCAGACGTGCTATGAAGCAGTCTATCGGCAGAACGATGCGCCTCGGAGCAAAGGGTATCAAGATCAAGGTATCAGGCAGACTTGCCGGCGCCGAGATCGCAAGAAGCGAAAGCTATCACGAGGGTACTATACCGCTTCAGACTATCCGTGCCGACATTGACTACGGTTTCGCTGAGGCTGATACAACATACGGAAAACTCGGCGTAAAGGTATGGATCTACAAGGGCGAAGTCCTCAAGGGCGATGCTGCTAAGGCTGCCGCTCAGAGAGAAAGAGTCGAAAGAAGAAACGATAACAGAAATAACGATAAGCGCCGCCGTGATGACAGACGTGACGGCAACAGAAGAGGCAGATCGGGTAAAAGCCGTGAAGCCGGAAAAGAAGGAGGTAACCGATAATGCTGCTTCCAAAAAGAGTTAAATACCGCAGAGTCCACAGAGGACGCCTCAAAGGTAAGGCTTACAGAGGCAATAAGGTAACATACGGAGATTACGGTCTTCAGGCTCTTGAGCCCGCATGGATCACCTCAAATCAGATAGAATCTGCCCGTATCGCTATGACTCGTTATATCAAGAGAGGCGGTCAGGTATGGATAAAGATCTTCCCTGATAAGCCTATCACCGAAAAGCCTGCCGAAACACGAATGGGTTCAGGTAAAGGTTCGCCCGAATACTGGGTAGCAGTCGTAAAACCCGGCAGAGTGCTCTTTGAGATCAAGGGCGTTTCGGAGGAAACTGCAAGAGAGGCTATGCGTCTTGCGATGCACAAGCTTCCTATAAAGTGTAAATTCGTAAGCAAGGAAGAAGGAGGAGAGCAGTAAATGAAGGCTTCACAGATCAGAGAACTGTCAGCAGAAGAGCTGAGCGAAAAGCTTGAAGACCTCAAACAGGAGCTTTTCAATCTCCGCTTTCAGAATGCTGTAAATCAGCTTGAAAATACAGCTCGTCTCAAAGCTGTAAAGAAGGATATTGCCCGGATAAAGACAATTCTGCGTGAAGCAGAGCTTGCACAGCAGTAAGAAAGGGAGGATTCAGCTTATGTCTACTGAGAGAAACCTCAGAAAAACAAGAGTAGGTAAGGTCGTAAGCGACAAAATGGACAAAACTGTCGTTGTTGCTATTGTCGATAACGTTAAGCACCCCCTCTATAAAAAGATCATCAAGCGTACTGTAAAGCTCAAGGCTCATGACGAGAATAATGAGTGCAGGATCGGCGATCGTGTAGAGGTGATGGAGACACGTCCGCTTTCAAAGGATAAGAGATGGCGTGTTACCAATATAATCGAAAAGGCTAAGTAATTTTGATATAAGCGTTATGCTTGAAAGGAGGAACTCGCTGTGATACAGATGCAGACTTATCTTAAAGTCGCTGATAACACCGGCGCTAAGGAGCTTATGTGTATCAGAGTTCTGGGTGGTACCCGCCGCAGATATGCAAATATCGGTGACGTTGTGGTTGCTTCTGTCAAGAAGGCAACACCCGGAGGCGTTGTAAAGAAGGGCGATGTCGTAAAGGCTGTTATAGTCAGATCGGCTAAGGGACTCAGAAGAGAGGACGGAACATATATCCGCTTCGATGAGAACGCTGCCGTTATAATCAAGGAAGATAAAAATCCCAGAGGTACACGTATATTCGGACCTGTGGCAAAGGAGCTCCGTGAAAAGGAGTATACAAAGATCCTGAGCCTCGCTCCGGAAGTGCTTTAATGGAGGTGTCATTCGATTATGAGTAAAGTTCATGTAAAAACCGGTGACACCGTCGTACTGCTCACCGGCAGATACGAGGATAAGTATACCGGCAAGGGCGACAGAAAAACAGGCAAGATCGTCGAGGTAAGCCCCAAGGAGGGCAAGGTCATCGTTGAGGGCATCAACATGATAACAAAGCACGTTAAGCCTGTAAGAATGGGCGAAAAGGGCGGCATCGTTAGAACAGAAGCTCCCGTTTATGCCTGCAAGGTGCAGCTCGTCTGCCCGAAATGCGGCAAGCCTACAAGAGTAGGACACGTTTTTGAGGACGGCAAAAAGCTCCGTGTTTGCAAGAAATGCGGCAAGGCTTTTGACTAATGTAAAGGAGAAACGACAATGGCAAGATTAAAGGATTACTATGTTAGCGACGTTGCTCCTGCACTGATGAAGAAATTCGGATATAAAAGCGTTATGCAGATTCCGAAGCTCGACAAGGTCGTTATCAATGTAGGCGCAGGCGATGCTAAGGATAATGCAAAGGTCATAGATGCTATCATGACCGATCTGGCTGCTATCACCGGTCAGAGACCTATCGTGTGCCGTGCGAAGAAGTCAGTGGCTAACTTCAAGCTGAGAGAGGGTATGCCCATCGGCGTGAAGGTAACACTGAGAAGCGAAAGAATGTATGAATTCGTTGATAAGCTCTTCAATGTGGCATTCCCCCGTGTACGTGACTTCAGAGGTATCAGCGCAAATTCGTTTGACGGCAAGGGAAATTACTCCACCGGAATCAAGGAGCAGCTCATTTTTCCTGAGATCGAATACGATAAGATCGACAAGGTAAGAGGTATGGACATAAACTTTATAACAACTGCCAAGACCGACGAAGAGGCTAAGGAGCTTCTCTCGCTTCTGGGCGCACCGTTCATCAAATAATCAGGGAGGAATTGAAATGGCTAAAAAGGCAATGATCAATAAGCAGCAGAGAACTCCCAAGTATTCCACAAGAGCCTATAACAGGTGCAAGATTTGTGGCAGACCGCACGCATATCTCAGAAAGTTCGGCATCTGCCGTATCTGCTTCAGAGAGCTTGCTCACAGCGGTCAGATACCTGGTGTTAAGAAGGCAAGCTGGTAATATACAAAAAGGAGGTCATTCGGCATGCAAATAACCGATACAATAGCAGATCTTTTAACAAGGATCCGCAATGCTAATACTGCAAAGCACGCCACAGTTGACGTTCCTGCTTCAAACGTGAAGAAGGCCATTACCCAGATCCTCGTTGACGAGGGCTATGTAAAGGACTTCCGGATGATCGAAGACGGAAAGCAGGGCGTTATAAGGATCACGCTGAAATACGGCGATAACAAGTCACCCGTTATCACAGGTCTGAGAAGAGTTTCAAAGCCCGGTCTGCGTATCTATTCAAGCTGTGCAGATATGCCCAAGGTGAGAAAAGGTCTGGGCATCGCCATCGTTTCAACTTCAAAGGGTATCGTTACCGATAAAAAGGCAAGAGAGCTCAATGTCGGCGGCGAGATCCTCGCATACATCTGGTAAGGAGGAGCTTCATTATGTCAAGAATAGGCAAAATGCCCATAACAGTTCCCGCAGGTGTAGAGGTAAAGAATGACAATAACTGCGTGACTGTAAAAGGACCGAAGGGTGAGCTTACAAGACAGTTCAGCAATGAGCTGGGGATCGCTGTTGACGGCGGTGTCATCACGGTAACACGTCCCGGCGACGATAAGCGTCACCGTTCACTTCACGGTCTTACAAGAACACTCATCGCCAATATGGTAGAGGGCGTAACAAACGGATTTTCCAAGACTCTTGAGATCGAGGGCGTTGGTTATCGTGCAGCAAAGAGCGGCAATAAGGTAACTCTTAACCTCGGCTTCTCTCACCCCGTTATCATAGAGGAAACAGATGCTATAAAGCTTGATGTTCCGCAGCCCAACAGGATCGTTGTAAGCGGTATCGACAAGCAGGCTGTAGGTCAGTTTGCAGCCGAGGTACGTGAAAAGCGTCCGCCTGAGCCTTACAAGGGCAAGGGAATAAGATATGCCGGCGAGCGCATCATCCGCAAGGAAGGTAAAGCCGGTAAGGGCAAGAAGTAATTAGAAGGAGCAGTTCGCTATGATTAAAAAGATCGACAGCAATAAGGCAAGATTGAAAAGACACCGCCGTGTCCGTGCAAAGATCTCCGGCACACCGGAGCGTCCTCGTCTGAATGTGTTCCGTTCAACAAAGCACATCTATGCCCAGATCATCGACGATGTAAACGGCGTTACTCTTGCTTCCGCATCAAGCATGGACAAGGGCTTTGAGGGCAATGGCGGTAACGTTGAGGGTGCCCGCAAAGTGGGCGAGATGATCGCCAAAAATGCCGCAGATAAGGGCATCAGCGAGGTCGTATTCGACAGAGGCGGCTATATATACCACGGAAGAGTCAAGGAGCTCGCCGAGGGTGCCCGTGAAAACGGCTTGAAGTTCTAAGAGGGAGGTAAAATAATGGCAAATATAGAAGCACAGGCTCCTGAGCTGGTTGAAAAGGTCGTTGCTATCAACCGTGTTTCCAAGACTGTAAAGGGCGGACGTATCATGAAATTCTCCGCACTCGTCGTTGTCGGAGACGGAAACGGTACGGTAGGCTTCGGTCTCGGTAAATCCGGAGAAGTTCCGGACGCTATCCGCAAAGGTATCGAGGATGCCAAGAAGAACCTGACAAAGATCGCCCTCAAGGGAACAACTATCCCTCATGAGATAATCGGTGCTTTCGGCGCAGGAAGAGTCCTTATGAAACCCGCTGCTCCCGGTACAGGCGTTATCGCAGGCGGTCCTGTACGTGCGGTCATCGAGGTAGCAGGCATCAAGGATATCAGAACAAAATCACTTCGTTCAAATAATCCCTGCAATGTGGTAAGAGCTACCATAAACGGTCTTGTCAACTGCACCTCTGCAAAAGAGGTAGCCGAAAAGAGAGGCAAGAGCGTAAAGGAAATTTTAGGTTAAGGAGGCAGTAAGAGATGGCAAAGGAAATCAAGCTCGTCAAGAGCCTCATCGGAAGAAAAAAAGACCAGATCGCAACTGCTCATTCTCTTGGACTGAGAAAGATCGGCGATACCACATCTCAGCCCGATAACCCCCAGACAATGGGAAAGATAAATAAGATCTCACATCTCATCGAGGTCACAGAAGAGTAAGGAGGTGCGCCAATATGAAAATTCATGAATTAACACCTGCCCTTGACTCCAATAAGGACGTTAAACGTGTCGGCAGAGGTCACGGCTCAGGAAACGGCAAGACCGCCGGCAAGGGACACAAGGGACAGAACGCTCGTTCGGGCGGCGGCGTAAGGATCGGCTTCGAGGGCGGACAGATGCCCCTTGCAAGACGTATACCTAAGAGAGGTTTCAATAACATCTTCGCAACTAAGTATGCTGTTGTGAATGTTTCAGATCTCAACTGCTTTAAGGACGATACAGTCGTTGATACCGAGCTCCTCAGAGCTGCCGGTCTTGTAAAGAAGACTTATGACGGCGTAAAGATCCTCGGCAGCGGAGAGCTTACCTCAAAACTCACAGTAAAGGCTGCTAAATTCTCACAGAGCGCTATCGAAAAAATAGAAAAGGCTGGCGGGAAGGCAGAGGTGATGTAATTGTGTTTCAGACCCTGAAAAAGGCTTGGGGAGTTCCTGAGATCAGGAAAAAGCTCCTCTACACATTACTCATGATACTTCTGTTTAGATTCGGAAGCGCCGTTACAGTACCGTTCCTTGATTCTGATGTCGTAAGATCATGGATGAGCAGGAACGCTGCTGACGGAAATTTCCTCGAATATCTGAATATCCTCACCGGCGGTGCGCTTTCACAGGCGACAATATTCTCACTGTCGATCACGCCGTTCATCAATGCCTCCATCATAATGCAGCTGCTGACATATGCGCTGCCTCCGCTGGAGCGTATGAGAGATGAGGGCGAAGAAGGCAGGAAAAAGATCGAAAAGATAACGGCTTTTGTTTCAATGGCTCTCGCATTCTTTATGTCGTATGCGTACTATGTCACCCTGACAAGAATGACCGACGAAAACGGCATAAGGGCTGTCAAGTACCTCGGTAAGGACTGGAAGCAGTACTTCTCTGCGGCAGTTATAATCCTTTGCTTCGTAGCAGGAGCATCTCTTGTTGTCTGGATGGGCAACAGAGTCAGCGATAAGGGTATCGGCAACGGAGTTTCTATTATCCTCTTCGCCGGTATCGCAGCAAGATTCCCCACCGATGCGGGACTTCTCATCGAGCTTACAAAGCAGAAACCCGAAAAGTATCTCTTCGTTTCTATCGGATATCTCATCTTCATGGTATTTGAGATCGCTTTCATCGTCTTTATGAACGAGGCGGAAAGACGTATTCCGATACAGTACGCAAAGCGTGTTGTCGGAAGAAAACAGTACGGCGGTCAGAAGACTCATATCCCGATAAAGGTTTGTATGAGCGGTGTTATGCCGATCATCTTCGCTATGTCGTTTATGGCACTTCCCCAGACAATACAGCTCTTTAAGCCTGATACAAAGACACACGGCTTCTACCACGCATTCTGCCAATTCTTCAACAGAACGAGCTGGAGCTATGCGATACTCTATTTCATTCTTATAATCGCATTCAACTATTTCTACGTGTCGATCCAGTATAATCCCGTTGAGATCGCAAACAATCTCCGTCAGAGCAACGGCGGTATCCCCGGCATCAGACCCGGTAAGCCTACCTCGGACTACATTCAGAGAGTGCTTTCAAAGATCACACTCGTCGGTGCGTTCTTCCTGGGAATCATCGCTATCATACCGATATTCTTCGCTATGGCTGATGCAAACTTACAGTCTCTCTCAATGGGAGGCACGACAATGCTCATCGCAGTAAGCGTTGCACTGGAAACAACACGAACTCTTGAATCCCACCTGATGATGCGTCATCACAAGGGCTTCTTACAGTAAAGGAGGAACGGCAATGAATCTTATCTTTTTAGGTGCGCCCGGCGCAGGCAAGGGTACACAGGCTGAGGTAGTTTCCGAGGCTCTCGGTATCCCGCAGATCTCCACGGGAAATATACTGCGTGAAGCTGCAAAGAACGGCACAGAGTACGGTCTAAAAGCAAAGGCTGCCATGGATTCCGGCGCTCTCGTTTCGGATGAGATCGTTATAGGCATACTCAAAGAGAGGATCGCCGAAGACGACTGCAAAAACGGCTTCATTCTTGACGGATTCCCGAGAACCGTTCCGCAGGCTGAGGCTCTTGATGCAATGAATATCAGGATAGACAAGGTTATCGAGTTATCCGTTCCCGATGAGACTATCAAAGAGAGAGTTTCGGGCAGACGTGTATGCGAGGGCTGCGGAGCTTCATACCACGTAATGTTCAAGCCTTCAAAGGTTGAGGGCGTATGCGATAAGTGCGGAGCGGCTACAATTATCCGCAAGGACGATCAGCCGGAGACTGTTCTCGAAAGACTTGCCGTTTATCACGAGAAAACTGCTCCCCTCAAGGATTACTATGAGAAGCAGGGCAAGCTCGTAACAGTTATCGGTCAGGAGGAGGTCGAGCAGACTTCAAAGCTGACTCTTGAGGCTGTTGGAGTCGTTAAGTAATGAGCATAACCATAAAATCACAGTCCGAATTAGCCATTATGCGTGAGGCGGGAAGAATAACCCATGACGCAATATGGTATGCGGGCGAAAGATTAAAGCCGGGTATGACCACTCTTGAAGTGGATAAGCTCATCGGAGAGTTTTACGCTCGCCACGGCTGCAAGTCCGGCTTCAAGGGGCTGTACGGATTCCCGGCGAATGCCTGTATCTCGGTAAATGAGGAGGTCATTCACGGGATCCCGAAAGCAAGCCGCAGATTAAAGGAAGGGGACATAGTAAGCATCGACACCGGAGCTCTCTATAAAGGCTTCAATGGCGATAGCTGCTGGACCTTCCCTGTGGGTAAAATTTCTGAGGAAGCCGGAGCATTGCTTGATGTCACTGAGAAAAGCCTTTACGAGGGCATAGCTCAGGCTCAGGTCGGCGCAAGGATCGGAGATATTTCTCATGCTGTTGAGGAATACTGTGCTTCACGCGGGTACGGGATCGTAAGAAATTACTGCGGCCACGGTATCGGCAGGGAGCTTCATGAATCACCGGAGATACCAAACTGGGGACGTGCAGGTCACGGACCAAGGATCGTTGCCGGTATGACTATCTGCATCGAACCCATGATAAACGCAAAGGGCGATGATGTGAGAGTTCTGAAAGACGGCTGGACCGTGGTTACCAAAAACAGGTCACTGTCTGCTCACTTTGAGCACACGATCGCAATAACTCCTGATGGTCCCGTAATATTGACACAATCCTGATGGAGGACAGCATAGTGAAGCTACAAATAGGCAGTATAGTAAGGGCATCAGCCGGAAGAGACTGCGGAGGATTTTTCGCAGTGACCGCTATTGACGGAAATTATTGCTTTATCGCAGACGGAAAGTACAGAAAGCTGGAACACCCGAAGCGTAAAAATATAAAGCATATCTGCCCTACAAACAGTGTGATAGATATTAACGATATAACTGATAAAAAGCTCAGAACACTCCTGCACGAATACCGTGGAGAGACTGAGTAAGGGAGGTTATCAAGGTGTCAAAAGAAGATGTGATCGAGGTAGAGGGCATCGTTACAGATGCTCTGCCAAATGCAATGTTCAAGGTTCAGCTTGAAAACGGACACGAGGTACTTTCCCACGTATCCGGTAAGCTCAGAATGAATTATATCAGGATCGTGCCGGGCGATAAGGTGAAGCTTGAAATGTCACCGTACGACCTTTCAAAGGGACGTATTACCTGGCGTGTAAAATAAACCGGAGGGCGTAAGAGCTTTCCAATCGCAAAAGGAGGTATTTTCAATGAAAGTCAGACCTTCAGTAAAACCTATCTGCGAAAAGTGCAAGGTTATCAAACGTAAGGGCAGGATCATGGTGATCTGCGAAAACCCTAAGCATAAGCAGCGTCAGGGCTGATTTCCCTGAGCAATAATGGAGGTGCAATTATAATATGGCAAGAATAGCCGGCGTTGACCTTCCAAAGAATAAGAGGATCGAGATCGGTCTCACTTATATCTACGGAATCGGTCGTCAGACTGCAACAAATATTCTGAATGCAACAGGTGTTGATCCTGATGTAAGAGTCAAGGATCTGGCTGAGGAAGACGTTGCTAAGCTTCGTGACTATATCGACGCAAATTATACAGTTGAGGGTGATCTCCGCCGTGAGGTAGCACTCAACATCAAAAGACTCGTTGAGATCGGCTGCTACAGAGGCGTTCGTCACAGAAAGGGACTCCCCGTAAGAGGTCAGAGGACAAAGACAAACGCAAGGACACGCAAAGGTCCTGTAAAGACCATCGCCAACAAGAAGAAGTAAGGAGGTTGTGAGCTTTGGCACAGCAGAAGGGTAAAAAAGTTACCACCGTAAGAAGACGCAGAGAGCGTAAGAACATAGAAAGCGGAGCTGTTCATATCCAGTCAACTTTCAATAACACGATCGTGACTATCACAGATACAGCCGGAAACGCTATATCATGGGCAAGCGCAGGCGAGCTGGGATTCAGAGGCTCTAAGAAATCAACTCCCTTTGCAGCACAGACAGCAGCAGAAACTGCCGCTAAGGCTGCTATGGAGCATGGTCTCAAAAACGTTGAGGTTTACGTAAAGGGCCCCGGCGCAGGAAGAGAAGCTGCTATAAGAGCCCTTCAGACGGTCGGTCTTGAGGTAAGAATGATAAAGGACGTTACTCCTATTCCGCACAATGGATGCCGTCCGCCCAAAAGAAGACGTGTCTGATCTAACAGGAGGTGTTTTAAATGGCAGTTCAGAAAGAACCTATTCTTAAAAAGTGCAGATATCTGGGCATAAGCCCCGCTGTTATGGGCGTTTCTAAGAAGGAGTCTATCCGCTTTAAGAATGCCAACAACAGAAAGAAGATCTCTGAATACGGTCTCCAGCTCAAGGAGAAGCAGAAGCTCAAATTCATCTACGGCGTACTGGAAAAGCAGTTCCGCCACTACTTCACGATAGCTTCAAAAATGGAGGGCAAAACAGGTGACAACCTTATCACCTGCCTCGAAACAAGACTCGACAGCGTTGTTTACAGAATGGGTCTTGCTCTTACAAGAAGAGAGGCAAGACAGCTCGTTGTACACAGTCACTACACCGTAAACGGAAATAAGGTAAACATTCCCTCATATCGTGTAAAGGTGGGAGATGTTATCGCTCTCCGTGAAAAGGACAGAACTTCAGAGAAGTTCAAGACAACAGCAGAGGAAACCAAGGACAGACTCGTTCCTATCTGGCTCACGCCTAACAAGGAGGACTTTTCTGCAACAGTGAACCGTCTTCCTTCCGCAGAGGACATTGACTACGAGGTAGCAACTCACCTCATCGTCGAGCTGTACTCCAAGTGATCCGTCCGATCACTGAGGGACAGATCTTGAAACAAACAGATATAGCGAAATAGGAGGGTTTTTATGCTGGAAAAGATCAATAAGCCTGATATAGACATTGTCGAGCTTAAAAGCGACGGCAAATACGGCAAATTCGTTTTAGCACCGCTGGAGCGTGGATACGGTATCACACTTGGAAACAGTCTCAGGCGAGTGCTGCTCTCCTCGCTTCCGGGTGTTGCAGTCACCTCTGTGAAGCTCTCAGGCAGGGACGGTACGGTCCACCACGAGCTTTCGACTATTCCCGGTGTCAAGGAGGATGTGACAGAAATTATCCTCAGCATAAAGGGACTGACTACGAAGCTCTATGGTGACGGACCAAAAACGGTCTATATCGAGGCAGAAGGCGAATGCGAAATAACTGCCGGCGATATAAAGACCGACTCTGAGGTGAATATACTGGATCCCGGTATGCATATTGCTACACTGGGCAAGGACGCAAAGCTCTATATGGAGATCACTATCGACCGTGGAAGAGGCTATGTTTCTGCTGAACGAAACAAGAAGCAGATAAATCTTCCGGTAGATGTTATCGCCGTAGACAGTATCTATACTCCCGTTCTGAAAGTGAATTATACTGTGGAGGATACACGTCTTGGTCAGGTGACTGACTACGACAAGCTGACAATGGAGGTCTGGACTGATGGTACGATCTCTGCTAAAGAGGCTCTGTCGCAGGCAGCAAATCTCCTCAACGAGCATCTGAAATTGTTCATCGACCTCTCGGAAGAGGCAGGACTTGCGGAGGTACTTGTTGAAAAGGACGAAAAGGGCAAAGAGAAGATACTTGAAATGACTATTGAGGATCTTGACCTGTCAGTGCGTTCATTCAACTGTCTGAAGCGTGCCGGAATAAATACGGTCGATGACCTTATAAACAAGTCCGAGGAAGAAATGATGAAGGTAAGAAATCTGGGCAAGAAGTCCTTCGATGAGGTAAGAGAGAAGCTTCAATCGCTGGGATTCGACCTTTCTTCCGATGAAGAATAAACACTGGACTTTCGGAAGTCCTGAAAAAAGCGCATCAGCGCATGGAAATAAAGGAGTGAAATACAATGCCGGGTACAAGAAAGCTGGGCAGAACAACTGACCATAGAAAGGCAATGCTCAGAGGCATGGTTACTTTCCTGCTGGAGAACGGTCAGATCGAGACCACAGTAACAAGAGCCAAGGAGGTTCGTGCCGTTGCAGAAAAAATGATTACCATCGGTAAGAATGACGATCTGCACTCCAAGCGTCAGGTATTTGCATACGTAACAAAGGAGAGCGTTGCGAAAAAGCTCTTTGATGAGATAGCTCCCAGGTATGCTGAAAGAAACGGCGGATACACACAAATCATCAAGATAGGACCACGCCGTGGCGACGCAGCAGAAATGGCTGTTATAAAGCTTGTATAAGGGTGACCGTTCCCACAAACGGAAAAGATAAATTAAATCTCTGATGATAAGGCTGCGTAACCATAAGTGCTACGCAGCCTTTTTGCGGCGAGCCGCCGCAAGCGATCACGCTGTACCGGTTCTGAGCCGGGAACAGTTCTTCGCACACCTAATAGTAAACGCAGGACGTTATGCAATAAAAAGTGAGCCGCCGCAAGCAACCACGCTGTACCGTTTCTGAGCCGGAAACAGTTCTTCGCACGTCTAATAGTAAACGGAGGACGTTATGCAATAAAAAAGCGAGCCGCCGCAAGCAACCACGCTGTACCGGTTCTGAGCCGGAAACAGTTTTTCGCACGCCTAATAGTAAACGGAGGACGTTATGTAATAAAAAAGCGAGCCGCCGCAAGCGATCACGCTGTACCGGTTCTGAGTTGTGAGTATAAAACTATTTCATTTGTACATATTGAAATCTTTAACCTTTTGTGATATAATATATGTGTATATTCAAAAGGAGCGTGATTTCTTTGATAACCGTTGAAAATCATATCGGCAGTATAACTGTCTCGGAAAAATATCTTGCATCATTGGTGAAACATACTGTCTCTGATTGTTTCGGAGTTGTCGGTGTCTGCTGTGCAAATCCTTTTCACTCTATCGTTTCGGCGGTGACATTCGGCAAAGCATTCAAAAAATTCAGAGGCATATCTATTCACGCTGACAAAAACGGCAGCCTTGTCATTGATCTTCATATTAAGGTCACATATGGTACTAATATCACTGCCGCTGTGGAAAGCATAGTCCACAAGGTATGCTTTAACGTTGAGGAAGCCTCCGGCGCAGATGTCTCCGCCGTGAATGTTTTCGTAGACGAGCTTTGCTCCTGATAATTTATTTTTCTGTATTGGAGGAACTTCACTGTGATAAACGGCGCTATGCTCAGAGATGCAGTTATCTCGGCTGCTATTACCATAAATAATAAAAAACGTGAGATCGACGAACTCAACGTATATCCCGTACCGGACGGCGATACCGGAACGAATATGTCAATGACTATCGGCAACTCCGTCCCCGAACTTAAACGCATGAGCGATAATGTCTCTGTCTCAGATGTAGCTGCGGCGGCTGCCTCTGCTTTTCTAAGAGGCGCACGAGGCAATTCGGGCGTTATACTCTCGCTTATTTTCAGGGGAATATCAAAGGGGCTTTCAGGAAAAAATGAAGCCGGCTGTCAGGATTTCGCCGCTGCACTTGATCTGGGAGTGCAGGCTGCCTATAAAGCCGTCATGAAACCCGTTGAAGGCACTATACTGACCGTTGTAAAGGCTGCCGCTAAAAAGGCTGCCGAAGCCGCTGTATCGACTAATGATGATGTTATATTCTGGTCGGAGATCTGCCGTGAGGCTGAGAGTGTCCTCGCACAGACGACCGATATGCTCCCACAGCTTAAAAAGGCAGGAGTTGTCGATGCAGGCGGTAAAGGACTTGTGACGATATTCAAAGCCATGACTGCTGTTTTCAGCGGTGAAAGCATTGCTGAGGATACGTCCGCCGAAGCTGCTGAGCCCTCTGCCGATTCGTTCCGCACTGCCGTGAGCGAATATGACGATGAGATAAATTATACATACTGCACGGAATTTATGGTCAGGAAAAAGGAGAATTGCCCCGATATCTTCATGCTGAGGGCGTATCTTGAAACTATCGGTGACTGCGTTGTTGTGGTGGACGATGACGAGATCATCAAGGTACACGTTCATACCGATAATCCCGGAAATGCCCTACAGAAAGCACTGGAGTTCGGCTGCTTTATAAATGATCCGAAGCCGAAGATCGAGAATATGCGCATACAGCATGAAAACAAGGTCAAGGAGGTACGCTCTGCCGAGGCAGGATTAACTCCGGCTGAGCCTGTGAAGCCGTTCGGATTTGTGACGGTAGCTGCCGGACACGGACTGGAGGCAATGTTCACCGATCTTGGTGCTGATGTTGTCGTCAAGGGCGGTCAGACCATGAATCCCTCAACGGACGATATTCTCAGAGCGATCATGGCAACTCCTGCAAATATGGTTTTTGTTCTGCCGAATAACAAGAATATTATCATGGCTGCGGAACAGGCAGTCCGCCTGACCGACAAGAAAGTCTGCGTGCTGCAAACACGGACTATCCCGCAGGGTATCGCCGCAATGCTTGCCTTTGATGAATCTGTCGGACTTGCGGAAAACAGGATAAATATGACAAAGGCTTTCGAGAAAGTATCGACCGGACTTATCACCTTTGCGGCACGTGACTCCGAATTCGAGGGGCACACTATCAAAGAGGGCGAGATACTTGCTCTTGATAACGGCAAGCTCTCGTTCACAGAGAGGGACATCAACAAAGCGACAGTAAAGCTGACAAAGCGTCTTGCAAAGGGCGATGTCTCGTATGTTACACTTATCTACGGCTCTGATGTGACACAGGAGAACGCCGAGGAGCTTCAACAGACGATACAGGCAAAGCTTGGTGACAAGATAGATGTAATGCTTGTAAACGGCGGACAGCCGGTGTATTACTACATTATTTCAGTGGAATAAGTGCATAAAAAAATCCCCGGATCTGTTTATCCGGGGATTTTTCGTCAGCTTTTCAATGCCTTTTCAAGCCACACACCTGCTGTGTCGAGAGCCTCATAAAGTCCGCACTCACGCTCGGAATTCTTCACACACGCCTCCATCGGATTCTTTTGCGGATCGGTGGACATCTGCACGATGCGCACCTTATCCGTGATAGTGTCTTCTCCGTCTTTTTTTGAGGACATTATCTGTATCATGATGACGTATGGATCTGACATATATCCATAGTATATCGTTCTTCCGCATCTCACAAGGGGATATCCCTTATAAGTGAAAAATTTTGTGCTCATCAAGTCAACTCCTTTATTTCCATGTTTTATCGAATTCTTCGTTCGTGTCCAATTTATTTACATTGCTGATAAACGTCTGTACAAAAGATTTTGTACTGTAGAATTTGCTCTCGCCGTTAATGACCACAAGAGTTCTCATCGCTGAGTAGTCATAGAATTCATACGTATTTTCCGTGTTATTATCGGCATCTTTTATTTTTACCGAGATCATCGGCTCACCGGAGGGAACAGGCTCGCCAAGTGCTAATTCTTCGCCGTTTGCGTCAATTATGAACGAATAGAGCTGTCTGTAGCGTTCAGCATCGAAATCACTGCCGTTGCGCTTTACGGACATATCCTCTGTTTTACATTCGCTCCTGTTCTTGCTGCTGTCCTTTGGAGATGCCTCAAAGTGTTCGGTAGTGTCTCCGCACTTTATCTCCATATCGCTTATGCTCCACACGAAGCCGCTTATCATAATTCTTGAAACGATATCAATGGGCTTGGTCGTTGTCCAGACAGCATTTTCCTCGCTGATCGTATAGATGATATTTCCGCCGTCAAGCATCGCATAATAGCCTGTTTTTCCGTCATCATCGGTGAATTTCTCGCTGATAAGGAGCGTGTACGTCTTCCCGTTGCTGCACTTCATGACCGTGGTGCAGAAAGGATCATCAAGACCGGCATTTTTGATATCAGCCTTCTGACAGTGTATCGAATAGATATCCTCTGCGATAAGTCCCAGCATACCGTTTATAACGGGATCGGCTCTCTCAGCCGTAAGATTCGCATTTGTCGGCTTGACAAGCACATGGGCAGACGATGTGCCGCCCGATTTGTCTTTCAGCGATCCATCATATTCGATAAGGAGATCATAGTCAATATCCTTGCGGTCGATGCTCAGGCTCTCAACGATGACATTATCATCATCCGAGGGCTTTTCGACAATTGTCTTGCTGATGAAATCTTTCAGCTCCTTGCGGTAGTTAGCCGTTGAGGAGCTTTCTACCGTGTATACGGTATTGCTGCCGTCGGTCATAACGTACGACCTGTTCGACACAGGAGCTATATCGCCTATATAGAGTGTCCGTACATTGCCGGATTCGTATGTCAGCTCCACCTTTATTGCATCTGCGCCCAGACCGAATTTATCGGGGTCGGTGCAGTTCTCCTCTATTATCGAGGAGGAGACAAGCTCATCGGCGTTGTATGCAAGGGTACTCAGCATACTTTTATCTACCGGCACGTCCTCATATCCTATGAGCTTATATCGGGCAGATGAAGTATCGTCCGAATCATTCAGCTCAAGGTGAAATTCACTTTTATCGTTTTTCACATAAACCGACTTTACCACAGAGCTTTCGGATCCCGTATCGCTCTGAGAGGAAACCTCCGTTGTCTGAGGCTCGGCTGCACCGTCCTGTATAAGAACATAGCCTGCGCCGTATTCGGTGGTCGCCTCTGTAGAGGAGCTGCTCGTATTGCTGCCGTCCTTGGGAGAAGTGAGCGTCAGTACAACAAGCGCACCTCCAAGAGCAACAACGGCTGCACTCAGTCCGATTATTCCGTACATCTGTTTTTTCATCGGTTTCTTCTCCTTAACAGTACCACAAGACCGATAACCGCAACAACAGCAGGTATCACAACTATCACGAATATTTTTATCACCTTGTTCTGATTTGCACTCGGAGCGATAACTGCACTCTGTAGAGCTTTCTCAGGTATGATGACTGTATTCGTCTCTTTCTTTGTCATGTTGTTGAGTATAGTCAGCAGTACGTTTGCATTGCTGTAGAGATTCGTGTAATCGAGGAGCTGTGCCTCTGTCATTCTGCCGCTTCCCAGTACAAGGAGATTGCTGTCGGCATATGCAAGTGATTCGATATTGGTATCTGTCTGAATTTCTCTCTTTGAGATAACACCGATATTTCTTTCGGCGGTATCGTTTGTGTCGGCTTTGTTTGTTGCAAATTCATACGAAAACGCTGTATCGTATGTGCTTAAAACAGGATTGGTGATATTCTCGTTATTCCTGTCGAGAATTTTTACCTCCTGAACATACGGAGCTGCAAAGGCACGTGAGTTATCCTCTTCGATAGTTCCCGTTTCATCAGAGCTTACCGGCTTTGCCTGTATGGTAAACGGATCGTTGCCCATATATTTTTCCGAGTCGCTGAGGACATATCCGCTCTGAAGCTCAATTGACCAGTCAGCAAGAAACTCGTATATATTGGGAAGATTCGTTGTGAGCGGGTCGGAGATGAACACAACGTCCCTGTCGTACATACCGTCATTGTAAAGGAATGACGAGAGCTTTTCGATGATCTTTTCGTCAAAGTCTCTGGACGGCATGGGAATTACTATCATATCATAATCGGCAGTGCTGATATCGTCAAGTGCAATATCAACATCAGTGCAGAAGTATCCGTTTTTGCTGAGCAGCTTGTCACGAAGTCCCGAAGCTGCATCGGCATAGCTGGTGTTGTAAATATCCGTACTGTTGAGCTTTGAGGCAAAGGCAACTCTTATCGGGTTTGCGTCAGTGACGTTCATTATCTCGGATGTTATGGTGCTTTCGCCTGCGAACACCATTGATATACTCGTCTGATTTGAAGAATCAGCCGTTATCATGCTGCCCATACCGGTCTGGTCGATGACTCTCACTCTGTCGCCCGAGGAGACTATAATGCTGCGCTCCTCTATCTCGCTGCCGTAGATCTCGGTATATTTTGCCACAGCCTGCGGATCTTTCTCCAGATCGACGTATCTTACCGTTATACTGCCCTTTCCCTGATTTGCGTACATCTCGTACTTTTCGAGAATTATCGGCAGCATATCGTATGGTATATCAAGCTGTAAACCGTAATAATAGAGATACATAAACTCCATTTCCGAGGAGATAGATTCAAAGTCCTCCTTTGAGCAGGTAACGATCATTTCAACGTCCTGACTGAGGTCGTTTTTCAGATAGTTAATTGTCTCATCACTCAGCTCGTATCTCTTATCTCCGGTGAGATCGAGTTTCATCGGAGTTCTTTTTACAAGATACGCAGCGATCAGATTGAATATCACAACGATCACTATTACAAGCACTGTTATGACGACCGCTGCCGAGCCGTATTTGAATCTTCTCAGATCTTTTTTCTTTTTACTCTGTTCTGTATTATTTTTTTCGTCTGCAATAGGCTTGCTCATATTATACATACCTTCCTTTCACGACATTATTCAGCTCCAGCGTTTTTTCTCAAGAACTCTTACAGATAAGAAGTTGAAGATAAATGCAGCGCTGATATAGAATAGTACGCTTGTAAGGTTGAATACTCCCTGAGTGAATTCAATGTAGCGTGTGTAGAAGGAAAGCTCCGTAACGAGCTTATAGAGCCATTCCCATGTAAATCTGTCTGCAAATGAGTCAAAGAGATACAGGAAGAAAAGTATCACCATTGATACAACGGCTGATGTCATCTGATTCTCCGTAAGTGAGGAGACGAAAAGTCCCACGGCGATGAATGCAGCTCCGACAAGCAGCATTGCAAAGTAGTTGCCGAGCAGCGTTGCCCATACAACATCGCCGAGATATCCGAGAACGATGGCATACACAAAGATGATGCTTTCTGCTATGATATAAAGTGTCATTGCGGCAAAATACTTGCCCATAACGATCTCCCACAGACCTATAGGCGCAGTAAGAAGTCCCTGATCTGTCTTGTTTTTCTTCTCCTCGCTGAGAAGTCTCATAGTCAGGATAGGTATCAGGAAAAGCACTATTCTGAACATATCACGGAAAAGCGGAGAGGTATCGGTATATCCCGCAGCGATGACCTCATTGTAGAAGTAATATCCCGAAAAAATATAGAAGACCGCAAGAAATACATATGCAAGTCCGGACGTGAAAAATGCGCCCATTTCTCTTCTGTATACAGCACCCATTACTCTTCACCTCCGTTATTGCTCTCCTCAGCCGCATCGTCATTGCCCGGCTCCTCGGCAACAGGCTGATCGCCGTCATTGAAAACGATATTGATCTTCGGCTTTTCTTTTTCTTCGTTTTCTTCATCGGACAGATCAAGGCTCTCGCCCACGGTTATCTTCATGAAGATATCCTCAAGTGTCATATCCGAAAGCTGGAGCATAAGTATATTCCAGCCGTTTTCGCCGCAGAGCTTGTTTATCTCACGGCGGACATCTGTTTTGCCATCAGTTTCGATATCGTAGTCGTAAATGCCCTTTTCACGCTCCATGTCGGCACGGACATATTTAACTCCCTTGATCTTCTTTACAGCATCGGCAATGGCTTTTTTATCAGCGGCAGTATGAGTTTCGCCCTCTATGCGCATGGTCATTCTGTGCTCATTTGTGATATTTTTTGCGATATCATCCGCTGTGCCGTCGGCAGCTACCACGCCTTTGTTTATTATGATTATCCTGTCGCATACAGCCTGTATCTCGGGAAGTATGTGTGAAGAAAGTATCACCGTATGACGCTTGCCGAGTTTTTTGATGAGCGTTCTGATCTCAACGATCTGCTTCGGATCAAGACCGACCGTAGGCTCGTCCAGTATGAGCACAGGCGGATTGTTGATAAGTGCCTGCGCAAGACCGACTCTCTGCCTGTAGCCTTTTGAGAGGTTCTTTATAAGGCGTTTTCTCACGTCTGTTATTTTGCAGAGTCCGCACACATCGTCAAGATGCGCTCTCCGAGGCAGCTTGCATTTTTTCAGGTCGAACATAAAATTGAGATATCCGTCTACGGTCATATCCGTATAGAGCGGCGGTATCTCGGGAAGATAGCCGATGTACGATTTTGCTTTTTTCGGATCTTCAAGAATATCCACTCCGTTTATGAGTATCTGTCCGGAATTGGACGAGATATAGCCTGTGAGCATATTCATGGTGGTGGATTTTCCTGCACCGTTAGGTCCGAGGAATCCCAGGATCTCGCCTTTTTCCACCTTGAAGCTTATATTATTCACGGCTTGCTTGTCGCCGTAATTTTTTGACAGGTTCCTGACCTCTATCATTAGAAACCTTCCTCCTTTTAAGAGAATTTCACCTGATATATTTTACTGCTGATTTGTGACAGCTCCGTGAAAGAGCTGCGAATATTATGGGACATTTTTACTGCGGACTGTCCCGATATCTTTGATAAGCTGTTTCTGAAGCTCATTTAGTGAGGAAAAACTCTGTTCACGGCGGATAAAATGTTTCAGCCGTGTTTTTATCCTACAGCCGTAGATATCCCCGGAAAAATCGAGGATATGCGTCTCCGCAAGAGGTGCGCCGCCGTAGTTCACCGTAGGCTTAACACCGATATCCGTCACAGAAGAATAGAGTTCCCCGTTGACAACTGTCTCAGAGGCGTATACTCCGAAACATGGGATAAGCATATTTTTCCCGAACACCTGATTTGCCGTGGGAAAGCCTATGGTACGCCCCAGTTTTGCGCCGCCGACTACCTCTCCCGAAATAGTGTACGCATCTCCGAGAAGCTCGTTTGCCTTTACTATATCGCCGTCCTTCAAAAGCTGACGTATCCGACCGGAGGAGACTGTTCTGCCGTCAATGACAATATCCTCCGCAATGCAGACCGATATGCCGTATTCTCCGCACAATTCTTTAAGCTGAGCCGTTCCCCATGCCGCATTTTTACCGAAGCGGAAATTACTGCCGCAGACAACCGACTCAGCATTCAGCGGCAAAAGTATATCACGGACGAATTCACGCCCGTCAAGATCTCTCACCTTGCGGAAATCATAGCTGATGATCTCTATTTCTCCGAGAGAGGATATCAGCTCTGCACGCTGATCGTCATCGTAGATATATTCAAGCGCATTTGCCTGTTTTTCGGGGAGTGTGTCCTCCCTGAACGTAAATACCGCCGCAGACGTTCCCTCTCTCAGAGTCTTTGATATAACGGCACGGTGTCCTAAATGAACGCCGTCAAACACGCCCAGTGCGATGCTTCTTTTCATTGACCGCTCACCTCACGGAGTTCCTCATCGTCCGAGAGATTCTTCCCGACTTTCAATTCATTTTTTTCACGGTCGGCAAAAGCTGTTCCGATAAAGCGGTGTCCGTATCCGAAGACAGCATATGTTCCGCTGCCGTCTGCTCCTGCGACTTCTGATAGGCGCAGCTTTACGCCGCACCTGTATTTTTTTGTCTGGATCTCTGTAAGCTCCAGTGCGGGAAGTTCCCTAAAAACATACTCGGTGGGGACTATTATTTTTTCGAGCGAACCGTTCTCCGCAGCGTTTTGTATCTCAGAGAGAGTATGGCACTCCTCCAGTGAAAAGCCGCCGGAGGACGTTCTGACCAGTGAGGTCATTATTCCGCCGCAGCCGAGACGCTCCCCGATGTCATTTATAAGAGTGCGGACATACACGCCTTTTGAACATTCAATGAACATCACGCCCTCACGCTGTTCTTCATCGTAGCTTTCGATGGTGATACTTTTCACCTGCACCTCACGTGGCGATCTTTCAGCGGTCATGCCGCTGCGTGCGATATCACAGAGCTTGCGCCCTCCGACCTTTACCGCCGAATACATTGGCGGAAGCTGCTTTATACAGCCGGTAAAATCATTAAGGAGGTTCTGTATCTGCGCCTGTGTGATGCTCATATCCGAGCGTGTGAGGATCTCTCCTGTCACGTCCTGCGTATCGGAGGAAACTCCGAGCCGGAAACCTGCCCGATAGCTTTTGCTGCTGTCAGGCATAATATCGCACACCCTCGCTGCTTTTCCCACAAAGACAGGCAGCACTCCCGTTGCAAGGGGGTCGAGTGTACCTCCGTGACCAAGACGGCGCATTTTTAGTATTCCCCTGAGTTTGGCTATAACATCAAAGGAGGTGAATCCCTCCGGCTTATTTACACAGAGTATACCGTTCATTTACCGAGCGACCTTTCAACTGCCTCTATAAGACGGTGCTTCACGTCCTCAAGCTCTCCCGATACGGTGCAGCCTGCCGCCTTTGCATGACCGCCGCCGCCCAAAGTCCGGCATATCTCCGAAACGTTGACATCGTTCGCCGAACGGAAGGAGCATTTATACAGTCCCGGTTCACGCTCACGGATAAGTATTCCCACCTCAGAAGTTTCAAGCTGTATCGTCAGGGGAGCAAATCCCTCAAGCTCGTCAGCACACACGTTCATTTCCTTCATCATCTCCTGAGTAACGGCGATAATGGTGAGTTTCTCGTCAAGACAGCACTCCATAAGGCTGACTACCCGGCTTTCAAGGAGCATACGTCCACGGCTTTTGACCTCGAACATATTCCTGTTTATATGGGCGAAATCTATATCAAAGCATCTCATCAGCTCTGCGGCTATCTCGTGTGTCCGGGGCGTGGTGCAGCTATAGCGGAAACAGCCCGAATCGGTGGATATTCCCGTGTAAATGCAGACCGCACACTGTTTTGTCAGCTTCACGCCCATATATTCTGCCAGATCGTAGATCACCTGACAGGCTGCCGCTGCATCATCTCTGAGGAGCGTCATCTGTGCATACTGCTTGTTGGAGATATGGTGGTCGATGCAAAGCTGTACCTTTCCGCCGTATATCTCCTGATATTTTCCCATGAGCTTTTCGTCTGCAATATCAACAGCGATTATTGTCTGCGGCTCAAATTCCTCAGTGCAGTTATTTCCCTTTGTGATAAAATCAAACCTTGTCGGGAATTCATCATGACATACTACCTTGCTGCGGACTCCCAAAGAAGAGAGTATCTCCCTCATGGCAAAACCGGCTCCTATGCAGTCGCCGTCGGGGTTGATGTGAGTTATTATCACCGCATCACGGCAGTTTCTGAGAAAGGTCTCAGCCTCGCTGAAACCTATAAGCATGGTCATTCCTCCTCACGTTTATTCAGATCGTTGAGTATCTTGCTTATGTGTGCGCCTCGTGCTATGGAATCATCGGCAATGAATATAAGTTCGGGAGATTTGCGCAGTTTCAGCCTGTGAAAAAGCTCACGGCGTATAAATCCCGATGCATTTTTCAGTCCCTTGACCGAATCCTTTGCTTTGTCGATCCCCTGATAGCTTGAGACGTATATCCTGCATTGTGACATATCTCCCGAAAGCTCAGTCCTCACAATGGTGAGCATCTCGTCTATCCTCGGATCTTTAAGCTCTCTGAGGAGTGCGGTCATCTCACGTTTTATATCTTCAGCCGTGCGGCTGTTTTTATAATTGGGCATAAAATATCCTCCAACGATGTCTATATCTGTACCTTGAATGTTCCGTTTGATGTTTCTCCTCGGCTGTCAGAGGAGCTTTCTTCGTGAGAGCTTTCCTCGTTGTTTTTTATCGGCTCCTGAAAGAATCCGGTGCTGAAAAGCTCCTGTGCGAAAGCCTCGTCCCGATCCCGGCTGCTGTAGTCCGGGATCTCATCGTCTCCCTCATCGCTGTAGTATATGTCGGGATATTGGGGATACTCCGGTTCAAGCTCGGTATCGCTCACCGGACGCTCTATCCCCATAAGGTCACCGCCGTACAGATCGGGAGCTTCAAAGGCACTGCACTGCCCTAAGAGTATTTTTTTCACCGATTCAAAGAAATATATGTCCACAGGACCGAAGTCCTCCCACGCAAGCGCTTCGTCGCAATAGCGTATCATATCCGCATTGCTCATTCTTGTATTATCCAATTTTATTCCCCTCCTGAACGCAGTCAGCCTTTATCCGATGAGATCAGTCTTCCCTATATTCTTCAACGACGTAGGCTTCAAGGATATCGCCCTCCTTGACATCGCTGAATCTTTCAAGACTGATACCGCATTCATATCCTTCTGCGACCTCTTTGGCATCGTCCTTGAAACGTTTCAGTCCGGCGATCTTGTCATCGGCAATGATTATTCCGTCACGAACCACACGTATCTGACAGCCGCGAGTTATCTTGCCGCTCAGAACATAGCTTCCGGCAACCATTCCGACATTGGAGATCTTGTATACCTGACGCACCTCGGCACGTCCCATTTCGACATCTCTGTATTTGGGAGCAAGCATACCTTTCATCGCAGTTGTTATCTCTTCGATAGCGTCATAGATTATTCTGTAAAGACGTATATCCACGCCGTCACGGGCAGCATTCTCCGCAGCAACGGGATCGGGACGGACGTTGAATCCGACAATTATAGCATTTGATGCGTTGGCAAGCATTACATCGCTCTCCTTGACAGCACCTACCGCTCCGTGAATAACACGCACTCTTACCTCGTCATTGGAGAGCTTCTCCAGCGACTGTTTCACAGCTTCAACAGAGCCCTGAACATCTGCCTTTACGATAATGGGCAGCTCCTTGACATCGCCCTCTGCGATCTGACTGAACAGGTTATCGAGAGTTATCTTCTTATACGAGTTGAACTGCTCCTGCTTAGCTTCATGCTTTCTCTGATCGACAAGCTCACGGGCAAGGCGTTCATCTTCAACAGCGTTGAAAGTATCTCCGGCACTGGGGACTTCCGCAAGACCTGTTATCTCCACAGGCACGGACGGACCGGCACTTTTTACCGTTCTGCCCTTGTCGTTCGTCATGACACGGACTCTTCCCACGGCTGTTCCTGCGATTATGACATCACCCTGTTTAAGTGTTCCGTTTTGGACGAGAAGTGTTGCGATAGGACCTTTTCCCTTGTCAAGGCGAGCCTCGATGACCGTACCTCTTGCAAGTCTGTCAGGATTTGCCTTAAGCTCCTTGACCTCTGCCACGAGCAGGATATTCTCAAGCAGTTCATTTATTCCCTCGCCGGTCTTTGCGGATACGGGCACGCAGATAACATCGCCGCCCCATTCCTCGCAGACGAGATCATATTTGGTGAGCTCCTCCTTTATCCTGTCGGGATCGGCGCCCTCTTTGTCCATTTTATTGATCGCAACAATGATAGACACTCCGGCAGCCTTTGCGTGATTGATGGATTCTACCGTCTGGGGCATGATACCGTCATCGGCAGCAACGACAAGAATTGCGATATCGGTTATATTCGCACCTCTTGCTCTCATGGAGGTGAAAGCCTCATGACCGGGTGTATCAAGGAATGTGATATCCTGTCCGTTGATATTCACCTGATATGCACCGATATGCTGAGTAATGCCTCCTGCCTCGCCGGCGGCTACGTGAGCATTTCTGATTTTGTCGAGGATAGATGTTTTACCGTGGTCAACGTGTCCCATAACAACAACAACGGGGCATCTTGGAGAAAGATTCGTATCATCATCATCGCTGTCGTCGATAAGCCGCTCCTCAATGGTGACAATGACCTCTTTCTCGACCTTTGCACCGAGCTCCTCGGCAACGAGAGATGCCGTATCGAAGTCTATCTCCTGATTTATGGAAGCCATAACGCCCAGTCCCATGAGCTTTTTTATAACATCGGTAGCCGTTACTTTAAGGCGGGTTGCAAGCTCTCCCACGGTTATAGCATCGGGAATGAGTACCTTGAGCTGCTGTTTTCTTGCTCTTTCAAGCTCCAGTCTGCGCAGCTTTTCAGTCTCAGTCTCCTTATGCGAATACTGCTGACGGCTCCTCTGAGCTGATTTCTGATTTATCTTCTGTTTCTTTGAGGAGTAGTTATCGTTCTTGTGCTTATTCACGGGAGCTATCTGCTCATATCGCTCGTTATATTTATCAAGGTCAACATAGCTGCCGCGAGTATCGACAGTCCTGCGCTGAGTCGCAGTGGAAGCCGTTTCTGAGCTTACGCCTGCATTGAATTTGCTGCGCTCGCCCCTGTTCTGAGCCTTTGCCTGCTGCTTTTCCTTCTTCGGCTTTTTGGGAGTGTTCTCATGCTTCGGCTTATCGGCTTTGGGAGCGTTCTCCTGTTTCGGCTTATCAGCCTTGGGAGTGTTCTCCTGTTTCGGCTTATCGGCTTTGAGAGTGTTCTCCTGTTTCGGCTTATCAGCCTTGGGAGTGTTCTCCGGCTTCGGCTTTTCAGCCTTTGGAGTGTTTTCCTGCTTCGGCTTATCAGCCTTTGGAGCGTTCTCCGGCTTCGGCTTATCAGCCTTTGGAGCGTTCTCCTGTTTTTTATCTGATTTTTTCTCGGATCTTTCCTGCTTATTCTCAGTCTTTTTATCCGGCTTTTTCTCCGTGGCAGATGCCTTTGCCGGCTCTCTTACCTCATTCCTTGAAGCAAAGTATTCATCGAGAGTCTTGACCTCATGGAGCTTTGTATAATGTTCAAGAATGAGATCCATTTCGCTCTCGGTGAGAGCAGTGGTCGCTTTTTTCTTTGTATCGCCCTTTGCAGCGAAATAATCAAGTAACTCCTGCGCCGGAATATTGAGATCCCTTGCAGCTTCACTCAGCTTTATCTTTTTTGCCATAGGCTGATTACCTCCTAATGGATATGTTTTCATAATGTCATTATTTGTATATCTTTCCGAACGCCTCTGAAAATCCCTTATCGTTCACAGCTAAGACTGCCGTATCCTTACCGCAGAGCTTTCCTATCTCTGCTTTTGTAAGCTCCGTTCTTATCAGTCCGGCACCGTATTTTCCGCAGATATACGCTGCCTCCTTGACGGTTTTCTCTGAGGCATCTGATGCGGTGAGTATACACGGACTGCCGTTTTTCACAGCTTCGCATGAGCTGTCAAATCCCTTGACAGCCTTGCCCGCTTTGATGCATATTGTCAGAAGATCTGCTGTTTTACGCTTCTTTTCCGAGTTCATTCATCATCACCTCATAAACGGAGTCTTCTATTTTACATGAGAGCGCCCTTTCAATGCGGCGGCTTTTTCGGGCTGCCTCAAGACATTTTATGTTCTGACAGATATATGCGCCCCTGCCGGACATTTTTCCTTTAAGATCAATGGCGATCTCTCCCTCCGGAGATCTCACAACACGCACAAGCTCTTTTTTTGATCTTTTTTCTCCGCAGCCGACACACGTTCTTACGGGAATTTTTTTAGGTGTCATATGTTATCTTCCTCAACGGGGGCAGCTTCCTCAGCAGGAGCAGTCTCCTCAATGGGAGCGTTCTCCTCAGCAGGATCAGTTTCCTCAATGGGAGCAGTCTCCTCAGTGACAGTTTCTTCAACAGGAGAAGTCTCCTCAACAAGAGCAGCTTCCTCCGCAGCCTTTACGAGTGCCGAAACAAAATCTTTTTTCAGCTCCGGCGCACTCTCTCCGGTGAGAGTGTCGAACTGGGGCTTGATGTCGATCTTATAGCCGGTGAGCTTCGCCGCAAGTTTTGCGTTCTGTCCCTTGTTTCCGATAGCAAGGGAGAGCTGATTGTTGGGAACTATCACTGTGCAGGC
Source organism: uncultured Ruminococcus sp. (assembly GCA_947624255.1). GTDB lineage: Bacteria > Bacillota > Clostridia > Oscillospirales > Ruminococcaceae > Ruminococcus. The sequence continues at coordinate 114,836 of CANQJO010000001.1, forward strand.
TTTCTCCTCGACAGATGTCACAACAGCTCTCAGCACCTCAGCCGGAGCTATTGACCGGGCGATGAACTCCTCCGGATTTTCTGCCCATGGGATTATATCTATCTTTTCGCCGTTCAGCTCATTTACGACAGCCGAGATCCTCGATCTCTTCGCACCTATACATGATCCCACCGCATCTACATTGGGATCTTTTGACCATACAGCCATTTTCGTCCGTGAGCCGGCTTCACGGGCAATAGCCTTGATCTCGACAATTCCGTCGTATATCTCAGGTACTTCAAGCTCGAACAGCCGCTTGACCATATCCTTGTGAGTTCTTGAGATCTTTACGATAGGCTTTTTGTTTTTGCCGACAATTCCGGTAATATAGACTTTCACAGGCTTGCCCTCCTGCAAAGTCTCTCCCGGAATTTGCTCGTTGCGGAAAAGATACAGCTCTGTTCCGTGATAATCGACTGTTACCGTACCTCTGCCCGGCTCTACCTGAGAGACCGTAGCTGTGATACATTCGTGCTCCTTTGACTCAAAAAGGTTGAGCATCTGTTCACGGTTTATCTCACGCAGATCGCCTTTTATCGACTGCTTTGCCGAAAGGGCAGCCATTCTTCCGAGATTTGCAATATTTATTTCTTTGAGAATTTTTCCTCCCACATAAGCATTGGGATCAATTGTTCGTGCAACGTCAATGTTGACCTCGTTCTCGTCAATGGGATAGTCGTCTATGACTTCCTGTACTATGAACATCTGAAATCGCTTTGTTTCGGGCTCTATCTCCACACGGATATTCTCCTCGCTGTGGGGATATGCTTTCCTTGCGGCTTTCAGCATTGCCGACTTTACCTTTTCGATGAGAATTTCTGTATCAACGCTGTTCTCCTCGCTGAGTTTCGACAGTGCCTCAAAGAACCGGTCATTTCCGGTCTCCTCCTGAGCTGCCTTGCCCCTTTTTCCGGACGATCGCTTTTTAGGCGTTTTGATCTCCTCGTTCTTGTCCATATTGTTTATCTCCTCATTGATATTCATTTCCGATGATTCCTCCTATCAGATAATAATTATACGATAATGTGAATTACACAACAGGCTGCCGCAAACAGCTTATCATATTGATGAAATGTCGAAATACAGCTTCACAAAGGCTATATCTCCTAAAGAAAAGCTCTCCTCCGTGCCGTCCTGTGTCAGCAAGGTAACGCACTCCTTATCGAAGCCTTTCAGCTCACCGATGATCTCCTTGATGCCGTTAATGCTCCGTATCAGGCGGACTCTGACCGTATCGCCGATGCACGCCTGAAAATGCTCCTCACGGACGAGCTCACGCTCCAGACCTGCCGAGCCGACCTCCAGAACGTAGCTCTGCTGTATAGGATCAGCCTCGTCAAGGACACTGCTCACCGGAGCCGTGACCTTTTCGCAGTCCTCGATCCCGATACCCTCGTCCCGGTCGATGAATACTCTCAGGTACCACATTGCTCCCTCACGGACGTAGGAAATATCCCAGAGGAAATACTCCAGCTCATCGGTGATCGGCTTTACAAGATCGTAGACTTTTTTTTCTGTTCCACCGAATTTTTTCAACTTCATGAAAAAAATTCTCCTTTTTGAATGTCTTTACAACAGTGAAGACCGGATCGCTCCGGTCTTCAATAATCAGTATACAGATATTATATCACACTTTTTCCGGGAAATCAAGGGTTTTTGAAAAAATTTTTTCAGTTGTATTGTGAATCAAGGTTATAAAGTTCTTCAAGTGTGATACCGTTCATATCATGGACCTTTTTGCTGACCTCAGAGCCCACGTATCTTATATGCCAAGGCTCGTATTTATAGCCTGTGATACTCTCCTTGCCCTTGGGATAGCGCAGAATAAAGCCGTATTCCCAGCAATGCTCCTCCAGCCATATCGCTTCGGGAGTTCCTGCAAAGCTGTCGTCAATAGTATTCACATCAATTGCAAGACCTGTCTGATGCTCGCTGTGCCCCGGTCTTGCGGAGAATGTATCAGCCGTTGCCTGACCATAGATACTCGTATAGTTGTCGTAGATCTGACTCTGATAGCTGTAAGAACGGTAGCCGGAGGAGAGATATATATTCAGACCTGCCTTTGCTGCATCAGCGGACAGCTTGGTGAACCATGTATATGTAGTGGATTCAAGTCCGCCCGGGTCGTAGCTTGCCGGTATCGGATAGCTTTTATTGACGATGAGGACATCTCCCTCGTAGTGCGCTCCCTCAATATTTATCTTAGGGGGCGCAGGAGCCTCAGCTAATTGCTGAGGCTCTGCTGTCGTTGTATTCTGTTGCGGAGTAGCTGTATTCAACCCGGTACCGCTGCCCGTATCTGTTCCCGTGACCGTTCCCGAAGCGGTATCTGTGCTTGCAACACCCGTTCCGATGATGACCTTTATCATGACTTCCTTTGTCAGATCTTTGGCAGTTGAGAGCGTTACATAGCACTCACCGTCCCTGACACCGGTAACAAATCCACGATTATCAATTGTTGCAATGCTCGGATCGCTTGATGTCCATACCTCATCGGCTTCACTTGAGCCGTTCGGATAAGCCGTTACATAGGCATAATCCGTGCCGCCTACCGGAATGTAGAGTGTATACTTGTCAAGAAGGAATCCGCTGTCATTAGGGCCTGCGCTGACTGTCGGCACTGTGGTCGTTGTAGCTGATGTAGTAAGCGAGCCGTCCGAAGCCGTGCCTGTTCCGGAGGTAGTCGATACCGAAGCCGGCGGCTTTGTATCTCCGCCTTTTTTGGGATTATCCTTGGTACAAGCCTTTGCCATTATAATTATTAGTATCAGCACAATGAGCGCAATAACGCACAATGCACCAAACTGACGCTTTCTCAGTGTCTCTCTTGAGACTCTTTTTCTTGGGCGGTCGTAGTCTCCCTGACTGCGGCTGTTTCCGAAGTATTCATACTCTCCTCCGGGACACTCATGTTCATTGTTGTTATTGTTATTGTTGTTGTCCATAATTTCGTTCCTCCCGCGTTTATCTGCCGGAGATGCGCAGCCTCTGAATATGGCAGCCGTTCTCTGCCGGACATCCTTTTTTTCTAAAGATATTATAACACACCTGATCTGATTTGTCACGTATTTTTACAGTAATTTTACATTTTTTACATATTGCTTAAAAATCAGCACAAAATTTGTTAGTATTGACAAAAGATAACATATTTACTGCCGGAGACTTTCCGCTCAGCATACATTCTTCTTATACTCCTGAATAAGATCATAAAGCTCTCCGGTCAGCTTGCTCACAACAGTGCCGTCCGAGGTCTTTTCCTCTTTGAGAGCATTCTCCCGTGCAGCCTTTACGAATTTTTCATCTGTCGCCGCAAGTCTTCCGCATTTGATATATGCCGCCGCAGCTTCACACTTCTGAGAGCCCTTTGCCATGAGATATGCGTGAACTCCGTAATTGCGTGAACCGTCTGTTTCCGGCATTGGGACGATCATGATATCCTCATCGGGGTTATTCGCATTTGATATTCCTACGGTCCAGTCCTCGTCAACGAAAAAAAGTGAGGATCTGTCGCCGCTCCATGAATCACGCCACACCGGATCGCTGTCTCGGATAACTCCGGCACAGCCGCTTCCGGAAGCTCCGTATCGGGGAGCATCGGGAGCATTCTCCTTGAATTTTGTCATCATCTCGTTCATGGCAGCCATATCCCATTTTCCCTCCTGCCACAGCTTGTACGGATCACCGATTTTCTCCTCTTCCATGAGCTTTTTGCTGTAGGTGACAAGCATCACGGAGGTTATCTCGCCGGGTATGATGTAATGCTTTCCGTCAACTGCAAGACTTTCCGATACCGATCTCACATCTGTCCACAGTTCGGAATCAAAGTCCATATATTCAAAATAGCTGTCGGCAGGCTGAAAGAGGCTCATATCCTGCGGAATATCCGTTCCCTCGATCTCTACCACGTCAACAGCTTCACCGGCTGCCTCCATTTCCGCAAGCTTTGTGCTGAGCATTTTTTCATCGGTGAAGATATACGTAACGCTGCCATTGTTGACCTCCTCAAAAAGAGCCTGCTCTGTGGGCGTTCCGTCCGTTCTGCATGAGGTCAGGCAGACGATATCCGTATCAATGGGGGCAGGATAGGAGGCTGCGGGCTCAGTCGGAGCAGTGCTGCCGGGAGCTTTTTTTGCAGAGCTGCATGAGGATATGCCCATAACAGCAGCAGCACAAGCAGCCATAACTGCGAAATTCTTTATACCGATCATTTCTATTACCTCGATTCTATAAAGCAGCACCGCACAAGCTCTGTGCGGTGTTCCCTTAATGACTACTATTATATAACAACTCACGGATTTTGTCAAGCGGCAGGACTCATATTGCTCCAATATTAAATTTAGGTTAAATTTAGGTCAAGCCTATTGAAATTCCCGTATGTTTGAGCTATAATGACTCTTGGAAATATTTCAAGGAGATTTTTCATAATGGACGATAAATTCACGATCTTCAACATATTCACAATGCTGGGCGGATTGGCATTCTTCCTCTACGGCATGAACGTCATGTCTACCGGTCTGGAGAAACTCACCGGCGGAAAGCTGGAGGTCGCTCTGAAAAAAATGACCTCCAATAAGCTGAAAAGCATACTCCTCGGCATGGGTATCACCATTGCCATACAGTCCTCGTCAGCAATGACCGTTATGCTTGTAGGTCTGGTGAACTCCGGCATCATGCAGCTTGAACAGACCGTCGGAGTGTGTTTCGGCTCGGATATCGGCACTACCCTCACCGCATGGATACTCTCACTTGCCGGTCTTGAGGGAGGAAACTTCTTCACCAATATGCTGAAACCGCAGTCATTCGCTCCGCTGATCGCTCTTTTGGGAGTTATCATGATAATGGTCTGCAAGAAAAACAAGCGCAAGGACGTGGGACGTATCCTCGTCGGATTTGCCGTTCTGATGAGCGGTATGACCATGATGTCCGATTCCGTCGATCCGCTGGCAAATTCTCCCGAATTCCAGAAGATACTCACTGCCTTTGAAAATCCGCTGCTCGGAGTCCTTGTGGGCGCAGGCTTTACCGGAATTATCCAAAGCTCCGCCGGATCTATCGGTATACTGGGAGCATTTTCACGGACGGGCGCACTCTCAAACGGAATGGCACTCCCCATAATCATGGGACTGAATATCGGAACCTGCGTAACGGCACTCATATCCAGTATCGGCGTAAAGAAAAACGCCAAGCGAGTAGCCTGCATACATATCTCAATAAAGGTCATCGGTACGATAGTGCTTCTGCCTGTGGCAATGATACTCGATCACGTGGTGGAGCTTGCCGTATTTGATGCGACGGCAACTCCGCTGACTATCGCCATAATGCACACTATCTTCAACCTTGCGATAACATTCATGCTGATACCGTTCGCCAATATGCTTGTCAAGCTTTCACGCCTTGTTGTCAAGGACGGCAAGGAGGAAGACCGTGAGAGCAGATCGCTTGTTCTGGACGATATTCTCCTGAAAACACCTGCTGTTGCCGTTGAGGCTTGCCGCAACGCTACCGTTGATATGGCAGAGCTTACCCGTGAGACGATTTTTTCGGCACTGGATATCCTCACCGAATACAGCGATGAGGCTGCCGAAACCATTACCGAAAACGAGGATATCATTGACGGCTTTGAGGATAAGATCAACGGCTATTTGCTGAAAATTTCCAGAAGCAGCGTTACAAATGCCGACAGCCGCCGTGTTTCAAAAATGATGCATTGTGTGGGAAATTTCGAGAGGATCTCAGATCATGCGGTAAATCTTGTGGAGTCGGCTCAGGAGATGCAGGAGAAAAAGATCACCTTCTCAGATGAATGCCTCAACGAGATCTCTGTCATCACCGATGCTATCAGAGAGAATATCGCTCGTGCATTCGATGCATACAGATACAACGACCTCTCTGCCGCTCATAAGGTAGAGCCTCTTGAAGAGGTGGTGGACAACCTCAGCACCGAGCTGAAAAACCGCCATATCAGGCGGCTCCAGAATGATGAATGTACCGTAGAGCTCGGATATATTTTTCAGGATATACTCACCAATCTGGAACGTATTTCCGACCATTGCTCAAATATTGCAGGCTGCCTTATCGAAACTGATGAGAAGACGAATATCCATGCATATCTCCACGATGTAAAAGAGAACGATGAGAGTTTCCGCAAAGAGTATACGAAATACGCACAGGGATACTTCTCTCGCCTTGACATAAGAGGATAAGTATACCTTTAAAAAGCAACAGGACCTCCCGCAGACCGGGAAGTCCTGTTTTTTGATGCTGTTACTGCATCTTGTATGCGTCGATCATTTTCTTGACCATCTGTCCGCCGATAGAACCGGCTTCTCTTGAAGTAAGATCTCCGTTATAGCCCTGCTTGAGGTTTACACCCACCTCGCTCGCTGACTCCATCTTGAATCTTTCGAGAGCTTCCTTGCCCTTCTGAGTAAATTCGCCTTTCATAGTTAAATCTCCTTCAAATAATTATTGATGCCGTAACAATATTATAACACTCGAAAATTGATTTATTTGAGGAAATTTTTTATTTCAAAGGGAGATTTTTATCAAGAGTTTTGCTTTTCAACAATTAACTGTTCAAATATGATCGTCGGAGCAATACAACAGTAATTGGCAGCAGTCCTCCGTACTGTATCGGTACGGAGGACTTTTTCACGTACCGAGCTGACGTTCGATCTCGGTGACGATATCGCTCATTCTGACATCTAAGGCGCAGGCAATACGGTAAAGTGTTTCGAGCGTGGGTTTCCGTTCGCCCCGTTCAATAGCACTGAGATGAGTGCGGCCGATATCTGCAAAGCCGCTCAGCACCTCCTGAGATAAGCCTTTTTTTATTCTGAACTGAGCGATGACCTTGCCGACGATCTGAGCGTTGAGTGTTGGCTCATACATATGTTTCACCTCCATGATTATATGATATACCGTAAGCTAAAAAAAAATGAACACATATGTTGACAAATGAATACATATGTGTTATAATACAGATATAAAAGCAATACGGTACATAAATCGTGCGGTGTTGCCTAAATTATAAGGAGGTTCATTTTATGGACAATCAGAATAATTATCCTGTTCAGGGTGGCGGAATGCCTCCGGAGAAAAACGGTGCCGGTTTTGGCGTTGCGTCAATGGTTCTCGGAATCATCGCAGTTCTTTTTTCCTGCTGTATTTATGTAGTTGCATTTCCGCTCGGCATTTTAGGACTGATCCTCGGTATCGTAGGTATCAAGAAGAACAGCGGAAAAGGCATGGCGATCGCCGGACTCGTACTTAATCTCATCGCAGTAGCTCTCGGCGTGGCTTGTATTGTACTCGGAGGAGCTATTCTTGCCTCTATGGGAATTGGAAGCTGATAAAAAATTACGGCTCGCAGTTATTGTTTCAGTGCCGTGCGCAGTTTTGATCGTATTTCTGCTGAGAGAATATATTTCCGGAATATCGCAATATTTCCCGGAGTGCATACTGTACAGCCGGACAGGGATATATTGCCCCGGCTGCGGAAATACCCGAAGTGTGAAGGCTCTGCTGAGAGGGAAGATCGTTCTCTCGCTGAGAAATAACGCTGCTGTGCCGTTTTTGTCCCTGCTTGCCGTATTGCTGTACGGCGAAACAGTTTGCAGATTTTTTGGCATCTCGGTCCGGTTTCTTCCACGAAAATTATTTTTTTGGATATATATAATAATTATCTTTATGGTTTATTATGTTTTGCGGAATTTTATCCCCATTGCCGCACCGATTTAAATCTCTCCGTTATCATTGACGGGGAGATTTTCTATTCTCTGAAAGCCTCGGCACGCACTGACTTTTTTCCCATTAACGTCAGCAATATCCCTATATAGAGCACTCCTCCCGTCAGGATCGCCGCTCCTATGCGAACGAGCACTCCCGCACCGGAATTCATGGCAAGCTGTGAGGCGAGAAGCGCTCCTCCGCCGCACATAGCTCCTGCATATATGACCTTGAGAAACGGGAAAATATCCAACCGCACGCCCGATCCGCTCATATATGCCCTTACCGAAAGTATAAGTATCAGCACGTAGCACAGTGAGGTGGATACCGCTGCGCCGTCTACTCCCATGGGAGGTATGAGCAGGAGATTCCCTGCCGATTTTACAACAGCTCCGATAAGCATTATTTTCAGCGGCAGCGAGGCTTTTCCGATCGCCTGAAGCATACTGAACAGCGGAAAAGAAACGCACAGGCAGACCATTCCCGGCATGAGCAGGCGCAGAGAGTTCACACAGACGGCGACTTCCTCTGACTGACGTGGAAAGAGAAAGCCCAATACATCGGGAGCTATGGCGGCAAGTCCGGCAGCAGCGGGAACAGCCATTATTGCCGAGGTGAGAAGTGCCTGCATACTGCTTTTCCTGAGAGAGACTGCGTCACCGCACTCTCTTGCTGAGGCGGCACAAGTGAGAGCGCTCTTTCCCAGCATATTCGTCACTGATGGTACAAGATTGAACACGGTGAGTGCTATTCCGGAAAATGAGCCGTAAACAAACTGCGGAAGCTCATCAGGTGAAATTCCGGTCACTTTGAGTGAAATGCTATCCGCATCAAGGCAGCTCATGACCGTCCACATATCTATAAGTGCGGTGAGATTTGTCACCACTGCGCTTATTCCTATGGGGAGCGCAGTTCTGAGCAATTCGCCTGTTATCACTTTTCCGGTGAGAGTTGATGCTCCGGGGGAGTGTTTTTTTGCATGAAGCCTTATCAGCCCGAAAAAAGCAGATGCTCCGACAGACGAGAGGGTAACTCCGAGGATACCGGCAGCCGCAGCCGCAGCACGGATATCTGTGATCTCCGGAAAAAGTGCCGTTACCGCTTCACTGTTTTTGTTGACGTATCCGCAGAGCCATAATCCGGCAAAAACCTTGACTATCCCCTCTATGACCTGTGAAACGGCTGTGGGATACATATTGCTCATGCCCTCGTAGTATCCCCGTTCCACGGCGGTAATGCAGCCGAACAGCACTGCCGGAGCTATCATCGCCACAGCAGGAGCGGCTTCCGGCGTGTTTACCGAGTACATACTGAACGGCTTTGCAAGGATTATCATGAGCAGACTGCCGGGAAGTCCGGCAGCAGTGAAGACGAGCAGTGCGGTCCGGCGTATTTTCCGGGCATCCGCATATCGTCCCTGAGCGGCAGAGCGTGCGGTCATTCGGGCGACTGAGGAGGATATTCCCGTGACAATGAGCGCATATACCGGCATAAAAAGACTGTAGGCACAGCTGAAATAGCTCATGCCCACACCGCCTAAGATGTTCGTGAGCGGTATCTTGAACATTGCTCCCAGCAGCTTTGCCGCAGCTGCTGACAGCATCAGGATTATTGAGCCTTTAAGAAAATTCTGTTTCAAATCATCACCGCTTTGCTCGGATATGTGAGGCACTATAAAAATATATGTTGCAGAAATTTCAAATATGTGTTATAATATGATTCAGAGAAATATATTTGCCGCCGCGGCAGCTCTCTGCGGACGGCAAGGAGGTAAAGAAATGGATTATAAATTTTCCGATAAGGTCAGCACTCTTCAGGCATCGGCAATTCGTGAGATACTGAAATTCACTTCCGATCCGGAGGTCATCTCGTTTGCAGCAGGAAATCCCGCACCGGAGGCATTCCCCAAGGAGCGCATCGCTGAGATCTCGGCGGAGCTTCTCAGAGACGATCCCGTTCTTGCAATGCAGTACAGTATCACCGAGGGATATACGCCCCTGCGCAATTTTCTCAAAGAGTGGCTGACTGAAAAGGGCTGCTTTCATAAGGAATTCGATGATCTTATCGTTACATCGGGCGGTCAGCAGGCGAATGAGCTTTCCTGCAAGGTTTTGCTGAACGAGGGAGATACACTGCTATGCGAATCTCCGAGTTTTATCGGCTCGCTGAATGCTTTCCGTTCCTACAATGTAAATCTGGTGGGCATCGAAATGGAAGAAGACGGCATTGATCTCAGCAGGCTGGAGGAGGCTCTCAGACGGGAGAAAAATGTAAAGCTCCTGTATCTTATCCCGAATTTCCAGAATCCTACGGGCAGGACGATGTCTGCGGCAAAAAGAAAGGCTGTATACGAGCTTGCCTGCAAATACGATTTTATGATACTGGAGGACGATCCGTACGGTGAGCTTCGCTTTGACGGCGAGAATATCCCGGCTATCAAGAGCCTTGACACTGAAGGGAGAGTTATTTACTCAAGCACATTTTCAAAGATAATCTCTCCCGGATTCAGAACAGGCTTTGTATCAGCTCCTGCACCGGTGATACAGAAGATCGTTGTATGCAAGCAGGTATCGGACGTTCACTCGAATATATGGGCGCAGGTAGTATCGTACCGCTTTATGTCAACTGTTGACAGGAAGTCTCACTTTGCAAAGCTCAGAGAGATCTACAAGCATAAATGCGAGCTTATGTGCTTATACATTGATGAGGGATTTTCGGATAAGATAACGTACATAAAGCCGCAGGGCGGTCTGTTTATCTGGTGTACGCTTCCGGATAACTGCGATATGAACGCATTCTGCACACAGGCTGTCAGGGATTACAAGGTCGCTGTAGTGCCCGGAAACTCTTTCAGCATCAATGATGATGATGTGAGCCGGTCATTCCGTCTGAATTATTCAACTCCCACCGATGAGCAGATCGTAAAGGGCATGGAGATACTGTCTTCCATGACAAAGGATATGCTTGACAAATGAAAATATGAATTAAGAAAGGATAAATTATTATGCCAAGAAATAATACGGGCAGATATTCTGTCACTCCAAAATATCTTATGACGAGAGGGCAGGCACTGAGCTTTCCGGCTTCGTTTTTCAACGGCTTGAAAAAAGATGACGTTTACGGCGTTGTTATTGATATTCCCCTGTCTGATGATATACTCACCACAATGGTATGCTTTATCAATGGTGCCGCTAATCTGTATTTCAACAACGGCGGAGAGTATTCCGGAGCTTCAACAAGATATGTGAACCTTGTCCACACCACACGTGCGCTTGTGTCCAACGCAGGACAGCTTCTCCCTAAGAGCGAAAAGACAACTAAGTTCGATATCCCGACGGACAGGTCGAATTACGTCTTCCTGCTGACAAAAGGCGGAGTTTACAAATCGGTCATAAGGCAGGGATATATCCCCGAAAATGAGCCCGAAAAGCGGACGGTTTACGTTCTCTATCAGAGAGTTATGAGTGAGATCAGAAGCTGTCAGCTTAAAGATGAGGCTGAGAACAGAAAGTAAGGTGATCTGCCATGGAAGATAAAAAGCTGATTTTCAGCGGTATACAGCCGACAGGAACATTCACGCTCGGAAATTACATCGGCGCTGTGAGAAACTGGCACACTCTCCAGGAGAAGTATAACTGCATCTACTGTGTCGTGGATATGCACGCTATCACCGTAAGGCAGGATCCCGTAAAGCTGAGACAGAATACGCTCAATTCGTATGCACTGCTCATGGCAAGCGGCATTGATCCGGAAAAGTCCATACTTTTTATTCAGAGCCACGTGAAGACTCATGCCGAGCTTAGCTGGATACTCGGCTGCAATACGCAGTTCGGCGAGCTTTCACGCATGACGCAGTTCAAGGATAAAAGTCAGAAACACGCTGATGATATAAATTCCGGACTTTTCACATATCCGGTGCTTATGGCGGCGGATATCCTTGCATATAATGCAGATCTCGTTCCGGTGGGCGTCGATCAGAAGCAGCATCTGGAGCTGGCACGTAATATCGCTCAGCGTTTCAATCAGAGGTATGGAGAGTTTTTCAAGCTCCCCGAGCCGTACATCTCAGATGTGGGAGCAAAGGTGATGTCTCTGCAAGATCCCACGAAGAAGATGTCGAAATCAGATGAGAATCCCAATGCGGTGATACTCATTCTTGACGATAAGGATACCATAATCCGCAAGTTCAAGCGTGCTGTTACTGACAGCGATGCCGAGATCTGTTACCGTGAGGGCAAGGACGGCATCAACAATCTGATGACGATATACTCCTCAGTCACGGGCAAGGATTTCCTCGAAATAGAGGCAGAATTTGCCGGCAAGGGATACGGTGACTTCAAGCTTGCGGTCGGCGAGGCTGTCGCAGATCATCTTGAACCTGTGCGCAGAGAGTTCGACCGCCTCATCAAGGATAAGGAGTATCTTAAAAAATGCTATACCGAGGGAGCGGAAAAAGCTCTCAGATATTCGCAGAGAATAGTTTCAAAGGTATACCGAAAGGTCGGCTTTGTTGACAGGATATAGTCAGCCTGCATAAAATTTCAAGGCGAAAAATGCTTATTTGTGCCAAATGAACGAATTTGTCAAAAAAACTTGCTTTTTTCTGCGCTTTAAGGTATTATATTACTTAGGCGATTTCTGAAAACCTGTTCTGACAAAGACCGGCTGCGGCAGAGCTTTGCATAGCCGTTTTTGCGGGGGCAGCTTTCAGATGTCCAATTTAGCCCGTCTAAAAAGGAAGTGTGTTTTCAGATGGTGGATTATCAGCAGAAGGAGCGTTACAATATCAGCGATCTGCTTGACATCGTCGGACTTCTGCGAAGCGAGGGTGGCTGTCCGTGGGACAGAGAACAGACTCATAAGTCCATAAGGAGCGATCTCATCGAAGAGACCTGCGAGGTTCTTGAGGCTATTGATCTGGGGGATAAGGCACTTCTCAGAGAAGAGCTGGGAGATGTTCTGCTTCAGGTGGTGTTCCATTGCAGAATAGAAGAGGAAGAAAAGAGCTTCAATTTTGATGATGTATGTGACGAGATCTGTAAAAAGCTCATTGTGCGTCACCCCCATGTTTTCGGAGATGTCTCGGCTGAAACTACCGATCAGGTGCTTAAAAACTGGGACTCTATCAAAATGGAAACAAAGGGGCAGGAAAGCTATACGGATACACTGTACAGCGTTGCAAAGTCTCTTCCCGCACTTATGCGAGCACAGAAGATCGGTAAACGTGCCATGCGTGCAGGTATGGATCTCCGCTGCGCCGAGGACGCAATGGACTGCATAGTCAGAGAAAAGTCTGCGCTTGATGATGCTGTCAGAAGCGGTGACAAGGACAATATCGGCGAAAAGATCGGCGATCTGCTTTTTTCCTGTGTAAACGCCGCACGTCATTTGGGTGTGGACGCAGAGCTTGCTCTTAAAGCATCTACGGAAAAATTCATAAAATGCTTTGCTGAAACAGAAAATCTCGTCCGCAAAGCCGGACTTGATATGAAGGAGCTTCCCGTTGAGGAGCTTGATATTTACCGGGACAAAGCAAAGAAGCTGATCCGTTAAGCCTTTTGTATGATGTCGGAAAAATTCCCGAACGGGCGAAAAAAATAATCGGAGGAAGATAAAATGAATAGGAATGATCTTATCAGTTCAATCGCTGAGAAAGCAAATTGCACAAAGAAAGACGCCGGTGCTGCTCTTGATGCCGTTATTTCTTCTATAGAAGAGGCTCTTGAGTCAGGTGAAAAGGTATCTATTTTAGGATTCGGTACATTTGAAGTTCGTGAAAGAGGAGAGAAGACCTGTATCAATCCCAGAACCAAAGAGAAGATGATATGTCCTCCCTCGAAAGCACCTGTTTTCAAGGCAGGCAAGGCTCTCAAGGAAATTGTTAATAACTAAAAAAAAGGACAGCCGCAGAGCTGTCCTTTTCGCAAGATCGGCATAAAGGAGGGATCATATGAGACTTGATAAATATCTGAAAGTAACACGGCTCATAAAGCGCAGAACAGTCGCAAATGAGGCGTGCGATGCTGAAAAAATAGTCGTCAACGGCAGGGCGGCACGAGCATCTTATGAGGTAAAAGTCGGCGATATTATCGAGATAAATATGGGAGCACGTCCGCTGAAGGTGAAAGTCCTCAGTGTCAGCGAATACGCTACCAAGGAAAACGCATCTGACAATTATACGGTGATAGAATGAAAAAGGCTGCATCAGGGCAGCCTTTTCTTTATTTTTTGTAATCATCAAAGGAGATGATATCGTCCGCAGTGACTTTTACACAGACCACATCAGTTTTATTTTCAGGCTCATTTCCTGTCGGATAGAACATCACCGTGAACTCATTCAGAGACTTATCCACTGCAAAGCCGTGAACGATACCGGTAACTTCACCTCCGGCAGGAACATTAAAGCTCATGTCGAATATATCATCGAACGGACTTGCATAGTAGACAGAAAGCGATGAAGTCTGCTCTTTTCCGTCGGGGAGCAGTATCGTGAAGTTATTAAGGCTGCTCATCTGCTCGTAGTCGTGGTCGCTCGTATTTTTTATCGTAACATCAAGGTAGATATATTTTTGATCGACATTTTCCGGTTGATATTCGATGACCGAATTGAGTGTGAAGTCTGTGCTGTTTGCCTCGGTATCCTCGTTGATCGCAGCCGCATGAGAGGTGCGCTGAACGCTGCTCGCACTGTATGTGGGAGTGGCCGAGTCGGACGAGATCGTCGAATTGTGTTTGCATGATGTAAAGGGAACGGCTGCCATAGCTGCTGTAAGCAGGAGGGCAGCAATTTTTATTTTTTTCATTGATTAAAAACCTCCGGAGTATTGATATATCAATAGTATATCACATTTCACCCACTAATTGCAAGAGATTATACAAAACTTTTTGCGAATTTTTATTTTTTCCCATATCCTGTCTTGGTCTTGCCAAAAGGCGCAGGTGAAAAATCAAGGAAAAAAACGCAGGAGCATTGATAGTTATATTTTGTCCGATCCTGTCATAATATGTAACAGACTTCCTCGTAAATTAAGCGCACCGTAAAGGAGTACAGTTATGAAAAAATTCAGTCTTACCGATCTCATCATCTTCATTGTTTCAACCGAACTCACCGGAGCAGTCTCAGCACTGATCTCCGGAGGATATTCCGCATTCTACCGCCAACTTATCCGACCGCCGTTCTCTCCTCCGGGAGCTGTTTTTCCTGTTGTGTGGGTGCTCCTCTATGCCGGTATGGGTTTTTCAGCTTACCTGATCTACCGTGATGATGATAAAGATGCCGAGCGAAGGGTCGCTCTCGGACTTTATGTTATACAGCTTGCCGTTAATTTTAGCTGGAGTATCATATTCTTTCGATCCGGATCTCTTCCGGGAGGCGTTATTGCCGCAATTCTTCTCTTTATTGCCATAGCAGCTATGATGCTATCATTCAGAAAAGTAAACAAGCTCGCCGCACTTATAAATATTCCGTATCTTTTGTGGTCGGCATTTGCGGTTTATCTCTCTGTCGGAATATGGATATTGAATTGATGATGCTGCTCAGAAAATAAAAATTACCGTAAATTTTAGTCAATATGGCATTTAATAATAATTTATTACAATTTGCAACAGGCCGTGAGATCCGACAATTTTATATAATATGATAACATCTTTAGTTAATAAAACTTATTCGGTATTTTTTATCATTATGAATAAATATTATGATTCTACATAATTATGACAGATAATATTACAAAAACGCTGAAATATTCTGCATTAGCAATAAATTGTTAAAATTCACTTGAATTATTCTGTTTTTTATGGTAAAATGTTATCTGTCATGTTGAAAGGAGGTTCTTTTACAGGGATAATCAGGGAAATCTGCATCAATTTAAGGAGGAGATAAATAAAACAGCTTTTTTTCATGTTATTTTTTTTCAGATACAAAATAAAAGAAAGGTAAAAATTATGGAGAACAATTTTATCAAATTACTTATCGGCGATGATTCAGCCGATTACGGCGTTTCACTATCCTCACAGCTTCGTGAAATGGGATTCTATACTTTCGTGCGCCGAAACACTTCCGCCGCCATTTTCGATGCGATCATCAAGCATCAGCCGGATGTCGTTGTCGTTGATCTGACACTAAGCGACTCGGATGCACTTCAGCTTATCCGGAACGTCTCCCGTACCACTGACTCTCTGCCGGTATTTATCGTCATTACCGACAGCTACAACAGTTTCATCGAACGTCAGCTTACGGAGGGCGGCGCTGACCATGTTATGGTCAAACCCGTACAAGGCAGTGAGCTGTGCCATGTCATTAAATCTATCGTGAGAAAAAAGCTTCCCGAAGCCTGTTTCGATAAAGAGATAATCACTACCGGCTTTATCCAGAAGCTTGGTATCCCTGCTCACATAAAAGGCTATTATTTTCTCAGAACCGCTATTCTCAGTGCTTTAGAGGACAATTCACTTCTTGATTCCGTAACAAAAAAGCTCTATCCGAAGGTTGCCGAGGAACATGACTCTACTTCATCAAGAGTCGAAAGAGCTATCCGTCACGCTATAAGCATTGCATGGGATCGCGGGAATTTTGAAGAAGCAGACAATATCTTCGGTTTTTCTGTTGCGAATTCTAAAACTCAGCCCACCAACTATGAGCTTATTTCGCTGATGACCGACATTATCCGTCTGCGAATGAAAAATCCGAAAAAATACTTCTCCGATGCGGAGATGAGATAAGTAAAAAAATCGCCGGTCGGATACAATGACGACCGGCGATCGTGTTTTATTGCGTTCCTTTGCGCCGCCTGCGGCATATTTTTTTTCTGTGAGTCAATAATATCTGAGAGGTGATATTATGATCCGCAAAAGAGCCGAACACGGCATTATAGCTGTGGTAATGACGTTTCTCGTCATGTTCATTGCAGTTTCATTCAATTATTTCAGGATCGCTGCCGATAACAGATATGTCAGCGCCGCACGTGAACGCTCTGAGCTTACTGTTGTCGCCGGTGTCAGTCAGGGAACGATATACGATAAAAATATGGTCCCGCTTACAAATTCGGCAAGAATTTCAAGAGCCGTTGCTGTTCCCTCCGTTCTTGACCGTGAGGATACAGCTCAATACGCCGTGGATAAGCCGCTGTTCTATGAGGAATTTGACAAGGGCAAGCCGTTTGCATTCACCTGTATAAACGCAACTCCCGAAAAGCAGGGGCTTACTGTCTTTGAGATCCCCGAACGCTATTCCGATGATCAGCCTGCTCAGCACGTCATCGGATATACCTCGGAGGGCACGGGCGTTTCGGGCATCGAATACGCCTATGATGCCATACTTCGCAGCGACTACGGCGAAAGCAGTGTGACCTATTCCACCGACGGATTCGGACGTGTTCTTATAGGCGACGGCGCAAAAATAGTCCGAAGCAGTGCGGAAAAAAGCGGTGTCGTCCTGACTGTTGACAGCGATATACAGAGGATATGCCGCCGGGCAGGACATTCTATTGAAAAGGGAGCCGTGATCGTTGCAGATGTAAAAAACGGAGATATACTCGGACTTGAAAGCTTTCCGGAATATTCCGTCTCTGAGCTTGACAAGGCTCTCAGTGATGAGCGCAGTCCGCTGATAAACCGTGCTCTGTATTCCTATAGTGTGGGATCAATATTCAAGCTTGTGACCTCCTGTACGGCAATAGAGGAGAATTTCTCCGGTTACGCCTATAACTGCACCGGGAATATCAACATTGACGGCAAAAACTTCAACTGCCACCGCCTTGACGGTCACGGACTTCAGAATATGTCTGATGCGATCACTAATTCCTGCAACACGTACTTCATCAGCCTCAGCAGGAATTTCAGCGTTGACCTCTTTCGGAAAAAAGCATACCTCCTCGGCTTCGGCAGAGAGACATACCTCTGCTCCGGCATTATCGGTTCTGCCGGCGTACTTCCAACTGTCAGGGAGCTGCTTGTACCTGCGGAGCTTGCCAACTTCTCTTTCGGACAGGGCAGACTCACAGCTACTCCTCTACAGGTAACACAGCTCACCTGTGCAATAGCAAACGGCGGAGAAATGCCCGCTCTGAGGATTATCAAGGGGATCACCGTAGACGGCAGCGCTCCCGAAAATGAAAAAAAACCGCAGATCTCAAATGTCATGGACAAAGAGACTGCGGATATTTTAAGGGATATGATGATCTCGGCGATAACCGATAACGACAGCTCCAATGCCAACGCTGAAAATACATCAGCAGGAGCAAAAACTTCTACTGCACAGACCGGAAGATCCGATGAAAACGGTGATGAATACTGTCACGCATGGATCACGGGATTTTTTCCGGCTGAAGCTCCCAAGTATGCCGTGACCGTGCTGGTAGAGGACGGCGGCTACGGCAATGATACGGCAGCTCCCGTATTCAGAGAGATCGCAGAGGAGATAACAAAAACGGAATAAAACTTAATCCTCATGCTCTCCGGTATCATCTGAGGTATCGGGGAGCGCTTTTTTACGCCGCTTACGAACGCACTCGGTGAGCAGATATTCTATCTGACCGTTCACTGAGCGAAATTCGTCCTCTGCCCATGCGGAGATCTCATTATAGAGCTGCTCTGAAAGCCTCAGCGGTATCTGTTTCTTCGGCATCAGTAGAGACTTCCCGAATTAACAACGGGCTGTGCATCGTGATTTCCGCAGAGTACAACAAGCAGATTTGATACCATCGCTGCTTTGCGCTCTTCATCAAGGTCAACGATATTATTCTGACCAAGCCTTTCGAGAGCCATTTCTACCATTCCGACAGCACCGTCAACGATCATTTTCCTTGCATCTATTATAGCTGATGCCTGCTGTCTCTGGAGCATCACTGCTGCGATCTCAGGCGCATAAGCAAGATATGTGATGCGTGCTTCGAGTATTTCGAGACCTGCGTTTTCAACCTTTTGCTGTATTTCATCACGTATTCTTGCGGCTACGAGTTCGCTTGAACCACGGAGGCTTCCCTCGTCAGCTACGCCGTCGCCTGTGGTGTCAACATTGGGAGAGATATCATAGGGATAAAGGCGCACGATATTTCTGAGTGCGCTGTCACACTGGAGCGAGAGATACTCCTTATAGTTGTCAACGTCAAAAACAGCCTTTGCCGTATCGACCACACGCCACATAACGGCAATGCTTATTTCCACGGGATTTCCGAGACAGTCGTTTATTTTCTGGCGGTTATTGTTGAGTGTCATTATTTTCAAAGAGATCTTCTTGCTGAATATTCCGAGCATTGCGGAAGTACCTTCTGAATCGCTGACTTGTATCGAGGCGTTTGATCTCTGAGAGCCGCCTACATCGCCGCTCTGGCGCAGATGAGTGCCTGCCGCAGGATTTATGGCAGAGCAGAAAGGATTCACAAAATAGAAGCCCTCGCCTTTGAGCGTTCCCTTATATTTTCCGAAAAGTGTCAGTACAAGAGCATCGTTGGGCTTCAGAATTTTCAGTCCCAGAAAAGGTATCCAGCCGATCAGCGCCCAGATAACTCCCGCAATGATAAATATTGTTCCTGCCGCTTTCAGAGCGGTGACAACGCCGCTTGATGAAACGGTATCTTCCGCTGCAGCCCGGCAGATGCCTCCCATTACTATCACGAATATCGCCGCTATGTAAAGCAGGATAAAAAGTATCAGCATAGCTAAGCCGTTTTTCTTGGTAGTCAGAATTTTTTCTTTCATGTTAAATATACATCCTTTCATGTGTGTCAGTGATCTGACAGCTTTTATATTATTATGATATCACAATGATTTCATTTTGTCAAGAGGTTTGAGGAAAAAATTTTTCAGACTATTGACATTTATGCCCTGTGGGGTTATAATATTAGGAGTGATACTATAGTGCCCCTCCGGACAGATATGACGGTCGGAAATATCGCCGGTGTCTGCATCGGAGGACGGTATATATACGCAGATTTTCTGTTCATACTGCGCATTTTGCGGTATGGCTCAGTATATTATCAAAGGAGATTGTTTTATGCAGTGGACAGGTCTGAATGAGCTTCGTGAAAAATTTCTGTCATTCTTCGAGAGCAAGGAGCATACAAGAATGGCGAGTGCCTCACTCGTGCCGCAGGGCGATAAGAGCCTTCTTCTTATAAATTCGGGTATGGCTCCTCTGAAAAAATATTTTCTCGGACAAGCAGCCCCTCCCAACAAGAGAGTCACTACCTGCCAGAAGTGCATCAGAACTCCTGACATTGAAAGTGTGGGAAAAACAGCACGTCACGGCACATATTTTGAAATGCTGGGAAATTTCTCGTTCGGCGACTATTTCAAAACCGAGGCGATAACATGGGCATGGGAATTCCTCACGGGAGTGCTTTCTATCCCGGCTGACAGACTCTGGATAACAATTTTTGAGAGCGATGACGAGGCAGAAGCTATCTGGAGGGAGAAGATCGGTATCCCCAAAGAGCGTATAATCCGCCTTGGTAAAAAGGATAACTTCTGGGAACATGGTTCCGGTCCGTGCGGTCCGTGTTCGGAGATACACTTCGACAGAGGTGAATCCTACGGTCCGTTCGAGAGCTTTGAACAGGCAAGCGAATGTGACCGCATCATAGAAATATGGAACCTTGTGTTCAGTCAGTTCGACAGCGACGGCAACGGAAATTATGCCGAAATGGAGACTAAAAATATCGACACCGGTATGGGACTTGAACGCCTTGCCTGCGTTATGCAGAGTGTCGATAACATATTCGAGGTAGACACTGTCCGCAATATAATGAAGCATATTTCCCGTATTGCCGGCGTTGACTACAGATCGGGTGAGAAGACAGATGTCTCTCTGCGTGTGATAACCGATCACATCAGAAGTACAACGTTCATGGTGGGTGAC
Organism: uncultured Ruminococcus sp.; assembly: GCA_947624255.1. GTDB lineage: Bacteria > Bacillota > Clostridia > Oscillospirales > Ruminococcaceae > Ruminococcus. Next base: position 135,459 of record CANQJO010000001.1, read on the forward strand.
GGAATAATGCCCTCCAACGAGGGACGGGGATATGTCCTCAGAAGACTGCTCAGACGTGCCGCACGCCACGGCAGACTTCTTGGTATCGAAAAGCCGTTCCTTTGTGAAGTATGCGATACCGTCATTGACGAAAATGCAGGAGCTTATCTTGAACTTGCCGAAAAGCGTGACTACATCAAAAAGATCATCAGTGTCGAGGAGGAGGCTTTCGCAAGGACTGTTGACAAAGGCATGGAGCTCCTCAATCAGTTTACCGATAAGCTGACAAAAGACGGCGGAAACGTTCTCTCCGGTGACGATGCGTTCAAACTCTCCGATACTTACGGTTTCCCCATTGATCTCACCATTGAGATATGCGAGGAGAAAAAAATCACCGTTGACCGTGAAAGATTTAACGAGCTTGCCAAAGAACAGCGCAGGCTTGCAAAGGCGGATCATCTTGCAAAAGCAGGCTCATCATGGGCAGATGACAGCTTTAAGTCGGATGTTCCGGCGACTGAATTTACGGGATATGATGTCCTTGAAGAAAAGGCCGGCAGGATACTTGCGATATATAAGGACGGTCAGGAGATCCCCTCCGCTGAGGAGGGCGATGAAGTAATAGTACTTCTTGACAAGACACCGTTCTATGCAGAGAGCGGCGGTCAGACGGGAGACTCCGGAAATATAGCCTCCGATAATTGCAGCATACAGATCACAGATACGAAAAAATCAGAGGGACACTTCCTCCATGTCGGAAAAGTTATCTCAGGCAGTATCTCAAAGGACGAGATCGTTGATGCCTGTGTGAATAAGGCTCAGAGAGCTGCCACACGGCGCAATCATACAGCGGCTCATCTGCTCCAGTGTGCGCTGAGAGCCGTTCTCGGGGAACACGTTCATCAGGCAGGTCAGCTTGTCAGCGAGAAGTCATGCCGATTCGACTTCAATCATTTCAGCGCACTGACCGATGCTGAGAAAAAAGCTGTTGAGGATATGGTGAACGCCTGCATTATGGAGCATATCAGCGTTGTCACAAGGGTAATGCCCATTGATGAAGCACGCAAACTCGGAGCTATGGCACTCTTCGGAGAAAAATACGGCGACACCGTAAGAGTTGTCTCTGCCGGAGATTCCGTGGAATTCTGCGGCGGCACACACGTCTCGAACACTTCGGAGATAGGGCTTTTCAAGATAATCTCCGAAAGCTCCGTTGCGGCAGGTGTAAGGCGTATCGAGGCTGTCACCGGACTTGGAGTCATTGATCTCATCAATGATTATGAGCATATCATCAACAGCTCTGCAAAGGCAATCAAGCTGGCGAATGCAAGGGAGCTTCCCGAAAAATGTGCATCAATGGCGGCTGAATCAAAAGAAAAGGACAAGAAGATCGAAAGCCTGAGCCGGCAGATCGCCAACGCCCGTATCTCCGCAATATTTGACGGCGCAGAGGAGATAAGCGGTGTTAAGATAGTTTCTGCAATGATGACCGGAACATCGCCTGACGCTCTGAGAAAGCTGGGCGACAGCATAAAGGACAAGAACGAGGACATAATCGCACTTCTTGCCGGAGTTGAGGGAGAAAAAGGCACATTCTACTGTATCTGCACTCCCGGCGCTGTCAAAAAAGGAGCAAATGCAGGAAAGATCGTTCAGAGAGTCTCTGCGGTAACAGGCGGCAAGGGCGGCGGACGTCCCGACACTGCTATGGCAGGCATCGGAAAAACTTATATGGTAGATGAAGCTCTGCTCGCTTTCAGATCCATAGTAAAAGAATTTATAGCTTAAAGGAGGATCGGTATGGACTGCTTATTCTGCAAGATCGTCAAGGGAGAGATCCCAAGCACGAAAGTATATGAAAACGAATACGTTTACTGTTTCAAGGATATTGCTCCCATAGCGCCTATTCACTATCTTATCATACCTAAGACTCATATCAGCGGCGCCGATCAGATCAACGGAGAGAATTCTCATCTCGTTGCAAAGGTTTTTGAGGCTGCCGCCGAGATCGCAAAGTCTGAGGGAATCACCGACGGATTCAGGATCGTTACCAACTGCGGAGACAATGCCGGACAGACGGTGAAGCATCTTCACTTCCATCTGCTTGCCGGCGTGAAAATGGGCTGGGGACCTGAATCTTTGGGCAAGATCGACTGAGGAGGCATTGCTGTGTCTGATACTTATAAAATGACGATCGCCGGTCTTGAAAGAGAACTGAAAAAATATCCTGTCAGCGATAAGCTCGATATCGCCGCATTTATAATGTTCTCCGATGTGGAGATAACCGTGGCAAGTGCAAAGGCTCTGCTGGAAAGGTGCCCCGATTTCGATGTGATACTTACGGCAGAGTGCAAGGGTATCCCTCTTGCATATGAAATGGCTCGCCAAAGCGGAAAACCATATGTCGTGGCAAGAAAATCTATCAAGGTCTACATGAAGGACGTTGTTTCTGTCAATGTAAGATCCATAACCACCGCCGAAGAGCAGGTACTGCATCTCGGCTCGGACAAAGCCGCTATGCTCCGGGATAAACGTGTACTGATCGTTGACGATGTCATCAGTACCGGAGGATCTCTCAGCGCACTCACGGCACTGACCGAGCGTTCGGGCGGAAACATTGCCGGCTGTGCAGCCGTTCTCGCTGAGGGAGATGCCGCACTTCGCAGTGATATTATTTTCCTTGAAAAATTGCCGCTTTTCTTTAAGTAAAGTATTCGGCAGGCATGAAAATACCGGAACATACCGCTCTCCGGAGGGCTTTGCGGAGATCACGAATATGAAGCGAAAAATGATCGGTGCGGCAGCCGCATATCTTGCCGGATCGTTTTTCGCTTCCTTTTTTGAGACAGGCAAAGCACCGGCACTGATAATTGCAGCGGCTGCCGTTATGGCAGCTGCCTGCCTCAGAATGAAGCTCACACGCAAGGATATAGCGTTTCTCTCTGTATGCTTTGCATCAGCATTTTCGATCTTCATGATGTATACAGCGTTTCATTATGATGGTGCGATGTACTACAGTCAGACTGACGGCAGCTTTACCGGAACAGTCAGCGAGATCAGAGAATACGAAAACGGCGCATCATATGTTCTCAAAGGGAAAATAGACGGAGAGACTTCCGCTGAAATAATGGTTTACTTCTATGACCTTGATGCTGAATACGGCGATATCATCAACATCGGCTCATGCAGATTTTCTGCTCCGAAGGACAGCTATCTCTATAAAAGCAATATGTCGCTGCGCTCTCAGGGGATATTCCTGCAAGCTGACAAAACAGAGGATATCTCTGTCGTGCATACTCACTCACACAGGCTCAAAAATTTCCTCATGAGACATCGCAGCCGCATGACCGAACAGTTTCGTGAAACTCTCGGAGATGATGCGGGGAGCTACCTTGCAGGTATGATATTCGGTGAAAAACAGGGACTTGATGACGATATACAAATCTCCCTCTACCGCTGCGGGATAGGTCATATATTAGCCGTTTCGGGACTTCATGTCTCCGTTGCCGCACTATTCATAATGGGACTGATGAAGCTCCTCGGAATAAACAGGTATGTGATATTTGCACTCACTGAGCTGTTTCTTGCCGTACTTGTATCCATGGCAAACAGCCCGGTCTCTGCAAGGAGAGCTGCCGTTATGATGACGTTTCTCTGCATATCGGGACTGCTCCGACGAAGAAACGATACATTCAATTCACTGTCAGCCGCTGTGCTCCTGATATGCGTTCTTGAGCCTTACGCAATATACAGCGGAGGATTTCTTCTGTCAGCAGCCGGAACTTTCGGCATCGGAGTCTTCGCCCCTTATATGACAAATAAGCTCCCAGGAACAGCTATCTGCGGCAGACTGCTGAGATCCTTTGCGGCTGCGCTGTGTGTAAGCATTATCGTCACTCCCTTGAGCATAAAGTATTTTGGCGAGACTTCACTGATCTCACCGTTTGTGAATACGGCACTTGTGCCGCTCTGCACTTTAGCTATGGTCATCGGAATGATACACGTTTTCACAGGAGGAATGATCTCTGTGATACCGATATCGGGAGGGCTTATCCGCTTTGTGATATCTGTCACCGACAAGCTCTCCCGTTTGGACATAGCGCACTTCTCTGTGAGAGATGAAAAGCTGCTGAATTTCGTTTTCATTTGTGCCGCAGCAGTTATTGCCGTACAGATACTTTTCAGCAGCAGAGCATTCACCGCCATAGCAGCAGCGGCTGCCTGCGCCGCAGTTTTCACAGGCTCTCTGATAAGCAGCACGGATCTCCGCAGCAGATTCACGGTCGCTGTCCTTGGTGACGGTGCAAACGCCACAGTGATAGTATCTCTTGGCGGAAGAAGTGATGTGATCGACCTGTGCGGCAGAGACAGTGCCTCACAGTACGTTGAGAAATACCTCTCGGAAGCAGGGATCTGTGATATCGGATCATTCGCACTCACAAGAGGAGATACGCAGCAGGAGGAAAGTTTCAGCAGTATCACGGATAATTTTGCCCCTCAGAAATACATCAGCGGCAGTGACTTCAGTTTCAGCACGGATGAATACTACATGAGTTATGAGGAGCGCACTCTTACGGTCAATTATCACGGATATACGTTTGTGTTCGCTCCGGCAGGAGAGATCACACGAGGCGATATGACCGTCTGCTATGGAGGAAAAAACAACGGAAGACGTTATGGCGATATCATTTTCCTTGGAGAGGATCTCAATAATTTTGAAATGACACTCCCGGGATCGGGGGTGTGTCAGATAAGGAGGCTCTGATGCCACAGGTAGATCCCAAAAAGCTGTCCGCCGCTCTGAAAAATGGCGAGCCGGAGAGATTGTATTATGTTTTCGGTCAGGATATAAATTCTGTCGAACGTATGACACGTAAGATAATAAAAACTGCTGTCGGCGATGATGAGGAGCTTGCTCTTAACAGGCTGGACGGCAAAAGCCTTGATATCTCCGCTTTTCGGGATATGGCTGAGATGATGCCGATGCTTTCGGAGCGCAACTGTATTCTTGTGAATGACTTCAACTGCGAAGAAAAAAAGGAAGAACAGATCAAGAGACTTCTTGATGCATTGAAAGATATCCCCGAAACAACGGTGATAATTTTTAACGTGACGGGTTTTCAGGTGAAAACTAAATACGACAGGAAGAAAAAGCAGAACGTTATCGCAGACAAAAATAAAAAGCTTGCCGATGTCTGTGCGAAAAACGGCGTTCTTGTTGAATTTGCGGTAAGATCTCCCGGTGAACTTGCAAAGGAGATAGCTGTCTCTGTTTCAGCACGTGGGGGAATGATCTCGCTGAAAACCGCAGAACAGCTTGCAGATATGTGTCTATCCGACACGCTTGCAATACGCAGTGAGGTGGATAAACTCTGCGCCTATGCAGGCGGCAGGGAGATCACCGCAGAGATGCTCCGGCAGCTTGTTCCTCACTACAGCAGTGCCAACGTCTTTGAACTTGCGGACGCTGTGGCTTCATTCAACAGAAAAGCCGCTTTTGAAGCTTTGGACGAGCTTATGGCAGACAAGTCTAACAGGGGCGTTATTCTTGCGAATATCACCAACTCTTTCCTTGATCTGTACAGAGTGCGCTGCGCAAGGCAGTCCGGCAGAACGGCAGATCAGGTCAAGCAGGATTTCGGCTATTATAACAGAGGTTTCGTCATAGACAGGCTCTATAGGGGAAGCCAGCGCATCAGTATCGAACGTCTCAGAAAATGTATTGTTATTCTTCGTGATACGTCTGTAAAGCTGAATTCCACGTCCTCAGATGAAAAGATCGTCCTTGAACAGATGGTCACTGAGATGCTCATGACACGGTGATGCAGGAGGCTTCAATGATAAAAATATCTCAGGCAATAATAGTCGAGGGAAAATATGATAAAATACGCCTTTCTTCATTGGTCGATGCCGTTATCATCGTCACAAACGGTTTCGGCATATTCAAGGATAAGGAGAAGCTCGGGCTTATAAGATATTACTCACGTACCACGGGTATCGTCATTCTTACCGACTCTGACAGTGCCGGACGGCGCATCAGAGGATATATCAAAGGTGCTGTCAGTGACGGCGATGTGCGGAACGTATATATTCCCGATATTTTCGGAAAGGAAAAGCGTAAGACTCACCCCTCCGCTGAAGGCAAGCTCGGAGTTGAGGGACTTGATACAAAAACGCTGACAGAGGCTTTCGCCAAAGCAGGGATAACCTCGTCCACAGATGTGAAAGCTCACGATATCACAAGACTCACCATGTATGAACTGGGACTCAGCGGCGGTGCGGAAAGCAGTCTCCTGAGAAAAAAATTGCAGAAAAAACTGGGACTTCCGGAGCTTATGTCCGCATCTGCATTGATAGAGGTCCTCAATACTATGATGGGCAGCAATGAACTTAAAGAGACAGTCGCTGCTCTGAGGGAGGAATGAAATGGTATATAGCAGCCTGCTGTTCATATATGGATATCTGCCGGTATCGCTGCTTGTATACTGTGCAGCACCTAAAAAGCATCAGCCGCTGATACTCCTGCTGTTCAGCCTGATATTCTGCGGAATGAACGGCATTGATGTCCTGCTGTTCATGGTGATCTACACGCTGATAAATTATTCGGCCGGAATTCTCATAAATCGCCTTGGTCACGATCATCGGCTCTCGGCACTACCGTTTGCCGCCGCTCTGATCTTTGATATTTTTGCGGTGTTCTTTTTCAGGGCAAATTTATTTCAGCCTTTGCGTGAGGCTGTAAATATCCCGGAGCTTTTCTTTCTGCCGGGAATTTCGTTTTTCACGCTCTCTGCCGTGGGAGTCCTCATTGATGTGTACACGGGGCATATTCCGGCAGAGAAAAATATCATCAGGTTCAGCCTTTATATTATGATGTTCCCAAAACTTCTCATGGGACCTGTACTGCGCTATCCTGCATTTGAAAAGGCACTTGACAGGCGCAGGGTATCTCTTGAAGAGATCGGCATCGGGATCGCTCTCTTCGTAAAGGGACTTGCAAAAAAGATCCTTGCTGCCGATTCGATGTATCTTCTTTATTCCGCTGTTAAAAGCGTCGATGTCAGGGAGATGCCTGCTCTTACCGCATGGCTCGGAATTGCAGCTTATCTGCTGTGTCTGTATTTTACGCTTTCGGGATTCTCGGACATGGGAAACGGTATCAGCCGATGTTTCGGACTCAGACTGCCCCAGAGCTTCAACTATCCCTTTTCAAGCACAAAGCTCAGATTTTTCGGTGCAAAATGGCACACACAGGTGATACAGTGGTTCAGACGATATGTGACTAAACCTTTCTCCGCACTCAGCCGTAACCGCATCTACAAAAAGCTCATTTTTGCCGCAGCATGGACGCTCTTCGGTTTTTGGTATACTTTCAGTGCGAACGGCGCTGTGTGGGGAGCGCTCATAGGCATGGGCATACTCATCGAGAACAGATTCAGCAAGGTGAAAAATCCTCAGATCACAGGAGCTGTCTACACATTTTTTACAGTGCTGATATGCTCGGTCTTCCTTTCCGGTGACAGCATAACCTACTCACTGAGGTATCTCTTTGCAATGATCGGCGGCAGCAATGTTCTTGCGGATTCAATGACATTGTATCTCATCAAAAGCTACATTGTGCTTTTGCTGATATGTATGTATGCCTCTACCGATCTTTTCAAGAATATGATGATGCGCTCAGGCAGGACAAGGCTGAAAGCTGCTCTCGGAGCTGCTGAGCCTGCGGTCGTATTGATACTGCTCATACTTTGCACAGCGCTCATGTCGTATTACGGCAGCTCGGATACTCTCATCATAAGGCTGTAGGAGGTGTCTTCATAGTGAAACAGACAAACAGGATAACCGCTGTCCTTACACTTGCTTTCATTGCAGCCGTCCTCATCGCCACTGTTGTGACAGGAGCAATACGTGGAAACAGAGCTTATGCAAATAAAGCAAATGCCGCTCCCGGCGAGGTGCTCGGCAGCATTATGACGGACTCCTTTGCCGGACGTGAGCAATGGCTCAGACTGAATGCGCTGATACGATCAAAAGCCGGAGAGGGGCTTGTGAACGGTGTCTATGTGGGGAAGGGTATGCTTCTTGATGCTGAAAGCTCAGAGAGAAAAATACCTGCTGCGACCGCTGAACTTATAAACAGCTTTGTCAGCAGATATGACGGAGCGGTGTATTTTGCAGTCATTCCCACCTCATCGGGAGTTTACAGTGATATGCTGCCTCAGTATCTGTTGAAGTATCCCGAAAATCAGCAGATAAACCGCTTTTACGATCAGCTTGGAGGCAGCATCAGAAAAATAGATGCGTTCAACATTCTGAAAATGCTTAATGACAGCTACATTTTCTACCGCACCGATACTAAATGGACGTGCTATGGGGCATACTGTGTGTACAGGACTGTTATCCAGAAACTCGGCTTTATACCGACAGCATATGACAAGTATACCATAAGGCATATCACAGGCGATTTCAAGGGCAGTCTCTGTCTCCGGTCACGCTATAGCAATGTCAAGCCCGATATCATAGATGTATACGTAAATCCGGAGGGAGCAGAGGTCCTGTCATGCAGAGGTTACTATAATGACGGCAGCTCGGTGGAAAAGCAGCTCATTGATGAGCGGCTTCTTGACACAGGATATATGTACGATATATACCTCGGTGAGGAAGCACCTCTTGTTAAGATAAATACCTCGGTAAACAATGAAAGAAAGCTGTTGGTGATAAAGGACAGCATTGCCGACTGCTTTATCCCGTTTCTGATCGAGCACTACAGCGAGATAGATGTTATTTCTCCGGAGCTGATCGACCGCCCCATAGAGGAGCTTACAGACACTGACAACTATGAACAGATATTGTTCCTGTTCAGCATTGAAAGTCTGGAGGACAGCAGTAAATTCCGCTGCCTTGCCGGACAGAAAGGATAATACTATGAAAGCATTAGTTACCGGAGCGACCTCCGGGATAGGCAAATGTATTGCCCGAAGTCTCAGCCGCCGCGGCTGGGAGCTTATCCTCACCGGCAGGAATGAAACAGCGCTGAATGCTCTGAAACAGGAACTCGGAAATGCTGAAACTATAACCGCCGACCTTTCCGACAGGGAACAGGTATTCATGGTGTACAGAGCCTGCTGCGAAAAAAATATTGATATGCTGGTGAATAACGCCGGCTACGGAGTTTTCGGACGCTTTGAAGAGTCAGATCTTGAAGACGAGCTTGATATGATAAATGTGAACATCACAGCGCTTCATATACTCACAAAGCTTTTTCTCCGGGATTTCAAAAAACGTGACAGCGGAATTATCCTGAATGTTGCATCAGTTGCCGGATTCCTTACGGGGCCGCTCCTTGCATCGTATTATGCCTCTAAGAACTATGTGCTCCGCCTGTCGCTTGCAATATATGAGGAGCTTCGCCGTGACCGCTCGAATGTGAGCATAACGGTGCTTTGTCCCGGACCTGTTGATACGAACTTCAATTCCCGTGCAGGAGTGAGCTTCAGCGCAAAGCCCATATCTCCGGAGGAGGCGGCGGAATATGCCGTAAAAAAAGCACTCGCAGGCAAACTTTTTGCAATTCCCGGCATTGCCGTAAAGGCGGCATCTGTTGCACAGAGGTTCGTTCCGCATAAGCTGATGTCTGCGATCGTATACAATATCCGGCAGGCAAAAAAGACAGACAGCGGTCAGCAAAAATGAGAGATATAAGCTATCGTGTCGCTCTCGGAGGAGTGGTATCGGCACTCTGCCTTGTGACGATGTTCCTTGCCGGAGTAATACCTGCCCTGTATCTTGTACTTCCCATGGCGGCAGGAGTGCTCATGATGATAATTGCTGTGGAGGTCAGAAAAAGCTGGGCATTCCTCACTTATCTGTCAGTGAGTCTGCTCTCGATGCTTGTGACCTTTGATAAAGAAGCAGCTCTGATATTCGTCATGCTTTTCGGGCATTACCCCATTCTGCGAATGTATATCGGCAGTCTTAAAAGCCGCTTTATAAAATGGCTGCTGAAGTTTGCTGTTTTCAACGTCTGCGTGCTGATGTATTTCTACACGACCGTGTACATCTTCGGGCTGGATCAAATGCTGGAGGAAATGAACGATTTCGGGCGTTATGGCGCATATTTTATGCTCGGCACGGCAAATATCGTCTTTGTGCTGTACGACTATAATCTTGATTTCGCATACTATCTCTACCGTAAAAGACTGATGCCGAAATTCAGAAAAAATAAATAATTTTCAGGAGGTTTTATATGAACATCGGATTTGATAACGAAAAATATCTTAAAATGCAATCGGAACATATCAGACAGAGGATCGCTCAGTTTGGCGATAAGCTCTATCTTGAATTCGGAGGAAAGCTCTTTGACGACTATCACGCCTCACGAGTGCTCCCCGGATTCAAGCCTGACAGCAAATTACAGATGCTGTTACAGCTTAAAGATGACGCAGAGGTCGTTATCGTCATAAATTCCGGAGATATCGAAAAAAACAAGATCAGGGGAGATCTCGGCATTACATATGACGTTGATGTTATCAGACTTTATAACGTCTTCAAAAAGATCGGACTTTACGTCAGCAGTGTTGTATTGACTCAGTATGACGATCAGCCTGCCGCTGCGGCATTTCAGAAAAGACTGGAGTCGCTGGGCATAAAGGTCTACCACCACTACAACATAAAGGGATATCCCTCCAATACGAAGCTCATCATAAGCGACGAGGGCTACGGCAGGAACGAATATATCGAAACCACACGCCGCCTTGTTGTGGTGACTGCTCCCGGACCGGGCAGCGGCAAAATGGCGACTTGTCTCTCTCAGCTTTACCATGAAAACAAGAGAGGGATCAAAGCCGGATATGCCAAATTCGAGACATTCCCGATATGGAATCTTCCGCTGCGCCACCCGGTAAATATCGCCTACGAGGCAGCTACCTCCGATCTGAACGATGTGAATATGATAGATCCGTTCCACTTGGAGGCTTACGGAAAAACGACTGTCAACTATAACCGTGATGTCGAGATCTTTCCTGTTCTGAGCGCAATGTTTGAAATGCTGTTTGGTGAGTCTCCCTATAAATCGCCCACGGATATGGGAGTTAATATGGCAGGAAACTGTATCATTGATGATGATGCAGTCTGCCGTGCCGCAAAGGACGAGATAATCCGCCGCTGCTACACAGCTATGTGTGACCGCCGCAAGGGACTTATCTCCGAAGACGAGGTTTACAAACTCGAGCTTCTCATGAAACAGGCAAACGTCACCGTTGAGGACAGGAAAGTCGTAGCTGCCGCTATCCGTAAGGAGAATGAAACGCTTGCTCCTGCCGCAGCTATGGAACTTCATGACGGAACGATCATAACCGGAAAGACCTCCAATCTCTTAGGAGCATCTTCTGCTCTTCTGCTGAATGCTCTCAAACATTTTGCAGGTGTCAGTGACGATGTACTGCTGATGTCTCCCGATGTCATCGAGCCGATACAGGATCTTAAAGTCCGTCATCTGGGGAACAATAATCCCCGTCTGCATACCGATGAGACTTTGCTTGCGCTGTCGATATGCGCATCAACAGATGAGAATGCGAAGCGTGCTATGGACTGCATATCCTGTCTGAGAGGCTGCGAGGTACACTCAACAGTGATACTCTCCGCCGTTGATGAGAGAATATTCAAGCGTCTGGGAGTAAATCTCACCTGCGAGCCGAAATATGAAACGGAATATTCAAGACCTGTTTCGTGAAAAATGAGCATCATTGCTCCATAAGTTTAGCCATATACTCCTCGGTGGAATAAAGTCCGCTGCGGTTGTAGCGGAATATTCCGAAAAGGCAGTCGGGATCACGGGTGATATAATTAGGACGTTCAAAGCACGTGAGTGTTATCATGATGCCGCATTCACGCAGCACCGGTATACTCTCACGGCTGAGACTTCCGAACGGATATGCAAAGGCTATGGGTGTTATTCCGGTATGCTGATGGATCTCTGTCTGCAAAAGGCCTATATCCTGCCGGAGCTTTTCGGCGTACTCCTCGTTTGTTTCGCCTGAGAGCTTCATACAGCCCCGGCGTTCTCCGTTCAGTGAGTGCATATCATAGGTGTGATTACCTATCTCCATACGTCCTGACGCTGCAAGAGCGGAGATATCCTCCCATGTAAGATATGAATAGCGAGAAACATGAGGATCGGCTGCGGCACATTCGTCGGTATATTTTCCCACTACGGAAACAATTGCGTGCATATCGTATTTTTCAAGGAGCGGCAGAGCTTCTGAAAGATTATTGTAGAATCCGTCGTCAAAGGTTATCAGCACCGGCTTTTCGGGAAGTCCGCCCGCTCCTGCGGTGTAATCCGCAAGCTGCTGAGCGGTGACAGACTCATAGCCGTTGTTTTTCAGCCATGCAAGATCGCTCTCCACCTGCTCAGGAGTAACAACATAATCCCTCGGAGTGCCGTCATAGACACTGTGATACATGATAACAGGGAGAAATACAGGCTCATCATCAGAACTGTCTGCCGATGAAAAGATCAGCAGCCTGCCCACAAAAAAGAATATCACACATACGATAAAAATTATAACATCTATGAACAGAAACTCCAGAAAACGCCTGACATTGCAGCACTCATACATTGCAGTCACCTCAGAAAAAATATATGATGATCTTTGCCGAAAAATGATATTTTTACGAGTGTTTGCAATGGGGTAATATTTCAGCCTCTGCCTGCATAGTATTATAGTGAACGTCAAATCGTTTTTGACGTTCATTTTAATTACAGGGAGGTCGAATATGAAAAAAATACTTCCCGTCCTGCTGATGATGATCCTCTGTTCATGCGGAAGATCCCCCCATCAGGCAGACTCTCAGCCGGAGCAGACATCTGCTGTCAGCGAGACGGTAACTCAGTTTGTTCAGGATCTTCAGCATCTCCCGACAGAAGCTGCCGAAAGATATACTCCCCTGAATTATGACCGCCAGAGAGCCGTGTGGCTGCCCTATGTGCGGTATCCCGAATACATGACCGGAAAAAGCAGCAGCGAGTTTCGCACAGCCGTTGGCGAGCTTTTTTCTCAGGCGGCATCTCAGGGAATAAATACGGTATATGTACACGTACACCCATGCGGTGATGCTTACTATGATTCGGATATTTTCCCTGTGGGAAGCTGTCTTGACGCCGACTACGATCCTCTTGCGATAATGCTGGAGGAGGCTCATAGCCGGAGACTCTCCGTTCATGCGTGGATAAATCCGCTCCGCTGTCAGACTATCGAGGAGATGAGGGAGCTTCCCGATGATTTTATCATAAAAAAGTGGACAGACACTCCCGGCTGCCATATAGTCCGGGAGGTGAACGGTCGGTGGTATCTTGATCCGGCGTGCCCCGAAACAGATGAGCTGATAAAAAGCTGTGTGGAGGAGATCATCGAAAAATATGATGTTGACGGTATTCATATTGATGATTATTTCTATCCCACCACTGACACAGAGTTTGACAGGGAGGAATTTGAAGCCTCCGGCAGTGATGATCTCGCAGCATGGCGCATGGATAACTGCACTCGTTTTGTGAAGACGATCTATGATACCGTGAATTCCTGCGACAGTCGGGTGCTTTTCGGGATAAGTCCGCAGGGCAGTATCAGCGGCAACTATGAAAGTCAGTATGCGGACGTAAAGCTCTGGGGAGGAGTATCCGGCTATTGTGACTATATAGTCCCGCAGATATATTTCGGATTTCTTAACGAAACAAGTCCGTTTGACAAAACGCTTTCCGACTGGGAGGAGCTTGTCTGTCCGGAGGTGGATCTTGTGATAGGACTCGGAGTTTACAAAACGGGCAGGAATGACAAATGGGCAGGAGCTGCCGGAGAGACTGAATGGATAGACGATCCCGACATAATAAAAAAGCAGGTGAGCCTTGTTGAAAACTCATCTGCCGAGGGGATCGCATTCTACCGGTAATACCGGTCTCACAAACGCTATTGCTCCCTGAGATAAGACAATATCGCAAAAAGCCGGGCGGAAACGCCCGGCTTGTATTTTACAGAGACTCGATAAGTCCCAGCTTGAATTTTTGTATTTGGAGTGCATCGAGATTGGTGATGCCGTCACTGCCGCCGATAACGTCAGCGTTTTTTGCACCCTGCTCTGAGATACCGTTTGCTTTGTTAAGTCCGTACTCATCGGGATTTGCGTTGTACTGCATGATAAGCACCGCATCTGCGAGGTCAACATTGCCGTCACAGTTTGTATCGCCGGGGAGCAGGTCATCTTCCGTTTCTTCGGTGGACTTAGTGGCAGTTGTGGGCTGTGTCACGGGAGGCTGTGCGCTGCCCATACCGTCAGCGTAAGTGCCGTCCGGCTCGTAGCCGTAGTAAAGCCCGCCGTTCACATAAACGGGAACATACGGCGTAACGATGCCTTTTATTGTGCCGTCATCATCAGTAGTGCCCGAACTGCCGAGGATATCTTTATTGGAGAAATCATTTGAGGCGTCCCAGCCGCTTTTATAATCGGGCATTACAAAGGCAAGAAGGATCTCGCACTGCTGCATACCCTCTGAAACAGGCAGAACAGCACGTCCGTCAGGGAGAGTCACTTCAACATAGTAGATGTTTCCGTCATATTTTACAGGCTTTGAGATCTCAGCACTTTTGATACCGTTTGAGGCATACATAGCTGACTGGTCACGGTCACAGCGTATAACAACGTCTTCAGGGCTGTAGCCTGCGTCAATGACCTCCGACATATCCATGAAGTAGCGGAAGGAGAGGTTATCCTGAACTCTTGCCGGCCATGCGGAGTGATTTGTTATCTTGAAACTGAGCGTGATGCCGCTTGCATCAGCTCCCTTTGAGAGGACTTCAACGTAAAATTCCGGACCGTCATGTGTCTCAACGGGCGGGAATGACGGATCGCTCTTGCCGCCGTACTTGTCGATCATTTTGCAGAGTATCGCAGTAAATCCGGCATTGTAGTCGGTAGCCACTTCATTGTTGATGTAGTTCTGACGGTCATCAGTATACTTTCCGTCTTCGGTAGGGCCGCCCACGAGCGCTCCGTAAAGCACATGGCGGTTATTATCAGGTATCGCAAGGTCATTTTTCCATGAGGAGTGAGCTGTTCTGTGATGAGCGTTCAAGGGAGGATTTTCACCGTATCCCACAACGTAGCTCTGATTATCGGGATTGACTCCGAGAACGTAATTTATCTGCTCCTCGTAGAATTTCTCATAAGCGGAGGTATCCTTATCGGCGAGGACGGTATCGCAGGCAACAGCGGCAATGAAAGCGGCAGTCTCAGCATAACGTGCGCAGCCCCATGTGTGTATCCAGCGGAGGCCTCCGGGAATGACCTTTGCGGTATTGGTCCAGTAATCAACGTGCTTTTCCACACGGCTGATATAGAAGCTGTCGTTTGTATTTATGGCGTAGAGGAGCATACCTCCCTGCATAGCATCGTCCCAGCAGTGTCCCCATGTGTATTTAAGTTCATCAGAACCAAGCTCTTTGTCAAGGCTGGGGATATAGCTTTCAGCCTTATCAAGATAAGCCTGATCGCCTGTAGCGATATACAGCCAGTTTGCGGCATAGAAAAGCTCATCATAGAAGTGGCTGGAGCGATAGAAGCCGGAGGCATTGCTGTCGTTGTATACGCTGTCACTTCTTGAAGCATCGGCAAGCTCAAATATATGCTCAGCGTGAGCAAGGTAGTCATCGAGCTTTGAGCTGTCAACTCTGCCGTTGAGAGCGCAGTATCCGGCGGCAAGTGCGGCAGCCATATTTCCGAAAACGGCAGAACAGCCCTCTGAAGATTTCAGCGTTTCACGTGCGTCCTCATATGAAGTTCCGCTGTCGCTCATGCCGTACTCATACAGCTCCACAGGGCCCCACCATGTGTGGTCGATAGTACCGTTGCCCACCTGATATACGATCTCATCGCCGAGATCGCATTCGGCAAGGTAATCGAGGACAAATTCAAGGTTATTAACGTAGTTTGTCATTTCGCCGCAGCTTTCGATACCGTCGGGATACTGATAAAGTCCCCATGCAAGCATAGCTGCGGAGTATGACATGGGCAGGTTGAATTTCACATGATCTCCGGCATCGTACCAGCCGCCCTTGATCTCGTCTATCATTGTAGAGTCGCTTCTCCACTCCACTCTGTTCCAGTCGGGAAGAGGGCCTGCCTGCTGACACTCGTAGAAATACAGAGATTTTTGCAGTGCTTCGGCATAATCCGGTGTATCTGCGGCATCGCTGCCGAGCCCGGCCGGAGCGGTCAATGCAGATCCGGTCAGTATCACCGCAGAGGTGACGATACTTGTTAATTTTTTCAGCATGATAAACTCCTTTCTTTGGATAAGCCGTTTTATTCTGACGGCTCTCCGTGGGAAGACACTCCCGTATTCACGTACACTATAAGTATATTATGCCATGAATTTTATGGATTGTCAAGACTTTATGCGGCAATTTCACGCAAAGCTCCCGCATAGGAACAAAGCCGGGAGTTTCCGCCCGGCTTGTATTTTACAGAGACTCGATAAGTCCCAGCTTGAATTTTTGTATTTGAAGTGCATCGAGATTGGTGATACCGTCACCGTCACCGATAACGTCAGCATTTTTTGCTCCCTGATCTGAGATGCCGTTTGCTTTGTTAAGTCCGTACTCATCGGGATTTGCGTTGTACTGCATGATAAGCACCGCATCAGCGAGGTCAACATTGCCGTCACAGTTTGCATCACCGGGGAGGAGCTCCTCATCGTCAGTATCATCCGTTGAAGGATCGGTGGGATCTGTAACGGGCGGCATATCGGTATCTTCTCCGAAGTCGAAGTTCTCGTTGATCTCCGGAGCGCTCTGCTCGATCGCTTTCACAGCAGAGGCATCGCCGCCGTACTTGCTCACAAGGGGAGCGCACGCCAGTACGAAACAGCCGTTATAGTCAAGGGCAGGCTCTGTGCAGCCGTAGCTGTTCTGGTGATCTTCATAATTGCCGTTGCTGTCCGGACCGCCGAGAAGCGCACCGTAAAGAATATGCTCCGCAGCCGTATTGTCAGCAGGATTGCCTGTTCCGGGATTGGAAGCTCTGTGGTGATATCTCAGGGGATAGCTGTCGCCATAGCCGACAAAATAGCTTTTGTACATGGTAGACTGCGAGTTGAGGATACAGTCCATCTGATGCTTTGCAGCTTCTTCAAGGGTGCTGTCTCCCGAACGCCATGCTATGCCCTGCAAAGCGCAGTTATATCTTGCCGAACCCCAGCCCCAGTTTGAGCAGTACTGACCGGTGCTGAATGAGCTGCCGCCCGAGCCTCTTACTTCAAGAGCTGCCTCGTTGGAGTATTTCTGTCCATCGTATCCGAGTTCGCCAAGAAGTGCCGCATATCCGCTGTAGACCTTTCCCCAGCAGTAGAGCCAACCGTCATACTCGCCGGTGCTGTATGCTTTATCGCCTGTGAGTGTTGCGGGAGGAGTGTAGCCTGAGGGGAGCGTTCCGCCGTTTTCGGCAAGATCACACCACAGCTTTGACCAGACGATATCATCTTTGAGAGATTCACCGCCGCCGTACATACCGCCTCTGCCCGTAGCATTGTATGAGGGGTATTTTTCCGCAAAATTGCTGAGAGCTTTTGCGTATTTCAGGCACTCTGCCGCATAGTCCGGATCGGAGTCCGTGAATGCTAAAGAGCTTGATGCCAGAGCAGCGGACATTTCACCGGCAGAATCAGCGATCGGCGTAGAGGGACTTGCCCAGTAAACAGTTCTGTTCATGGTCTGTACCTCCGGAGCTGTCCAGATGCTGTGATCCTCGCCCTCAGATGCGACCTGATCGACATAAGCAATGACATTTCCGCTGTCGTCAAGGAAGGTCACCTTCATGAAATAGTCGCAGACATTACGCAGGATATATTTCAGATGATCGGTACACTCGGCTTTTTCAAAGGCATCGGGATAGGAGAAATACGACCATGCAAGTGAAGTGGCAGCAAAGCCTATCGTCATGGAGAATTTTATGTGATCTCCCGCATCGTGATAGCCTCCCGAAACGTCTATTGCGGAAGAACCGCCGTTTGCTGCCTTGACAGCCTCCTTTTCGGCGGAGGAAAGTCCCACGGCTGAATCAAGTGATGCCTCTGAATCGTAGACGTGACAGTCACCTCTCCAAGTGAGAGGGCCGTCAGTTATGCCTGTGCCGCAGGCGTTAGCATCAAAGAAATAGAGTGAAAGCGCAAGTGCCTCGGCGTAATTTACATCCTGATCGGCTGCGGTGCTGATGCTCATCGGGAACGATGATGCCACGACGGCAGTGCCCAGCAGGGCGGCGAAGAATCGTTTGAATTTTCTTTTTTTCATGATAAGCTCCTTTCGTAAGCAGAGTGAAATTTTATGAAACGCTCCCGCTTGTCTGCACATTCACAAACGGGACATAAACCTATATTTCAATTATACCATATATTGAAGAGAAATACAAGATTTACAAAAGCTATAATGCGGATTTGTAGAAAGCATCAAAAATCGGGCAATGTGATTGTGCATTTTTTCGAGAAAATCTGCCTCTTTCATTGGAGTTTGCTAAAAAACGGCTTGACATTTCATCAAAAAAATAATATAATATGACCATGGACGGTGATGAGATCATGCCAAGATTTTTTACAAATGAAATAGATGAGAATAACATTACCCTCACCGGCAGCGATGCCCGACACATAGGTTTCTCCCTGAGAATGAGACCCGGCGAGGAGCTGACCGTCTGCTGCTGCGGAGTGGACTACCATTGCAGGATCTCCGGTATTACCGGTGATACTGTCAGTCTTGAGCTTATCAGCAAGGAGCACTGTGCTGCTGAACCGAGCATTGAGGTCACGATGTTTCAAGCGCTCCCAAAACCGGACAAGCTGGAGTATATAATTCAAAAAAGCGTTGAGCTTGGCGCAGCAAGGATAGTTCCCATGCTGACAAGGCGGTGCGTTTCCCGACCGTCTGAGGCTGATTTTGCGAAGAAACTCCCACGGCTGAACAAGATCGCTGCCGAGGCTGCAAAGCAGTCGGGACGGGGGATCGTTCCTACGGTAGAGCCGATGGTGGGATTGGAGCAGGCTGCGGAAATGATGAAAACGCTCGACAAAACGATACTTTTGTATGAGGAGGAGTCCGGCGGTCGGCCGTTCAAGTATATAGATTTTACAAATTCAAAAACCGTGGGAGTTGCCATCGGCAGCGAGGGCGGCTTCGATAAAGGCGAAGCACAGGCAATTATTGACTCCGGAGCAGATCAGGTCTGGCTGGGGAAAAGGATACTCCGTTGTGAAACTGCACCAATAACAGCCTTATCAATTTTGATGTTTTTAACAAATAATATGTAAACAGTTGAAATCTGTGAAAGAGTGTGCTATAATGGATGTAGTGTATCGAAAACTGTTCGCAAGCGGTTCGATAGCATGATTTAATCTTGCGGAGAAAAGAGGAAAGAAAAATGAATAAACTTTTAGTTGCAGTTTTGGCTGCCGGTGCGGCTGCCGCTGCAGGATATGCTGCTTCACACATCATCAAGAGCAAGAACAATGATTCCGACTACGATGACGATATGTACGACGATTCTTACGAGGGCATGGGGGACGAGAACATTGATTTCGAGATCAATGACGATACAGTAAAGGAAGTCTCCGAGGATGCTGCCGAAGCCGCTGAGGACGCTGCCGAAGCTGCCGAGGACGCAGTTGAAGATGTCAAGGACGAGGTCGATGAGGTCATCGACAAGATCAAGGACTAATGTGAATATGGGGAGCTTTTTGCTCCCCTTTCAGATTTGTATGCTTTGGCAGTTCTGACGATCGAAAGCGGTGTACAACCTGTCATATTTGTGATATCCTACAATTTTTTGCAAAAGATATTGACAATACGAATAATGTGTGATAGAATATAAAAGCTGTCCGATTTGATGATTTCGGAAGCGGATCTTACCGAGGGTCCATAAAAGCCGAGGCGTAGCTCAGTTTGGTAGAGTGCTTGGTTTGGGACCAAGATGCCGCAGGTTCGAGTCCTGTCGCCTCGACCATTTCCGGAAATGATTGACAAGCAGGCATCTCTGCGGTATGATATTCCGTGCAGCAGATGCTGGTGTAGCTCAGTTGGTAGAGCAGCTGATTTGTAATCAGCAGGTCGGGGGTTCGAGTCCGTCCACCAGCTCCAGTTTCTTTTTGTCCGGCGTATGGCTTTCAAGAGCAAAAGAAACAATATATCTTCTATTCATCTGACCGATATTTAATGGGAGAGTTCCCGAGTGGCCAAAGGGGGCAGACTGTAAATCTGTTGCTTTTCAGCTTCGATGGTCCGAATCCATCCTCTCCCACCAGTAATACCCCGATTTTTATCGGGGTGATTTTCATTGCATAGCCTTGCAGCCGCAAGGACTTTTTTGTGTCCGGGTGAAAAGATGATACTGATTTCACTCTAAAAACCGAGGATATTTGCGAAGATCCCGCACTTTTTACTGCGTCAAAGTGACTCGACATACGTCAGTACGGCTTCGTCTCTTTTCCATGTAAAATGCTCGGTCTTTTCGCAGATCTTGCACGGCTTTCGGAATGAAATCAGTATAACACCGCACAAATCACGCATGATATCGCCTTTAGAGATTTGCAGATATTCCGAGGAGGTCAGCATGATAAAAGCAAGCGCAAAGCCCACATACGACCATTTGCGTGCTGTTCGCAAGTCGGCGCTCGATAAAATGGTATATATATCCATTCTGCTTTACGCTGTTATTGTGGGATTTTTGATCCGGGCGGCTGTTCTTCTCGTCCCTGCGTTGAGGATCGCATTGAAATATAACGATAGCGATCATATTGCCTTTATCGGTGTTATATTCCTTTTTTCACTGTGGGCAGATGTTGTCATAATAATGAGAATATTTTTTCTTTTCAGAGTGCTGATGTTCCCCGGCAAAACCAAAAAGGACAAGCCTGCTAATGATTTTGTTTTCAATGATGAATGCTTTTTCGTCCGGACAGAAACTGTGGGCTTCCTCTGTGAAAGATCCTTCGTGTACAGCACTCTCAAATCAGCGGTCGAGTACGGAGACTACTTTATTTTCCGTACAAATGTCGAATTTTACGTTTTCGGGAAATCAGAGATAACAGAAGGCTCTGATATGGAGCTGCGGAGACTGCTTATGGAAAAAATGGGAGAAAGGTTCAGGGTGAAAGCATGATAAAAGCTCGATCGGTCACCACGCCGGAGTATTCCGCTGCTCTTGAAAAATACTGTTCCCGATATAAGCTGCGCCTTCTGTACGATATACTCATACGCAAAATTGCCGTACCTGCCGTATGGATCTACATAATATACTTCTACATATTTTATCTGCGGCTCTACGATCTATGGACACTCTTTATCTGCTTCGGTCTGATCCTTCTGATTTGGTATAATATCCGTGATATCAGAAAAAAACGCCGCCGTCATCTTGACGTGCCATGCTTCACTTTCTGTGCAGTATTTACAGAGGATACGCTCATTTACGACAGCGAACGTGAAATTGACGGCTCTCCGCTGAAAAATACGCTTCACTATGAGATAAATTACTCCCGGCTCTATTCAGCAAAGGAGTGCGGCGGCTTCTTCTTCATCGAAACAGAGCCGGGGAGATACGTCATTATCAGGCACAGCGACATAACAGAAGGTTCGCCCATGCACCTGCGCCGGCTTCTGATGGAAAATCTAAACGAAAAATTCACCCCTGCCGGATGATACATATGGAGGTTATTTTATGATTAGAAATGATTTGAGAAATATCGCCATCATCGCTCACGTTGACCACGGAAAAACTACTCTCGTTGACGAAATGCTCAAACAGAGCGGTGTCTTCCGTGAAAATCAGGTAGTTGCAGAGAGAGTTATGGACTCTAACGACATTGAACGTGAAAGAGGGATAACCATACTTGCGAAAAATACGTCTGTATGCTATAATGATATCAAGATAAATATTATAGACACACCCGGCCACGCTGATTTCGGCGGCGAGGTGGAGCGTGTGCTTGAAATGGTCGATGGAGTGCTCCTCCTTGTTGATGCCGCAGAAGGTCCTATGCCTCAGACACGTTTTGTGCTTTCAAAGGCTCTCGAAATGGGACTGAAGATCATCGTTGTGGTGAACAAGATCGACCGCCCTGACGCCCGTCTTGACGAGATAGGCGATGAGGTGCTTGAACTCCTGCTTGATCTTGACGCAAACGATGAGCAGCTTGAAAGTCCTGTACTTTTCTGCTCCGGCAGAAGCGGAACAGCATCCCTCAGTCAGTACGAAGCAGGTACTGATCTCAGACCGCTGTTTGATACCATTATCAGCTATATCGAGCCGCCGCAGGGCGATGAGGAAGCTCCTCTCCAGATGCTTATCTCCTCTATCGACTACAACGATTATGTGGGAAGAATAGGCATCGGGCGCATTGTCCGAGGAAAAATAAATGCTAATCAGCAGGTGACAGTCTGCGATTATACCGGCTCAAAGAAAAATTACAACGCAAAAATAGTCTCACTTCTCCAAATTCAGGGACTTGAACGTGTTCCCGTCCGGAGTGCTGTAATGGGCGATATCGTCTGGATATCAGGAATAGAGGGCATCACTATAGGTGATACTATCTGCGCTGCCGACACTCCCGAACCGCTGCCTTTTGTAAAGATAAGCGAACCTACTGTTGAGATGACCTTCTCTGTGAACGACAGCCCGTTTGCCGGCCGTGAGGGAAAATATGTCACTTCACGTCAGCTTCGTGAAAGGCTGTTCCGTGAGCTTCTGCGAGATGTTTCGCTGCGTGTCGAGGAGACCGACAGCACCGATTCATTCCGTGTTGCAGGGCGTGGCGAGATGCACCTGTCTATCCTCATTGAGAATATGCGCCGTGAGGGGTATGAGCTTGCTGTGTCAACTCCCCGTGTGCTTTATAAGCAGGACGAGAACGGCAGACGCCTTGAACCGATCGAACGCCTTGTTATAGATGTTCCGGAGGATTGTGTAGGCTCTGTTATGGAGAAAATGGGAACTCGCAAGGGTGAGCTGGTGACAATGCACCCGCAGGGCAGCCGTATGAGAATAGAGTTTCTTATCCCTGCACGAGGACTTTTCGGCTATAAGAGCGAATTCCTCACCGACACAAAGGGAGAGGGAATAATGAGCCACGTTTTTGACGGATACGAGCCGTACAAGGGAGATATCGACAGGCGAAGCACCGGCTCTCTCGTGTCATTCGAGACAGGAGAGGCTGTCACTTACGGACTTTATAACGCTCAGGAAAGAGGACAGCTTTTTATCACGGCAGGCACTCCCGTATATGAGGGCATGGTCGTGGGAGCATCGCCGAAGACTGATGATCTCGTTGTAAATGTCTGCAAGAAAAAGCATCTGACCAATACACGTGCAAGCGGCAGTGATGATGCTCTGAGACTTGTTCCGCCACGCATACTCAGTCTGGAGGACTGTCTCGAATTCCTTGCCGATGATGAGCTTTTAGAGGTCACTCCCAACTCTCTGCGGATCAGAAAGCGTGAGCTCAGTAATACTCAGAGAGCTAAAAACAGGGCGAAAGCCTGATAAGGGGAGCAATTCCTATGAGATCAATAAAAATCGTTTTAGCTTTGGTTCTGGCAGCATCACTGATTACCGGCTGCGGTAAAGGCAGCAGCACAGTGAAGTCTTCGGAGGGAGTGAGACCTCCGGAGGGAGAAGTGGGAGAGCTGATCGAACCGGATCCCGATTCTGAGGAGTCAGATCTCGGCTCATATCGTTACTCACACAGCGGAGTAAAGCTCTATTATGACGACACGGTATATCCCGATGAGCTGATGCTTGCGATGGAGGGCTACTTCACCACGTTTGAGAAAAAAGATTTCGAGAGCTACAAAACTTACCTTTATCCCGGATATGCCGAAGAAATGGAGACTCATCTCTCGGAGGAGTACCGGTACGGACTTGATACCTCATTCCAAAATCAGTGTGATGATCTCGCTGCTGCAATGGGCGGAGATTTCAAGGTCACCAGAATAAAATTTGATGCGGCGGAGGACGAGTCCGAAGAAAGCTATAAGAGCTATTTCAGCTCAATGGATACGCTTTTTGAAAAGGATTATTACAGCTTGGTAAAGAATGATGCCGATAAAATGTATATCGCATATTTTTACGTCATGGCAGAGGGCTCTGAGGGCGAACAGCTGCTCATCAGTGACTATACGATAGTTTTTGCCGAAAAAGACGGCAGATACTATACTTTCGGATAAGGAGATGATCCAATGAACAGGAGAATTACGGTTTTGCTCATGGCGGCTGCGGTCATGGCTGTCGGCTGCGGTAAAAAGAGCACTTCACAGGATGAAAGCACTCACAACAATATGGTCGGCAATGCTTCCGAATACGGGAATATCTCCGATGAAGATATGCCATACGGCGCAAAGCTGGTGAAAATGACTCCCGATGCTGACGGCGTGGCGTTAAGCATCGAATACGACAGCAGATTTACCACCGCTGACGAGGCTGCAAAACTCGCCCAATATATTTCCTCTGTGGGAAAGAGTGATGCCGCACTTATGAATGAGGTGCTGTATCCTCAGTTTTTTGAATACATGATAGTAAGCTCCGATGCGGAAAACGCTGATGAATACGTTCAATCACAGCATGATTCATTTAAGAGCTATATTGGCGGTGATTATGATTTCGACTATGTGATCGTTCAGGATCAGCTTGACACCACTGAGATGAACTTTGATTATTACGACAGCGAAATTATGACGGCAGATCAATCGGCGCAGATAACGGACAGAAAATGCTATCAGGTAGAGATCCTTTTGAGTGAAACAGGCGAACCTCTCAGCAAATTCATGAACGGACAGTATGCGAATATCTGCGTCTACACCATAAACGGAGAGTCATACATTGTATATTGAAAAAAAGCTGTACGATATACTCGCTTTAATGCGGAGTATACGTACAGCCTTTTTTTACAGCAGTAATGCGATTTCCTGTCCATTGCTTTGCCTCGTCAATAGGGGAGCGTGAATTGTCCGGCTTTCCATACGCCGTTCTCGTTGACCGCAGAGAAAGTATCCGTTTCTGAATATGGTGTGGAGGTGTCACGGTCGCTTCCGTCGTAATAATTTTCTACTGTGAAGAAGATCTCGTCCTCAGTGCGTGACTGTATCCCCGTTATTTTTGACGTTGAGTAGTAGAGATTCATTCCCCTTGCAGCGTTGAGCGCATAAACAGCACCGTTATTTTCAATGTAAAGTGACGAAAGAGGATCGGGATATCTGCTGCTGAAAACCTTATAGTAGTCCTTCTGAACGTCCGCATATGAGGAAATACCGTCATCTGTGATGAGATTGAACCGCCAGCCGAAATCGTTCTCAATATAATTTGACGTATCAATAGTATACGGGCAGCTTACGGTAAAGTTCCACTGAGTATCACAGGCTGAGCTGAAAAGTGCCTGAGCAGCCGAGATCAGCACACGATCGTCCTGAAGAGAGGGATCGCCGTCAAAAACAACTGCGCCGTTGCTGTCATATGAGAAACTGCCGCCGCCGAGAGGATCTACCTGTTCCTGAGCGGCGATCTCTGTAGTTGCAGCAGTCGTAACCTGTTGGGAGTCGGCGGAGGTCGTTTCCGGGGTATCTGCGGAGTCGGTACTGCTTTCAGATGTCGGAGCAAGAGGATCGGGCTGGACTGTTGAAGCCTCCGTCATTTCGGAGACAGGAGCATTACTATCGCTTGCTTTATCTACCTTTCCGCATGATGCACACATGGTCAGAGCGAGAGCTGAAATTATCACAAAAAATTTTTTCATATGGATACCTCCTATTCATCGTCCGAATCGGGAACAAAATCAACAGTTCCCTGACTCACATTCACCGCAGCACATATCACCCGTATCGGTTTTCCCGGTTCGTATACAGTGCCGCTGAATTTTTCCGTCAGTGAGACAGGCTCTGAGTAGTCGTATTCGCCATCAGGCAGATCTCTTATGTGTATAAAGCCCTCCACAGTGTTTTCAAGCCTTACATAGAAGCCGTACTCCATGACAGAGGAGATGCGGGCATCAAAGACCTTTCCCACATATTGGAGCATAAACTCTGCCTTGTAGCAGTCCTCGCACTCTCTTTCAACGGCAACGGCTCTTGCTTCGGCAGTGGTGGAGCTTTCGGAAGCCTCAGTGACAAAACCGCTGTAGCGTTTTGAAAGCCATTCATTTCCGTAGCCGGCAAGGATATCCGTGATTATGCGGTGTATTGCCAGATCGGGATACCGCCGTATGGGAGAGGTGAAATGTGCATAATCCTCAAGTGCAAGACCAAAATGTCCTATAGGCTCGGGAGAGTATTTTGCTTTTGCCATTGATCTCAGTATCAGCATATTGACCGCATCGAATTTGTCTGTTCCACGGAAGCTTTCGAGTATCGCCTCTGCATGGGCAGGCGAAAAATCAGTGAAAGGGCATTCCGATCCGAATTTCGGGAGTATCTCTCTCAGAGCCTCTATCTTAGCCGGAGGAGGTGCTTCATGGATACGGTACACAAACGGCGACATTTTCTCACGTGCCAGCTTAGCCGCCGCCTGATTTGCTGTTATCATAAATTCCTCAATGATGCGCTCGGAGCGTCCACGCTCTCTCGGCACGATGCTGCTGCATACGCCGTCCGTCATGATGAAGCGGCTTTCAACGGTTTCTATCTCCGGAGCGTGGCGCTGCTTTTTGTTTTGTATGAGTATATCGGTCAGTTTATCCATGAGGAAAATGCTGTCCCGTACCTCCTTATATTTTTCATGAACAGCATCGTCCTCACTGCCGCTGAGAATGAGGTTCACCTCGGAGTAAACTCCCTTTACTCTTGAGCGGATAACACTTTTGCAGAAGCGGGATTTTTCTATTTTTCCAAGCTCGTCAAGCTCTATGAATGCCGAAAGCGTAAGCCTGTCCTCGCCGGGATTGAGAGAGCAAAGTCCGTTGGAAAGCTCCTTTGGCAGCATGGGAATGACCTTGTCGGCATAGTAGATGCTTGTTCCACGGCTGAGAGCCTCCTTGTCAAGCGAGCTGTTTCCCTTGACATAATGTGAAACATCAGCGATATGAACTCCTAAAAGCCAGCCGGTGTCGGTTTTTTCGAGAGAGACAGCATCGTCCAGATCTTTGGAATCCGCACTGTCAATGGTGAAGATCGTCATATCACGCAGATCCTCACGGTTATTGAAATTATACTCCTGAATGCCGCCTTCGCAGAGCTTAACAGCCTCCATGAGGGCATCAGAGGAAAAATCCGCAGAGACACCATGAGCCGCAAGTATCGCCTGAGAGCAGGAGTACGCACTGTCGGCACTTCCGAAGACTTTTACGATCTTTACGGTGTGCTCTGCATGGCGATGCCCACGGTGAACGATCTCGGCAAGCACCTTATCACCCTCGGCAAACGGGCAGTCTTCACCGACAATAGCTATATGATTACGGGAGGCACTATCCGGCACGAGCCACAATTCACCATCGGCGGAGCTGATCGTTCCTGTGAGCGTATTGCTGCCGAAGGAGATAATGTCTATGACCTCGCCCTCAGGATTTCCGGAGCGTGATTTTATGGGCGAGATCAGTACCCTGTCGCCGGGCATTGCGCCGAGCATACATTTTCCGGGAATAAAAAACTCCACGCCGTTGTCGCTGAGGGCAAAGCCGAATGTCCGGCTGAGGCGTGTGACAGTACCGGGGAATACTCCGAGGCGTGAGCAAAGTCCGACCTTCATGCCTTTTCTGACAGTGATGATACCATCATTGCGCAGTTGACTGAATGCCTCGGTGAAATTCTCTCTGCCTTTTTTTCTTGTGCGGCATTTGGATTCAAGCTGACTGACAGGCATAGTCTTTTTGTCGAAAGCACCAAGAAAAGCCGTGATCTTTATTTTGTATTCTCCCACCGAGGAGCTTTTCTTTTTTGTTTTTCCTGACATTTTACCACCTTATACTAATTTCATTCTAAAAGCCGTGCAAGATCTTCGCAAAGGTTCCCGGCTTTTACAGTGAAATTTGTATTCACAAAAGCTATGCCCCGTGACAGTCGTCACAGGGCAGACAGCAGCTTCTTACTTCTTGAACAGAGGAACGAGGTTGACAGCAAGAACAACGATGAACAAAATGATCCCGAAAGCTCTTGTTATCTTAGCGAGGATAGCCTCTTTTGTTCTTCCCTCATTTTTTCCGTAAAAAGAATCTGTGCTCGCTCCGGTAAGGGCAGCCGACATACTGTCCTGTGATTTCTGCTCCTGTGAGAGGCAGAGAATAATAAGGATAGCACATACCACGAGGAGTACGATGCCTCCTACGACTTCAAGTGCGCTCATAATAACACCTCCGATTTATTCTTTGATAATTATAACACATTCCGTCTGAAAAATCAATACCCGTCTGAAATTTTTTACTTTTTGATATTCTTATCTTTAGCGGGTTTGTCAGTTTTATCACTTACTGCTTCTTCGATGATATCAACGATATCATCGTCATCGCCATCGCCGCCGTCACCGTCGCTGCCGGAGGTCGATGCAGAAGCAGCCTTTGCGGCATTTTTCCTGTTTTCATCAACGATAGCACTTATGAATGCAACTGCGATGTAGATAACAAAGAGTACAGCTTCTGCGATAATAGCAGGCATCATAGAGGCTTTGATAACGCTCTTGATAGTAGTTGCTCCGGAGCTTGACGCAGGAACAAGGATACTGTAGGCGTTTGCGAATTCAACGTTCTGGTAGTATTCATCAGCAGTAGTTCTTGTCAGATCGACAAGGTTCTTCACCTTTGTATTGAGTGAATCAAGCATATTGTCAACATATTTCTTCTGATCCTCAGTACCGGCAGTACCCTTTGTGAGAGTATCCTTTCTTTCGGTGTAGAAGTTTATCTGCTGTTTTGTTGTGGCAAGCTGTGATGCAAGGTTTACATTCTGCTGAACAAGACGGTCGTACTCCTCCGAGCTCTTGGAGATCTCGGTATTTGCGCCGTCAGCGTTCTGCATAACAAGGAGAGTATCCTTCTGATAAGCGGAGATAGCAGCCTTTACGGCTTCAAGGCTTTCATTGAGCTGATTTTTCTGGCGGTTAAGCTCATCTATCATGTAAGTGTAGTAGGAAACAGCGGCATCTTTATCGTTTGTAACGTTGTTAGAGGTGACGTATGACGTTATCTTGTCAAGGTCAAGGCTCTTGATGGTGAGCACAGACTGATAGAGATCCTCAAAAGTATATCCTGCTGTTGAGCGGAAACGTGTAACGTCCTCATCGGAAAGATCCTTGAGATATTCTTCAAGAGTTTGGAGAGTAGATCTGAAAAGGTCAACAGCTTCGGTATAGTCATAGTCCTTGTAATTGATAGTGCTTACGGCAGCTCCGAGTGAGTGATTGTAGCCGTACTGACTGTAGAAGTAGTCACGGTATTTTTCCAGAACAGCATTTATCACCTGAACGCCTTTGTTTGTGTCATAGCCTGCTGCCGCATAGTTGAAAGTGATCTTGAACTGAGTCGAGTAATACGATGTATCGAGAAGTGCCTGTCCTGCTGCAAGATTGCCGCCGGAGGACTGCTCTATGATACTCTTGTAGGTGGTCATTCTGTCGATCGCATCAGTGGGAACGATAGGAGTTATTATAATATTGCTTCTTACATTTTCAACATCTGCGGAATCGAGATTTAGACTTATAAGAGCATCTGTTATTACGGAAGGATTTTTCAGCGAATTTGCATCAAATGTTCTTCCGGCAGGATCAAGTCCCTTTTCAATGCCGTCATATGTAAATGACACAAGAGCATTCAGCGGCGGCTTGACGCTCATAGTACTTACAGCATTTACGCCCAGCACCATAACTCCCAGTATTACGGCAACGATTATCCACGGGAGCAGGAATTTTTTCAGCTTTTTCATTATTCCCGACATGGAAATAATTACCTCGTCCTTATCCTCCTGTTCGCTTTTTATGGTAACGTTAAGGTTACGTTCTTCATTCTTAGCCATTTTGACCTCCATGAATATCCGATCTCCCCGGAAACCGAAGCGCATTGCCTGCCGCTTGATTTCTGATGAGATCTGTGTTATAACGCAGGAAATGTCCGTACATACCCGGACAGCTCCTTATTTTTATACTTGCTGCCGCCGGATCAAGAGCTGCGGCAGATACACATTATCAAATATCATTATACTACAAAACAAATAATAAGTCAATGATTTCTGAAAATTTCCAATATTTTGCTAAATTACCGTATGAATGCCGTGCCTGTATAATGCAAAATGCCTATCATCTCAGCATCAGGAAAATCCGATCTCCGGCATCTCCGCTTCTCCGTCACCCTCAAAGAACAGGTACACTGCTTTTGCGCCTTTGGTTATTTCACACGGGAGAACATACTCCTGCAGGTCGTCTGTAAGAGGAGCACACACCTCTCCAAGGATTTCACCGTCAATTTCAGTGCGGAGCGTCACGCTCAGTGAGCCTGTTCCTCTGAGGAGAACGCTCACTTTTTCTCCGCCGGAGAAGGAAAAATATCTGAATCCGATCATTGTTCCGCTGCTTATCTCGCCGATAAATCGTTCACCGTCACGATGGGTCACATTGGGAAAGCTGTCCGTGAAGATACTGTTAGAGCCGTGAGGCATTTTCCCGTTGGTGATGCAACAGGCTATCACAGCCGGATATCCTCCCTTTGCTTCAAGGGGAGCGCCGTTCAGTCCGCATGAGGTGATCTCCGCCTGAGATATGCTTCCGTCGGGAGCGATGTTTATTCTTTCAGCGCACGCCTGTCTGCTGTAGTCGGATTTATGTGTCAGTCTGTGATAGAACACATACCACTGACCGTCTATCTCTATGATACTGCCGTGAGTTGTACCGGTCATATTGAGCCGCTGTGAGTCCGTTCTGCCGTTTATGCCCACATCACCGTTTGAAACTATCGTTCCGCCGTAGACAAAATCTCTGTCGGGATGATCGCTCACGGCGTAGCACAGCTCGTGGTTTTTGAGAGAGGAGTACACAAAATAGTATTTGTCCCCGACCTTGCGCATAGAGCTTGCCTCGAAAAATTCATGGCCGCCGAAATCAGCATCATATGGAATGATATGCTTCGGATCTTCTTTTACGGTGAGCATATCGTCCTCCAAAACGACCATAACGGGGCCGTTCACGTTATCCTCTGTTGAGAGGATCTCCTCAGCCGTTTTGTTGTATCGCTCCATGACGTTTTTCAGCTTTTCTCTGTCGGCGGAGAGTATCTCGTTTGACTCTCCCTGATACTGAGTGCCGTAATATATGCGGATAGTACCGCCGTCATTGAATGCGCACGGATCGAAACATACATATTTTTTCATGGGAGTGCCGTCCTTATAGCGGACGTATCCCAGATATTCATATTTTCCTGCGGGAGTGTCGCAGACGGCAACGCTTATCGGACCGAAATACCCTCCCACGCCGAGATCTCCCGACATACAGTAATAGAGGTAATATCTGCCGTCACCGCCCTGCACCACATCGGGAGCATACATATAGGGGCGGTTTTTATAGTCGGGATCCTGTTCTGCTTTGTAGATAACTCCTTCACAGCGCCAGTCGGCAAGGTCATCAACGGGAGCTGAATATACCGTATAATCTCCCATGCAGAACGTTCTGCCGCCCTCCTCATCGTGAGAGCCGTACAGGTAAACTCTGTCACCGAAAATATGAGGTTCGCCGTCGGGGATATATTCATCAAGGGGAAGAAACGGATTATATGCCTGCATATCCTTACTCCTTTATATGGTATGACCTTTGCTTTTGATGACGTTCACCACATCGTCAACGTATCTGCGGCAGGTATCCTCAGTCTCAGCTTCGACCATAACACGGACGAGAGGCTCAGTGCCGCTTTCACGGACGAGTATTCTTCCGGAGCTTCCCAGCTCTTTGGCAACGTTCTCCACAGCGGCAATTACATCGGGATCGTTCTGTGCGGCAGTCTTATCCGCAACTTTTACATTCTCCAGAACCTGCGGATAGACCGTGAACGATTCGGCAAGCTTGCTGAGCGGCTTTTGCTTTGCCATGAGGACCTCCATCATTTTGAGACTGGTGAGTATGCCGTCACCGGTAGAGGCGTATTTTGAGAAGATGATGTGTCCGGACTGTTCGCCTCCGAGACGGCAGCCGTTCTCTTTCATATACTCATACACATATTTGTCGCCTACGGCTGTTTTTGCATAGGAGATGCCGGCTTCATCGAAAGCCTTGTACAGTCCGAAGTTGGACATAACTGTTGTTACGACTGTATTCGTGATGAGCTTGCCTCGCTCTTTCATATATTTTCCGTAGATGTAAAGAATGTGATCGCCGGTAATGACGTTTCCCTTTTC
Organism: uncultured Ruminococcus sp.; assembly: GCA_947624255.1. Lineage (GTDB taxonomy): Bacteria > Bacillota > Clostridia > Oscillospirales > Ruminococcaceae > Ruminococcus. Next base: position 167,819 of record CANQJO010000001.1, read on the forward strand.
GTCAACACAGAGACAGCGGTCAGCATCGCCGTCATATGCAAATCCCACGTCAAGAGCGTTCTCAACGACAAATTTCTGAAGACCTTCAATATGCGTAGAGCCTGCATTATTATTGATGTTCAAGCCGTTCGGCTCTGCGTTTATGACGTGAGTTTCCGCACCGAGAGCATCAAAGACTGATTTGGCGATGTTCCATGCTGCGCCGTTGGCACAGTCAAGTCCCACTTTAACGCCCCGGAACGAGTACATTCCGAGGGAGATAAGGTATGCGATATACCTGTTTCTGCCCGAAACATAGTCAACAGTCCTGCCGATTCTGTCATCTTTTGCAAACGGAAGCTCCTGCCATTGTTTTCCGAAAGCCGTGAGTTTGCCGTCGATATAGTCCTCGATGAGTGATATGACGGATTCCTCCATTTTTTCGCCCTGTCCGTTGATGAGCTTGATGCCGTTGTCGTAATAGGGATTATGGCTTGCGGAGATCATTATTCCGCAGTCAAATCCGTCAATTCTTGTGATGTATGCCACCGAAGGAGTTGTCGTTACGTGAAGGAGATAAGCATCTGCTCCGGAGGCAGTAAGACCGCCGACAAGTGAATACTCGAACATATAGCTTGAACGGCGTGTATCCTTGCCGATAATTATTTTCGGGGGGGTATTTTTTCCGTTTTGTCTGCCAAGCTCTGCGTAATACCGACCGAGGAACCTTCCTACCTTGAATGCGTGATCTGCTGTGAGATTTTCATTTGCTGTTCCTCTGAAACCGTCTGTACCGAAATATCTTCCCATAATGTGATGTCCTTTCCTGATGAGTGATATTGCTTTTATTTCAAGTGTACACAAACTCATTATATCATGATATATCAGCTTTGTCAACCGATGAAATGAACGAAAATCGGATTTTGGAACTGACTTGACAAGAATACTTTTTTTTGGTATAATCTAAAAGACATCGTAAGGGGGGATCCTATTGCTTAACGCTGACCTGAAAGAATTTACTTTTAATTCTGATTTTGACGAACTTGTCATTTCTGCTATGATAGCACGCCCGCTCGGAGATATTACCGGAGCGGTACAGCTCGTCCACGGTATGAATGAGCATAAGGAGCGATATCTTCCGTTTATGGATTATCTTGCCGGAGAGGGTTTTATCACTGTTATCCACGACAACAGAGGACACGGCAAAAGTATACAGACTCCCGATGATCTGGGATTCATGTTCCGAAACGGCGGAGAGGGTTTTATCAGCGATATCGCACAGCTCAACAGATTCCTGCGTGAGAGCGTTCCGGGAATACCGGTGTTTTTGATCGGACACAGCATGGGATCATTGGGAGCACGCTGCTTTCTTAAAAATCATGACAAGGATATAAACGGTCTTATCGTTCTCGGCTGTCCCTGCTACAGTCATTTTTCCGGATCTGTGAGAGCTATCGAAACATCTCTCGCACGGAATATGGGAAGCCGTTTCAGGAGCGACAAAATATTTGAATTGGGCGAGGCTGCTCTCAACAGAAATTTCGATCATGCCGTTCCGAATGACTGGATCTGCAGTGACCGTAAGGTAGTAGAGGAGTTCAACGCCGATCCGCTTTGTAATTTCAGATATACTCTCAACGGCTATGAGGGACTGCTCTATCTCCTCAGAGAGACATACTCAAAGGGCGGCTGGAGCGTGACGAATCCCGGACTGCCCGTGCGCTTTATCTCAGGCAGAGATGATCCGTGTATGATATCGGAGAAAAAATTCTTCAAGGCGGTAAAGCACCTTGAGAAGCTCGGCTATGAGAGCATCTCGCACAGGATATTCGACGGCATGAGACATGAAGTCCTCAATGAAAAGGATAAACTCACCGTCTGGAAAGATATCGCAAAGACACTGTTTTCATGGGTAGACCGCTACAGCAGCTGACCGCCGATGATAAATGAAAGGACAATTTATTCATGGATATAATAAAAACGCTTGCAGATGAATTCAGCCTCCGCCGTGAACAGGTGGAGAATACCGTTGCACTCATAGATGATGACAAGACCATTCCGTTTATAGCCCGTTACCGTAAGGAGATGACCGGCTCTCTTGACGATCAGGTGCTTCGTGAGCTTAACGACCGTCTGACATATCTGCGCAATCTTGAAAAGCGCAAGGAGGAGATCACCGCCGCCATAACCGAACAGGAGAAAATGACCCCCGAGATCGAGGCTGCGATATCTCAGGCAGTGACACTTGTTGAGGTGGAGGACATCTACCGCCCGTTCAAGCCGAAACGCCGTACACGTGCAAGCATCGCCCGTGAGAACGGTCTTGAACCGCTTGCCGCTGTCATTATGGCTCAGGAGGATCGTATCCCCGAAGAAGAGGCTGAGGCTTTTGTCAATGAGGAGAAGAACGTTCCCGATGTGCAGACTGCTGTTCAGGGAGCTATGGATATCATCGCCGAGGATATCTCCGATGATGCGGATATCCGCCGCAGTCTGCGTGCTCTTATGTCGGAAAAGGGAGAGATGATCTCAAAGGCAGCCGATCCGGAGGCAGAGAGCGTTTACATGAATTATTACGATTTCTCCGAACCGATATCAAAGATAATGGCTCACCGCATTCTTGCTCTTGACAGAGGTGAAAAGGAGGGCTTCCTCAAGGTGTCGGTGAATGTTGCTGAAGCAGAGGCTTACGGCATCATAACGGGAAAGTATATCAGAAAAAACAATGCCTGCGGTGAGCTTGTGCGTGCGGCAGGCGAGGACAGCTATAAGCGGCTGATATTCCCCTCTGTGGAGCGTGAGATACGCGCGGAACTGACTGAAAGAGCCGATGAGGAGTCTATAAAAGTATTTGCCTCGAATCTCCGGCAGCTCCTTTTGCAGCCGCCTCTGAAAAACAGCGTTATCCTCGGACTTGATCCGGGTTACAGAACGGGCTGCAAGGTAGCAGTCATCGACAGTACGGGAAAAGTCCTCGATACGGGAGTTATCTATCCCACGCCCGGTCCGAAGACAAATATAGAGGCTGCTAAGCGCACAGTGAAAAATATGATAGCAAAGCATGGTGTCACGACGATCTCGATCGGCAACGGAACAGCCTCCCGTGAGACTGAGAATTTCACTGCCGACCTGCTTAAAGAGATCCCACAGAATGTGAGCTATATGGTCGTCAGCGAGGCGGGAGCATCCGTATACTCGGCATCGAAACTTGCGGCAGAGGAATTTCCCGAATATGATGTATCCCTGAGGAGCGCAGTCTCGATCGCAAGGAGATTGCAAGATCCGCTTGCAGAGCTTGTAAAAATAGAGCCAAAGGCTATCGGCGTGGGACAGTATCAGCATGATATGCCGCAGGCACGTATGAATGAGGCACTCTCCGGCGTAGTTGAGGACTGTGTCAACTCGGTAGGCGTTGACCTGAACACAGCATCATTTTCGCTGCTTTCATATATTGCAGGTATAAATGCCGCTGTAGCGAAGAACATCGTGGCATACCGTGAGGAGAACGGACGCTTTAATGACCGCAAAGAGCTGATGAAGGTCCCTAAGCTGGGCAAAAAGGCTTTCGAGCAGTGTGCAGGCTTCCTGAGAGTACGTGACGGCAGCGATCCTCTTGACAATACAGCCGTTCATCCCGAGAGCTACAAGGCTGCGGAGTCACTTCTCAGCGAGTGCGGATTCACGCTTGCCGATGTTGCGGACGGCGGTGCTGCAAGCATACGTGAAAAAGCTGAGAGCATCGGCATTGAGAATATCAGCAGCCGTCTGGGTATAGGAGTTCCCACATTGACGGACATAATCTCAGAGCTTAAAAAGCCGGGACGTGACCTGCGTGATGAGCTTCCCCCTCCGCTTCTGAGGAGCGGCGACATTATGGAGATAAAGGATCTCAAACCCGGTATGGAGCTTGTGGGAACAGTGCGCAACATAATTGACTTCGGCGTTTTTGTGGATATAGGTGTTCACGAGGACGGACTTGTCCACATTTCGCAGATATGCAGCCGCTATATCAAGCACCCCCTTGAAGCCGTCAAGGTGGGAGAGGTGGTAAAGGTGCGTGTTCTGGACGTTGACGTAAAGCGAAACAGGATCTCGCTGACCATGCGCCTTGACGATGAAAAGGAGACTCCTCGTCCTAAGAAGAAACGCCGTGAGGAGCGTGGCTTCGATCCTGCAAAAATGAGAAACAGCAGTTTCAGGCTCAAGAAATAAAGATCTCGCAAAAAAGACCGCTTATTCATCTGATAAGCGGTCATACTTTTTGTAGTTTACAGCAGCCTCTCCCATGATATCGGAGAGATCACCACTGCTGATAAGTTTCAGTTTCTCTTTTTTGGAAAGGTGCTTAACGGCATACTCCAGCCGGGAGGCGAGACTTCTGTCCGGTGCAGTCCAGACAGCTTCCGGCGAAACAGCTTTGTGTGAGCGTGTGTATTTTGCGCATTTTTTCGTCCTGCCGAAGTGCTCTGCCATGCGGCGATGCAGATCATTGGTGATGCCGGTATACAGCGAATCATCGGAGCATTTTATTATGTAGATGTAGTACATGGTCATTCGGCTGAGTAATCCGTAAAGCAGATATTCATATCAACTCTGCCCGAGATGCCCGGAACATATCCGTCTGAGGAATACTGCCATATTTTATAATCATAGTAATATGAAGGCTCATCACTGTATTCAGCCAGCCAGAAATCGTAATCTTTCAGCCGTGGAAGATCAAGCTTGCGCAGAGCGGTATTCTTATTCTGATAGATCATGGGAGTATATCCGGCAGCCTTTACTCTCTCGCAGAACATGACACAGATATCAGCCAGTCCCTCAACGGTAACGGCATCAGTACGTGCGTTATCATCGTAGATAAGCTCCCAGTCAAAAATAACGGGATATGTAATGTTGAGATCCTCAATTTCGTTGAGGACTGCATCAGCCTCCTCGATAGCCTCATCGCCCGTTATTGCCTGTGAGAAGAAATACACGCCCACCTTGATGCCGGCTTTGTCAGCGTTTTCGATATTCTCCCTGAAATTCTTGTCAAGGACGATCTCACCGCCGCCGTATGTTCTGTAGCCTATACGAATTATGGCAAATTCTATTCCGGCAGCCTTGACTTGTTCCCAGTTTATGCTGCCCTGATGCTCCGAAACATCAACACCGGGAATAGACGTTATTTCGCCGTTTTCCTTGTAAAATGAGTAGCCGTTCCGTGTGACGATCGAATCCATGTTCAGCGAGCAGGCAGGAACGTCCTTAAAGACCGGGACGAACACCTCGCCGTATGTACTGTCGTGCATGAGTATTTTCTCGCCTGAGAGCTGGTAGAAAGTCTCTTCCTTTTCGATAACAGGGCGGACACGCTCCTCAGGATCACCGTCACCGCTCTCCTCCGGGAGTGTTGCATTCACCGGGATAGTTCTTTCGTCAGCTTTGTTTTCGTGGAATGACAGAAAAAGTCCGGCGGTAAGTCCAAGTATGATGACAGCCTCAGCTATGGCAACAGCGCCGTAGCTGCGTGGTTTTTTTGTTTTTTCGGGCATATTTACTCCTTTTATTGTAATACCGATCTCACTCTGAAACCCGGGGATATTTGCGAAGATCCCACACGGTTTTTAGAATGAAATCAGTATAAACGGCAATGCTTGTGCGTCACAGTGCTGCCGGAGTTATCATAATGCCGGTCATACCTGCGAGCTTTTAACGTAAAGAATTTTCATAGAGCGTATGTAATATGTGCCGTCTTCTTTTTCCGTCAGCCGGAATTCGACTGACTTTGAAACGCTTTTTTCCATCCATGAGGGAAGCTCATCAACATAGTCAACAGTGAGCGTATAGTCGCTGCCGCTCTTTACTATAGAGCGTATCTCCGGCGAATAAGTGAATGTAATGGGCTTCACACGAACGTTGTATACTCCGTCAGAGTAGAAGAATCGGGAGTCCGGAGGACCTACGGTGCAGTGCTCGAATTCCGGATGGTCGGTGCCGAACATTTCCACAGCCTGTGCCTCTACGTCCATATACGGTATGGAGACGGTATCCGTGCCGGGATTTACGGCATATTTTGAGATCTTGTCTTCTGACATGATTATTGCCCATATTGATGCCGTTACGATCTGTTCGGAGGTCAGCTCTGTGGGAGAGTTGAATGATTCTATATCCATTATAACGGCAGGATAGACCACTTCGGTAAAGCCGTCACGGCGGATCTCTCCCGTGGTGAAATTCTTTATCATTTGCACGCCTTTTCCTGCAACGGTAATGACTCCGATAAGCGCAAATATCGCAAATATTACGCCAAGAGCCGCATACAGCCGCTTTTTGAAAAGAGCCTTTTTGGGAGATATATCCTTGTCCTGCTCAGTTTTTTCGCTGCGTTCATTGATAAGCTCATCGGGATCTTCGTCCATTATTTTTTTAAGGACAGACTGCTTTTTGGGCTTTTCTTCCTCCTGAGCCTCTTCCGTATCGTTTTCGGAGGTCTCCTCTGCTATCTCGTCAGTTTCCTCTTGAGATACAGCCTTATTTGGATTTTCGATCTCTGCAACGGCAGCGGCAGTCTCTTCACGGATATTGTTTATAAGTGTATCTGCCGGATCGGTATTTTCATCGGGAGTACTGTCATCAGAGCCGATATCCTCCGCAGTGTTTTCCTCATTGTCGGCATCACTCGCAGGAGAGACATCGGTCTCATCAGCTTTTTCGGGAGCATTTTCCTCCGCCGGTCGGGGAGCTTCATCATTTTCGGGAGTGACTTCTTCGGCAATAGTCAAGGAAGACTCCGGGCTATCAGAGGGCAGACCGCTTACTGCCGTATCATCGCTGAGATCTGCCTCAGGGAGCGGCATCTCGTTTTCAAAGGCGGCAAGGGCGGCATTTATCAGCTCGTCAGCCGAGGGCAGATCGTCCTCCACCGGCAGGAAATCATCGTCAGCTTCGGGGAACTCTTCTTTCGGCGGTGCAGCTTCACTTTGCTCCTCTGTGACCTCAGCTTTCTCCGAGAGGATCTCTTCATTATCTTTAGCAGGCTCATCATTGGGGCGCTGCTTATTTTTCAGCCTTGAAAAGAATCCTTTTTTCTCCTTTGGAGCTTTTTCCGTTTCAGTGATTTTTTCCTTGTCAGCCGATTCCTCCTCAGTGGGAGACGGAGTCTCTTTAACGGGAGCGGTGAGTTGTTCTGAAACGGGTGGTTCTGCGGGAACCGGTTCCTCCGGAACGTCTATAGCAGTTTCAGCCTGTTGCTGTTCAGCCCTGTCTTTTTCAAGCTCCTTCTGTCTGATAGCCTCGTAATCGGGCAGCTCTTTTGATATGATTATCTTCTTTTTCAGTTTAAGGGGAGCGAACTGCTCTTTTTTTGCCGGAGCATCTGTTTTCGGCTCAGTCTCTGAAATGGTCGAAGTTTTCACAGTCTCCTGCTTTACCCCCGGCACAGTAGGAACTTTCACAGTCTCCTGCTTTACCTCCAGCACGGTGGGAGTTTTCACAGTCTCCTGCTTTTTTTCCGGCACGGTGGGAGCTTTCGCTTTTGGAACGCTTTTCGCAGGCTTTGGAGAAAGCTCACCTGCTATTTCGGCAGACGGCTTTTTCTTTTGGTCGGTAAGAGCATTCAGCAGATCGTCCACCGACATATCGTCATAAATGCTTTTTTTAGGTACAGGCTTTGCTGCTGTCGATTTTTCACTCTTCGGCGCATTATTTGTGCTGCTTTTTGCGAGATTATTCAGCATATCGTCGAGATCTTTTCTGATAGCCATTAAAACCCTCCATTTTTAATGTTATATTGCCGGAGCTCATCTTATCTGACCGTTTCCGTTGATGAGATATTTTATCGTTGTAAGCTCAGTAAGTCCCATCGGACCTCTTGCATGGAGCTTCTGTGTTGAGATGCCGATCTCAGCACCAAGACCGAATTCTCCGCCGTCAGTGAATCTTGTGGATGCATTCACATAAACGGCAGCGGCATCAACATATCTTTGGAATTTTTCTGCATTTTCCGGCGATCTTGTAACAATGCACTCGGAGTGCTTTGTGCCGAAACGTCTTATATGCTCTATAGCCTCGTCAATGCTGTCAACGACCTTGACGGAGATCACATAATCAAGAAATTCTGCGGCATATTCTGCGTCCGTTGCTTTTGCAATATTGCTGCCGAGGATCTCTCTTGTCCTGTCGCAGCCGTATATCTTCACGCTGTGTTCTTCAAAGCGTTTTGCTATCATGGGGAGAAATTCTTCAGCGCAGTCCTTGTGTACAAGAAGGCTCTCCACAGCGTTGCAGACCGAAGGACGCTGTGTCTTGCCGTTGTCGGTGATGTTCACAGCCATTTCAAGATCGGCAGAGGCATCAACGTAAACATGACAGTTTCCGGTGCCGGTCTCGATAACGGGAACAGTCGCCGTATTTACAACAGCCTGTATGAGCCTTGCTCCTCCTCTCGGGATAAGCACGTCGAGATAGCCGTTAAGTCTCATCAGCTCGTTCGTAGTTTCACGGGAGGTATTATCCACCACTTGTATAACGTCTGCCGGAAGCCCTGCTTTTTCCAGGGCTTCACGCATTATCCTGCCGAGACAGATATTGGAGTTTACAGCCTCCTTGCCGCCCTTTAGTATGACGGCGTTTCCTGCTTTCAGACAGAGCGCCGCAGCATCTACCGTCACATTGGGGCGTGATTCATAGATGATACCGATAACTCCGAGCGGAACACGTGTTTTCAGTATTTGCAGACCATTGGGGCGTGTGAAACTCTCTATCACCTGACCTATGGGATCGTTAAGTGCGATAAGCTCCTCTACGCCTTTGACCATTCCGGAAATGCGTTTCTCGTCAAGGCGAAGTCTGTCCTGCATTGAGACAGACATTCCGTTAGCATTTGCAGCTTTTAGATCTTTGGCATTTTCAGCGATGATAAGCTCCTTGTTTTCAGCAAGAGCCGCTGATATCGCCGATAGTGCGCTGTTTTTCAGCATAGTCGATGCAGAGGCTATCTTTATCTCCGCAGCTTTAGCCTTTATGCCCATTTCTTCAACATAACTCATAAAAAGTCACCTCTTGATCAGATCTGTCCGGATCACTGTCCGTTTGCCTTGAAAATAGTACCGATCTCCTTATCCTCGAAAAGATCATAAAGGAGTTCGGGATCTCTGCCGTTCATGATGACCATATCAATGCCTGCGGCTGCGGCGATCTTAGCAGCGTTTATCTTCGTTGACATACCGCCCGTACCAAATACAGTACCTGCCCCTCCGGCAGCCTGCTCAATTTCGGGAGTGATCTCCTCGACCACGGAGATAGGCTTAGCTGAGGGATTCGTGCGTGGATCATCGTCATAAAGGCAGTCGATATCCGAGAGTATCAGCAGCAGATCAGCACTTGAAAGCTCCGCAACAAGAGCGGACAGGGAGTCATTTTCGCCTATTTCAAGCTCCAGCTCGTCAATAGCGATCGTGTCGTTTTCATTCACGATCGGAATAACTCCCAGTCCCACAAGACTGTCAACGGTATTTCTGAAATTGCTGCAATGATTGGGATTGTTTATTATCGTCTTTGTGAGAAGTATCTGCGCCACGGTGACGCTGTATTTCTCGAACATATCGTCATAAATATGCATAAGCTCGCATTGCCCGATAGCCGCAACAGCCTGTTTCATGCGTGTTTCCTTCGGCTTTTGCGGAAGTCCGAGCTTACCGGCACCCAGACCTACCGCACCGGAAGATACCATGATTATTTCTCTGCCGGAGTTGTGAAGATCGGAGATGACTCTCACAAGATTAGTCATGCGGCGGATATTCAGTTTTCCGGTCTTATGGGCAAGAGTGGACGTGCCCAGTTTAATTACTATTCGTTTTTTCTTTGAAATATTACGCATTATACCACCCTCCGATGCAAATGGCAAAATAGATGACGAGCAGAAATTTTATTTGTCAAGGAAGAGGACGAAAGCATACTGCCGCATGGTGAGTGCGATGACGCAGACAGGTTTATGCCGTCAGATAATTGCTGTTTGCATCAGAGGACGGTATGAGCAATGCTCTCTGTCCTTTCATTTTTCGGATAGACTCAGTTCACCTTGTTTATGGGAGTGCCGTTCTGCCATGACATCAGACAGTTATGTACTATCCGTACAAGCCGTTCTCTCGTTTCAAGAGCAGCCCATGAGGTGTGAGGCGTTATCACACAGTTTTTTGCATTTTTCAGCGGAGTTTCGGGAGACATCGGCTCTTTTTCAAGAACGTCAAGATATGCGCCGGCTATCATACCGCTGCTCAGTGCATGGGCAAGATCCTCCTCGCAGACAGTGCCGCCCCGTGAGGTATTTATCAGTATCGCCGAAGACTTCATCACCGAGAGGAGCTTCATGTTCACCATGCCTCTTGTCCTGTCGGTAAGCGGACAGTGCAGCGTCAGGACATCAGCCTGCTTTGCCGCCGTTATTATATCAGCAGTCTCATAAGGGCAGTCCGGCTTAGGACGATTTGTTACTGCAATTATTTTCATTCCGAAAGCTTTGCCCAGTTCAGCGACTCTGCTGCCTATAGAGCCGAGTCCCACCACAGCAAGAGTTTTCCCCTCAAGTTCGGCGGTGGGCAGTGTCAGCATAGAAAATGTCGGGGAGCGTTCCCATTCGCCGTTTTTTACAAGCCTGTCGTAGTCACGTATGCGGCTGAAATGATCGAGTATGTATGCGAATGTCTGCTGAGCAACTGCGTTTGCGGAGTACGAGCCGGCATTGCAGACGGTTATGCCTTTTCGGGCGGCATATGCGATGTCAACATTGTTGAAACCTGTGGCAAAAAGTCCTATATATTCAAGCTGCGGACACTGCTCCATGATGTCGGCAGTGATCATGACTTTATTGCAGAGGACTGCTTGTGCGCTGCCGATGTGCTCTACTGTTTCGTGAGGAGCGGTCGCAGAAAAAACGCTCAGTTCACCCAATTCCCGAAATGGTTCAAGAGAGATATCGCCGTCTTTGGAGATCGTATCCCGGTCAAGTATAGCTATTTTCACACCTGTTCCTCCGGTTCAGACTTTTCACTGTCCTGTGACCGGGAGACTTCGGCAGATTTTTCTTTTCTGTTCCATATTATCGAGCATACGAGGGCTGCTGCAAGCAGAAGTACCTCCAAAATTCCGATGAGGTAGTATACCGTACGCTGCTCGAACATCCACAGTCCGAGTGAAAGAACGAAACCTACTGCAAGCAGAAGGTGCTGGGGACGTTTCTTCACGGTAAACTGCCATACAAAGAACGCTGTTCCTATGAAGACGAATACAAGGTGAAGCGTCACGGGAAACGGGAAAAGCGGAGATATGGCTGTTTTGCCGGCTTTGAGTGCCAGAAATAAAGATGAGATGTTCATAATAGCTCCGATCCGCCGATATTGTATGTGTTGGCGGAGACTGTTCTTTAACGGCGTACAGTCATGCCGGATTATACACAAGGGTCTGCCCGTAAATTACACTATCCGAGCATACTATATTATTATATCACACTCCCGAAAGGATTTCAACAGATTTTGAAAATTTTTAAGGTTTCAGGAGGTTTTTTGCCCCGGGAGATAAAATTTCTGTAAAAATGTACAAAAAGCATGGACAATACTTCCGATTTATGTTATAATTATTATGACATAGAACGGTCGAGGGCTAATATAAAAGGAGGACATGACCATGAAAATGACTTTTATCGGAGCTACGCACGAGGTAACGGGAAGCTGCACTTATCTTGAAGCCTGTGGGAAAAAATTCCTTGTGGATCTCGGTATGCAGCAGGGAGAGGACGTTTTTGAGAATGTTCAGATACCCGTATCTCCGGGAAATATTGATTTTGTACTGCTCACCCATGCACATATAGATCATTCGGGACTGCTCCCTCTGCTTTATGCAGGAGGTTTCAGCGGAGCGATACACTCTACCGGGGCAACAGCGAATCTCTGCGGAGTGATGCTCCGTGACAGCGCACATATACAGGAGTTTGAAGCCGAATGGCGCAGCCGCAAGGCTAAACGGCGCGGCGAGGAGGACTATGAGCCGCTGTATACCATGAACGATGCTTTGGGCGCAATAGAACTCTTTGTTCCGCATCAATACGACACTCCCTGTGAGATATCCCCCGGCATAGTGATAACCTTTGTCGATGCAGGACATCTTTTAGGCTCGTCAAGTATTATCATAGAGCTTACGGAAAACGGCGTCACGAAAAAGCTCGTCTTCTCGGGAGACATCGGCAACACAGCTCAGCCGCTTATACGTGATCCTCAGTATATCAGCGAGGCTGATTACGTTGTTATGGAGTCCACCTACGGCAATCGCATACATGATCGCCCGACGGATTATGTGACCGCATTGGCAGATGTGCTGCAAACTACATTTGATCGTGGCGGAAGTGTTATAATTCCTTCGTTTGCAGTCGGCAGAACGCAGGAGATGCTCTATTTTATCCGTCAGATAAAGGAGCAGCAGCTCATAAAGGGACATGATGATTTTCCGGTGTATATGGACAGTCCGCTTGCAAATGAGGCAACGGATATCTTCATCAGCAACCGTGAAAGCTGCTACGATGAGGAGGCATTATCTTTCGTCCGCAGAGGAATAAATCCCATAGCCTTTGAGGGGCTTATACGAGCTGTTTCAAGCGATGAATCACGTGCGATAAATAATGATACCCGTCCCAAGGTGATAATCTCTGCCAGCGGAATGTGCGAGGCAGGACGCATAAAGCATCACTTGAAACATAATCTGTGGCGTGAAGAAAATACAATACTTTTCGTTGGCTATCAGGCAGGGAACACTCTCGGACGAAGCCTTATCGACGGCGCAAAGAGAGTCAAGCTTTTCGGTGAGACGGTGCGTGTTGCCGCAAGCATCAGGCAGCTTCCCGGAGTGAGCGGCCATGCGGACAGGAAAGGTCTTATGGAGTGGGCGAAGGCTGTTTCCGGAGTGAAGAAGTATTTTGTTATCCACGGAGATTATGCCTCCGCTGAGAGCTTTGCCGACCGTCTGCGTGAGGAGCTTGGTGCTGACGTATATGCGCCGTACAGCGGTGCGGAGTTCGATATCCTTAACGGTGTTATCACTGTCGATGCAGAGCCTGTGCCTATCCCGAAGAAGAAAGGCAGAGAAGCAAATATGAACATCAGCTACAACGAGCTGTTAGCGGCATCCGATCGTCTTACACGGCTGATAAAGGATTCCGGCGGACGTGCAAATGCCGATATGCGCAAGCTTGCCGAGGCGATAAACCTCCTCTGTGATGATTGGGCGCTGAAAGAATAACAGAATGCCAAATAAATTTGTCGTTTACAAAAAATCTCCGGGAGAGTTTTTTCTCCCGGAGTAATTTTTTGGAAGGCTTGTTTTATCAGCCTTTGAAGACGATCTGTCTCAGCTTTACAAGGTCAAATGTGTCAATAACTCCGTCAGAGATCACGTCCGCCGCAGCGTACTGCTCATCATCAAGAGGATCTATGCACATAAGGTGATTTCTCAGCATTACAAGATCGGCAATATTTACCTCACTGTCAGCGTTGATATCTCCCACGGCAGGACTTACCTCAGTCTCTTTCGCAAACAGCGCATAGTTCACGCAGTATGCCGATTGTCCGTTGCTGCCAAGTGTTATTGTATCTCCCTGAGCGAATGTTTTCTTATATACCACGAATGTCACGTCATTGTCACTTGCAAGGGTGAGAGAGGTTTTAGTGGATCCCTCCATCCACGTGGGAACGTTCTCAACACGGCTGTCAAGAGCTATGAAAACGTCCATATCCGCACCTGCCTTAAACGAGGCAAGTTCGCCGTCAGAGTTCTTTGAATCACAGGCAGTTATGAGATACTCGCAGCCGGAAAGCTCATCGGGGACTTCGGTGTAGGTGAACGCTCTGTCGCCGAAGATCGTTGCTCCCACACCGGCACTATCACCGATTTTCCATGCGGTGGGATATGCGCTGTCATTTACGGTCAGCTCCTTTATAAGTCTGCCGTTCATGGGAACGAATTCCTTTCCGAAAACAAATCTGTCGATATTAAGCAGATATCCCTCTCCGCCCGTAAATTTGAGATAGAGATCTCCCACGCCTGTGAGCTTGTTTATATTGAATGTTACGTCCTGCCAATCGGTGAAACCGTTTGTTCCCTCAAAGTGACACACTGCCGCCGGAGTGCCCTCCATGCTGCCGATGTAAAGTTCGATATCGGCTTTATTTCCCGACAGACGTGCAGTAAAACTGCGTGCGCCGTCTTCAAAATCGACAGCATAGAACATGAGATGATCGCCGTTTTCGATAAATCCAACGTTCTGACCGCCGTCTGCCATGTCCTCCGCTACGATGCCGCTCTGATCGGAGTAATTCTCAGCTTCGATGTTTTCAAATGCGGAAACAGGATCAATATGCTTTTCCGGAGAGAGCGTGACAACACCTGCCGGGAACGAATCAACGGTAAGGTCGTTGATGTAGTATTCGATGTTGGTATATCCCTGACCGCAGTAGTCGCCGTTTGTATCGGTGGGATCATTGGGATCGAGTCCTCTTATAAGCTCCCAGTCGTCAGCCATGCCGTCATTGTCGCTGTCGGTGATAGTTTTTGTGAGGACAGCATCGGGGTACTTATAATTCACACTGCACTGTATCTGATATTTGTCGATATTGGCTTTCTGCTCTGATGTAGCATCATCGTATGAGGCAGTTCCGCTGTGATATCCTGTTCCGGTCTGTGCCTCATATGCCGACTGCTTATCAACGTCTGTCCGCAGCTCCGGAGATATGCCGTTTCCTGCGAAGCTGAGAACGTGCTCATATGAAGCTTCTGCGCTTTCAGCCGTATCAGCGGTGGAGACATTAACGCCGTTGACGATCGTCTGAAATGAGGTACTGCTTTTCAGCGAATCCTTTGTGATGCCAAGCCCGTCCTTTACAGTGATGCCGTTCCAGTTGTCGTATGTCACATCATCATATATTGAGCCGTCCTTGTTGAGCATACGGTTTCCTTTGAGATAGATGCCGAAATTCTGCGGAGAGGTACTGCTGTCAACGTCCACATAATGCTTGCCGCCTGTAGTGCCGTTGCCCATTTTGAGCGTATTGTTGGTATAGTTGAGATGTCCTATAGTGCCGTAGGCGGTCTGGTATGCCCAGTTATAGATAACGTTGTTGGTGAAATCGGCAGTCTCTGTGCCTACGACCTTGCCACGGATATTGCGTGAAACGTTATGGACTATGAGGTTATGGTCGAAGGTGCTGTATCCCTTGCCCATCATAAGACCGAAGCCGTGTATTCCCTTGCTGTGACCGCCCCATGAATCCGCAGGACCTATCACCGAATACTGAACGGTGTAATACTCGTTGTTGGAGTATAATCCCCACTGCTCATCGGTCGTCCAGCTCATGGAGCAGTGGTCAATTATTGAATTTGAACCCTTTGCTCCGCCCCATGCATCGTTTCCGCTGCTTGTTGCGGCATAAGGTCCGGGACGGGAGCTTATATACCGGCAGATGATATTATCACCCGACATACCGAGTTTGTAATTTTTGAGAGTTATTCCCGACCCTCCGGGAGCTGTCTGTCCGGCAATGGTGATATTGCTTTGGACAAGTATATTGCTTTTCAGCTCGATAGTACCGCTCACATCAAAAACGACAATGCGGTTTGATTTGCTCACAGCATCACGGAACGATCCTGCACCGCTGTCGTTGAGATTTGTTACGTGAACGACTTCTCCGCCTCTGCCGCCGGTGGAGTACATACCTCCTCCCACAGCGCCGGGGAACGCAGGTACTGCCGCCGATGCAGCGATCGCTGTTTTTGGAGTCTCAACGCCGCCTGAAAGGGCAGATGTACATGAGACTGCGGTGACAATGCCTGTCAGTGCAGCACAGATCTTCTTCATATTTATCATTATAGCACCTCCGGTATCAAAATTCTAAGTGATCGTAGTGAATGACAAAAATTTGCCGTTTGTTATATTATACAATATTTTTCACGATATTGCAATACTTTTTTGGAAAAAGCTGATACTGATCTCACTCTGAAGCCCGGGGAGCTTTGCGAAGATCCTCGGCTTTCAGAGTGAGATCGGTATGAAAAAGCTCCGGATATTTCACCGGAGCTTTTTGTTTATTCGGATATTCCGACTGATTTAAGAAATGTCTCTCTGAAATATGCTACGCTGTTTTTGCCGGAGAGCTTTTTCTCGTCCATGAGCATTCCTGTGTATTCATCGTCAATGAAAATATAGCACTGACCGTTTCCGGCAGAGGTGAGCTGATATTTTTTCGGTTTTCCGTCAGCATCATAGAATACCGCCGTAAGAAGCGGATCGGTAAGCTTAGGAGTTACATCTATATTGACATCTGTCACTGTCACATTCGAGATCGAGTTAAAGAAATTCCGGAAGGCTATCGTTTTGTCGCTGTCGGAGAGCTCTATGGCTGCTCCGCTGCGTTCAAGCTTTCCGCCTGACAGATCTATCTTGTATGATTCGTCCGCATCTCCGCAGATATAGTCAAGACCGGTGGCAGAGTTGATATCGGAGAGCGTCAGCGATTTCAGGATAAAGTCAATAGGCGATTTTTTGATAAATGCCACATCGTATGTGTAGAATTTTGCTGCCTGACCGTCCGGCATCAGCACATGAGTGTAAACGCCGTCAGGATCAATAGTATCATTGAAAAGCAGCTTCACCTCACTGCCGTCGATCCCCTTGAAGACCGCCTCTGCAACGGGCTTGTCGAAACCATATTTCGAGAGATCCCGGAGATCTTCCTCCAGCATATCGCTCACGCTCATATCAAGACGTGTCAGCGAGGCAGTGAGACTGCTCACGGCTGTCTGATCGAATGTGAGCATGGAGTAAGCCTCCGGAAGTGACCAGGCATCGCTGTCGGGATCGTATTTCAGATCGTAAGCTGTTTTGCCGTCCCTTTTCACGATTATTTCAGCGATCTCTCTGTCCTCGTAGGGAATGAGAGCTTTTGACTTCATCATGGCTCGCTGTGTTTTGAGGACGCTTCCATACATGAAATCAATGGCATATATTTTGTCTTTTCCGTCAACGGTTATGTAGAAATACTCGCCTGTGGGACTCTGATCGCCCACATTCAGCGCATAGCTGTTCGTTCCGTCCGAGAGAACAAGTCTTCCGGGAGTGTCAAGACCGTATTTTGCGATATCGTTCTCCTGCGGGTAGCTCGTTTCGGCGGTGAGTGTTGAAACATACGTGCATACGTTTATGAAATAATCCTGATCGAGCGGGAATTCTCCCGATTCAAGAGACCATTCCGAACCGTCATAAAGAGCGGTATACGACTGTCCGTCAAAGGAGATATCTATCCTGTTTATCGAGTCCTGATCAAAGCTGAAAAGCTGATTATCCGCAGTGATCTCAGCCTGCTTTTTATCCTCCTTGTCCTTTTTGCTTTTGACGGCAAAAAATGAACCGACAGCCGCTGCCGCAGCAATAAGCATCGCCACAAGAATAATTATCGGTTTTTTCATCAGGCATATCTCCTTTTGAGCCATACAAGTATACCGATCACGAGTACAGCAACGGGGAATACGGCTGTTGCAGCCATAGTCTTCTTTGCCTCGGAGGCATCCTTGAATACCATTGTATCATAGGAGTCCATTTTATAGCCGATACCCATTTCAACGTCTATATCTTTGAGCCATGTGTTGGACATGAGAACGAGCATCTGAGAGCCGCTTGTATCCGTGGTGAATGTATCATCGTCGATCATTTCGGAGCTTCCCACAGCGATGAGTTTTCCGCCGGTGAGCTTGTTGTACGAGTAGAAACCGAAGTCAAGCTCAACATCGCTAAGCTCCTCGTCTGCAAATTCGGCAGTTGACTCATCACCGCCCATCGCACGGCTTTTTGTGGAGTACGCACCGTTGCTGTCGGTGACGTTTCTGATGATAGATGAGATCTCAAATGACGGAGCGTTATCGTACTGCTCGTCAGGAAGCTGTGCAAATGATCTCGGATTTGATATTCCGGCAGTGCGCTCGTTGAGGTTTATGAGAATGTTTATGTCGGTGGTGAGATCCTCGGTAAAATCGTCAGTCTTCGGAGGATACTGCACTCTGAAGTATCCCTCGTCCTGTATGGAGTCTTTATTTTCAAGCTGATTTACCGGCTGAGTTTCGACAACGGTATTATAGTCCATTTCAAGACCGAATTTTTTCAGGATATAGTCGATATTCTCAAATCTGCCCTTTGTATCGCAGGGATCAATGAGCATTGACATAGAACCGCCCTTGTCAAGGTAATCAACAAGAATATCCTTTTCCTTATCGGTGATATCCGATTTAGGAGAAACAAGATAGATTATTGCGGTGTCGGCAGGGACAGCTCCTGCTTTGTCGAGTTCCAGATCTGCCGAGGCATAGTTGTTTGCCTTGAGCGATCTTGTGTATGTTCTGTATCTTTCGTCAATGCTGTATTCTCCGTGTCCTTGAAGGAAATACACAGTGGGAAGTGAATCGCCTGTGCAGGTCTTTATCGCTCCGGCAATGAGTTCCTCACCGGCATATTCAAGAACGTCGTCTGAGTTGGTCTGGAAGAACTTATCAACTGCAATTCGCTTTATCAGCTCACCGCATTTTACAAAAACATCGCCCGTTTTAACGGTCAGTGTTCCGGACGGATCAAGCATCTCTACAACATCGGGTTCTTTGTCGGGATCGGTACATCTCACAGTGATATTGCTCCGCTCATCAAGCTGTGTCAGCGTGTGATAAAGCGGCAGAAGGTTCGGTACAGATTTAAGATCCGTAAGATTCGGATACATAAAGTATACGTCGATCTGCTTGCCGGAGGTGCTGTCAAGCAGTTCCTTTGTAATATTGTTGAGGGTGTACTTCTTGGCAGGTGTCATATCATAGACCTTATCGTTATAGCTTGCGATCAGATTTATGGGAACGGCTACCACCAGCACTAAAATTGCTATCACGATCGAGATGGTTCCCGAAAAATTCAATTTTTTCTTTTTCATGTGAGCCTACCCCCTCTTCCAGCGTCTTTTCTCGATGGAGATGTACGTCCATGCAAGAAGTACGATGGTCGCTGTTATGAAGAATACGATGTCGGAAAGCCGTATGAATCCCTGTGAAAAGTATATAAATCTCGGCTGTGCGGCAAATGAGTACAGCACGGATCGGAGCTTCGGATACTGCGAGATGAATCCCGACTGCGAAAAATCATCAAGAAAGAGAAACATGAACATTATAAGCTCGCCGATAATTGCGGCAATAATGGAATTCTCGGTAAACGAGGAGATGAGCATTCCGACAGCGATGAACATTGCTCCCCAGAAGAAGAAACCTATGTAGGCACATATGAGCTGACTGTAAACGACCTCGCCTTTGATCTCGGTGATTATCGGATAAATGACGCTTCCTGCGATCATAAAGAGGAAAACGGTCATATTTGCAAGGAATTTTGCAATGACAATTTTCAGCACGCTCACGGGAGATGTCATCAGCAGCACTTCAGTGCCGAATTTGCGCTCATCGGCAAACGTTCTCATAGTGAGTATCGGCAGAAGAAAAATGAAGTAGATGATAGTGTTATAGAAGATCTCGGTGAATGAAAAACGTGCCACATTGTCGGTAAGGGTGGCGATATCGGTGCTTATCGTGAAGGTGAAAAGCAGCAGAAACAGTGCCGTTATGGTGTAGGCAAAGGGTGTGAAAAAGAACGATTGCAGCTCCTTTTTATAAATAGGAAGCATTTTACATCTCCTCCTTTTTGTCGGTGCTTTCCGGCTGAGCGGACTCCTCTGCGGGAGTTATCTCGTCAAGCAGGTCGGAAAGACCGTTTTTCTTTACAGGCTTGTTTATAAGCTCAACGAATACTTTTTCAAGATCGGGCTTATCGGTGTATATCTCAAGGATACGCACATTGTTTTTGATAAGCTCCTCCATGAGCTTTTCTCTGATCGTATCGGCATCGCCGTTCAGCAGCACGGTGAAAGCGTAAATGTCACTGCCCTCATCGTCGATAGAGGTGATCTCTTTCACACCGTTGATAGTCTCGATAATGTTTGCGCTCCTTGCCTTCTGTCCCTTGACTTTTATATGCAGTATAAGGGAAGAACTGAACGTGGCTTCGAGATTTTCAATGGTGTCGATCGCCCTGATATCGCCCTTGTTGATGATAACTACACGGTCGCATACTGCACTCACTTCACTGAGGATATGGGAGCTGAAAATGACGGAGTGATCTTTTTTCAGATCACGTATTATGTTCCTTACCTCCATGACCTGATTGGGATCAAGACCGACTGTAGGCTCGTCCAGTATGAGAAACTTGGGATCTCCGAGCAGAGCCTGAGCAAAGCCCACACGCTGCTTGTAGCCCTTTGAAAGGTTGCGTATGAGCTTGCCGCTCACATCGGTTATCTTCAAAAGCTCGGAAACACGCTTGATCTCGTCCTTTCGCTTTGATGCCGGAACTTTTTTCAGACCGGCGCAGAATGAAAGATATTCTTTCACTTTCATATCCGGATACACGGGAGGTATCTCGGGCAGATAGCCGATATTTTTTTTCGCTTTGACGGGCTCTTTTGCCACGTCCGTGCCGTAGATGGAGACACTGCCTGCGGACATGGGCAGGTAGCCGGCGATCATGTTCAGTGTTGTGGATTTTCCGGCACCGTTCGGACCGAGAAAGCCCAGTATCTCATTATCATTTATAGTGAAGCTGATGTTGTTTACGGCACGGTTTGTACCGTAATACTTGGTGAGATCTTTTATTTCGATCATAAAACCAAAGCTCCTTTCGGAATATAATAACATTATATTAAATTTCATTTACGCACAAAATACCAATTATATATTATCACAGAAAATTATTAACGAGTGATTAATAAACCATGAATAAAATGTTAAATCAAGGAAGCCGTTTCTATTGCAGAGGAGACTTTTGCATCATAGGCGGTATATGTATACATCTCTCAAAATATTATAGGCATATTGTGAAGAATGTGTGAAAAATAATTGTGAATGTGATGAATCTTCGGAATAAAAATTAAAAAAATTCGATTGTTAATTATACGGACACATTTTCAGCTTTTGAGAATTTTTAGAATGGACAAAATAGACAAAAATAAAATCGGTGATTGTGCATTGCAACAAAATATTCATTTTTCAAAATCAAAATATGACGAAACTGTTGACAGAAGAAAAAATGTGGAATATAATTATCTTGAAAATAGTTTGAGAATTGTGCGCTGTATACGTGAAGACTCGCACAGTGTACGGCACTGCCCGTACGTCAGCTCCGGGGCTGTCCGGGGCGGCAGAATTTATTTTCAGACCGCATAAAAAACCAAAATATCTATGAGAGGGGTAAAAATCTTATGATAAGCAAAAAGAACAAGGCTCTCGTTGCCGGAATTCTTGCAGCTGCTACATCGGCATCGGCTATCCTGCCGGTAGTTTCTTCTGCTGCAAATTCCTATGCTACGGAGGGCGGCGCAAATGAGTCCTATGCAAAGATGTTCGAGTCGCTTTATGATGACGTTATCACCAATGGTGTGCAGAACGGCTATCTGAGCGATCAGACAAACGGCAGCGGCTCATTCGGAATTCCTTACCATGCTGTTGAGACACTCGTTGTTGAGGCTCCCGACTACGGTCACGAGACAACATCAGAGGCTATGTCCTACATCGTATGGATGGCTTCTATGCATGATGTTCTCGCTCAGCATGGCATTATCGACGGCTCAGCTACAGACATCTCAAAGGCATGGAAAACTCTTGAGGCTATGATCCCCGGCTGGTCAGAGGCTTCAGGCAGAATGAATGACGTTAAGTACGGCACGATCTGGAAGCAGGACAGACTCAAGGCTGATACAGCTACAGAGGAAGATCTTCCCGAGTCCTATCCTGCAAAGCAGAACGGCGTTGACGCTATCAATCCTTTGTTTAATACGTTCAAGAGCGCATACGGCAGCGATAACGGTTACTACCTCATGAACTGGCTGGCTGACGTTGACGACTGGTACGGATTCAGCGGAAGAATTGAAGCCGGCAAGGATAAGGGCAACTTCACATTCATCAATACATTCCAGAGAGGCGAGCAGGAGTCATGTTTCGAGACTGTTCCTCAGCCGTGCCTTGAAGAACTTAAGTACGGTATGGAAGGTCAGAACGGTATCAAGGCTATCTTCAACGGAGTAGGCGCTGTTCCTGAACAGTATTCGTTCACGAACGCTCCTGACGCAGAGGATCGTGCTATTCAGGCTGTATACTTTGCTAACCGCTACGGTGTAAACACCGGAGATGTTTCTGCTCTTGCAGGTAAGATGGGTGACCAGTGCCGTAACGATATGTTTGATAAGTATTATCACGCTATCGGCTGTCAGGATATCAATTCATCAGGCAGCGCAGGCACAGACAGCCAGCATTTCCTTATGGCTTGGTACACCGCATGGGGCGGAGCTCTCGGTTCATCCGAGTCCGACTACACATGGGCTTGGCAGATCGGATGCTCACACTCACATCAGTTCTATCAGAATCCTCTTGCTGCTTACGGTCTGCTTTATGATTCAGAGATCAACGCAGGTATGAAGGCTTCGGGTGCTGACGAAGACTACGAGGAATCACTCAAGAGACAGATCGAGATGTATCAGTGGCTCCAGTCTGTTGACGGTCCTTTCGCAGGCGGATGTACAAACTCCTACAGAGGACGCTACGAGAAGTATCCTGACGGATATCCTACATTCTATGACATGGTATACACTCCCCACCCTGTATATGCTGACCCGGGTTCAAACCACTGGATCGGTAACCAGGTATGGTCAACACAGCGTCTTGCTGAGCTTTACTATGATGTTGTTACTAACGGCGACAAGTCCAATATTAAGCCCGGCGGACTCGATCTTGAAACAGCTCTCGACAAGCTCCTCAGCAGATGGGTCGGATGGTTCGAGGAGAATACCAAGTTCAATTATAAAGCTGAAGACGGCACGGTTATGTCCTATGCTATTCCTTCAAACCTCGACTGGGGTTCGTCTGATACAGACTATAGCTGTGCTCCCGACACATGGACAGGTACCTACAATGAGAACGGCAATCAGAACCTCACCTGCACGATCACAGGTTATGGTCAGGGAGACGTTGGATGTGTATCTTCACTGTGTAATACACTTATTTACTATGCTGCTGCTAATAAAGTTCCTGCTTCCGAGGCATACGAAGAGACTGCCAAGGACGATTCAGTAGCTGCTAAGGGTCTCCGTCTTGCTAACAAGCTCCTGACAGCTCAGTGGAACGAGGGCCGTGACGATATCGGTATCTCCTTTACAGATCACAACGGAAGCCTTACAAGAATATTCGAGCAGGAGGTTTACATTCCTTCCGGCTACAAGGGCACAATGCCTGACGGCTCTGTTCTTGAGAGCGGCGCTACATTCTCATCAATTCGTCAGAGCTACGAAGATGATCCTATGTATCAGGAGTGCAAGAAGGTTTACGAGGAGACAGGTGCTACCGATGATTACACCTACAAGCTCCACAGATTCTGGCACGCCGGCGATGCTATCATGGCATACGGTGCAATGGCACTTCTTTATCCCGATGTTACACCTCTCAGTGACAGCGACACACCTCCTACAACAGGCGGAGATCAGGGCGATGTTCTCTGGGGTGACACCAACTGTGACGGTAAGGTTGACCTCGCTGATGCTGTTCTTATCATGCAGTACGGCGCAAATCCTGACACATACGGTCTTAACAAGGCTGACGGTGTATCAGATCAGGGTGCTATAAACGGTGACGTTTACGAGAACGGTTCCGGTCTTAACAATATGGATGCTCTTCAGATCCAGAAGTTTAAGCTCGGACTCATCAGCTCACTTGATCCCAACGCTTAATAAAAACAAAAAGGACGCTTCGGCGTCCTTTTTTATGCCATGAAAACGCTTCGGGGTAAATTTCTCTCTCAAAATTTTTATTTTTCCCTTGAAATTATCCATATACTGTGATATAATAAATTGTAAGCGTTTGCGCTCACATTAAAATTTTGAAATGAGGTTAATCATATGCCTGCTAATATTGTTGTTGGAACTCAATGGGGCGATGAGGGAAAAGGCAAGATAATTGATATTCTCGCCTCCCGGGCCGATGTGGTGGTGCGCTCACAGGGAGGCAATAACGCCGGCCATACTGTGGTAAACAACGGCGAAACGTATAAGCTGCATCTTATCCCCTCCGGCATTCTCTATAATGATACACTTTGTCTGATCGGTGCCGGTGTCGTTCTTGACCCGAAGGACTTTATCAGTGAGCTGGATAGTTTGGAAAATCGTGGTATCTCAACTGAAAATCTGAAAATTGATCCCCGTGCGCAGATCGTTATGCCGTGGCATATCACACTTGACGGTCTGTCAGAGGCTTTTCGTGGCGGCAAAGATATCGGTACTACAAAGCGAGGCATCGGTCCTGCCTATATGGATAAATATGAACGCTGCGGCATCAGAATGTACGATCTTGTACACCCCGAAGTGCTCGCTGAAAAAATAAAAAGCACCGGTACTCTGAAAAATAAGATCATAACAGAGGTGTACGGCGGTACTGCTTTCGATCTTGATGCTGTCACAAAGGAGTATACCGAATACGGCAGGAGACTGCTTCCCTATATGGACGATGTATCAGTTCTCACGTTCAATGCTCATAAGGAGGGCAAAACAATAATGTTCGAGGGAGCTCAGGCGACACTCCTTGATATCGACTTTGGTACATATCCCTATGTCACCTCGTCGCACCCTCTCTCAGCGGGTGTTTGCGTGGGAACAGGCGTTGGTCCGAAAGTAATAACGAATATTATCGGCGTGGCTAAGGCTTATACCACTCGTGTGGGCAAAGGTCCCTTTCCCACCGAGCTGAATGACGAGATCGGCGATAAGATACGCAATGTGGGCGGAGAGTTCGGCACTACTACAGGTCGTCCCAGAAGAACAGGCTGGTTCGATGCTGTGATCGTGCGCCATTCCGTACGTGTAAACGGTCTTGACAGCCTCGCTATCAACAAGCTGGACACTCTTGCAAATATCGACACTCTGAAAATATGCACCGCTTACAAGATGCCTGACGGCTCTGCCATCACTGAATTCCCACCGACTCTCGAGGAGCTGGAGGGCTGCACCCCCATTTATGAGGAATTCCCCGGATTCAGCGATGATATCTCGAATATAAGAAGCTTTGATGATCTGCCGGAAAACTGCCGGAAATATATCTCACGCCTTGAAGAGCTCGTTGGCTGCAAGGTGAGCATGGTCGGCGTAGGTCCTGACAGATCCCAGATAATCGAACGATAAGGAGAAGAAATATATGAACGATAACAACATCTCTCCTCTGAACGACATCGAGTATACGGCTGCTCCCAAAAAAACCGGTCCGGAGGGCGTTGCCGCTCCCATTCTTGACGACATTGATTACTCCGCACCTTCGTCAAAAAAAGGCGGCCCTACAGGAGTGTCTGCTCCCGTGCTGGACGATATGGATACATACACTCCGCATTCCAAAAAAGGCGCACCGGAGGGAGTTTCCGCTCCTGTGCTTGACAATGCGGACGCTCTCTACACATCAGCTCCCAAGAAAAAAATAATGACCGATGAGGAGATAATCGACGGACTTACCCCCGATCTGAAAGAGAAATTCGATATACTTCCTCCCGACAAACAGAAACAGATAGTAGATATGCGCAGAAGTCAGCTCGGAGCAGAGGCTCCGGCTGCCCCGGTAAGCGCTCCCGTGCTTGACGATGATAACTATGTTCCCCCTCATAAGGAGGAGAAAAAGGCTCAGCCCGAGCAGGCTGTTACCGCTCCCATTCTTGACGATGAACCCGCTCCTGCAAGATACGTTCCCAAATTCGTGGACGAGGATCTGGAAAGAGCAAAGCGTGAAGGAGCTAAAAAAGCTGTATCATCTCAGCTTACCTCCGATCAGAAAGATTCAAAGGAAAGCCTGCGCATGATGCTTGAACTCAAGGAGGAGCGTCAGGCAGAGATGGCTTCAAAGGGATTCAAGATCTCCATTCTGCTTGCTGTGATCGGAATTGCGGCTGCCGTACTGTTCTATCTCCTTTATTCGGGACAAATGGGACTTTCCTATAAGGACGGACTCGGAGGCTTCAGCAATACTATCAAAAATTCATCACTCTATATCGCTGCCGCTGTCGGTGTCTGCTCGCTTACACTGATCACCGGCATAAGCGGTTTCAAATCACTGACCTCGTTCGTCTATCTGCTCTTTGGCATTGTACAGATATTCCCAGGACTGCCGATGATCCCGCAGCATGAGGGCAGTATAGGCAAGGCGGTGGCATTCTACGCCGCTGCAATGATCTGTACGCTGGCAGTGTTCATCACTCTCAACGCAAGCGAATGCGTGGGACTTTTCTTCAAAAAGCAAAAGAAAAATTACGACTGATGATGAAAATTCAGTGAAATCATATAATACCCCTTGACAAGTTCTGCATTTTATTATATAATATTATTGGCAGTTGAATTGGGGACACTGCACGGAAGATCTCCCTGAGCGGAGGTTTCTGAAACAACATGAATAAGGAGGATTTTTACAATGGGAATTTTCAGCAGACTGAGCGACCTGCTCAAATCAAACGTAAACGATCTTATCGACAGGGCAGAAGATCCTGAGAAAATGGTCAAGCAGGTCATTGCCGATATGCAGACCGAGCTGAATAAGGCTACTCAGAATTACGGAAAAGCAAAGGCAAGCGAAAGACTTGCAGAAAAGAAGTATCTCGATGCACAGAAGATCTCCGCAAGCTGGGAGAATAAGGCAAAAGCTGCACTTTCACAGGGAAATCAGGAGCTTGCTAAACAGGCTCTTGCGAAGAAAGTCAAGGCTGACGAGGATACTGCAAACTATAAGGAAATGTATGAGTCTATCTCTAATCAGACCGAGGCTATCGAAGATCAGGTAGAAGTCCTGAAATCAAAGCTCGAAGAGGCTAAAAGCCGTCAGGCAATGCTTATAGCACGCTCACAGATGGCAGATACCAAAAAGAATCTGGCAAAATCTGCCGGAGGTTTCGATGGATCTTCTTCTATGGAAAAATTCAGGCGCATGGAAGAGAAGATCGAACGCAAAGAGGCTGAGGCTGATGCCTTTACAGAGATCGCCGGCACTGATGAAATAGATAATGACTCCTTTGAGAAGATCGAGACTGATGCTAAAGTCGATGCCGAAATGCAGAGACTTTTAGCTGAGATGAACGGCGGTGCTGCATCTGTAGATGCTGCCGAATAATGCAAAGGATTTTTATATGAACAGTAAAGAGAATTACTCAACACGCAGGATGATAAGAGATGCACTTCCCTTGCTGGGAGCTATTTTCCTTGCCATTGCCTCTGTTGTCTACATTATGTTCAAAAGTTGGAGCAATAAGCTCTACTCGGAAAAATGGAAGGACTACGAGGACTGCGGAATATAATGCACTGATATTAAGGCAGCACCGTACACAGGTACGGTGCTGCCTTTGATTTTTTGACGTTTAATCTGCTTCTTCCTTTTTAATGCGGAAAATCATTCTGAAAATTCCCGAAAGTATCTTCGGACTTTTGATAACTACTACCTTCATAGAATACCCTCCTTAAACGATTATATTCTATTATATTCACTTCCGAAAATTATGTTACTTCCTTGAATGTACAACAAGAGCCGTTCCGCTCTCTATTATAAGTCTTGCCTCGGAGAGTATCTCATTGCTCACGCCGATAGGATATTCCTGCCGCAGTATATAGTCTCTCAGAGGGTATTTCACTCCGGAAAGCTCTCTGATCTTCACCTGTGCCGTCAATGCAAAAATCGAAAAATACCACCCCTTGCGCTGTGAGTATCTGTGCTCACCTGTTCCGGCAGCGGTGATGATATTCCCACTGTCAAGAATAGATCCCTTACAGCCGTGACTATGTATCAGCATAAGTGTCTGGATATTGGCAAAGGTATGGTCGAATCTTCCGCCAAGCGCACCGCATATAACGATCTTGTCCGCTCCCTTATCAAGAGCTATCCTGACTGCCATGATCGTATCAGTATCGTCCTTTTCGGGCTTACTCCTCACTATGGGAATATCCTCCGGCAGAATGTTACTGCATGAATCAAAATCACCAACGATGATATCCGGCACAACTCCCAGCTTTAGCGCATGATCGTATCCGCAATCAGCACAGATGATCATATCACCTTTTGGAATACCTGCCGAGAGCTTTCCTCCGGAAATAATGATGCACGTCATTTCAGTTCCCACTCCTTAAGCAGTTTTGCCTCTTCATACATGGCACAGTAGCTTGCATGGCGGCTTGCAGCGATCTCTCCACGATAAAGAGCCTCCAGCACAGAACAGCCCTTTTCGCAGGTATGAGAGCAGTCATTAAAACGACAGCCTGATGTGTCAAACTCACGAAAGCACGAAGCAAGCTCCTCCTTGCGGATAATATCATAGCGATTCGTTTCAAAGGTGGAAAATCCGGGAGTGTCTGCGATGTATCCTCCCTCCGCCAGTCTGTAAAGCTCCGCATGACGAGTGGTATGCCGTCCTCTGCCGAGCTTTTTGCTTATCTCAGCAGTAGGTATATCCAGTCCCTCAGCCGCATTCAGCAGCGTTGATTTTCCCGCTCCCGAATTACCCGTAAATGCGCTTATTTTCCCTTTGAGAAGCTCACGCACTGCCGCAATGGACTCCTCATCGGAGTAATCCGCTTCAAGAACGGCAATGCCGATTTTTGAGTATATCTCCCTTATGGGGGTACTGTCTCCAAGATCCACCTTCGTGATTATCAGTGACGGAGTGATATTTTTATATTCAGCGATAGCTATGAATTTATCTAAAATGAGATAATTTGGTGCAGGCTCGCAAGTAGACACCACAAACACAAGCTGGTCAAGATTTGCCAGCGGCGGACGTATTATGCTGTTTTTACGATCGTCCACCTCTGTGATGATGCCGTTACAGACGGTGACATGATCTC
Source organism: uncultured Ruminococcus sp. (assembly GCA_947624255.1). Classification (GTDB taxonomy): domain Bacteria; phylum Bacillota; class Clostridia; order Oscillospirales; family Ruminococcaceae; genus Ruminococcus. Next base: position 196,789 of record CANQJO010000001.1, read on the forward strand.
CTGCGCAGGGACTTATCCCTTTACAGCGGAAAACGCCTCTTGCCCTGCACTCACATATACCGTCAGGGGACTCTACTGTATAGAGTCCCCCTAAGCATTTTGTTATTATTCCGTGTTGAATGTTGTTCACCACTCTTCACCGTATCCGTTGGGATCTTCCCATTCAGGATCTGTCCACTGCTCTGTCGGAGGCTGATACTCCGTGGGAGGTGCGGGCGGATCTGTGATCGGTTCAGTATATTCTGACGGAGGCTCTGTAGGAGGTTCTGTGGGAGGTTCGGTAGGCTCCGGGAAAGCTCCTATTGCCTGAAGCGCTGCGTTCAGATCTTCGGTCTCGGCTGAATATGTCTTATCAGCAAAATTGAATTTATAAGTTCCTATAGTCGCCTGAGCGAAATTGCTCTGATTCTGGATTACTATTGTGACGAATACATTCTCGCCCGACCCCTTTATCTCCTGAGTATACTGCTGCATCAGGGGCAGACTTACATTGATCGAGTTCTGGATCTTCATCTGACCGTCCTCGTCCTGTACAAGGAAATCAACAACGAATCTTCCGCTTATTTCAGAGGGGAAGTTCAGTGTGAACGGGATCTCGCCCTCCGGAGGTGTTCCATCGCTGAAATAAAGAATTATCTCTGCTCCGGATTCAACTACCTCACCCGGCTCGATGCTCTGTTCTATAACGACGTTCTCCTTTTCATAAGAAGGCTTTGGCTGTGCATCAACGGTCAATCCACGATAAGCAGCCATACGGCTTGCGTCCTCGATAGTCTTTTCGGTATAGTCTTCAACCGTGATCTGTCCCTTATTTGCGCCCATGCTCACGTAAAGAACAACAGTCGAGCCTTTGGGAACAGATGTTCCCTCCTTGGGATCGGATTCAATGACCTTGCCTTTTTCTATGGTATCGCTTGATTTCTGATGTACCTCTGCTTTTAGTCCTCTTTGGTCAAGCTGATCCTTTGCAAGCTCCTGGTTTATATCGACCAGTTTCGGGACTTCCACGGTCTCCATGCCTTTGCTGACAACGACTTTCAGAGTGTCGCCCTTGTTAAATCCTGTGCCGGATTCGATACTCTGTGAGATTATGCGGTTTTCCTCCAGCTCATTATACTGTGTGTCCTCTATCTCGAACTTGATGATATTTCCGTACTGACTGACAGCATCGTTGTAGTCCATATTGTAGAAATCGGGCATAGTGTAATCATTCTTAGAGCCGCCTCCGGTAATATAATCCTTCAGCAGCAGTGCCACAAATATGACCGCAACTATGATAACTACAACGACTACTGCCGTAAGTACCGGTACAACATATGAAGAGCGCTCCTCCTCATCATCATCGTCATCATCGTAATATTCATCATAGCCTGTCTGTGCGGCATACCTCGGGGGAGCAGACTCATCATAGCCGCCGTTCCGGGCGTATCCTGCCGATTTGAGAGCATACGCATTCTCTGCCTCCTGCGGAGTTTCGGTCCGGACTTCTCCTGCGGCAGGGGTGCTGAATGCTATGGTATTTTCGCTGTTGTCCTCATCGCCCTCCTCCTGATAATATCCGAAAGTTATTGTCGGATCTGCCTTGAATTTCTCGATATCGCTTATCATCTCGCCGGTCGTCTGGTATCTGTCCTCGGGAGCTTTCTCCATAGCACGCAGAACGATCTCCTCCAGACCGTCCGGTATATCGGGATTTATCGCCCTCGGACGCTCCGGGGTATCATGCATATGCATCACAGCAATAGCAACAGGATTGTCGCTGTCAAAGGGCTTTCTTCCGGTGAGCATCTCATACATCATTGCGCCCACAGAGTATATATCACTTTTTGCATCGGTAATATTTCCGCTTGCCTGCTCAGGACTGATATAATGAACGCTGCCTATTGCCTGATCGGTAGCAGTTTTGCCGTCTTCACGGGCAAATTTGGCAATGCCGAAATCCATGACCTTGATAGTGCCGTCAGTGAACATCATAATATTCTGGGGCTTTATATCACGGTGGACTATTCCCTTATCGTGAGCGTGCTGGAGCGCACGAAGTATCTGTATCACGAAGTGAACGGTATCCTTCCATGTGAGGATCTTCTCCTCCTCGATGTACTCTTTAAGAGTGATGCCGTCAATGTACTCCATGACTATATACTGGATCTTGTCAGAGAATCCCACGTCATATATCTTTACGATATTCGGATGAGCCAGAACAGCTATCGCCTTTGATTCATTACGGAAGCGGCGGAGAAATTCCTCATTTTCCGCATACTCCTTTTTCAGTATCTTGATAGCGACGGTTTTGTTATCAATGACATCCACACCCTTATAGACCTCAGCCATTCCTCCGACGCCGATAAGTTCGGTGATCTCGTATCTTCCGTCCAGCTTTTTGCCAATATTCTTGTCCATTATTTTTCCTCCTGAGTTAGTCAGAAATTACCGCAACGGTGATATTGTCACGGCCGCCTTTCCCGAGGGCGAGGTTTATCAGTTCATCTGCGACTGTATCAAAGGGAGTTCTGAGTATAACATCATATATTTCATCATCGCTGCAATATCCCGACAATCCGTCAGAGCAAAGCAGCAGACTGATCTTGTCACTGTAGTCAAGCATAAACGTATCGGTGAGTATCGTTTTTTCAACGCCGACAGCTCTCACCAGCATATGCTTCTGTGGGTGAGTTTCGATCTCCTCCTCGGTGATCTTCCCCTGCTGAAAGAGGAGGCAGGCAACGTTGTGGTCAGTAGTTATCCGGCGCAGCCCGCTGTCCGTTATCAGGTAAGCACGGCTGTCTCCGACATTTGCGATAAAGGCAGACTTTTTGTTCACAAAGGCGGCAACGCAGGTAGTACCCATACCGAAATTCTTGAAATCCAGTCTTGCCCTTGTATATATGACCGAATTTGCCGCCGACATCGACAGCATCAGGAGCTTGCGTATATCCTCATCGCTCATGCTTTCGGAGTATCCCACGGAAAATCGCTGGAAAAACTCGTCAATGGCGAGAGTGCTTGCCTCACGTCCGGCACGCTCGCCTCCCATGCCGTCACACACGGCAGCGAGTACATTATGCCCGAAATATTCACATCTCACAGCATCCTGATTTTCCTCACGCTTGAGACCGATATCAGTTCCGAACCTGAATCTCAATATTCCGCACCTCCTTTTTTTCTGCGGCATCTCGTCTGAGCTGACCGCAGGCTGCTTCTATGTCGCTTCCGAGAGTTCTTCTCACGGTGGCATTTATCCCCCGTTTGCCGAGATATCCGGCGAATTCTGCCGCTGTATTTTTTCCTGTATGGTAGTCACGCTCTTTGACCTTGTTCACAGGGATAAGATTCACGTGACAGTTCATGCCCCGTATAAGATCTGCCAGACGGTCGGCGTCCTCACGGGAAGAATTCACGCCCTCGATGACAGCATACTCAAAGGTGATGCGTCTTCCCGTGGCAGAAATGTAATCCTTGCAGGCAGTTATAAGCCTGTCTATATTATATGCCCGATTCACAGGCATTATTTCACTTCGTCTGATATTATCGGGGCTGTGAAGCGATACCGAAAGCGTCAGACCAAGCCTGAGTTTCGCAAGACGATATATCTCGGGAACGATCCCGCAGGTGGAGAGCGTTACATGGCGCAGGCTCAGATCATTGCCGTTCTTATCCGATACAAGGCGGAGGAATTTCACCACATTGTCAAAATTATCGAGCGGCTCTCCGATCCCCATGAGCACAACGCCCGATACTCTCAGTCCGGCATCGTGTTCTGTTTCATAGATCTGCATGAGTATCTCAGAGGGCGTGAGACTCCTGACATAGCCGGCGATCGCCGAGGCACAGAATCGGCAGCCCATTTTGCAGCCTACCTGCGTGGAGACACATATGCTGTGCCCGTAGCTGTATTCCATCAGGACGGTCTCCACATAATTGCCGTCATGCAGCCTATATAGATATTTTACAGTATTATCTATGGAGGATTCAAGCTTTTTCTCTGCAAATAGTCTGTTTATACAAAAATATTCCTCCAACAGCCGTCTCAATTGGACAGATATGTCAGTCATTTTTTCAAAATCAAAGACTTTTTTAACGTGCAGCCACTGAAATACCTGTTTCGCCCTGAATTTTTTCTCTCCCATTCCGGCGAGATGCTCTTCCAGCTCTTCAAGACTGAGGCTGAGGATATCTGTCTTGCTTTCCAAATCATCACCCGTTTTTTCTGAATTTTGCTATGAAGAATCCGTCACTGCCGAAATGACAGGGAAATATACTTGCCCGCTCTCCGAAGCTGTCAAGAAGTCCTGAGAGTTTCACTGCCTCTATCTCCGGATGGTTATCGAGCAGCCGGTCACAAACGTTATCATTCTCACTGCGCCTGAGAGTACAAGTAGAATATACAAGTTCTCCGCCGACAGCAAGATACCGCAGAGCATTTTCCGCAATAGCATACTGTATCTCCGGAAGACGTTCAAAATCATGTATATCTTTATACTTTATCTCCGGCTTGCGCCTGACAGCTCCCAGACCGGAGCATGGCACATCGCAGAGTATTTTTGTAAACTGCGGCAGGCTCTCGTTATAGACAGCGGCATCTCCCACAGCAGCTTTGATATTATTCAGACAAAGCCGCTGAGCGCCCTGCCGGATAAGTCCCACTCGCTTTTCATGAATATCAAAGGCATAGATCTCTCCTCTGCCGTTCATCATTTCAGCCATGGTGAATGTCTTGCCTCCGGGAGCTGCACAAATATCAAGGACGATATCCTTATCATCGGGTGATAAAGCCGTGCAGCAGAGCTGTGATGCTTTATCCTGAACATGGAAGTATCCCTTTCTGAACGCCTCCGAGGAGATCGCCTCTCCCCCGAGGATATAGCATTCGGGAACATCAGTTTCCCGTACATCGGTATCAACGGCAGAGATGAATTCCTCAACCGTACATACAAGAGGATTTCTCCTCACCATAACGGGAGGCGGCAGGAGTGCATCAGCAAGAAGATCTTCGGCAAGCTCCTGACCGTAATCAGTCTCAAGTGAGGAGATAAGGCTCACAGGAGCGGAATACTTCAGCGAGGCAGCCTGAAGCCTGTCCGCCGGAACGGAATATTTTTTTCCCTGACGTATAAAATTCCTGAGAACAGCATTCACCATTCCGGAAGCACTGCTTTTGCCCAGTTTTTTGGCAAGCTCTGTGCTCTCGCTGACGGCTGCCCGCTCAGGGATATTGTCCATATACAAAAGCTGATAGATGCCGCATCTGAGAATATTCAGCACTGTGTCATCAAGCTTTTCTATCGGACGGGAGGAAAGCCCGCTGATGATATGATCAAGAGTGAGCTTTCTCTCGATAACACCGTAATATATTGCCGAGCATAGATGCCGGTCACGCTCCGGAAGTCCTGAGACCCCCGGTTCTCTGCCAAGCTGTATATTGGAATACGCTGTCCTGCCGAATGTCCTGCATAGGAGCTTTACAGAAAGACTGCGTGCATCATTCACGATCAATCTCTCCTTGCAGCAGCCAGAAGTCTGATAAGCTGCATGATCGACACAACAAGCGAAGTAACATAGGTGAATGCCGCTGCTGTCAGCACCTTTTTTGCATTGGGGATCTCATTGTACTCTAAGACAGCATCGCTCTCCAGCGTTTTCAGCGCCCTGCTGCTTGCATCTATCTCAACAGGCAGCGTTACAAGCTGGAAAAGAACTACAATTGCGAACATAGCGATACCGAGATAAAGTATCTGAGGTATTGCCTCAAAAAGAATTATGCCGACGATAAATGCCAAATACCAGAAATTTGAGCAGAAATTCGTCACCGGAACAAGAGCCGTTCTCACCTTTATGGGAGCGTACTCCTCTGCGTGCTGGCAGGCGTGGCCGCACTCATGAGCCGCAACACCTATTGCGGAAACCGAAGTCTGCCCGTAAACGGAATCAGAAAGGCGCACTACGTTTGTGGTAGGATCGTAGTGATCGCTGAGTTTTCCGCTGACGTGTTCAACTCTCACGTTGTAAAGCCCGTTGCTGTCAAGTATTTGACGTGCAACCTGATCGGCAGTTAGTCCCCTTGAATTTCTGACCTTGCTGTATTTGCTGAATGTGGCGTTCACATTGACCGATGCAATGATCGGCAGCAGCAACATAATAAGCAGTAAAATAACATCCATAATAATACCTCCATCATTAGCCGTTTTTCGGCTGAGAATACGGGAGCCGGCAGTTTTATCTGCCGAGGATCTCTCCCTTTGCGATTTTTTTCCCTCTCAGAAAATCCTCAGTTTTCATGCGCTTTTTTCCCTCAGGCTGTACCTCACGGAATATGACCGCTCTTCCGTCACCGCATTTAACGGCAAAATTCGCAGTATCGACTACCTCGCCGTTTTCAGCCTGAGAAAACGTTCTGTCGGATATCTCTGATGCAAAGACCTTGAGCCTTTTGCCCTCCAGCATGGTAAAGCCGGTAACGCCCCTTATGACATTGTGTATCTTCTGAGCAGTCTGCGAAAAATCAAGGGCGCTCATCTCTTTTTTTATCATGGGGGAGTAGCTTGAAAGCTCATGATCTTGCTTCTCCGGGTGAAGTTCGCCGTTTTCGGCAGCCCGGAGCGTATCAGCAAGCACTTCGCCTCCCATAACGGAAAGCCGTGCATAAAGCTGTTCATAGGTTTCGTTCTCACCAATATGTGTGGAACGCTTTACCAGCATATCACCGGTGTCGAGCCCCTCGCTCATCTGCATTGACGTAACGCCCGTTTCGCTTTCGCCGTTGAGCAGCACCCAGTTTATGGGAGCAGCTCCCCTGTATGCCGGCAGAAGCGATGCGTGAATGTTTATGCAGCCGAATTTCGGGATCTCCAGTACCTCTTTCGGAAGTATCTGACCATATGCCGTGACTATTATCATATCGGGAGAAAGCTCCCGCAGGATCTTCAATGCGGCTTCGGCATCTTCACCCCTGCGCAGTGAAAGAGGCTGATATACCCGGATACCGTACTCCTGTGCGGCAGCCTTTACCGGCGTGGGGATCAGCTTGTAGCCTCTGCCCTTCGGCTTATCCGGCTGAGTGAATACTGCCTGCACTGTGCTGATCTCAGTGAGTGTGCGCAGGCACGGAACAGCAAATTCAGGCGTTCCCATAAAAACAACGTTCATCAGATATCATTCCTCCTCCGGAACGAAGAATTCCTCCACGATCTCGGTGAAAACATGACCGTCAAGATGGTCGTTCTCATGGCAGGTACACTGAGCTCCGACATCGGTGAAATCCCGCTCGAACCGGTTGCCGTATCTGTCCTGAGCCTTTAAGTGGCAGCTCATGGGACGTGTAACATATCCCCATATATTGGGGCAGGACAAGCAGCCCTCCTGAACACGCTGCTTTCCTTTTTTCATGGTGATCTCAGGATTTATTGCCTCAACCTTATCATTTTCAAGATGCATGATAAATATACGCCGGCACACTCCCACCTGCGGAGCGGCAAGTCCCAGTCCCTGAGCCTTATCGAGTGTTTCGTGCATATCATCAAGCAGCACTGCAAGTCTTTCGTCAAATTTGTCCACCGGCTTGCAAACCTTATGGAGCATCTCGTCCTTGTCTGTCAGAATTTTTCTTAAAGCCATTTTTTTCTTCCTTCCATGTTCTGAATATGACTAAACTCCCGCATCGCCGTTCATATCGGCGTATACGGAGACTTTTTTCATCTCTCTGAGTTTTGCCGATGCAATGAGCACTCCGCTGATGAAGCCTCTCATCTCGGCATTGTTCTTACACTTCATTATTATTCTGTAGCGGAATTTTCCGCCTATTTTTCCATAGGAACACTTTACCGGTCCCAGCACTCTCACGGGTGTTTTCGGCTGAAGCTCACGCAGTCTCTCACTCATCAGCGAGATCATCGACGCAGCACCGTCGGCTACAGCCTTATCATCACTTCCGGTGAGGCAGAATATGCACATATCGCACAACGGCGGAAAGATCATCGCACGTCTTATAGCGATCTCCTCACGGTAGAATCCCTCATAGTCCTGTGCGGCAGCAAGGTTCATGATATAGTGATCGGGCATGAATGTCTGTAATATTGCACGTCCCGGTCTGTTTCCTCTTCCGCTTCTGCCAACGACCTGCGTTATCAGCGAGAATGTCCGCTCATAGCTGCGGAAATCCCCGGCATACAGCGCACGGTCAACGGAAAGCACTCCGACAAGGGTGACGTTTGGGAAATCCAGTCCCTTGCCGATCATCTGTGTCCCGACCATGATATCATACTCTCCGCTGCGGAATGCGCTGAAATTCTTCTCATAGGAGTATCGGGAAAACGCAGTATCGGCGTCCATTCTCAGTATCCTTGCCTCCGGAAAGAACATACTCAGTTCCTCCTCAAGCTTTTGAGTACCGAAACCCATACTTTTCAGGTGTTCCGAACCGCATGAGGGGCATACCTTTACCGGAGCGCCCGTATATCCGCAGTAGTGGCACATCAGGCGGTCGTTTTTTTTATGATATGTGAGAGGTACGGAGCAGTTCGGGCAGTACACCGGCTGAAAGCAGTTGCAGCAGCTTATTATCGTGTGATAGCCCCGCCTGTTGAGGAGAAGTATGGTCTGCTCTCCTTTTTTCAGATTCAGCCTTATTTCCTCGGCAAGTTTGCAGCTGAATTCCGACCTGTTGCCCTCGTCACGCTCTGCACTCATGTCGATTATGCTTACCTCCGGGAGTACATCGCTGCTATAGCGTTTAGTAAGCTCCAGCAGCTTATATCTGCCCTTTTCCGCATAATATCTGCTCTCGATCGAGGGCGTTGCCGAGGCAAGCAGCAGCACCGCTCCGTGATAAGCGCAGCGCTGTTTTGCCGCATCAACGGTATTGTACCGTGGAGAGCTTTCCGATTTATATGAGCGTTCTCCCTCCTCGTCCATGACGATCAGTCCTATATTTTCAAGCGGAGCGAATACAGCGCTTCTTGTTCCGATGACGATATCCGCATCGCCTCGTCTGATCCGCTTATATTCATCAAGTCGCTGTCCCTGTGAGAGACCGCTGTGTATTACGGCAACTCTCTCACCGAAAAGACTTCTGAAACGTTTAAGTATCTGCGGCGTGAGACCGATCTCGGGAATAAGGAGCATCGCACTTCTGCCGAGTTTAATTGTATCGGAAATGAGCTTCTCAAATACAGAGGTTTTTCCGCTGCCGGTAACTCCTCTCAAAAGGAAAACGCCCGGTTTTTTCTCTGTCAGCCTTGCAAACACCTCATCGTGAACGTTCTGCTGCTCCGGAGAAAGTACAATGCTGTCCGGATCAATATGCTCCTCCGAGCCGTCTTCTACACGCCGGGAGATCTCAGCATCATATTCCTGTGCAGCTCCGTTCACAGCGAGCCGCTTTACAACTGCCGGAGTGACACCGCACATATACGCAGTCTCACGGACAGATGCCGTACCGTTTTCTTCAAGGAATTGAGCGACTGCTTTCTGTTTCGGAGTCAGGTTGAATTTTTCGGGCGATGAGAGATATTCCTCAGTGAGACGCACCATTTTTACGGAGGCATCTCCCACTGATTGTCGGAATATGTTGTCCGAGACAACCGCTCCCGAATCAAGCAGCTCTCCGAGAGCGGCTTTTTCACCGGGGCGGAGCTCTTCAAGGCGGGCGTTGAGCCTTTCATCGTCCATAGAAGCAAGCTCATCATAGAGAGTCATTGCCTCAGCGGACAACACTCCCGGTTCGGGAGCAGTACCCGGTCTGAAACGCTCCCTGACGGTAATGCTCATCGCAGGAGGCAGCATAGCTTTCACAGCGTCAAAGTATGTGCAGAACGTTTGATCGTGAAGAAATACGGCAAGTTTGAGCAGCTCCTCCGAGATAACGGGTGTATCGTCAATTAGCTTTGCAACAGGCTTCAGACCGTCCGCATTGCCCTCGGATAATCCCATGACGACACCTGTACGGAGCTTCATACTGCGTCCGAAGCTCACCATTACCCGGCAGCCGCAGGAGATCTTTCCCTGCATACACTCCGGGACAGTGTAGCTGAACAGCATATCATAGGAGTAGGCTGTTCCGCTTACGGCGATCTCTGCAACGGGAGTCATTATTCGGTATCGGATGGTGGGAGCACTATCTTGCATTTGCCGCTTGCTATTTCCTCAACGGCTGTTTTGACCGGTTTTTCCTCCAGTATCTGACCGCTTTTATAGATCTCAGTGGTGATCTCACGAGCACGTTTTGCAACGGCAATCACCAGTGAATAGCAGCTCTCGTTTTTTGATATTATCTGATTTACAGCAGGTCTAAGCATTTTTTATCACCTCATCTATAATGTCCCCTGAATTTGCCGTTTTAAGCCTTTCAGCACGTATGACTGCAAAAAAGTCATCAACGGCATCCTCCAGAGCGTCGTTTACTATTATATAATCATAATTTTTGGCAAGAGCTATCTCTCCTGCGGCTTTCGAGACTCTCTCCTCTATAACATCATCAGTTTCGGTGCCTCTTTTTTTCAGACGGCGGCGAAGCTCTCCCACAGAGGGCGGTGCGATGAACACAAAAACGGCATCAGAGCGTTTTTCTCTGATCTTCATAGCTCCCTGCACCTCTATCTCAAGAATGACATTGAGCCCCTTTTCAAGTCTTCCGTCCACCTCGCTGATGAGTGTTCCGTAGAAATTACCGCAATATTCAGCATATTCAAGAAATTCATTGTTATCTATCCTGCGTCTGAAATCCTCCCGACCGAGGAAATGATAGCTTATGCCGTCCTGCTCTCCCTCTCTGGGACTGCGTGTCGTGGCGGATACAGAGCAGCAGAAACTCTTATTTTTCAGTATCTCAGCAAGCATCGTACCTTTTCCGCAGCCTGACGGTGCAGAAAAAACGATCAGTCTTCCCTTATTCATCGCCGGTATCGCCTCCATTGTCATTTATTCTTGCGGCAAGCGTGTCAGTGATCAGTGACGAAAGCACTATATGCCCTGTATCCATGATAATGACAGCCCTTGTTTTTCGTCCGTATGTTGCATCTATGGCTCTGCCGTCGTCCTTAGCCTCCTGGACGAGACGTTTTATCGGTGCGGATTCGGGACTCACCACAGCGACGATTCTCGCCGCAGAGACCATATTCCCATAACCGATGTGTATAAGCTTCATGGGATCACCTACTCTACATTCTGTATCTGTTCTCGGATCTTTTCGATCTCAGCCTTCATATCCACAACGAGCTTGGTGATATCGAGATCCTGAGCCTTTGAGCCGATAGTGTTGACCTCTCTGTTCATTTCCTGGACGATGAAATCGAGCTTTCTGCCCACAGCCTCCTCAGTGTCAAGGAGATCCCTAAGCTGTGCGACATGGCTTCTCAGGCGGACAGTCTCCTCATCGACAGCGATCTTTTCGGCAAATACAGCAGCCTCGGTGATGATCCTCTGCGGGTCTGCTTCCCTGCCCTCCAGTATTTCCGAGAGCTTCTGATAAAGCCGGCTGCGGTAATTTTCAACAGTTTTCGGGGAAAGTTCTTCGATATCAGCAACGCTTTCAAGGATAAAGTCAGTCCTTGCGAGAATGTCACTTTGCAATTTTTCGCCCTCAATACGGCGCATTTCAACAAAATTTTTCAGAGCCTCCCGTGCTGTTTGTGAAATATCCTCCCACACCTGTTCTTCGTTGTCGGGAGTTTTCCGGATATTGAAAACATCCGGAAGCTTTATGAGCTTTGATAACGTGAGGTCATCCTTCAGCTCCAGTTCATCAGCGACTTCCCGGAGTGCCTTCACATATCCCTCGGCAACAGCCTTATTCACAGCGATAACGGAATCCTTGCTTTCTATATTGGTTATATTGACCGAGATCTCCACCTTGCCTCTTGAAATGCAGGATTTAAGCAGTAATTTGAGCTTTTCGTCGATATAGCTGTAGGCTCTCGGGATCTTTGATGAATATTCATAATATCTATGATTAACGGAGCGTATCTCCACAAGAATATCACGTCCGTTGAGAATTTTTTGTGATCTTCCGTAACCGGTCATGCTTCTAAGCACTTTATCGCCTTCCTTCAAAAAGAAATCAGATCATCATTCCAAAGATATACAATATAATTATAACACTAAAAGAAAAAAAATGCAATACCTTTTTAACAAAATTCTGCAAATAAAATTGCAATAAAAAATGTCACCGAAGAAGCACTGCTTTTTCCGAATTTATCACAGCTTCTTTGATGACATTTTTTATGATTTTCAATTTTTGGTACAGCTTGTGCAGCCTTCACCTTTATGTATTCCGGAGAGCTTCTTTCATGGAGCGTACATACTCTCCCACGTATTTGGGACTTTCCTTGCCGTATTTTTCAATTATTTTAATAATGGCAGAGCCTACGATAGCCCCGTCGGAGAGTGATGCCATTTTGGCAGCCTGCTCCGGAGTTGAGATGCCGAATCCGACAGCACACGGAACACTCGTATTTTCACGGATAACACGCACCATCTCGCCGATATCGGTGGTTATTTCACTGCGGACACCGGTAACTCCGAGGCTTGACACAACATAGATGAATCCCTCAGCCTCACGGGCGATCATAGCGATCCTGTTATGGGAGGTGGGTGCTATCAGGGAGATGAGATCTATACCGCAGGAAGCCGCAGCCTCAGCGAATTCGCCTTTCTCCTCAAAGGGAAGATCGGGGAGTATCACACCGCTGATACCTGTCTCCTGACAGCGTTTCATAAATCTCTCAGCACCATAGGAGAACACAACGTTCGCATAAGTCATAAACACCATCGGAATGGTAACATCACGGCGGATCTCACGCACAAATCCAAATATTTTGTCGGTAGTGATGCCTCCGGAGAGCGCACGTATATTTGCTCCCTGAATAACAGGACCTTCGGCGGTGGGATCTGAAAAAGGAATGCCCAGCTCAATGAGATCGGCACCGTTTTCGGCACAGGCACGCACTACATCGGCGGTCGTTTCAAGATCGGGATCACCGCAGGTTATGAATGGTATAAAAGCTTTCTCTTTGAAAGCGTCACGGATATTATTCATAGATCTCTTCTCCTCTGTATCTTGCAATGGCAGCGCAGTCCTTGTCGCCGCGTCCGGAAATGGTTATTATGATGATCTTGTCCTTATCCATCTGCGGAGCGAGCTTCACGGCATATGCCACAGCATGAGCTGATTCTATTGCGGGAATTATTCCCTCCGTACGTGAAAGATACTCAAAAGCGTTGACAGCTTCATCGTCTGTCACGGGAACATACTCCGCTCTGCCGATATCGTGGAGGTATGCGTGTTCGGGACCTACACCGGGATAGTCCAGACCTGCGGATATTGAATATACGGGAGCGATCTGACCGTACTCGTCCTGACAGAAATAAGACTTCATTCCGTGGAAAATGCCGATGCTTCCGGTATTTACGGTAGCGGCAGTCTCGAACGTATCAATGCCCCTGCCGGCAGCCTCACAGCCTATGAGACGTACACTCTTGTCGGGGATATAGTGGTAGAAGCTGCCTATAGCGTTAGAGCCTCCTCCCACGCAGGCGATAACGGCATCGGGAAGCCGTCCCTCTGCTTCAAGTATCTGCGCCCTTGATTCACGGGAGATAACAGCCTGAAAATCTCTTACGATAGTGGGGAACGGATGCGGTCCCATAACAGAGCCGAGACAGTAGTGAGTGTCGTCAATGCGTGATGTCCACTCTCTCATGGCTTCAGAGACAGCATCTTTCAGAGTAGCCGTTCCTGTTTTGACGGAGATGACCTCCGAGCCGAGGAGCTTCATACGATAGACGTTCAATGCCTGACGTTTTGTGTCCTCCTCGCCCATAAATACGACGCACTCCATTCCGAGGAGAGCGGCGGCAGTGGCAGTAGCGACTCCGTGCTGACCTGCGCCTGTTTCGGCAATGAGGCGTGTTTTGCCCATTTTCTTTGCAAGCAGAGCCTGACCGAGCACGTTATTTATCTTGTGAGAGCCTGTGTGGTTGAGATCCTCACGTTTGAGATATATCTTAGCTCCTCCGAGATCATTGGTGAGCTTTTCGGCATAGTAAAGCAGAGATGGTCTTCCGGCGTAATTATTCAGAAGCTCGGTCAGCTCCTTGTTGAACTCCGGATCATTGCGGTATTTTTCGTAGGCAGCCTCCAGTTCGATGACAGCATTCATCAGAGTTTCCGGAATATACTGACCTCCGTGTATACCGAAGCGTCCTTTTTCGGGCATTGGTATCATTCCTTTCAAATTATGATATCATACCGATCTCACTCTAAGACCGGGGGATCTTTGCGAAGATCCCGTACGGTTTTCGGGATGAGATCGGTATCAGGGACACGATCCCTTGACTTTTTGTATAAAATCTTTTATTTTCTGCGGATCTTTCACTCCGTCAGTTTCCATCGAGGAGCTGACGTCAACAGCATACGGCGAGAGATTTTTTACAGCATCGGCAACGTTATCACAGTCAAGACCTCCTGCAAGAAAATACGGACGCTTTATATCTCCGATAAGCGACCAGTCGAAGGTAATGCCTGTTCCGCAGCCCGAATCAAGCAGCACATAGTCTGCCTGTGAGCTTTCTGCTGCCTGAATATCTTCGCTGCTCCTTATGCGGAATGCCTTTATAACAGGAACATTCGTAAGGGTGCGGAGTTTGGCTATATAGGCGTTATCCTCATTGCCGTGGAGCTGTATCACATCAATTGCTCCCCGATCTGCAATGCGAGCCGCAAGCTCCGGCGATGCATCCACGAAAACACCTGCGGGAGTGATCTTTCTGTCAAGGAGTTCACGAAGTGCGAGAGCCTTTTCCGCCGTGACAAATCGGCGGCTTTTTTCAGCAAAGACAAATCCGATGTATTCGGGGCAGAGGGCGTTCACGCAGATGATATCCTCTTCACGTGAAAGTCCGCATATTTTTATTTTCGTCATATCAGCCTCTCAGCTTTCTGAGCATTTCGGTCTTGTCCTGAGCTTTCATCAGTGCCTCACCGACGAGTACGGCATCAGCTCCGGCTTCTCTCAGCAAGCGGACATCTTCTGCACTGCGGACACCGCTTTCCGAAACGAAAAGGATATCCTCCGGCACAAGTGATATCATTCGCCTGCTGTTTTCCGTATCGACCGAAAAGTCCTTCAGATCACGGTTATTTACTCCGATGATGCGTGCTCCGGCAGCGGCGGCAGCCTTTACCTCCTCCCCGGTGTGAGCCTCGACCAGTGCAGAAAGTCCCAGCATATCACAGATACCGATATAATCAGCGATCTGATCCTGCGTCAGGATAGAGCATATCAGCAGCACAGCGGAAGCTCCCAGGACCTTAGCCTCGTAGATCATGTATTCGTCCACGGTAAAATCTTTCCGCAGACAGGGAATATCCACCTCAGCAGCTATTTCTCTGAGATATTCGCTGCTGCCGAGAAACCATTTCGGCTCGGTGAGTACGGAGATGCAGTCAGCGCCTGCCGACTGATATTCACGTGCGATCTCCAGATACGGAAAATCTTCAGCGATGATGCCCTTTGAGGGAGATGCTTTCTTGCACTCACAGATGAATGATATCTCCGGATTGCTGCGTATCGCCTCCTCAAAGGGGAAACCGTTCGCCGGCAGTGACATGGCAAGATCTTTCATTTCATCAAGGCTTATTTTTTCCTTGGCTGCCTGAGTGCGTTCTCTTGCATGGTCGGCGAGCTTATCGAGTATGTTCATATGTCACCTCAGTTATTTGAGCATTGTATGAGCTTTTCAAGAAGCTCCGCAGCTTTTCCGCTGTCGATGATCTCTCCGGCGAGTTTTACGCCCTCAGCCATTGAATCTGCTTTACCGCCGATGTATATAGCGGCTCCGGCGTTGAGGAGCACAGCGTTTCTCTTGTGTCCCTTTTCAGCCCCGGTGAGTATGTTTCGTGTGATCTGAGCGTTCTCAGCAGGCGTGCCGCCTTTGAGATCGTCCTTTGAGCATCTCTCGAAGCCGAACTGCTCGGGAGTGATCTCGTAGTTTTTCATCCCGCCGTCCCTGTATTCGCAGACAGCAGTGGAGGAGCTGAGCGAGATCTCGTCAAGTTTGTCTGTTCCGTAGACCACCATTCCCGTCTTTGAGCCGAGTTTCATGAGCACCTCTGCTATAGGCTCAACGAGTGAGCGGTCGTACACTCCGAGGAGGTGGCGGCTCGGATTGGAGGGATTAGTCAGAGGTCCGAGGATATTGAACACCGTTCTGATGCCGAGCTCCTTTCTGATAGGAGCAACGTATTTCATGGAGGTGTGGTATTTCTGTGCGAAGAAGAAACAGAAACCCGTTTTTTCAAGGAGCTCACGGCATTTTTCGGGCTCGAGGGAGATATTCACTCCCAGTGCCTCCAGACAATCTGCTGTTCCGCAGAGAGAGGAGGCAGCACGATTTCCGTGCTTGGCGACCATAACTCCCGATGCGGCAGTGATTATCGCCGAGGTGGTGGAGATGTTGAAACTGTGAGCGTTATCGCCGCCTGTTCCGACGATCTCGAGAAGATCAAGATCATTCTCGAACTTGGTGGCGGCATCTCTCATAGCGGCGGCGCAGCCGGTGATCTCCTCAATAGTTTCGGCTTTTGCACTTTTGGTCGAAAGTGCCGCAAGAAATGCAGCGTTCTGTGTGGGAGTGGTCTGTCCGGTCATTATCTCTGTTGTGACCTGATAAGCCTCCTCATAGGTGAGATCCTGTTTGTCAACTATCTTGACTATGGCTTCTTTTATCATGGTACAAAACTCCTTTATATAAATTTGATTTTCATAGACTGATGAAATTTTTCAGCATGGTCTTTCCGTCCGGAGTCATAATGGATTCCGGGTGGAACTGAACTCCGTAAATGGGATAGTCGTTATGCCGGACAGCCATTATCTCGCCGTCATCGGCAACGGCAGTGACGGTAAAGCAATCAGGTATAGTGTCAGATTTTGCCGCAAGGGAGTGATATCTTGCCACGGGAGCGCTTTCTCCCAGACCTTTGAAAATGGGGGAATCTCCCATGAACCTGACGATCGACTGCTTGCCGTGCATAAGCCTTGCCGCATACGTTATCTCCGCACCGTAAGCCGCACATATCGCCTGATGACCGAGGCATACTCCGAGTGTGGGGATCTTTTGGCAGACCGTCGCCGCCGCCTCGATTATAATTCCGGCATCCTGCGGACGTCCCGGACCGGGAGAAATTATTATCCTTTCGGGAGCGAGCTCCTCTATCTCAGCAACGGTCATTTCGTCATTTCTGATGACCTTTATATCCGGGCATATTTCTCCCACAAGCTGAAACAGATTATAGGAGAAACTGTCATAATTATCAATGAGAAGTATCATTAGTCCGCCTCCTCTGCAAGTTTAAGTGAATTAACGACTGCTGCGGCTTTGTTTATGCATTCCTGATACTCCTTTTCCGGGTCGGAGTCGGCAACTATTCCCGCACCGCTGCGCACAAAGACCTTGCCGTTCTTTTTGTAGGCGATCCTTATGGCGATGCAGGTGTCAAGGTTTCCGGTGAAATCTATATATCCGATCGCTCCGCCGTAGATGCCACGCTTGTTGTTTTCGAGAGCAGCTATAAGCTGACAGGCTCTGATCTTAGGTGCGCCCGAGAGCGTTCCGGCAGGCAGAACGGCGCTCACTGCGTCAAGAGCATCGAATTCATCACGAATTTCGCCCCTGACGGTAGATCCGATATGCATTACGTGGGAGTATCTTTCGATGATGTGGAGCTTTTCCACGACAACGCTTCCGAAGCGGCTTATCTTGCCGAGATCGTTTCTTCCCAGATCAACGAGCATATTGTGTTCTGCAAGCTCCTTTTCATCGGCAAGAAGCTCGGTTTCAAGTGCCTTGTCCTCATCGTCCGTTTTACCTCTGGGACGTGTTCCTGCAAGCGGGAACGTATGGAGCACGCCGTCCTCTAATTTTACGAGAGTTTCCGGCGATGCACCGGCTATCTCAACATCAGTGCCCGAGAAATAGAACATATACGGCGAGGGGTTGAGAGTTCTCAGGACTCTGTAGGTATTCAGAAGACTGCCCTCAAAAGGAGCACTGAGGCGGTTTGAAAGGACGATCTGGAAAATATCTCCCTCTCTGATATGGTATTTAGCCTTCTCCACCATTGAGCAGAACTGCTCCTTGTTGAAAAGGGGAGTGACTTCACCGGTCAGATGACCGGCGGGTTCATGTCTTCGTTCGCCGTGTCTGAGAAGCTCCGCAAGCTGAGTCAGCTCCAATTTTGCCTTATTGTAGCCTGTTTCCGGATCGTCAAGCTCCATATTGGCAATGAGGATTATTTTCTGCCGGAAGTTATCAAACGCAATGACTTTTTTGAAAAGCATAAGGTCAACGTCCTTGAAATTTTCGGTATCCTCTGTTTCGATGCGCACTGAGCTTTCGGAGTATCCGAGAAAATCATATGAAAAGTATCCCACAAGTCCGCCTGTGAATGACGGAAGCTCGCTGAACGACGGGCTTCTGTACTGTCTGAGGAGCTGGCGTATCTGCGTTTTGGGATCGTCTGTAGTCATTTTGATGCCGCCCACGCTGATCTCATTTCCGGCGCAGGTGATCTGTAATTCCGGATCAAAGCCGAGGAACGTATAATGTCCCCATTTTTCCTTTTCGGTGACGGACTCCAGCATATAGCAGTGGGTGGAGACATTTTTCAATATCATCAGAGCCTCCACCGGTGTGCAGATATCCGACATGATCTCACAGCTCACGGGGAGTATATCGTATTGTGAGGAGCCGGCGATCTGCTTTACGGTTTCAAAATCGGGAAAAAACTTCATAAAAAACTCCTTTCCGCCGGTGTAATAGCGCCTTGCATATCCGCACGCTTATACTAATTTCATTCTAAAACCCGGCGTAACGAAAATCCTGCACAGTTTTTGGAATGAGATCGGTATTATGCGTGTTTAGTGCGGATCGGCAAATAGTAAACGCCGGATAAATTTGTCGTTTGTTAAAAAAAAGTCCCTGACAGAAACATATCTGTCAAGGACGAATAAACAAACTATCCGTGGTGCCACCTTGATTCACAGCAACAGCTGTGCACTTTTGCAGGATACCGGCATATCCCGGACTTGTAACGTCAGCCATACGTCGCAGAATACTCTTTCAGAGATCAGAGTCCCGGCAGGAGATCCGTCAGAGAGGATATCCCCACGGGCAGCGCTCTTCCATTTGACTGCGCCCTCAGCGGTCCATTTGCATACCTGTTTTTCGTCCGGCTCTCAGCCCCCCGGATTCTCTGTGGAAGCATGATATGCTTTATCTCCGCATCAACGGTTTACAAAGCTATTATATCACGGATATCCGCATTTGTCAAGAGCTTTTTGTGAAAATACTTGATATTTTTCTTGTTTTATGTTACAATAGTATACGGGAGTGATATTTTCACTCATAAAAACGACCACGGAGGAATGATCTTGAAGGACGACAGATCTGTCATAAATGAATTTAAGGCTGTGCTCGGGGAAAGACCGGGGAGCTATTATGTCAGGACGTTCGGCTGTCAGCTCAATGTCTCGGACGGCGAAAAAATAAAAGGCACTCTGAGAAGACTCGGCTTCACACCGGTCAAGTATCCGGAGAATGCCGATATCATAATCATCAATACGTGTGCGGTGCGTGAATCGGCGGAGGACAGAGTGTTCGGCGTTATCGGCAGCATGAAGAAGCTCAAGGAGGAAAATCCCCGGCTGGTGATCGGTATTGCAGGCTGCATGACGGCACAGAGCAATATGGCTGAACGTATAAGGCGCTCATATCCGCAGGTGGATATTGTCATTGGAACGAATGCTGCTGCCGATCTTCCGTATCTGCTGCTTGACTTTTTCAAAAAAAGGAAATTCACGGTAGGATTAGCCGAAAACGATGAATTTCCGTACACTCCGGTGCGTGAGAGCAGGTTCAAGGCGAGTGTGCCGATAATGTACGGCTGCAATAATTTCTGTACATACTGCATAGTTCCCTATGTCAGGGGAAGAGAGCGCAGCCGTCCTGCCGAGGATATACTGAAAGAGATCCGCAGTCTTGCAGGACGCGGCTACAAGGAGATAATGCTGCTCGGACAGAACGTCAACTCCTATAACGGCGGCGACGGTATCGGATTTACGCAGCTCCTTGAAAAAATAAATGCGGTGGACGGAGATTTTGTGGTCAGATTTATGTCCTCGCACCCGAAGGATTTTTCACATGAGCTGATAGAGACGATCTTTCGATGCGAAAAGATAGAAAAGCACATACATCTTCCCGTCCAGAGCGGCAGCAGCGATGTGCTGCGGAGAATGAACCGTCACTATACTGCCGAAGATTATCTTGCGATAATTGATGAGATACGCAGACACGATCCCGATCTGTCGATATCCACGGATATAATCGTAGGCTTCCCGAACGAGACTGATGAGGAGTTTCAGGCGACCATGGAGCTTGTAAAGCGTGTGAGATTCAGCAATATCTACTCATTCATATATTCAAAGCGCTCCGGAACAAAGGCTGCCGAAATGGAAGATCCCGTTCCGAAAGAGGTCAAAAGTATTCGCATGGGAGAGCTGCTGCTGACGCAGGGAGAGATATCACAGGAATTCCACAGTAAATTCATCGGAAAAGAGCTGCGTGTGCTGGCAGAGGAGATCTCAAAGAAACACAAGGGATATCTCACGGGAAGAAGTCCGGAAAACGTCATTGTGGAATTCATGGGAGACAAACAGCTTATAGGGCAGTTTGTCAGAGTTAAGATAACCGATGCCATGAACTGGGCAGTGCGTGGGGAGATAATATAAATAAGGAGTTAGTTATGGATATTATTCAGATGGCTCGTGAGCTGGGCAAAGCGCTCCAGCAGGACGACAGGTATATTGCATATATGCTCGCAAAGCAGGTAAATGACGAGGATACCGCACTTCAGGCGGATATAAACCGCTTTGATGAGCTTCGGGCAGAACTTAATACAATAATGAGCAGCGAAAACGCCGATCACGATAAGCTCAGAGAGACTGACCGTGAGCTGAAAGAGGTCTACAGGAAGATCATGGCGAACAAGAATATGCTCGTCTTCAATGCAGCACAGAAGTCTCTTGAGGGACTGGTATCAAGTATAAATGAGATAATCTCACTCTGCGCAAACGGCGAAGATCCCGATACCTGTGAGCCCTCGTCAGGCTGTGCCGGAAGCTGTGCCGAATGCGGAGGCTGCTCGTGAGGAATTTATAAGATAGTGGTGGATCATAATGAATATTGACAGGAGCAGGATCTCACCCATGATGCAGCAGTATCTTGAGGTGAAGGATAAGTATGAGGACTGCATATTGTTTTTCCGTCTGGGAGATTTCTATGAAATGTTCTTTGACGATGCTGTTACCGTTTCAAAGGCACTGGAGCTGACTCTCACCGGCAGAGACTGCGGTCTTGATGAACGTGCGCCCATGTGCGGCGTGCCGTATCATGCGGCAGATCTGTATATAAAGAAACTCATTGATCTCGGCTATAAGGTCGCTGTCTGCGAACAGCTCACCGATCCGGCTGAAACCAAGGGAATAGTCGTCCGTGATGTTATACGGGTGGTTACTCCGGGAACGCTCACGGAGAGCAGTATGCTTGACGATGGCAGCAACAATTTTATATCTGCCGTATACTGCGATGAGAAATCGGGAGCGTGCAGCATCGCTTCTGCGGATATCTCCACGGGTGAGGCGTTTCTGTGCAGTTTTGACGGAAAAAATGTTGAGGAGAGCGTTATCAGCGAACTTTCACGCTGTCAGCCGGCAGAGATCGTCTTTACCGAGAGTTTCCTCTCGATGAGCAACGTGGCGAATTTTGTGAAGCTGAAACTGAAATGTGCGGTCACTCTCAGGAATACGGTGTGCTTTTCTCCGGAGCGCAGTGCCGCTGCGGCTGCGGCTGTCTTCGGAGTAAAATCGCTGCAAGAGCTCGGTATCAGTGAAAACGGTACGGACTGCCGGGCTGTCTGCGGACTTTTTGAATATATAAACGACACCCAGAAGAGCCTTGTTTCACGCTTTACGGATATCGAAATACTCAGCGGTGATGTCTTCATGGGACTTGACATGAATGCCCGGCGTAATCTTGAGCTTACAGAGACACTCCGCAGCAAAGAGCGCAGAGGCTCACTGCTCTGGGTGCTTGACTCCGCAAGAACATCTATGGGTAGGCGTATGCTGAAAAACTGGATCGAGCAGCCGCTGAGAAGTCCTGCCCGCATCATCGAAAGGCTTGACGCTGTGGAGATGCTGTGCCGAAAAAGCATCGTGCTGAATGATATATGCGATCTCCTTGACCGTGTATACGATCTGGAGCGCCTTATGACAAAGGTCATGTACAAAACGGCAAATCCCCGTGATCTGAAAGCGCTTGCCCAAACGGCAGAGCAGCTCCCGTTCATAAAAAAGGAACTCGAAAAGCTGGAGGGTTCAAAGCTGCTGAAAAAATACAACAGCGGTATCTCAGGTCTTGACGAAATAGTCAGACTGGTGGAGAATGCCATAATGGACGAGCCTCCCGTATCGGTAAAGGACGGCGGCGTGATCAAGGCGGGCTTCAACAAGGAGCTTGACGATCTCAGGCATATCATGAACAACGGTAAAGATATCATCGCTGAATTAGAGCAGCGTGAGCGTGAGACTACGGGCATCAAGAACCTGAAGATAGGCTTCAACCGTGTGTTCGGATACTACCTTGAAGTGACACGCTCTTATTACGATCTCATACCGGAGGGCTGGATAAGAAAACAGACTCTTGCCAATGCGGAGCGCTTCATCACCGAGGAGCTGAAAAATGCCGAAAACACGATACTCGGCGCAAAGGACAAGGCATTGACACTGGAGGCTGATATTTTTGCCGAGGTGAGAGATTTTCTTGCAACACAGCTTGAAAGCGTTCAGAAAACAGCTTCGTCTGTGGCGGCAGTGGACGTTCTCTGTTCGTTTGCAGAGGTCTCGCTGCGCAATCTCTATGTGAAGCCGGAGATCTCGATAGACGGCTCAATTGACATAAAAGCAGGCAGACACCCGGTCGTGGAGCTTATGCTGGAGGACGAGGTGTTCGTCCCGAACGATCTGTACATAGATAACAAGTCAAACAGAATGTCCATCATCACAGGACCGAATATGTCCGGTAAATCCACATATATGAGACAGGCTGCGCTTATAGTGCTGATGGCTCAGATCGGCTGCTTCGTTCCGGCAGATTCGGCGAAGATCTCGGTCGTTGACAAAATATTCACCCGTGTGGGAGCATCTGATGATCTTACCGCCGGACAGAGCACGTTCATGGTGGAGATGAGTGAGGTATCCGATATCCTGAAAAACGCCACTCCCGACAGCCTTGTCATTCTTGATGAGGTGGGCAGGGGAACGTCCACGTTTGACGGCGTAAGCATTGCAAGAGCCGTTGCGGAGTATATCTGCTCCTCGAAAAAACTCAGGTGCAAGACGCTTTTCGCTACCCATTACCATGAGCTGATAGGTCTTGAGGATCAGCTTGAGGGCGTGAAAAATTACAGCATTGCAGTTAATAAACACGGCGGAACGATACGCTTTCTGAGAAAGATCGTTCCCGGCGGCGTTGACGAAAGCTATGGCGTTGATGTGGCAAAGCTTGCCGGACTGCCGAATAAGGTCATCGACCGGGCGAGGGAGCTTCTTGAAGAGATGGAGCGTGCTCATCGGACGGAAAATTCAGCAGAGAGCCTTTCTGACAGCGGACAGATCAGCTTCGGCGGTGAGAATCGCAAAAACGCTCTCAGACTGCTCGAACGTACAAATATAGACGAGCTTACAGATGCGGAGTGCCGGCAGCTTTTGATAGATATGTCGGAGATGATAAAGAGGTGAGGATATGGGATATTTTCACACCAAGAGCGAGATAGAGGGAAGAGGAACGCTGTGGCACGAGTTTTTCCCCGGAAAATGGAATGAAAATGTGTGGAACGAGGACTCACTTTACATACATGATGATGTGATGCATGACTGCGGATTGACCAAGCTGCTGAGGGAAAATGTTCACGGGTATGATATGTACGGAGTGAGCACTGTCAGGGCAGCGGATCGGGAAAAGCTCTTTGAAAACGCAGAGGGCAGCGCACTGAAAGCTCTTGAAGAGATAGACTCGTGGATGCGCTCGGCTCTTGAAAAATTCGGAGAATTAACGATTTTAGGCATATAGCAGTACGGAGGTCGATAGGATTGTCAATAAAAGTCCTCAGCAAGGAAATATCGGAGCTTATTGCTGCCGGAGAGGTCATAGAACGCCCTTCCTCGGTCATAAAGGAGCTTGTCGAAAATTCAATAGATTCGGGAGCTCGCCACATCACTGTTGAGATAAAAAACGGCGGAGTTACATATATGCGTGTTTCCGATGACGGCTGTGGTATGTCATTTGACGAAGTTCCCACGGCGTTTCTCCGCCATGCCACCAGCAAGATCAGCGGTAAAGACGATCTTAACAACATAATTACTCTCGGATTCAGAGGAGAGGCGCTTGCCTCGATCGCTGCTGTTTCAAAGGTCGATGTTATGACGAAGCTCCGTAACGAGACATATGGCACGCTCTACAAGATGGAGGGCAGTGAGGAGATACTCTGCGAGCGGGGCGGCTGTCCTGACGGAACGACTATCATAATACGTGATCTTTTCTACAACGTTCCGGCACGTCGGAAATTCATGAAAAAGGACGTTGCCGAGGCAAATGCCGTAAGTCAGATACTCCGGAAAATAATCATGTCACGTCCCGATATCTCATTCAGGTTCATAAGAGACAATCGTCAGGAGTTTAGTTCCGGCGGTGACGGAGAGCTTTATTCGGCGGTATATGCTGTTTACGGCAGAGACTTTGTCAACGATCTTCTGCCCCTTGACTATGAGTATGAGGGAGTAAGGATATCCGGATATGTGATCAAGCCTTTGTATGCCAAGAACAACAGGGCGTTTCAGAATTTTTTCGTGAACGGCAGATATGTGCGCTCTAAGCTCTGTTCGGCGGCAATGGAGAATGCGTACACGAATTTGCTGATGCAGGGAAAATTTCCGGCGTGCGTTATGATGATAGATCTTCCTCCGTCAGCAATGGACGTTAATATGCACCCCACAAAGGCAGAGGTGCGCTTTGCCGACGAGAAGACCATTTCCGACGCAATATATTTCGCCGTGAAAAATACGTTCATGAACAACGGGCTTATTTATGAATATGAGCTGAAAGCTCACAATGACCTGACAAAAGCGCCCGATCCTCCCGAATCGGTACAGGGAGAATTCATGTTCACGCCGATCAATAAAATAGAGGAAAGAGAGCGTGAGATTTCCGACACCGAGCAGGGGGACACACTGCCGCATGAGGAAACACCGCAGATAAAGGAGCTTCCGCAAGGGGCAGCACCGCAGGAAAATGTACTCCGACCGGAAAAAGAAAACGTTCCGGAGAGTGATATCACACAGGAAAAAAAGCTCCCGGAGAGAGAGCTGCAAAGCAGCGCACCCGCGGAAAGTGAAAACGCTTGCGATAATGCGGAAATTCCGCAGAAAATAGAAGGCTTCAGCTACATAAACAGCAGTTCGTTCAAGGAAGAGGAAAAGCCTGCGCAGTCTGTGTGGAGGGCAAAGCCGAAACTGCGTGTCATAGGAGAGGTCTTCGGAGTGTATGTGATCGGTGAAACGGACGACAATACCATGATAATCATTGATAAGCACGCCGCTCACGAAAGGATAATCTTTGAACGGCTCAAAAGCCGTAACTGCCGACAGTACAGGCAGATGCTCATGAGTACCGTGAGCGTTCTCCTGACGGAAGATGAATTCAGTGCGGTCGAGGCAAATGAGGAGCTTCTTGCAGATATGGGATTCTCCTTTGATTTTTCAAAGCGTCCCTGTGTGGTGGTGACGGCTGTTCCTACCTTTGTGATCGATCTTGATATTGAGGATATTGTCTCTGAGATCGCAGAAAATCTCCGGCTTTTCAAGCATGATCCGTCGTCTCATGTTCTTGATGATCTGCTCCATACGGTAGCGTGCAAGTCGGCAATAAAGGCAAACGACAAAAACGACATAAGAGAGCTGCAGGCTCTTGCAGAGCAGGTGATCTCGGATCAGAGAATACGTCACTGTCCGCACGGCAGACCGGTGATGTTCACTATGACAAAGTCAAATATGGAAAGACAATTCGGCAGGACTTAATGCTATGAGGGGAGATGACGGCTATGGATAAGCCTCGTGTACTTGCTGTTGTAGGACCTACTGCATCGGGTAAGACCGATCTTGGTGTGTACCTTGCGGAGCAATACGGCGGAGAGGTCATATCTGCCGATTCTATGCAGATCTACAAGGGGATGGACATTGCCTCCGCTAAACCTACTGCCGAGGAGATGAGGGGAATTCCCCACCACCTGATCGGTGTAATAGACAGGAACGTGTCGTTCAGCGCAGCCGATTATGTGAAACTCGCCAACGAGAAGATCAGAGAGGTGCTTTCACGGCAGAAGCTCCCCATAATCGTGGGAGGTACGGGGCTTTACATAGATTCGCTGCTTGACAACGTGAAATTCTCTGAGGGCGGCAGTGATGAGACTTACAGAAACAGCCTTTACTCTTTCGCACAGCGTGAGGGGAAAGAGGCTCTCTACCAAAAGCTGGTGAATGCCGATCCGAAGGCTGCTGCCGGTATCCACCCGAATAATCTTGTGAGAGTTATCCGTGCGCTGGAGGTCATACACCTGACGGGCAGGAAATTCAGCGATCTGAAAGCCGAAAGCCGTCTTGAGGAAAGTCCCTATGACTCGCTTATCCTCGGACTTGACTGCGCCGACAGAGAGACACTCTATCAACGTATAAATATGCGTGTGGACGAAATGGCTGCAAACGGTCTTGTGGAGGAGGCTCGCAGACTGTGGCAGGAGGGCTCAATGAAGACGGCAGCCTGTGCTATCGGCTATAAGGAGCTTATCCCCTACTTCGAGAATAATGCTTCTCTGGAGGAGTGTCTTGACAAAATACGACAGGAAACACGTCATTATGCTAAAAGGCAACTGACATGGTTCAGAAAAAATAAACGAATAAAGTGGATCATTTTTGACGGATTTGATAAAAAAAATGAAATTTATGAAAAATCTAAAAAATCTATAGCAAATTACCGGAATATGTGATATAATGATAATGTGTGTTGCTGTCGGACACGGCTTTCACGGCAGAATGAGTGTCCGTACTGCCGCAGGAGAGTGCCGTTTCTCCCGAAAAAAGGCAGGAGCATTGCAGCTGTGCACACGAAAGGAAAAAGAAAGGAATAATGTGTATGAACAAAACGATCAATCTTCAGGACGTGTTCCTGAACCAGTGCAGAAAGGAAAGGATAATGGTGACCATAATCCTGACCAACGGATTCCAGTTCAAGGGAATGGTAAAAGGCTTTGACAGCTATGTGGCTATCTTCGACTGTGACGGCAAGCAGCAGCTCGTATACAAGCACGCTATTTCTACCATAATCCCCGCAAGAGCTGTTTCCATACTTGATGCCTCCGACAAGACCGAATAAGGGTGGTGTGAATGCGCTTCTATAAGCCTGAGGGCAGCCTCATGGTCAAGATACTCCGAAATACCGTACTTGTGCTGTTCCTGATAGTCTTCATAAGCATACTATACAACTTCCGGAATAAAGAAAGCGATACGGAATGTGCTCTCATAGCCGAAGCTACCGCCTCGGAGGAGTTCAGGGGAGTCTTTATAAGGGACGAGCAGCAGATCACCTACAGCGGTGCGGGCGTTCTCAGCTATAATGTCGCTGACGGTGGGAAACTCGGAAACGGCAGTATTATAGCAGATGTCTATACCGATGACAGTCAGATAAGCCGCAGCCGTGAGATCGAAAAGCTCACCGGGGAGCTTGAGATACTGGAAAAAATACAGAATCCCGGTACTATCGAGTCCGCACAGCCGGCAGGACTTTCTGAAAAAATAGAGGAAAACTACCGCAGTCTCATGTACTGCCGGGATATGCGTGACTATGATTCGCTTGCCTCAGTGAAGGATACTCTCCTCGTACAGATGAGCACCTACCAGATAATCACCGACGAGGTAGAGGATTTCAGTCAGCAGATCGCAGACATAAATTCACAGCTTGCAGCGCTCCGGCAGCAGTCGTCAGCTCCGATAGAGTCTATAAAATCGGACAGATCGGCATATTTTGTCAGCTACTGTGACGGCTATGAATCGCTTTTGAACAGCTCAATGATAGATACGCTTACCATTGCTCAGATAAACAGCGTCACCGACAGCCGCAGTGACGAAAAAAACATTGTCGGCAAACTGGTGGACGGCTACTGCTGGTATCTTGCGGGAATTGTGGATAACTCCCGAAAACAGTATGAAGCAGGTGATACCGTATGGCTGAGAGTGGGATCCTCTGCGGATATGTTCAAAGGAGAGGTCCGCAGCATACGTGATGAGGGTGATCCTGCCGAGAGTATAATCATTATCGAATGCAGCCGGTTCAGTAAGGAGCTTGTTCAGCATCGTACCGAGAATATCGAGCTGACAAAGGATAAGCTGCCCTACAAGGGACTGCGTGTTCCCCGTGAGGCGATAGTCTTCAAGGAGGAAGAAGCTCTTGACGAAAACGGCACTCCCACAGGAGCATACGTTACCTATAAGGGCGTGAATATCCTCAAAGGCGAGCAGGTGGAATTTAAGAAGATCGACGTGATCTATGAGGGCAGCGGATACGTTCTTTCGGCTATACATACGGAAGATCCGGAGTATCTTGCTCTGTATGACGATATTCTGATCGAAGGTGAAAAATGATGAACAGCAGCTTTTCATACATAGACGAGAACCTGCGCATTATACGTGAGAATATTGCGGAGGCTTGTGCAAAATACGGCAGAAGCAATGTGAGAATTATGGCTGTCACTAAGACTGTTGCTCCTGAAGCGGTCAATCATGCGATCGGTATGGGAATTGACCTTCTGGGTGAGAACCGGGTGCAGGAGTATCTGTCCAAGGCAGAGCAGTATGATCCTGCGCAGGTACATTTCATCGGACATTTGCAGACAAATAAGGTGAAGTATATCATAAAGCCCATGAGTATGATACAGTCGGTCGACAGTCTCAGGCTCGCAGAGGAGATAAGCCGTCTGGCGGTCGGCTGCGGCAAGGTCATGGATATCCTTTGTGAGGTGAATATCGGCGGCGAGGAGTCCAAAAGCGGCACAGCTCCCGGAGCTGTGGAAGAGCTTTTAGAGCAGATCTCGGAGCTGAACGGCATAAGGATAAGAGGTCTTATGACTATACCGCCTCCCGGAAACAGCGATGTATTTCTTGGAAGAATGGAGGAGCTGTACAACAGCCTCCGTGATAAATACGGTATGGACGTACTCTCTATGGGAATGACCGGAGACTATGTTCAGGCGGTGAAGTACGGTTCTACCCTTGTAAGGATAGGAACGGGACTTTTCGGCGCAAGGAATTACGGCGGAACAAACCGTCTGTAAAATCGGACAGATCGGCAGAGATCTGTCCTCATAAACAAGGGCACGCCGCATTTGCCCGCAACGATAGAACAGATAAATGCGGAGAACGGAGAAATAAATATGAAGCTTTTTGAAAACATCAAGGAATTTTTCCTCGGATCGGAGGAAGACGATGACATGGATCAGGCTGATGTGCCTGTACGTCACGCTCCTGAGCGTTCAGGCTACTCATCATCCGACAGCGACGAGCCGTCAGGCAATGAGGGTGGAAGAAGAAACAAGGTAGTGAATATCCAGACAACGGCACAGCTTCAGGTAGTGCTTGTAAAGCCCTCCGCATTCACTGACGCCAAGCAGATAGCCGATCATCTTATCGCAAAGAAGACGGTCGTACTCAATCTTGAGACTGCATCTCCGGAAAACAAGAGAAGAATAATTGATTTTCTGGTGGGCGTTGCGTATGCAAACGGCGGAAGCCTCAAGCCTGTCGCAAACCTCACATATATCATAACTCCCTATAATGTGGGATTCATCGGTGAAGACCTTGTAGGTGAGCTGGAGAATAACGGAGTATTCATCTGATGCACGATGATCCGGATAAGCTGCTTGAAGCAAGGATCGGAGATATGCTTGACAAGGCTGCAAGAGACCACGGCTATGTATACTCGGCTTTTCTTGACGAAAGGCAGTGTGCCGCAGCGGAAAGGCTCTGCCGCACCATGACGGATCAGATCGGCGGCGGCGAGATCCTGTACAGACTGTGGGGCGGATATGATGGCGCTCAGAGGAAAATGCTGTGCGTATACAGCGAATATTGCTCAGACTATATTATGCAGGACTATCCTATAAAATGCCTGACCTTTACCTACCGCAGGGAGGATAAGCTGACTCACAGGGATTTTCTCGGCTCTTTCATGGGAATGCGATTAAAACGTGAGGTAACAGGCGATATTATAATCAAAGAAGGTATCACTCAGTGTTTTGTGACGGAGATCGCCGCAAAGCTCATATGCTCAGAGGTCGCAAAGATCGGCAGGACAGGTGTAAAGATCACTGATGACCGTCCATTTGAGCTTGATGCATCTCCCTCACTGCGTGAGATAAACGGCAGCATTGCATCGCTCCGGCTTGACTGCGTGGTAAGCCTTGCCGCAGGCGTGAGCCGGGGAAATGCCGTGAAGCTCATACGCTCGGAAAAGGTCAGCGTGAATCATATCGGAGCGTTCTCACCGTCAGAAATACTGAAGGAGGGAGATATACTCTCGGTCAGAGGCAGCGGAAGATACGTTCTTTCATCTGTGGGAGAACTGACAAAAAAAGGCAGGTTACACGTTACCCTGCATAAATATATTTAGAGGTGAAGAAAATGATAACTTCAAAAGACGTGAGAAATAAAAGATTTGAAAAAGCCGCTTTCGGCTACAAGCAGGAGGAGATCGATGAATTTCTCAATCAGCTTGAAGCTGAGCTTGACGAAATGGAGCGTGAGCGTGCCGAAGCAAACAATAAGATCCAGATACTCGCTGACAAGGTGCGTGAGTATATGAAAGACGAGGACGCTTTGAAAGATGCTCTCCTTGGTGCGCAGAAGCAGGGACATCAGGTCATTGCCGAGGCTAATGAAAAGGCGGAGCAGATAATCGCAGAGGCTCAGTCAAAGGCAGATGCTCTTGAAGACGAGGCAGTCCGTCAGCATGAGGAGACTATGGAACGCAACCGTCAGGAAGTCGCCCGTGAAAAAGAGGCTCTTATTGAGGCACAGCAGCAGGTGGCAGAATTCAAGAAAAGTCTTTTTGATATGTACAAAACACATCTTGAGCTCATCTCATCAATGCCTGAGACTTTTGAGGACGCTGTATCCGAGCCGGAAACAGCCGAGGAGATCGCTGCGGCAGTTGCTTCCGATGAATTTTGATCACCCGCTCAGCCGGGCATAATTACGACGAAAGGAGGATCCCTACATTTTCTCTGTGAGGGATCATTGAAAAATGGCACAGGATTACAATACCACACTTAATTTACCGAAGACAGAATTTCCCATGCGAGGAAATCTGCCTAAAAGAGAGCCTGAAACTCTTGCAAAATGGGAAAGCGAAAGGCTTTATTACAAGATGATCGAAAAGAACCGGGGCAAGCCTGCCTACATTCTTCATGACGGCCCTCCCTATGCAAACGGAGAGATCCATCTCGGAACAGCTCTGAACAAGACTCTCAAGGATATTATCGTTAAATACAAGAATATGAGCGGATTCTGTGCTCCATACGTCCCCGGCTGGGATACACACGGGCTTCCCATTGAGTTAAAGGCAATGAAAGCTATCGGTGTGGAGAATGGCGCTATACCGCCGGTGGAGCTGCGTAAGCACTGCCGTGATTTCGCCCTCACCCACGTTGCAAACCAGATGAAACAGTTCAAGCGGCTGGGAACTCTCGGTGACTACGATGATCCGTATGTGACACTCAAACCTGAGTATGAGGCACGTCAGATAGAGGTCTTCGGAGAGATGGCTAAAAAAGGATATATGTATAAGGGACTCAAACCCGTATACTGGTGTCCTGACTGCAATACCGCTCTTGCCGAGGCTGAGATAGAGTATTCCAACGATCCCTGCCAATCGATCTTCGTGAAGTTCAGAGTTACTGACGATAAGGGAATATTCACCGCTCAGGGGCTTGATATCTCAAAGATATACTTCGTTATCTGGACCACCACAACATGGACTATCCCCGGAAACCTTGCAATATGCCTCGGTCCGGAGTATAATTACACTCTCGTGAAGCACGGTGACGAATATTATGTAATGGCAGATGAGCTGGTGAGATCGGTCATGAAAACAGCGCAGATCTCCGACTATACCACTCAGGGAATATTCACCGGCGCTGAGCTGGAGGGAATGAAAACAGTGCATCCCCTCTATGACCGTCCCTCGCCAATTATCGTGGGAGATCACGTTACACTTGAAAGCGGTACGGGTTGCGTCCACACAGCTCCCGGCTATGGTGTGGAGGACTTTGAGGTCTGCAAGAATTACGATGATATCGGAATAATCGTCTGCGTTGACTCAAAGGGAAGACAGACCGCCGAGGCAGGAGAATTCGAGGGAATGGATACCGATACTGCCAACAAGGATATCGCAGCAAAACTGGAGGAGGTCGGCGCACTGCTTGCCATCCGGAAGATCGTCCACCAGTATCCCCACTGCTGGAGATGTAACAGCCCTATAATCTATCGTGCCACAGAGCAGTGGTTCTGCTCGGTGAACGGATTCAGAGACGAGGCGGTAAAGGCAATTGAAGACGTCCGCTGGATACCCGAATGGGGCGAGGACAGGATCAAGGGAATGGTTCGTGACAGGAGCGACTGGTGTATCTCACGTCAGAGAACATGGGGCGTACCGATCCCGATAATATACTGCAAGGACTGCGGTAAGCCGATCGTGAATGACGAGACCATAAAGGCTATAGCCGATCTTTTCAGAGCAGAAGGCTCTGACGCATGGTGGACAAAAGAGGTAAGTGAGTTTATTCCCTCCGGCGTGAAGTGCGAATGCGGCTGCGGAGAATTCACAAAGGAATACGACATTATGGACGTGTGGTTCGACAGCGGAGTATCTCACACTGCCGTTATGGAGCAGCACCCCGGACTTACATGGCCTGCCGACCTCTATCTTGAGGGAGCAGATCAGTACAGAGGCTGGTTCCAGTCATCGCTCCTGACATCTGTTGTCTATAAGGGAAAAGCTCCCTACAAGGCGGTATGCACTCACGGCTGGGTAGTTGACGGCGAGGGCAGGACTATGCACAAATCTCTCGGAAACGGCATTGATCCCGGTGAGATAACCGATCAGTACGGGGCAGATATACTCCGCCTGTGGGTAGCCTCATCGGATTATCACTCCGATATAAGGATATCGAAGTCTATTCTCAGCCAGCTTTCCGATGCGTATAAAAAAATCAGGAATACCGCAAGGTTCATTTTAGGAAACCTTTGCAACGGAAGCGGTTTTGATCCCGATAAGGATAGTGTTTCCGACAGTCAGCTCACAGAGCTTGACAAGTGGGCACTTCTCAAGCTGGACGCTCTCATTGACAAGGTGAACGAGGGATACGATTCGTTTGACTTCCATATTGCGTTCCATGCTATCCATAATTTCTGCGTTATAGATATGTCAAACTTCTATCTTGATATCATAAAGGACAGACTTTACTGCGAAAAGGAGGAGTCGCTCCTGCGCCGTTCCGCACAGACTGCGATGTACCGGATACTCAGCGCAGTTGCAAGGCTTGCAGCGCCGATCATCTCATTCACTGCGGAGGAGATATGGCAGTTCATGCCTCATTCATCAGATGACGACAGAGAGAGCGTCTTCCTCAATCAGATGCCTGTCAAGTCCGGACTTGCGGAGGATACTGAATTCACCGAAAAGTGGAGCTTTATCTACGGTATCCGTGAGAGTGTCAACAAGGTGCTTGAGGAAGCAAGAAACAGTAAGCTCATCGGTAAATCGCTTGAAGCTGCTATAATCATACACAGCAGTGACAGCGAGTTTGAACGCTATGAGGCGGTTTGCGGACAGCTTGCCGAAATACTTATCGTCTCCGGCGTTACGGTCGAGCGCTCAGAGGGTGAGACCTCATTTGAGGTCGTAAAGGCGAAAGGAGATAAGTGCGAACGCTGCTGGTGCTGCTCCGAATATGTGGGCACAGATCACAAGCATCCGACATTGTGTCA
This sequence comes from uncultured Ruminococcus sp., assembly GCA_947624255.1. Classification (GTDB taxonomy): domain Bacteria; phylum Bacillota; class Clostridia; order Oscillospirales; family Ruminococcaceae; genus Ruminococcus. Next base: position 230,985 of record CANQJO010000001.1, read on the forward strand.
GAGATGCGTTGTCGCTGTTGAGCCGGAGCTCTGATATGTTCTGCTGCCTGCTGTTTCATGTTCTCATAGGAACGGCAGGCGCATTGTTTGAGAGGTTACTTATGCTGGGGATAATTCTTGTTTTAATAATACTTGCTCTTGTGGGTGCAGATCAGGCTGTCAAGCTGTGGGCAGCTCATTCACTGAAACCAAAGGGCAGCATGGAGTTCATACATTTCGGCAAACTTCGTGTGCTCGATCTCACCTATTTAGAAAACGACGGTGCGATCTTCGGCAGTATGTCGGGGCAGAGGTGGTTTCTCGTCGGCTTTACATCTCTTGTAATAATTGTCGGGATATACCTGCTTTTCAGACTGATGAGGCGGTCAAAGCTGCTTGATGCGGCGATACTTCTCTTCATTGCGGGAGGTACGGGAAACCTCATTGACCGCATTCGTCAGGGCTATGTGGTGGATATGTTTGAGATTAAGCTCTTTGATTTTGCCATATTCAACGTGGCAGATATCTGCGTTACGCTTGCGTTTGTGCTGCTGCTGATCTACGGAATATTCATTGATCCGAAAATTGAGAGAAAAAGATCACCTGCTGCGGAGGACTCTGAAAATGGCGGAGCGTCTTGAGATAAGGGCAGCCTTCGATGCGGTGGGAGTTCGCATAGACCGCTATATCCCGGAAAATGTCCCCGAATTGACACGCTCGGCAGTGCAGGGACTCATAGAAAAGGGGAGCGTTCTCGTGAACGGCAAAGCGGTCAGCAAGAGTTATAAGCTGAATGACGGTGATATCCTCGAAATAGAGCCTCCCGAGCCTGTTCCCACGGACGCTCGGCCGGAGGATATCCCTCTCGATATAGTCTATGAGGATAACGACCTGCTTGTGGTGAACAAGCCCAAGGGAATGGTCGTTCACCCGGCACAGGGCAATTATAAGGGAACGCTCGTGAATGCACTGCTTTTTCACTGCGGAGGGGAGCTTTCGGGAATAAACGGCGTTATCCGTCCCGGCATAGTCCACCGCATTGACAAGTACACCAGCGGACTGCTCATTGTCGCTAAAAATGATGCCGCTCACCTCGGACTTTCGGAGCAGATAAAAGCCCATAGCTTCACACGTGAGTATGAGGCAGTAGCTGTGGGAGTTTTCCGGGAACGCTCCGGGACGATAGATGCTCCGATCGGGAGAAGTAAGGCTGACCGGAAAAAAATGTGTGTCACAGCGGAAAACTCACGGAATGCGGTCACTCACTATGAGATCATAAAACAGTACAGAGAATACGCTTATCTGAGGCTTCGCCTTGAAACAGGAAGAACTCATCAGATAAGGGTGCATCTCTCATATATGGGACACCCCGTGTTGGGAGACGATGTTTACGGCAAGCCGTACAAAGGAGCGGAGGGACAGTGCCTTCACGCCCGAAAAATCGGCTTTATACACCCACGCACAGGAGAGTATATGGAATTCACAAGCGAGCTGCCGGAGTATTTTTTGTCGGTGCTCAGCAAACTGGAGAGGATGCAGTGAATTGTTTGAAGATATAACCAAAGTCGTCCTGCTCAGCGATATGGACGGCACGCTGCTGAATTCGCAGAAGCGCATAACCGATGAAGATCGCCGGGCAATAGAGCATTTTACCGCTCTTGGAGGACATTTCACCGTGGCAACAGGACGGACGCTCCAATCGTTTGAGCAGTACAGAAGCCTCATAGAGCTGAGATCTCCTATCATAATGTACAACGGCGGAGCAATATATGACTACGACAAGGAAGAAATGCTGTATGTCAAGCCGCTCCCCGATGAGGCAAAGAGCATTGCATCGGAGATACTTGAGGGTATCCCGGAGGCAGGCGGCGAGGTGCTGACAACAACAGGTACATATGTTTTCAGGAACAATGACTATCAGAAGCTCCATACAAGGCTCTGCGGTATAATTCCCGAATATGAGGAGCTTTCCGATATCCCTGACGGCGGCTGGCTGAAAGTACTGTTTGCTATGGCACCCGAGGATATCCCACATATAGAGCTTTTCGTCCGACAGAAAAAATACAGGGGAGTCAGCTTTGTGAAATCAGCGGAGATATTCTGCGAAATGCTCCCTGCCGGCGTGAGCAAGGGTTCTGCGCTTGCCGAATACCGCAGGCTCCCCGGTAAGGAGGACTTCACCTTTGTGGCAGTGGGAGACTTTGACAACGATATAGAAATGCTTCGTGAAGCCGATCTCGGAGCCTGCCCCGCAAACTCAGAGGATTCCGTAAAGGCTGAGGCTGACCTTGTTCTCAGGAATTCGTGCGAGGACGGCGCTGTGGCAGAGCTTATAGGATATATCATTGATAAATGTGAAAATAAGGGATCATAAAGAAATGCGCTTTTGATGAGCAGAATTCAGATCCTTAATAAGGTAATCTCTAAAAACCTGTTTTGTCAAAAGAGTTTTTTAGAGATTGCCATAAGTAAATTGGAGGTTGCTATGGACGCAGAAATGAAAAGAAATTTGCAGAAGATCGCCTGCAAAGTGAGAATAGGCATCATCGAGGGAACGTACTGCGCAGGCTCGGGACATCCCGGCGGTTCGCTCTCAATAGCTGATCTGGTGACATATCTCTACTTCGCCGGAATGAATGTTGATGCGAAAGCTCCCGATGCTCCTGACAGAGACCGCCTTGTGCTGTCAAAGGGACATACCGCTCCTGCACTTTATGCGGCTCTTGCGCAGAAAGGGTATTTTCCGGAGGAGGAGCTGAAAAGTCTGCGCCATATCGGTGCGATGCTCCAGGGACACCCAAGTATCCATATTCCCGGTGTTGATATGTCGAGCGGCTCTCTCGGTCAGGGAATATCCGCCGCCTGCGGAATGGCTCTTGCAGGAAAGCTTGACGGCAAGAGCTACAAGGTCTATGCGATACTCGGCGACGGAGAGGTCGAGGAGGGGCAGGTATGGGAGGCTGCCATGTTTGCAGCTCATTACAAGCTTGATAACCTTATTGCTGTTGTTGATAACAACGGCTTGCAAATAGACGGCAGATTGAATGAGGTATGCTCTCCCGAGCCTATTACGGACAAGTTTGCTGCGTTCGGCTGGCACGTCATTACCATGGATGCTCACGATTTCGATGACATCGAAAGAGCATTCAACGAGGCAGAGACCGCTAAAACTCCCACTGTGATCGTTCAGAAGAGCATAAAGGGTAAGGGTGTCTCATTCATGGAGGATCAGGTGAGCTGGCATGGTACAGCTCCCAATAAAGAGCAGTACGACAAGGCAATGGCAGAGCTTCAGGCTCAGCTTAATGGACCGGAGGTTTGAACAATGGCAGAGATCAGAAAAGCTACAAGAGAGAGCTACGGCGAGGCGCTCAGAGATCTTGCCCAAGAGTACAAGGAGCTCGTTGTCCTTGATGCAGACCTTGCTGCTGCAACAAAAACGGGAATTTTCAAAAAGGCATATCCCGACAGATTTTTCGACTGCGGTATTGCCGAAGCCAATATGATGGGCGTTGCTGCCGGACTTGCCACCTGCGGAAAGATACCGTTTGCCTCGACATTTGCGATGTTTGCAGCCGGACGTGCGTATGAGATCGTCCGCAACTCTATAGGATATCCTCATCTGAATGTGAAGATCGGTGCGACTCATGCCGGGATCTCAGTGGGAGAGGACGGTGCAACACATCAATGCTGTGAGGATATCGCCCTGATGAGGACGATCCCCGGTATGACCATAATCAACCCGTGCGATGATGTTGAGGCTCGTGCGGCTGTAAAGGCTGCGCTTGATTTCGTCGGCCCTGTGTATATGCGCTTTGGCAGATTGGCTGTTCCCGTTATCAACGACAGGGAGACTTATGAATTTCACCTCGGCAAGGGAGTTATCATGCGTGAGGGAAGCGATGTCACCATAATCGCCACCGGTCTTATGGTGTGCGAGGCTGTTGAGGCGGCGGAGACTCTTGCCGGCGAGGGCATTTCTGCAAGGGTGGTGAATATCCACACAATAAAGCCTATTGATTCTGAGCTTATATGCAAATGCGCCCGTGAAACGGGACTGATCGTTACGGCTGAGGAGCACAGTATCATCGGCGGACTGGGCTCGGCTGTTACTGAGACGGTGTGCGGCTGCTGCCCTGTGCCTGTTGTGCGGATCGGCGTAAACGACGTGTTCGGACATTCAGGTCCTGCAAAGGAGCTGTTGAAAGAGTTCGGTCTCTGTGCAGAAAATATCGCTGTAAAAGTACGTGAAGCCCTGAAACTGAAGAAATAAGGAGGGTTCTCTATGGGATCGGAAAATAAAGAGTTTGACGAAGACAGAGAAAACTATATAACACTCACTGATGATGACGGAGAGGATATCTCCTTTGAGCTGCTTGATACGATCGAATACAAGGAGCGTTTATTTGCTGTGCTGCTCCCGTTTGAAGATCAGGACGATGAGGTAGTTATTCTTGAAATACTGCCCGGAGAATCTCCCGAATATGATGATTTTGTCTCCGTAGATGATGATGCGCTGCTTGAGGAGGTCTTTGCGGAATTCCAAAAACGGTATTCCGAACAGGAATGAGCAGGCAGGGAGACACGCTTTGTTCATGCTGATTTCAGCTTTTTATTTCTACGTACTTGACACTAATGAAAAAATAGGATATAATAATATTGTACTGATCCCCCGATTTTATCTGCTGCTTTTCAGGGAATCAGCATTATTACCTGAGCTTCGCAGAAAGCATAGCTGCAAAAGCTCCTGCGGACTGCAATGACTGATCATACTCAGGAGATTTTACATAGGAGGTATAAGACCATGTCACTGACAAAAAATCCCAACGTATTGAAATGGGTAGATGAGATGATCGCTCTGACTAAGCCTGAAAAGGTAGTCTGGATCGACGGCTCTGAGGAGCAGCTCAATGCTCTCAGAAAAGAGGCTGTTGAAACAGGCGAGATGATAGAGCTGAATCAGGAAAAGCTTCCGGGCTGTCTCTATCACAGAACAAACCCCAACGATGTTGCCCGTGTTGAGGACAGGACTTTCATCTGCACAAGAAATAAAGAAGATGCCGGCCCTACAAATAACTGGTGCGATCCCAAGGAGATGTACGCAAAGCTCTCAAAGCTCTATGACGGAGCTATGAAAGGCAGAACAATGTATGTTATTCCTTATTCAATGGGACCTATCGGCTCTCCTCTTGCAAAAGTGGGCGTTGAGGTAACAGACTCTATCTATGTTGTGCTCAATATGAATATCATGACAAGAATGGGTGCTGATGCGTTCAAGAATCTGGGCGATACCTCCGATGACTTTGTAAGAGGCCTCCACTCAAAGGCTAACGTTGATCCGGAACAAAGATACATCGTTCAGTTCCCGGAGGATAATACGATCTGGTCGATAAATTCTGCATACGGCGGAAACGTTCTCCTCGGAAAGAAGTGCTTCGCTCTGCGTATAGCATCGTTCCAGGGCAAGAATGAGGGCTGGATGGCTGAGCATATGCTTATCCTCGGAGTTAAAAAGCCCGATGGTGAGGTCAAGTATATCACAGCAGCATTCCCGTCTGCCTGCGGAAAGACCAACCTTGCAATGCTTATCCCTCCGGAGGGATACAAGAAAGACGGATATGAGGTATTCACAGTCGGCGATGATATCGCTTGGATGAAACCCGGCGAGGACGGCAGACTTTATGCTATAAATCCTGAGAACGGCTTCTTCGGTGTAGCTCCCGGAACAAATGAGAAGTCCAATTTCAATGCGCTGGAATCCACAAAGAAGAACACTATCTTTACAAATGTGGCTATAGATAACTCCGATAACACCGTATGGTGGGAGAAGCTCACCAAGAATCCGCCTGTTGATGCAACAGAGTGGAAAGGTGCAAAGGTAAACGGCGTTGAGTATACGGCACAGGGAAATACTCTTGCTCACCCCAACTCACGTTTCACAGCACCTGCTGAAAATTGTCCGTGCATCTCGCCTGAGTTCAACAATCCGAAGGGCGTACCGGTTTCGGCTATTATCTTTGGCGGAAGAAGAGCATCTACAACACCTCTCGTATATCAGTCATTTGACTGGGTCCACGGCACTTATATGGGCTCGGCAGTTTCCTCTGAGACAACTGCTGCTGCAACAGGTGCAGTCGGTGTGCTTCGTCACGATCCTATGGCTATGAAGCCTTTCATCGGCTACAATGTAGGCGATTACTGGGCTCACTGGCTTGAAATGGGTGAGAAACTCGGCGATAAAGCTCCGAAGATCTTCAACGTAAACTGGTTCAAGCAGGACGAGAACGGCAACTTCATCTGGCCCGGATTCGGTGACAATATGAGAGTTCTCGACTGGATAATCAAGAGATGCGAGGGCACTGTTGACGCTGAGGAAACAGCTATCGGCTATGTTCCGAAGAAAGGCGACATAAATGTTGACGGCATCGAGGACGAGGTAACTCCCGAGGTAATGGATAAGCTCCTTAACATTGATAAGGATCTCTGGACAAAGGAGATCGCTGAGATGCGCAGATACTACAACGAGGATATCGCTGCAAAGGGCGGCAGAATTCCACAGGCGCTCTATGACGAGCTTGACAAGATCGAAGCAAGACTTAAATAATGTAATTTCTCTGTGCCGGCTGAGACATAGAGGAGCGATATAAAAAGGAGGACGTTTGTCCTCCTTTTTTATACTAATTTGACGTTATATCTTTGATGACCTCGCCTGCTATTATCAGACCTGCAACAGACGGAACGAATGCGTTTGAGCCGGGAATATCTCTCCTTACCGTACATTTGCGGGCTGTACCCGGCGGGCAGATACAGTGTGTGCGGCAGGATATCTCCGTATCTTCTTCCGGTCGGACAGGTTTTTCCTCCGAATAAACAACTTTCAGTTCCATGATCCCGAGCTTTCTCAGCTCATGCCGCATGACCTTTGCTAAAGGGCAGACTTTTGTCTCATAGATATCTGCAACACGAAACGCCGTGGGATCAAGCTTGTTTCCTGCTCCCATGCAGGATATCACGGGAGTATTCAGAGCTTTTGCACGTTTTATGATCTCAAGCTTTCCGGTCACAGTATCAATTGCATCAATGATGTGATCATACTTCGAGAGATCAAACTGCTCCGCCGTATCGGGCATATAAAAGCATTTATATGCGTTCACCACAATTGAGGGATCGATATCATGAATGCGTTCCCGAGCGACATCGACCTTATATTTTCCGATCGTCTGATGTGTAGCAAAGATCTGCCTGTTCAGATTGGTCAGACAGATCTTATCATCATCTATCAGATCCAATGTTCCGACACCGCTTCTTGCGAGTGCCTCAACAGCATATCCGCCTACACCGCCGATACCGAAAACTGCGATCCTGCTTTTGCGCAGCTTTTCCATTGCTGCTTTACCAAACAATAATTCTGTTCTTGCGTACTGATCCACATTGTCACCTTATTCAAATTCGATATTAAAGGAGTATTATTCCGTTTTCAGAGCATTTCCGAACCATATCATCAGACCATATTGAGGACTGCACCTCGCCGATGTGGGCTTTCTCCAACAGGAGCATACATAGCCTCGACTGACCGATACCGCCACCGATAGTCAGCGGAAGTGTGCCGTCAGCGATCATTTTATGATATTCATACTGCATTCTCTCCTCGGCATTGCATATTTTAAGCTGCTCGGAGAGGGATTTCTCATCAACACGTATACCCATGGATGAGATCTCCAACGAATCGTCAAGTATTTCGTCCCGGATGATGATATCGCCGTTAAGCTGCCAGTCGTCATAGTCGGGAGCTCTGCCGTCATGCTTTTCGCCGCTTTTCAGAGTACCGCCTATCTGCATAAGGAAAACAGTACCATACTCCTTTGTTATGAGGCGTTCACGCTCATGGGGAGTTTTATCGGGGAATCTGTCTTCAAGCTCCTGAGTTGTGACAAAGTGTACATTCGGCGAGATATTATTCTTTAGCTGCGGATAGCGCAGACGGACTTTCCGCATGGTGTAGACAATTGCCTCTACCACACGCTTTGCAGCATCTTTCAGAGTATCCGTATTTCTCTCCTCACGTGTTATGACTTTTTCCCAGTCCCACTGATCCACAAAAACGGAGTGCGTGTTATCGGTGCTGTCATCTCTGCGGATAGCGTTCATATCGGTGTAAATTCCCTCGCCGGGCTTGTAGCCGTAGCGATAAAGTGCCATTCTTTTCCATTTTGCAAGAGACTGCACTACCTCGGCTTCGGTTTGTGTTTCCTTTATATCGAAGCTCACCTTGCGCTCCACGCCGTTGAGATCGTCATTGATACCGCTGCCTTTGCGTACAATAAGCGGCGCAGAAACACGATCAAGTGTCAGTGCAAAAGAAAGTGCCTGCTGAAATACGTCCTTGATATACTTTATTGCGTGCTGTGTCTCTCTCAGATTGAGAGTCGGCTTGTAATCCTTGGGAATATAAATTGACTGTGACATATATATCATCCTTTCTTATCTTATTGAGCCAACCGTTCTGGGATAGAGTATAACGTCCCTGATATTGGACATTCCTGTGGTGTACATGATAAGTCTCTCAAAGCCGAGACCGAATCCGCCGTGAGGAACAGAACCGTATCTGCGAAGATCAAGATAATCGCTGTAGAGATCGAGATTCATGCTGCGTTCTTCCATGGCAGCGATGAGCTTGTCATAATCAGCTTCACGCTCACTGCCGCCGATGATCTCTCCCACACCGGGAACAAGCAGATCTACGGCAGCAACGGTCTTGCCGTCGGGATTTTGTTTCATATAGAAAGATTTTATCTCCTTGGGATAGTCTGTCACGAATACAGCCTTTTTGAACACCTTTTCGGAGATGTATCTCTCATGCTCGGTCTGTAGGTCGCAGCCCCACTCCACGGGATAGACAAAATCCTCACCGGAGTTTTTCAGAAGCTCAATAGCCTCGGTATATGTGACTCTGCCGAATTCGTGTGAAACAAGCTCACGAAGACGTTCAACAAGGCCTTTTTCAAAGTGAGCATCAAAGAACGCAAGCTCATCGGGACATTTTTCAAGAAGCTCTGTAATAACGTGCTTGAGCATATCCTCAGCGATCTCAATAACATCGGGAAGCTCGGCAAAGGCTATCTCAGGCTCTATATGCCAGAATTCCGCAAGGTGCTTGGGCGTGTTGCTGTTTTCGGCACGGAAACTCGGACCAAAAGTATAAATTTTACCCATAGCCATTGCAGCTACCTCGCCCTCAAGCTGTCCGGAGACACTCAGTCCTGCACGCTGACCAAAGAAATCGTTGGCGTAATACTCCTCTTCGGTTTTATATTCATTGGTGAAGCCGTTCACCGTCACCTGAAACATTTCGCCTGCGCCCTCGCAGTCGCTTCCCGTAATGAGGGGAGTATTTATATATACGTAATTATTGCTTTGAAAATACCTGTGTATAGCCTGTGCGAGAACAGATCTGACACGCCATACAGCGTTGAAAGTATTCGTTCTTCCTCTCAGGTGGGGAATTGATCGGAGAAATTCGAGGCTGTGACCTTTTTTCTGCAAAGGATATTCGGGAGGGCAGCCGCCCAGTATCTCTACCCCCGAGGGAGCTGTGTTGATCTCTACGGTATCACCTCTGCCGGCGGCAGCAGTGCCTGTTACTTTAAGTGACATACCGACTCTCGGCTCTTTGTATTCCGAAGAGCCTTTTTCAATGACAATCTGGATATTTTTCAAGCAGGTGCCGTCGTTAAGCTCAACGAAAGCCACGCTTTTTGAATTTCGTGAAGTCCTTACCCAACCGCATACGGTAACGGTGTTTCCGATAAGCTCCTTTGAGCTGAGCAGCTCTTTGATGTCAATGTGCTTCATAACAAATCTTCCTTTCTGCGCAGGCATACCAAAAAACCCGTCCTGTAAAAACAGGACGGGAGGATCATACTTCCGTGGTACCACCTGAATTGCTGCATGAACAGCCTCTCAAAGATCCGAAAACTTCGGATATCTCTGCTGTAACGTGCAGAACACGGCGCTCCTAATAAGTCAATGACCGTTGGGGTTGCTGCTCGGGAGTGTTATTCACACGGACTCTGATATGCAGCTCACACCTTATCTGCACTCTCTGTGAACGAATTTCCGTGATACTTCTCTCCGTCATGGCATTTCACAAAACTATTGTAACACGTTTTTTTGCGATTGTCAATACCCGTAGGAAAAATTTGCAGAAAAGGCTTTTGAAATATCTTATGAGGAGAAGCTCCGACACTTTGCAAAAATAGAAAAGCCCTCCGAAGAGGGCTGATCCGTGTTTATTGATCATTCAGCAGAAGGAGCTGAAACAGGGCAAACGCCTGCGCAAGCACCACACTCAACGCAAGTATCAGCGTCGATATTGTACTTACCGTCTCCCTCAGAGATAGCGCTTACAGGGCACTCAGCAGCGCAAGCACCACAGCTGATGCAATCGTCAGAAATTATGTATGCCATAATATAACACCTCCGTTAAATTTGAAGATCAATTTCTTCAATTACATTGTATCACAGAAAAACTAAAAAATCAAGTCTCTTTCGTTAGCATAAGATTACATCAGATGCGTCTGTCCGGGAAGCAGTATCGGGGATCATATGCGCATCATTGTTTTTTCTCATCGGAGTTTTTTCCTTTGGCGGCATTTTTTTCAGCCGGAGCGATCTCCGGTACAGCACAGGCAGCTCCGGCGCAAGCCCAGAATATCGGCGAAAATGTGATATTGCTGCATCCGATGAGGAACATCAATGCACCGCACAGAGTTATCATGGCTATAGATATTGTTTCGGCGGAGCGATCACCTTTCAGCCGCTTTTTTATTATCATCATTACTGAGATAACAAGTATTACGAGAGCTATTGCTGATGGGATACCTCTCGTGGCAGCCGTGTAGACGTATTCATTGTAGACCTTGTCGAATGTTCCCTGATTACTTGGAATGATATCCTCTATTGAGGCGTTTGCTCCAAGTTCGCCGTCAGTATAGAGCTGGGGATAAACAAGCTGTTCAGGACCTGTTCCGGTGAGGGGGTACTCTTTGATAATATCAGCAGTTTTATAATAGAAGTAGCCGTAAACGTCAAAAGGATCTCCTATATCTACCTTATCGGGATCATAATCTCCGCCGGAGCCTATACGCATAAAGGCATCATCGCTCCAGACGGTGTATCCGTCATAGAAGTGGTATCCCTTTTTGCTTCCGGCTTTCACCGTGACAGCAAGTGTCACCGCAAGTGCTGCTGACAGCACGACTGCAAGCAATACAAGGAGTCTCTTTTTGCTGACTTTTCCGGCAGCTGCGGCGATCACAGAGGCAGCGATACTGATGAATATACCGCAGATCCCTACAAGAGAGTAGGTGAATATTATTGTGAATGAGAACAGGCATACACAGACAATATCGAATATACGGCGTTTTTTGCTTTCTGTGAGGACAGAGTCCGTGAGAGCTGCCGTGAGTGAAAGGCTGAGTACCATTGCAAGAAATACCGGTGACTGAGATAGTCCGGATGCAGCAGTAGTCATGACAAGTATTGATATATTCAGGTAGGAATGATTAGTGAGAACTCCGCCGAAGACCTGTATCAACGCCCAAACGGAATTCAGCAGACCAACGCACATCACTCCCATGACGAGTAAAGAGAGCGGCTTTTTTTCATGCAGACAGGCTGCTGTGATAAATACAGCGAAATAGAAGATCAGTGCGAGAACTCCCTCACCACGCTGAGGAAAGCCGTAGAACGAAACTGTTTTATCATAAGAAAATATCAGCGAGATCACGCTCCACAGGAGCATAAATGAAAATGCAATGAGAGGAACGGCACATGATCTCCGGGGATATTTCTTGATGATCCCGATAAACGCAGTAATAAGGCAGATAACTCCGGCGACAGCAAGTCCGGCTGATGAAATAGAGTATGTAGCTGAATCGGTTATCTCCGGTATCGCAGTGAACAGCGAAACAGCAAAGCACGCTGCGATCAGTCCCACAGAGGCGATCAGACCGTATTGCTTTGTAGTCATATTGAGGATAAAGTTTGATTTTTCCGAGGTTTTGAAAATTGTTTTTGCCATGATAGTATCCTTTCGTTTCAGGCGGTCTTGTTCACAGTAACTGTATAAGCGCCGCCTGAAAGCTCACCAACGGTGATCTCAATGCCGGTGTCAACAGTCTCTCTTCCGTAGCTGTCATACCACATAAATCCCGGTGTATTGCTGTTTATCACGCTTCCGGTGCGGAAATAGTTATCGAAGTCCGCATCGTTCACGAGTCTGATAAAGCGTCTGCCGCTGTCATTGTCCGTGAACGATGAGCCGCTTTCATATTTGAACGATACCCACCAGCCGTTATCATAAAGCTCCGCACTTGCGTGGTAGATGCGTATTCCGTCGCCTGTAGGCTGCCACCACATGGGATTGCTGTTATTTTTGTCGGAGGTGCTGAACTCCAGAATAAAAAATTCTGATTCATAGCGGTCGTTAAGTGTTCCGCACGGGATAATGAGACAGTTTCCGTCATCACTCTGAGAAGAATTCATCGTGAATGTCTGAGAGCCTGCCGAGCTGTCATAGACCTGTATCTGATCCTCTCTGTACCAGCCGAGCATGAGCTTTGACAGAGCTCCGAAATCGGTAGAGGCATCCACATCCATAAGCTCGCTTCCTGCCACACCGTGAAGTCCTTCGGCGTCATCGCTGTTATAGAGATAATAGTCAGGCAGTCCCATGCAGTGTCCCATTTCGTGCAGGTAGCTGCTGTTGAAGTTATAGTAGTCGGTAGGACTTTCGATCTGAGCGTTTCCTGTGATGAGATGACCCATCATGACACCGTCGACGGAGTAGTCGCATCTTCCGGCAGGACCGGCGCAAGGCCACCAGTAATCGTCACCGGCTTTGGTAGGAACACTCACCAGCGTAGCATCAATGAAACCGTCATTGTCGCCGTCAAATCGGGTGAAATCCACAGAATCGGTGAACGCATCGTAACACTCGGCGGCAAGCAGCGAACGGTCGTCATTGTATGCGGATAGGTTATGCTTTGCAGTGTAGCGGAAGACCTTTCCCTGAAGATCAATGACACCTTTTGACGATCGTTCGTAGAATGCGGACATACTGTCAAACGGATAGTTTGTATCATTGATATCCTCATCACCGAATGCGATCTCAGCGATCTCATCGGCAGAGGGAGCGTAATCATACCGGCAGTCGGGAAAATCGACATAGAAAATAACCAGATCAGCCTCGCCCTGAGAGGGGAGGTATGCTTCAACGTCTTTGACGGGAGCATCTATGAAATCGGGGACAGTCGTGGTAGTAGTTGTTGTGGTAGTTGTGGTAGTCGTTGTCGTCGTTATCTCCTCACCGAGGATAGGCTCCTGTTCACGGACACCCGTCACATATTGGCGCAGCAATATCATATCGAAGATATCGGTTCTGTTGTTGTGATCGAGATCGGCATTGTGAACGGAGATCTCATCCGGAGTATCAATTCCGGACAGGTACAGCGACATTTTAACGAGATCGGCAGTATTTACCTCCATATCGTAGTTGAGATCTCCCATGTAGCCGAGGATCTCACGTTCTGCAAAAGCAGATGAGGGGATCGCAGAGAGGGCAGTGACGGCAGATGCAAGGATAGCTGCCGCTTTCATGAATTTGCGCATCAGATCAACTCCTTTATCCGGACGGGCGATATTGTGAGAATATACAAGAACTGCGGACGATGACCGTCCGCAGCAAATTATTTTGCGTAGTCAGTGACTCTGCTCTCACGAATGAGATTGACCCTGATCTGACCGGGGTAGTCCATTTCAGATTCGATCTGCTGAGCGATCTGTCTTGCAACGAGAACCATTTTCTCGTCGTTGATGACCTCCGGAACGACCATGATCCTGACTTCACGACCTGCCTGAACAGCAAAGCATTTTTCAACGCCGTCATAGGAGTTGCAGATCTCCTCAAGCTTCTGGAGGCGTTTGATATAGCTTTCATAATTTTCGCTTCTTGCGGCAGGTCTTGCGGCGGAGATAGCGTCGGCTGCCTGAACGATGCAGGCAATGACTGTCCTTGGCTCAACATCATTGTGATGAGCCTCAACAGCGTGAACAACAATGGGATTTTCGTTATATTTTTTGCAGACATCAACACCAATCTGCACGTGTGAGCCTTCGATCTCAGCGGTAAGAGCTTTTCCGATGTCGTGGAGAAGTCCTGCACGCCTTGCGATATTAGCGTCAACGCCAAGCTCAGAGGCAAGAACTCCGCAGAGCTTTGAAACCTCGATCGAATGGTCAAGAACGTTCTGTCTGTAGCTTGTACGGAATCTGAGTCTTCCTATGAGTTTGATAAGCTCGTGGTTCAGACCGTGAACGTTTGTTTCGATAACGGCACGTTCGCCCTCCTGTTTAATGCGGTATTCGACCTCACGGCGGGCTTTATCGACCATTTCCTCAATACGTGTAGGGTGGATACGTCCGTCAGCGATGAGTTTTTCGAGAGCGATCCTTGCGACCTCTCTTCTTATCGGGTCAAAGCATGAGAGCGTTATAGCCTCCGGTGTGTCGTCGATAATGAGATCAACACCGGTGAGTGTTTCAAGTGTGCGGATATTACGTCCTTCACGACCGATTATACGACCCTTCATCTCGTCATTCGGGAGCGGCACGACTGAAACGGCAGCCTCCGAGACCTGATCGGCAGCGACCTTTGCGATAGCAAGAGAGATGCAGCTCCTTGCCTTTTCGGTACACTCGTCCTTGATCTGCTGCTCATAGGCAGCGACTTTGACGGCTTTTTCGTGGACAAGATCGTCCTCCAGCTTTGAGATGATATACTCTTTAGCCTGATCCTTGGTGAATTCCGAGATCCTTTCAAGGACATCGAGCTGTCCTTTTTTGATAGTTTCTGCCTCTTTGAGTTTTTCATCGGCAGATTTCAGCTTCTGATTGAGGATATCTTCCTTTCTTTCGAGGTTATCGGTTTTCTTATCGAGATTTTCTTCTTTCTGCTGCATACGTCTTTCCTGACGTGACAGCTCTGCTCTGCGATCCTTGATTTCCTTATCGGCTTCGTTCCGGAGCTTATGTATTTCGTCTTTGGCTTCAATAAGAGCGCTTTTCTTTTTGTTTTCCGCATCTTTTTTAGCGTCCTCGACGATGCGCTGAGCCTGCTGCTCGGCTGAACCAACGGCAGCTTCTGCCTGCTGCTTGCGTTTTTCGATACCGGCATCTACGCCCTTTCGGTAAGCGATAAAGCCGGAGACAGCCGCACCGATCACAAGTGCGGCAATTATAAGAGCGATAGCGAGATACAAGTTCATACAGTGCATTACCTCCTTTTCATAAAATGTAAATAAGCTTGTACTATAAACCTATTACCAAAAGGCGGTAAATGCCGCATTATTTTATTCATTTATAATAATATCATCAAGAGTCTGTAAATGCCAGACCCGGAAGCATATAAGACAGACCGCATAAGCTGTCTGCTATAGATAAAGCAGGCGGTGTTTGTTATCTGCCTGACCGCTCGGAGTGCGCATATAATGCGTATGTGCGGAGGCTCTTTTTTATATTTATGATGAACGTCTGCATATCCAATGATTTAAAACAAAGCTGCATTACTGCCATAGTAATATTATGCAAATAAATACAACATAATTATTATATACTTTTTCTGAGAGTATGTCAATAGATTTTTGTGCAGAAAAAGGAGATGCAAGAAAAATAATTTTTTTAACTTTCAGACTGCCGATCAATTTCAAGGAGCTTTTTCGCATTTTTCGAGAAAATAAGCTCCTTGTCCGTCTCGCTGAGCGGGAGATTTTCGATCATGGTGATCTCGTTGGCAGGATCGTCCCACGGGCAGTCGCTGCCGAAGAGTATCCTGTCCGTGCCGTGGGAGCGTATTATTCTCAGGAGCTGCTCAGGCTCGATATGACCGGCAATGACACTGACATCAAGCCATATATTCCTGAATTTTCCGGCAAGGTGTCTCTCAACATCGTCCCACAGCGTCATTCCTCCGAGGTGTGCGGCAACTATTTTCATCTCCGGAAAAGCTTTTCCCACAGCGGCAAATCTTTCGGGAGTGGCAAGTATCTCACCCTTTGTGTAGGGATCCAAGCCGCCGTGAAAGACAGCGATCAGATCATTTGCGGCGATCCTCTCGTATATCGGGAACATTCTTTCCTCGTGGGGAGCGAAATCCTGATACTCCGAGTGGAATTTCACACCGCAGAGACCGAGCTGCTTTATGCGGTCTATCTCGCTGAGAGCGTCTTCTGCATCGGGGTGGATAGTTCCGCAGCACAGCAGACCGTCTCCCATAATATCAGCCGCCCAATTGTTAATAGTGTGCTGCTGTGAAGGCTTTGTGGCGATAGGAAGCAGGAGCGCACCCGAGATGCCCCGCATTTTCATGATATTTTTCAGACCTGTCACGGTTCCGTTTGTTGTGGGAGTAATGCCGCTTGTGGCGGAAAGAGAGGACATGGCTCTTTCGGCGAGCCGATCGACAAAAGCGTGAGTGTGAAAATCAAAATAATTTCTCATTCCATTACGTGCTCCATGGCATGATAAAAAATAGTTTTAACGTGGTCGTCACAGATAGAATAAAAGATCGTTTTTCCATCTCTCCGTGAGCTTACGAGCCTTGCCTGTTTCAGAACTCTGAGCTGGTGAGATATGGCTGACTGCGTCATTTCCAGAAGATCGGCAATATCGCAGACGCACATTTCACTCTGGCAGAGCACGAAGATTATTCGTATCCTTGTTGAGTCGCCGAAGACTTTAAGAAGCTCTGCCGCCTCGTAAAGGACACCCTCGTCCGGCATTACTTTTGAGACTTTTTCGATTATATCCTTGTGGACACCGCAGCCTCCGCAAATATGTTCTTCCATACTGACCTCCTGATGATCCGTCCGACAGATGATCTGTACGCAGACGGGCTCTAAATATTTAAAAGAAAGATCGCAGCACCCGTTACAAGGAGTGTGCTGAATATGAAGCCTGTCACTGTTGTGGCACAGGCGAATTTATCAAAGACGAATTTTCCGCTCCGGCTCAATCTCAACTTGCAGGGCTTGTTCTTGGGATAGAACTTGCTTCTGAGAAAACCCTCTTCGGGGAAAATGTTCGGAAGCTCGTTCCCCTCCGTGATATAGTATG
Source organism: uncultured Ruminococcus sp. (assembly GCA_947624255.1). GTDB lineage: Bacteria > Bacillota > Clostridia > Oscillospirales > Ruminococcaceae > Ruminococcus. Next base: position 248,136 of record CANQJO010000001.1, read on the forward strand.
CGACCTTGAAATTGCTCGTGGGACTTTTACCTATCCGGGAGAACTGCGCTGTCACACGGTGTGACATCACGAGATTCACAAATGCCCATATGAACAGAATGAATGAAGAAATTATGAGAAGCCCCGCAAAGGCTGCGGCGAGGAATATCATTGTATCGGAGCTTAATCCGATGATAATGCAAAGCACGACCGCAACGGCTGTAACGAGAAAAAACTCCATAAAGCAGCCCCCCCTTTTTTTTTTAGTCAAGACCGTACAAGCCTGCACAAGCTCCGTGCGGTGCTGCCTTTAATAAAAGTATACCGGAATTACGGAAAAAAGTCAAGAAGAGCGCACAAAGCCTTACGGTTTTGCACGTGATACGCTGTTCTCAGAGACGGACAGGAGCGGGAACAACTTATAAAACAAATATCTAATTAACATAAAATTCAGAGAAAATAACTAAAATAATAACACCGTGAGCCGTATTATATGGTAAAATTATATTGAATAATTGCGGAGGGAGGGCAGAAGATGCACGATAGTGAACAAAATATCAGCGGTAAAACTCTGATAAGCGTCATTGACGAATTCGACAGCTCCACGCAGAATGAAGCATATAACAAATCGTTCAGAAAATGGCGCAGCAATAAGGAAAATCCCTATGCCTTCAACTTCGAGACAAACACAAGAGAAAGCGTTTTTAACGACAGCCGAGGCTTCGAGAGCCATTCCTGTTCAGAGGCTGAGGAACGCATTGTGGGAAGGATCGTATACCTTATCGGTATAGTTATGCTCATGTTCGTTGTGATAGATGATTTTCTCGGAGGTGTCCTCGCAAATTTGCTGTCATTGTTCGGCTTGAATATACACGCAAGTTTTTTCACAGCGAGTATGTACGGCAGCGGCGCAGAGATCGTCATTATCATGGTCACGGTCGCAGTGGTCGAGCTCGTTGTTCCGATGCTCTTTGTCCACAGCAGGTTGAAAATGCCTTTTCGATTGGGCTTTATGAGCAAGGTGAACGATTCAACGGAGATAATAAATTCAATAGCCGTTACCTTTATAATCTGTACGGTGGTCTGCCTGCCGGCGGCATACTCCGGAACAGCACGTGATATCTACACATATTTCAGCAGGATAGATGCCGATGTTTCTGCCTGGGGACAAACGGAATTCATCGTTTATATCGTATTCGATATAGTTATAGTGCCGGTAATATCCGAGATGCTGTACCGTGGAGCAATGTTCGGCGCACTGCGGCAGTTCGGAGATATCTTTGCCATCATCGTCACATCTGTCGTTCCGTGTATCGTTTCAAGGAATCTGACTGAAATACCGGCAGTTCTGATGATCTCGGTCGTTGCCTCTGTGGGGATGCTTCGCAGCGGCACGATACTCACTGCCTTTTTTGTCCGTATAATCTACAGAATGTATAACCTTGCGCTCATCATGCTGGAGAGCAGCTCCTCTATTGATGCGCTTATAATCCGCAACGGATTTATGCTCATAACCTGTGCAGTCGGAGCGATCGGCGTTATCGTCATATATCTTATAAAAAAATCATCCCGCCGCCGCTGCATCGCCCGTTATAAGTGGGAGACTCCGCCTGTAAAAATACTCTATGTAATTGTGAGAACGTTCCCGTTTACGGCGGTGACGGGAATATGCTTCCTTGAGACGATACTCCGACTTATAATGTAGGTGAAACTATGAGCGTTTACATGGAAAAAGCTATTGAGCTTGCAAAGGAGGCGGGCGCTGAGGGTGAAGTTCCGGTGGGAGCGGTGGTGGTCAGACGTTCTGCCGGAGAGATCATCGGTGTGGGACGTAATCGGCGTGAGCTTGCGAAAAATGCGCTTGCCCATGCCGAGATAGAGGCTATAGATGATGCCTGCCGCAGACTCGGAGGCTGGAGGCTTCCTGACTGTGCCGTTTACGTGACGCTTGAGCCTTGCCCGATGTGCTGCGGAGCGATAATAAATGCACGCATAGATGAGGTCTTCTTTGGCGCATACGATCCGAAAAGCGGCTCGGCAGTGACTGTTCAGCGAATGTTTGAGCTGCCATACAACTACCGTCCGGCTGTTACGGGAGGACTCATGGAGGAGGAGTGCTCACGGCTTTTGTCTGAATTTTTCCGCAGTCTGCGTGAGAAAAAACGCCGTGAAAAGGAGATTTTTGCGGCTGAAGAAAAATTTTCCGAAAAAAGTCTTGACAAGCGTATAATTCTGTGATATAATGTAAAAGATGTCGGGAAGTGCTCCCGATATGCGAGTGTGCTGGAATAGGCAGACAGGCACGTTTGAGGGGCGTGTGTCGACAGACGTATGGGTTCAAGTCCCATTACTCGCACCAAAATGCACTCTGATTTTTATGAGATCAGGGTGCATTTTTATTTACCGTTTTGTTAAATTTTCGGAAATTGCTTGAAAAACTTCGCAAAAGCTGTTATAATAAGTTGAGCACCGCTCTGAACGGAAAGGGGGATGTCCTTGGAAAAACTGTTAAAAGCCTGCGTATCTGTTTTGCCAAAACCATTGCAGAATATATATTATAAATATGAAGAGAAGTGGCTTTATCTCATCTTCGGAGTGCTGACAACCGTCATCTCCATTGCAACGAAGCTGCTGCTGTTCTGTTTTGTCCCCGGCGAACCCGTCTGGGAGAGTACCGCCGGCGTCGTGTTTTCGTGGATCTGCGCCGTAACGTTCGCTTTTTTTACCAATAAAAAATACGTATTCAAAAACGAAACAAAAACTCGCAGGGAGTTCCGGAGCGTCTTTTTCTCGTTTTACGGTGCAAGGCTCGCTACATTTGCCATGGAGGAAGCAATATTCCTGATATTCTGCGATTGGCTGCATTTCAGCAAAACGATCATCACATTTGTCAGTCAGGTGCTGATATTCGTGGCGAATTATATACTCAGCAAGGTCTTTGTTTTCCGGAAAAAGGATAATTCCGCAAATGAGTGAGTATATTTCTATCGGAGGGGTACGCATTGCCCGGACAGCGGCACTTGCTCCCATGGCAGGAGTTGCCGACCGTGCATACCGCATGATGTGCAAACGTTTCGGCGCTGCCTATGTGGTCAGCGAAATGGTCTCCGCAAAGGGAATATGCTACAGCGACCGCAAAACATCTTCGCTGTGTACCGTTACGGACGAGGAGCGCCCTATGGGAGTGCAGCTCTTTGGAAGCGAGCCGGAATTCATGGCAAAAGCTGTGGAGATAGTCCTGCGATATGAGCCGGACATCATAGATATAAATATGGGATGCCCCGTACCCAAGGTCGTGGGAACGGGAGCCGGTTCAAGGCTGATGCAGAATGTTGATCTTGCAGCTTCTGTGACCGAGGCTGCGGTAAAGGCTGCGGGAGCGACTCCTGTGACGGTGAAGATACGCAGCGGCTGGGATCAGCTCTGTTTGAATGCTGCTGAAATGGCGAAAAAACTCGAAGCATCGGGGGCTGCCGCAATAACGATCCACGGTCGGACGAGAGATATGTTCTACAGCGGAAAGGCCGACAGAGGAGTTATCTCCGATGTCAGAAAGGCGGTCAATATTCCCGTTATCGGCAACGGAGATGTATGCAGCGGTGAGGATTGCCTTGAAATGTACGGCGAGACCGGCTGTGATCTCGTTATGGTGGGCAGGGGGAGCTACGGAAATCCTTTTATTTTCCGTGAGATAGAATGTGCCGTTGAGGGAGCGAAATATACTCCTCCCACGGCAGAGGAGAAAATGAAGGTCATGCTGGAGCACGTGCGCCTGATACTGAGCCTGAGTGCCAAGTCTGAGGAGCTTGCCATGCATGAGGCGAGAAAATATGCGGCGTGGTATATGAGCGGAGGTTACGGTGCGGCAAAGCTCCGGGGAAGATGCTACAGCCTCACATCGTATGCGCAGGCGGAGGAGCTTGCAAAGGAGTTTGTAAGTCTACGGAATTCGGCTGAGCGGCATAAATATGAGTTCGGGCAAAATGCACAATAAAGCGTTCAAAACTTCGTATAAATACACAAATGGATTGGAATAATTATTATGGCAGGCTGAAAACGCCTAAAATACGTGGTTTTTGCATATACAAACATGAAGAATATACTAAAACTTATGGTAATTATACCCAAAGTTGATACAATTTGTAATTGCAAAACGGAAAATATTGTGATATAATATAATTACGGCAGCGATGTGCTGCTCTCTGACAGGGGATATAAAAATGAGATGTATAAAACATACACTTGCTAAGCTGATGTCTGCGGTGATGATAGTCTCGGCTGCAACAGGATGTTCGGGCTACAGGATCGTAGGCTCTGCCGGAAACGATCCTCTCGGAAGTGCGACTGTCCCGAGTACAACGACCAATGAACCTCCTACCGAAGCGACAACTCAGCCGCCGGAGGACAAACGTGTCCACGTAGCTGCGGCAGGGGATAATCTGATACACTATTCCGTGTACAAGAATGCTGAGGCGTATGCAGGCGGTGTGGGATATGATTTCAAGCCGATATATGAGAATGTCAGATACATTATCGAGGCTGCTGACGTGGCGATACTGAATCAGGAGACGATCATCTCGCAGAGCAATGAGGTAAGAGGAGCAAACGGCGGAGCACTGCTGTTCAACTCACCTCCCGAAGTCGCTGACGCTGTGATAGATCTGGGATTTGACGTGTTCACAATGGCGAACAATCACCTCCTTGACTACGGCACACAGGGACTGGAGGAATCCATAAGATTCTGGAATGAAAAGGCTGAGGAGAACGATTTGACCGTCCTCGGAGCATATCTCAATGAAGAGGATTCGGAGAATATCCGCATACGTGAGGTAAATGGCGTAAAGATAGCGTTTCTTGCCTATGCCGAGCATCTCAACGGATTCTCTATTCCGGAGGATTCATCGCTGAGAGTCATACTGAACAGCGAAGAAGATGTCATCGAACGCCAGATCAAAAAAGCTGATGAGCTTGCTGATGCGGTGATCGTTTCGGCACACTGGGGCGTTGAGGATACGAATGTGGTCTCTGAGGACAGGATAGAGCTTGCCAACAAAATGGTGAACTGGGGTGCGGACGTTATCTTGGGCTGCCATACGCATACTGCCGAAACTATGGAATGGATCACCCGTGCTGACGGAACAAAGGGCTTTGTCTTCTATTCGATGGGAAATTTCGTTTGCGCTCAGACTGATAATTTCAATCTTGTGGGTGAAATTCCCGACTTTGATATCGTTATCGACGGCGAGACGAATGAGCTGTCTCTTGAGAACGTGGGCGTTATACCGACGATAGTCCACTACGATGACGGCAGTTTCTCCAATATGAGGATATACCCGTACAGTATGTATACTCCGGAGCTTGCGGCAAGTCATGGTATTCCCTATGCTACGCCGAGAGGCAACTATCCCGACTTCAGCTGGGATATACTCAACAGCATTATTGAGGAAAGTATTCCCGAGGAATTCAGGAAGTTGGATAAATAATATATTAAATTCAAAAAAACGTCAAAAATGTGATGAGAAGTGATTTTTTGAAAAATTCATGATTGTGCAAAGCGTTCAAAAAAAAGAATCGAGGTTTATATAAAATACCAAAAACAACATAAACCTATTTACTTTTTTTTAGACCTGTTATATAATGAATTCAAGAATAAATATAGATTTGGGATCAGTTTCTCGTCACGGCAGTGTGATGCGTCTTGCACCGGATCATTGCGTACAGAATACAGCTCCGTGATCTGCGGATATCGTCATAGTACGTACACGTACTCCGGTATTTCGCAGGCGATCGGCACAGAAACAACAGGATCTCTCATTGAGACAGATGCTCTGTACTGCCGGAAAAATGTATTCTGTGCCTGCTTGCCGCCTGTATGCGGCAAGATTCTGCAAAGCAGAGGGCAGGGGTCCTCTGCTGTAAAGACACGATATAATAAAAGGGGCGATCGTTCCTTTGTTATATAACATTTTTGAAGAAGGAGGAAAATTTTCATGAAGACAAAAAGGGTAGTCACCGGAGCTATAGCTGCAACGATGCTTTCACTTTCTGTATGCTCCGTTGCACCAGCTTCATTCGCAGCCGGCGAAACAGTGCAGATATCCGTCGGCAAAGAAACAGCTAATGCAGGAGAGCAGTTCACCGTGGATGTATCATTTGCTGATATCCCGTCTACCGGCTTACAGGCAGTTGACTTTTCTTTGAAATATGACAGCAGCCTCATAAGCATTGATTCCGTTACCGCAGGCAAAATAACCGAGACAGGTGCGGAGACATCGGATCCGTCAGCATCAGATATGCCGCTTTTCGACAGCCAGATCAACTCAAGCGAGGGTGCTGTCGTAATAATGTGGACGACTATGCTTGATGACCCGTCATACTGGATCAGTGAAGACGGTGTGTTCTGTACGATCACAGGAACAGTTGCCGCAGATGCCGAAAATGGCGCAGTCGCTGATATCAAGATCGTTCCTACCGACCGCAAGGTCAATTCTGACTCAGAGGAGAAGAACGACAAGATAACCCTTGGTTACAAGGATGGCGATACAAACGTTGAATACGGCGTTAAGGTAAACAGCGGCAGTGTAACTGTAGGTTCGGCAGTACAAACCGGACTCCGTGGTGATACAAACTGCGATGGATCGGTCGACCTTGGCGATGCTGTGCTTGTTATGCAGTACAGCGCAAACCCGGACGTTTACGGTCTCAACAAGGAGTTGGGCGTGAGCGATCAGGGTGTCGTTAACGGAGACGTTATCGGCGGCGAGAGCGGCAAGGGCGGAGACGGTCTTACAAACCTCGATGCACTCCAGATCCAGAAGTTCAAGCTGGGCCTCGTTGCGGAGCTTTGATTCGAGATTATCTGATTTGTCCCCCTTACAAAGGAATACAAACCCAATTTATGTTTACAAATAGGTCTAAACCTAAAGAAAGGAATTATTACAGATGAAAAAGTTTATTTCAGCAGTCACATCTCTGTGTATGACTGCAACATTGGCAGGCGCTGCAGTTCCGGCTGTGATCAACGCTGCTGATGCTTCAAAGGGAATGTACATCGCTGCATATGCCCAGTCCGGTACAGAATATGCATCTCAGGGTACTGCTGTTAAGGTTGATGCTTCTGCAGGTGATGTTGTAGTTCCGATCGCTGTTTACCTTGATGAAGCTACGGCTGATACACAGGCTCTTAACGCTACATTCACACTTACAGGTCCTGCTGCAGGTGCTTCCGGCATTAAATTTGCATATGTTGATGCAGCAGCTGATTACTTCGATTCAGCCAAGACCTTCACATCAAGCAGCGGCGCTGATTTCAGCATTGCACAGGCACCTGTATTTTCAGGAGCTTATGATGATGAATTTGGTGAGTATACTGTAAACGGAACGTTCAACTATGCTGCTACTGATAAGATGGACGGTGCAGGCGCTGAATACGCTTACGGTGCAGTCGGCTGGATGGTGACATCAGACAATTACTGGCTTGGTTCTAAGTCTGATGATTTCCCCGTTGCTGTATTCGATGTTACTATACCGAAGGGCACAGCAGACGGTGATTATGCTATCAACTTCATCACATTCAATACCGACTCCACAGGCAAGAAAAACAACCCCTCAAACCTCATTGAGCTTGAAGGAACAAGATACTGTGAGGATAACGGCAACCTCACTCTTCAGGGTATGACTATCACTGTTGGTGATGGCGGCGGTGAAGAGACATCAACATCTACAACGACCACAACTACCACCACAACTACTAATGGCGGTGAAGGCACAACAACAACTACAACAGTTGGCGGAGGAGA
>CANQJO010000002.1 GCA_947624255.1 uncultured Ruminococcus sp.
TTTTCCATTTCAAGAAATGAAAGCGTTTGTTTTAATTTCCGCAGTCGGTCTATCTGCAAATCGTTCGATGTTATTTTCTGACATTAGACCCGTTCTAAAACCTCAAAGTGCATGCTGAAAATTATAAATAGAGCAAATAAGAGAAGCCCTGAGAGCAAATCTTCTGCGTTTATTTCTATAACGATAGGAAAGAATTTTAAAGCGTTTGATATAGCGATTAATGTGTTCTATAAAAATTCTATGTTTTGCAAGAGACGAATTAAAGGAACGTTCCACATCTGTCAACTTATGATTTTTTGTAGCTTTTATTGGAATAAGACTATTAAAATGAACATCAAAAATGCCGGTATATCCCTTATCTGCGATGATAAGAGTTCCTTCCGGCACAAGAATTCTGCTGTTCTTAAAAAGCTTAAAATCATGTGTTTTTCCGCTTGAAACCGATATTCTTAGAATATCCTGAGTCTTTTCATCAGCGACGATCTGAATTTTTAATGTATGTTTCTTTTTCTTTCCGGAATAATACTTCTTTTGTTTTTTTGGGGACGTTCAATTTCGCATTCTGTTGCATCTACCGCAATTACCTCTATGGATGTATCTTCTAACATCTTCTTTCTTGAGGGCAGATGAAATGCCTTATCTTTTATCAGTGTCTCTTCTGCCCATTTTATGGCATAATAAACAGTGCTTTTATTCGTTCCGTAATCAAAGGCTATGTTATCCATTGTACGATATTCACGATAATATTGCAGCATGATTACAAGCTTGTCCAAAACACTCAATATAGATGGTCTGCCTCCATTTTTATGCTTATTTGTATACTCTTTTTCCAAAATTTCCGGCATTTTATCAAATGTTGCTTTGGTTACTCCAAAATATTTCTGATAATCTTTTTCTTTCAACTCTTTTATTCTTTTTTCGTTGTCCATTTTTTCATCACCTGATTCTATTTTACCACTTTTTTTCGCTCTTTTCAAGGTTTTAGAACAGGTTTAATGTTCCGGCAGGTTACGGTATCCGTGTGACACCGCATAAATATCTTGCAGAAACAAGAATAGAACAGCTTTGTTGTTATCATTCCGTTGATATTAACCGTGGTGAACTCAGCCTCGGAACGCTTGGCGGTGGGAATCAGTTCATAGAAATTGACAAAGATGATGATGAAAATCTCTACCTTGTCATTCATACAGGAAGCCGTCATATAGGCTTGCAGACAGCGAAGTATTATCAAGATGCAGCATTCAAGGCATTAGGAACGCAGGACGAGATCCCCTATGAACTTGCCTACTGCGAGGGAGAACTTCTTAAACAGTATCTTCATGATATGGAAATCATGCAGGGATATGCTGATCTGAACCGTCAGGCAATTGCAGATACTATCATCAAAGGCTGCAAGCTAAAGGTGGATTCACAGTTTACAACCATTCACAATTACATTGACCTGAAACACAAAATACTCCGCAAGGGTGCTGTTTCGGCACAGCTTGATGAAACACTGCTTATCCCGATCAATATGCGTGACGGAGCACTCATCTGCCGTGGGCTTGGAAATCCTGACCGGAATTACTCTGCACCGCATGGTTCAGGTCGTGTAATGAGCAGAAGTGAAGTCAAGGATCATGTCACAGTGAAAACCTATAAGGAAACAATGAAAGGTATCTTCTCTACTACTGTCAACGCAGGAACTTTGGACGAATGTCCTATGGCATATAAAGGTATTGATGAGATCATTGCCAATATCACACCGACTGCGGAGATCATCACCAAAATCAAACCGATATATAACTTCAAAGCTGACAAATAAGAAACAGCAGGGAATCTCCGTCAAGCACGGATTCCCTGCTGTTTTTTACTTCTGACTGATATTCCGGATAGTCAGTACGAACCCATATTTGATGTATATGGTGTTCGTATAAGATTGCATTGGTGGAGGCGAGGAGAATTGAACTCCTGTCCGAAAATCCATTCATGCAACTTTCTACGAGCGTATTTTACCTACAGAGATTCCCCAACTCAGCAGCCGGTAAACGGGCGGCAATGTCAGGTAGTCCGAATACAGACTCAGGGTACGGACACCCCCTGAGAGCGTTCACCGCAAATCGATGCCCGGACGGCAGGTGCGGTAGACTGCCGTGGACGGAAGCAGACTTAGGCTGCTACCAGTTCTCTGTTGTGAGAAACCGTGATATTATTTCTTGCGTTTATATTTAAACGTGGCACGAGTTTAAGGAGATCGAGCCATACTCCGCTCGCTTATCACACTTCAGTATCCCCGTCGAAACCTTTACGCCCCCGAGGAATAAAGCTCCAAAAGGAGCTCCATAACAGCATTATACAATATAATCAAGCGGAAGTCAATAGATATTTTGATGAAAAAACGAAAAAAAGAGTTATTTTTTGCCGGGAGGATTTACAGGCAGCTCCACGGTAAATACAGAGCCTTTGCCGGCGGTGCTTTCAACTCTCAGCTCTCCGTTATGATACATTACAGCGTGTTTGACGATAGAGAGTCCCAGACCTGTGCCCTTGATCTTACGTGATCGGCTTTTATCCACACGATAGAAGCGCTCAAAGATGCGGTCGATGTGCTGCTGAGGAATGCCTATCCCCGTATCGCTCACGGTGATGACCGCTTTAGTCGGGATATGTGAGATCTTCACCTGAAAGAATCCGTTTTCACGATTATATTTTATCGCATTATCACACAGATTATACAATATCTCGCTGAGGATAGTCCTGTTTCCGTTGATGACGGTATGTTCGCCGATAAGCAGTGCTGAAACATTTTTTTCCGAGGAGGTGTGTTCAAGGCGGGCAATAGTCTCGCTTGCAAGCTCGTACAGATCGACAGGCTCATTTTCCTTGGGAACGGAGTTCTCATCGAGCTTTGAGAGTGCAACTATGTCATTGACAAGGTCAATAAGTCTTTCGGTCTCGGTGCGGATATTTTCGCCGAATGATATGGTATCATCCGGCTTGACGATGCCGTTGGCGAGCATATCGGCAATACCGTATATCGTAGTCAGGGGAGTTTTAAGCTCATGCGAGACATTCGAGGTAAATTCACGTCTCATCGTTTCAAGCTGCTGTCTTTCGGTAACATCAATGATGAATACCACAATGCCGTTGACCGTATCGGTACTGTTGGCAGGGCTTGCAAGTATCTGACACTCACCGTAGGAGGTATGGAGTATACACTCAGAGCTGCGCCCTCCTGCGGCATTCTGTATACAGCGGCGGAACGCATCTGAATGGTTCATAGAAAAAATACTCTGTCCCTCGCTGTTTTTTTCGGCATCAAGAAGCCTGACCGCACCGGAGTTGCAGGCGAGGACATTCAGCTTAGGATCAGCGATCATAAGCCCCTCGCTCATATTTTCGGTTATAAGGCTGAATTGTATGCGGCTCTGTCTCAGTTCCTCCATCTGACGGCTGATACGCCTGTTCTGGAGCTTTAATTTTTTAAGCAGGGGAGAAAGCTCACTTAGATCCTTATTTTTGTTCGGAGCATCAGGCTCAATGGCATTTATTCTTTTAATTATCTTATGTGAAGTCATAAACGACACTGCTGCAGATACGGGAATAACGACAAGGAAAAAAACAAGCAGAGCCGTAATAACAGCAGTGAGCGGCATATCAGCGGGAGTGGCGATTTTTCCGGCAATGATAACATCACCGTTCTCCGATCTGACAGAGCAGATGATTTTTCTTTTTGCAAATGAGAGCCTTTCGTTCGCAGAATACTCATCGCTTTTAAGTGCTGCCTGAGCAAACCTGCTCAGTCCCTCATCATTGGAGAAAAGGACATCTCCGTCAGGCGACAGCCACATCACATCAATATCTTGAAATGCGGCATTTTCCGCATAGCTGCTCCCTGAGAGCATTATCCCCTCAGAAATGAGTCTCAGTTCGGAGCGAAGCTCATTTTCTGCTTTTTCGGGCAGGTATATTTCCGCAAGAATAAAGGCAGTAAAGAAAGCGCAGACAGCGGTTATCAGCGAGACGATCACAGAACAGAGAATATATTTTTTAGTCATTTTTATCAGCCTCGCTGATCTTGTAGCCTGCGCCACGGACGGTGTTTATCAGATCACCGCATATCCCGAGTTTAGAGCGCAGTGTACGTATATGAACATCAACAGTGCGGCTTTCACCGGAGAAATCGTATCCCCATATCTCCCTCAGAAGAACATCACGTGAGAAGACCCTGTTTTTATTTTTCATCATAAAAAGCAGCAGTTCATACTCTTTTTTTGTCAGGATAACTTTATTTCCGGCAGCGATGACCTCGTGGCGTGCGGGATAGATAACAAGCTCCCTTTCCGACAGCACCTCGTCCGATGAGTTATCTGCTGTCCGCCGCAGGAGTGCCTTTATCCGTGAAATAAGCTCCATAGTACCGAACGGTTTGGTGATGTAATCATCAGCACCGTTGTCAAGACCGTTCACCTTGTCAAATTCGGTATCCTTGGCGGTCAGCATTATCACCGGGAGCCTGCGTGTGACGGGATCGCTGCGTATACTTTTCAGCACCGATAATCCGTCCTCCTCGGGCAGCATTATATCGAGCAGAATAAGCTCCGGCAGCTTATGTGACATAGCCGTTCTGAACTCTGAGGGAGTTTCAAATCCCTCTGCGTCAAGTCCGGAGTTATTCAGCGCATAAATGACGAAACTGCGTATTCCGGCATCGTCCTCAAGCAGATAGATCATATCAGTCTTTCACAATGATCTTGCGGAAAGCCTTTTTGCCCTTGCGGATAATGACTTCACCGCTGAGTGAAATTCTTGCTTTCGGGTCGGAGATCTTTTCATCGTTGACGGTAATTCCTCCCTGCTGAACGAGACGGCGTGCCTCAGAGACAGAGGGAGCAAGCTCAGCCTTGACGAGAATGTTGAGAAGTCCCATAGAGCCGTCTTCAAGCTCTGCGGAGGAAATTACGGCGGTAGGCATATTCTCACTGTTTCCGCCGCCGCCGAACAGAGCCTTTGAGGCTTCAAGAGCCTTGTCAGCCTCTTCTTTTCCGTGAACGAGCGTGGTAAGCTCATATGCAAGAAGCTCCTTTGCCTTGTTGAACTGTGAGCCCTCCATATCTTTCTCCATTTCCTCGATATCCTCCACGGGAACGAAAGTAAGCATTTTCAGACATTTGATAACATCAGCATCTGCAACGTTCCTCCAGTACTGGAAGAACTCATACGGGGGAGTTTTTTCGGGATCAAGCCATACCGCACCCTTTTCGGTCTTGCCCATTTTCTTTCCCTCGGAATTGAGGAGCAGGGTAATGGTCATGGCATAAGCGTCCTTACCGAGCTTGCGCCGTATAAGCTCAGTACCGCCGAGCATATTCGCCCACTGATCGTCGCCGCCGAACTGCATATTACAGTCATATTTCCGGAAAAGCTCAAGGAAGTCGTAGCTCTGCATTATCATGTAATTGAATTCAAGGAATGTCAGACCACGCTCCATTCTTTGTTTGTAGCACTCATGTGAAAGCATTCTGTTCACGCTGAAATGAGCACCGACCTCTCTGAGGATATCAATGTAGTTGAGTTTCATGAGCCAGTCGGCATTATTCACAATGATCGCCTTATTATCGGAGAAATCTATAAAGCGGCTCATCTGCTTTTTGAAACATTCAACATTATGCTGAATTGTTTCGGGAGTCATCATTTTGCGCATATCGGTCTTGCCGGAGGGATCGCCTATCATAGCCGTACCGCCGCCGATAAGGACGATAGGCTTGTTTCCTGCCGTTTGCAGACGCTTCATAAGGCAGAGCGCCATAAAATGTCCGACATGGAGGCTGTCAGCGGTGGGATCAAATCCGATATAGAAAGTAGCTTTTCCGGCGTTGACAAGCTCCTCTATTTCCTTTTCATCGGTGAGCTGAGCGAGCAGCCCCCGTCTTTTAAGTTCTTCAAAAGTAGTCATTTTTTTACTCCTTTATATTTTATTGATTTTATGCTTATCATTATCTCCTATGTAAATATTTCATTCGTGAAAGTTTCATCGTATTGAGCAGGGGTGCTGCTATGCTCAATGATTTTTTTCAGCTCGGTGATGATCATTTCCGCCTGAAATTCATTAAGCTCTGCGGAGATCTTGAAACTGCTCCCTTCATGATCGGCAGAGATGTCGATATAATGGCGGTATTCCTCGTTTGCATAGAGATCATTCTGATAATTTTTTTGCCTGACAACTCTTTTCACCGCTCCGGTAAGGTCTTCATACGGAATGGCAGCAACTTTTTTGTCGGTATGGATAAAAACGTGATAAGCTCCGAGGTTTACGCCGTTTTCCTTGTAGGAGGCTTTTTTACCTTTCATGTATGACTCCTCATATTCATCGAGACGCTCCGCAGACCGCCGTAACCATTTCCTCACAGGATATCCCGTATAATCCCTCAGAGGGAGATAAAACAGCACGCCAAAGAGAGGTATTCCAAAAACAGGCAGCCATAGCCATGCATCGGGGATAGGCTCATTATCAAGGGCATACCCGATCGGAGCGGCGATAGTCAGAACGAGCAGAAAACCGCAAAGGAACATCATACCGAGGCTTTTGCGCTGATGGTAATCCTTGAGCATATCGTACTTCATTCCCCGTGAGTCGGGAGCTTCAAGAGGGTGCTCCAGTGCAAATTGCAGATATTCCTCACGCCACTCAGCGGAGGAAAAGCGGCTGCCGTCGATGATCTTCGGCTTGAGAGTTTCGGCTTTGCTGTCGGCTTTTTTCTCCTTACAATAGGAGAATATCGCATATACTATAAGGGCGGGAGGCACGATAAAGGCTGCAATTTTATACCCCGGACCATCTCCCATGAGGAAATACAGCACGAAAAAAGCTAAGATCGAGCCAACGATATATATGGCAAGATTTTGCTTCGGTGACGGTTGATTTCTGTTCATATCCGATTCCTCCGATCGTTCCATGCAGTCATACAATTTAATGATACAATATATCAGGAGAAATGTCAAGCCGACGATATAATTAAAAAAATAATTTTTTTCAAAACTCTTGACAGATATAATTTTGTGCTGTATAATTAAATCGTTGACTGCTGATGTGGCACAGTCGGTAGCGCAACGCCTTGGTAAGGCGTAGGTCGTCGGTTCAAGTCCGATCATCAGCTCCAGTCATATGGTAAATAGGCGTTTTCCTGTTATGGGAGAACGCCTATTTATTTGAAAGCAAACACCGCACAAGGTCGTTGATCCTTGTGCGGTGCTGTGTTACGGATACACAGATCTTATATTAAACGCCGGATAAACGTTCAATATATATCAGCATGATGAGCCTGAAGTGATTTCACTCCAAAATGCCTGCTCTCCTTGATAGCACGTATTCCCTCGGCACTTGCCTTTGCCGCAGCCATAGTGGTGATATACGGAACTCTGTGCTTTATGGCAGTCTTGCGGATATAGCTGTCATCGTGTATGCTCGTTTTTCCGGCAGGAGTGTTGATAATGAGCTGTATTTCGCCGTTTGCGATCTCATCGGTAATGTTCGGACGACCCTCATAGATCTTGAATATCTTGTCCGCAGGTATACCTGCTTCACGTATCATCTCATAGCTTTTGCCGGTGGCGATTATGCGGAATCCTAAATCGCTGAACTGTTTTGCGATCTCAATAAGCTCCGGTTTATCCCTGTCGCACACACTGAGGAGCACCGTTCCCTCTTCGGGAAGTTTTATCTGAGTAGCCTCCTGCGCCTTATAGTATGCCTCTCCGAATGACGGTGAGATCCCCAGAACTTCACCGGTAGAGCGCATCTCCGGTCCGAGGACGGGGTCTACCTCCGGGAACATATTGAACGGGAAGACAGCCTCCTTGACACCGTAGTGGCAGATCTTTCTGTCTTTAAGCTCAGGCACGGGTGACGGTCTGCCCGTAATGGAGGAGGTGATTATCTCTGTGGCGATCCTTACCATATTTATGCTGCACACCTTTGACACAAGCGGAACAGTCCTTGACGCTCTCGGATTTGCCTCCAGAACGTATACCGTATCGCCCTCGATAGCGTACTGCATATTCATAAGACCGCAGACGTTCATCTCTACAGCGATCTTTCTTGTATACTCCTTGATCGTTTCTATCTGCTTGTCGGTGAGATTCTTCGCCGGAAGTATGCACGCCGAATCGCCGGAATGTATTCCTGCAAGCTCGATATGCTCCATAACAGCAGGAACAAAGCAGTGACTGCCGTCGGAAATGGCATCAGCTTCACATTCGACGGCATGATTCAGAAAACGGTCAATGAGGATTGGTCTGTCGGGAGTTACACCAACGGCTGCCGACATATAGACTTTCATCATCTCGTCATCGTGAACGATCTCCATTCCACGGCCGCCCAGAACGTAGGAGGGGCGCACCATTACGGGATAACCGATCCTGTTTGCGATTTCAAGAGCGTCCTCAACGCTGACAGCCATACCCGATTCGGGCATGGGAATTCCCAGCCTGTCCATCATTGCACGGAAGTGATCTCTGTCCTCGGCAAGATCTATCGTTTCGGGAGTTGTTCCCAGAATATTCACACCGTATTTTTTCAGATCGTTTGCAAGGTTCAGAGGAGTCTGTCCGCCAAACTGAGCGATCACGCCCACAGGCTTTTCCTTGTCATGGATACTCAGAACATCTTCAAGAGTAAGCGGCTCGAAATAGAGCTTATCTGAGGTATCATAGTCGGTGGAGACCGTCTCGGGATTGCAGTTGACAATGATAGACTCAAATCCTAAAGATTTCAGTGCAAGCGCCGCATGAACACAGCAATAGTCAAACTCGATGCCCTGACCTATCCTGTTCGGACCGCCGCCAAGTATCATGATCTTCGGCTTGTCGGAGGAGGGACTTTTATCCTCGTCAAGGTGATATGTTGAGTAGTAGTACGCTGCGTTTTCCGTACCGCTTACGTGAACGCCTTCCCATGCCTCCTTAATGCCGTAGGAGAGGCGTGTGTTCCTGACCTCCTCCTCGCTGACTTCAAGGAGCTGACTGAGGTAACGGTCTGAGAAACCGTCCAGTTTTGCCTGTCTCAGAATGTCCTTACCGGGAACGCTTCCCTTTGCGGCAAGAAGCTGCTCCTCCTCCCGGACAAGCTCAAGCATCTGTTCAAGAAACCAGTGCTTTATTTTTGTGAGCTGATAGATCTCCTCAACGGATGCGCCTTTTCTCAGAGCCTCATAGATGATGAACTGTCTTTCGCTCGTGGGATATCTGAGCTGTGCAAGAAGCTCCTCTTTTGTCTGCTCGTGGAAATTCTTCGCAAATCCGAGACCGTACCTGCCTGTTTCAAGGCTGCGTATAGCTTTCTGGAAAGCCTCTTTATACGTTTTGCCGATGCTCATTACCTCGCCGACAGCTCTCATCTGAGTGCCGAGTCTGTCCTCAGCGCCCTTGAATTTTTCAAACGCCCAGCGTGCGAATTTTATGACCACGTAGTCGCCGTCGGGAGTGTATTTATCAAGAGTGCCGTACTTTCCGCAGGGTATGTCTTTCAGAGTAAGACCGCAGGCGAGCATTGCGGAAACAAAAGCGATAGGGAATCCCGTTGCCTTTGACGCAAGTGCCGAGGAGCGTGATGTACGTGGATTTATCTCGATAACGATGATGCGTCCCGTTTCGGGATCACGGGCAAACTGACAGTTGCAGCCGCCGATTACCTGAATGGATTCAACGATAGCATATGCCTGACGTTCAAGCTCTTTCTGTACGTCCTCCGGAATGGTGAGCATCGGCGCAGAGCAGAAAGAATCGCCGGTATGAACGCCGATGGGGTCAATATTTTCGATAAAGCAGACGGTGATGATGTTGTTTTCGGAGTCACGGACAACTTCAAGCTCCAGCTCTTCCCAGCCGCTGACGCACTCCTCAACGAGTACCTGTCCCACAAGGCTTGCTTGGAGACCTCTTGCACAGACGGTTTTCAGCTCATCTATATTGTAGACCATTCCGCCGCCTGCACCGCCCATTGTATATGCAGGACGGAGCACCACGGGATATTTCAGTTTTTCTGCGATCTTTACAGCCTCGTCCACCGAGTAGGCGACCTCACTGCGAGCCATATCAAGACCAAGGCTGTTCATTGTGTTCTTGAATTCTATCCTGTCCTCGCCACGCTCGATAGCATCGACCTGAACGCCTATTACCTGAACGCCGTATTTTTTCAGCACACCGGCATTGTCAAGCTCAGAGCAGAGGTTAAGTCCCGACTGACCTCCCAGATTTGGCAGGAGCGCATCGGGGCGTTCTTTTTCGATTATCTGTGTAAGTCTTGAAAGATTGAGCGGCTCGACATAGGTGATATCCGCCACATCGGGATCTGTCATGATAGTGGCGGGGTTTGAGTTTACGAGGACTATTTCGTAGCCTAATTTTCTGAGAGCCTTGCACGCCTGAGTCCCCGAATAGTCGAACTCACACGCCTGACCAATGATTATCGGTCCTGAGCCGATTATCATTATCTTATGGATATCCTGTCTTTTTGGCATAATATTCTCCTGACTCGTACACGGTACGATAGTATTTGCCGCTGATCCGGCATTTGTTATAGGCAGCATTTGCCCTGTTAAAGGATCTCTGTATAGTAATCATAACATAAAGCGGAAAAAAATGCAAGAGTTTTATGCAAGCTTTTACGATAATGACAAAAAAAGCTCCGCACCATATGCGGTGCAGAGCTGTCTGTCAGCAAAAGTAATTGCGAACGCCGTCGCCCCAAAAACTCATATAGCCGTGGGAGAACGATCCGGGATCATTGAAATAAAGTCTTACTGCCTGCTTGACACTTTCTGTTACATATCCGGAGTATGTGCCGAGGAAAGCATAGCTCTCGCAGCCTGTAAACTGATAGGGCTGTGTGAGAACTCCGGAGATAGTGTTCGGATAGAGAGGACTGTTCACTCTGTTCATGATGACCTCTACTATGCAAGCCTTGTCATATTCGCTTATCCAGCTTGAACCTGCTTCGTGTGCGACCACGTTGCAGAGAATAATGAAATCACTGTCTGAAATTGCGAGCTGCTCAGTGCCGCCCGATGTTCCGGGATCGGCAGGAGCTTCTGTGGGAGCTTCGGTGGGTGTTTCTGTGGGAGGTTCTGTGACCGGCTCGGCAGTAGTAGTCATCTGAGCAGTCGTGGTTGTTTCCACCGGAGCTGTCTCGATAACGGTCACATCGCTGTAGATGCCGATCTCCTCGTCTGCGGTTTGATCTATCGCAGGAAAGCTGTAATCGTAGGTTTCGGTGTAAGGCTCTGTATAAGCCTCAGTTGTATATGACCACAGAGATGTATCATAAGAAGTATCATCCTCCATAGCCGTGCTGTCCGCCTCATAGAAGACGGGAGCCGTGGTGGTTGTTTCCGTTGTACACTGTGTTGTCGCAGATGTATAAGTAGTAACGATCGTAGTAGTGCTAACAGAAGTTGCGATTGGAGCGAATATCAGCTCTTCGCCGATAGCCTCAGCGGTGTCAGAGACACTTGCCGAGCCTACCTCCGGTGCTGTCATATATGCGGCGGCAAGACCACCGACAAGGCACACCGAAACGGCTCCGAAGACAGTCGCTGCAAATTTGGCTTCTCTCATCAACTCATCCTTTCGTATATCATGGGTGCGTCCGCAAAGAAGCAGTACGTGATCCGTGCACCCTTTTGTCCGGCAGTCATGCATCTGAGCATCTGCCGTTGATGTTCCCTTTTTCAAAGGTCGTGCTAATGATACCATATTCTGATGAAAATGGCAATAGTTTTCAGGATTTTTCCATTTTACATCCAAAATCATTACCCGAAATTTGCTGTATTCATGTAAAATGAGCACATATTATATTGTTTTTTTATGAATATAATATTTCTAAATTATTGAATATCCAAAATATTAAACTTTATATTATTACAAAAAAGTTACAGTCCGGGAGGATTTTTTTCGGGGTATAGATCTCGGCAAAAAAGGCGGTTTTTCGTGGCGGCTGACAATTTTCAACATTTCCGATCTCCGGAGATCCGATCGGATAACTCCTTGTTTTTTTTACCGCCTTGTAAATTATTATTCAGGCTGTAATCAAAAAATGACAGTTTCATTACAACTTTATGTAAAAAAGCAGCGTTACACTCCACCCGATCACGCTCCCCCCGATCTCGTAAGATCACGGAGTTTTGGCAAATAAAGCCGGGGGAGGAATAAAATGCTTGACAAAATAAAAACACAGTGCTATAATAGTGTAAGCGGATATGCAAATGCCTGTATATCCCGATCACGACCGGATCAACGGAGATTTGTGCCGCTGTACTTTCTCCGCTTTTTATTTGCTCATAACCCTGCAAGGAGGTCGGTTCTTATGGGTGATCTTTCTGAAAAGCTCATGGAGGAGCTTGAATCCCGTGTAGCATTTACTATCCCCATTCTTGGAGGGATACCCGTCCCGGAATCATGCGTTGTTACGTGGGTGATAATGGCAGCGCTCGTTCTGCTCTCCATAATTTTTGTGCATAAGCTGAAAACCGTTCCCACCGGCGCACAGTGTCTGATAGAGATACTTATAAACTGGCTGGACAACTTCTTCACCGAGATACTGGGCGAAAAAGGGAAAAAATATCTTCCCTTTCTTGAAACGCTCATTATCTATATAGGCTGCTCGAATATCATAGGCATATTCGGACTTCGCCCCCCGACAAAGGATATCAACGTCACCGCCGCTCTTGCCGGAATTGCCATAATCCTGATACAGGTGGCCGCCGTCAGGGAGAAAGGTCCGGGCGGCTGGATAAAAGGCTTCCGGCAGCCGATGGCGATAATGCTGCCGTTCAATATCCTTGAGCTGGTGACACGTCCGCTGTCGCTGTGTATGCGGCTTTTCGGCAACGTGCTGGGCGCATTCGTCGTTATGGAACTGATAAAGCTGGTCGTTCCTGTGGGTGTACCTGTTATTTTCAGTTTCTACTTTGATGTTTTCGACGGTCTTATACAAGCATACGTTTTCGTTTTCCTGACCTCGCTTTTCATGTCCGAGGCTATGGAATCACATAATTAAGGACCGGCTGCCGGTCCTAAGGAGGTTATTTTTATGGGACTTATTGCTATCGGTGCAGGTATCGCCGTACTTACGGGTATGGGTGCAGGCATAGGAATCGGTATCGCTACTTCCAAGGCTGCGGAGGCTATCGCACGTCAGCCTGAGGCAAAGGGCGACATAAACAAGGCACTCCTTTTAGGTTGTGCTCTTGCAGAGGCTACGGCTATCTACGGCTTTGTTATCGCACTGCTGATAATTCTTTCACTGGGCGGAAAATAACAGGCATCTCTGAAAAGCTCTTTCAGGAATCAGCTTTCAGAGAGAAAATATGCCATAAACAGGAGGTAATTTTCTGTGCTTGATTTCAACTACTGGAATATAATCTGGTCAGTGGTCAATATCCTGATATTGTATATACTTCTGAGGATATTCCTCTTCAAGCCCGTCAGCAAAATAATGAACGAGCGTACCCACACTATACAAAAGAATCTCGAATCCGCAGAAAAATCAAAAGAGGAGGCTGAGTCCCTCAAAAAGCAGTACGCCGATGACATCGCCGCTGCAAAAGAGGAGGCTCGGAGTATTCTCAACAAGGCTCATGAAGATGCCGATGCGGAGCGCTCCTCCATGCTGAGAAAAACTCAGGAGGAGGCTGACAGAATGATCGCTGACGCTAACAAGACTATCGAAAATGAGCGAAAAAAAGTCCTCCAGCAGGCACAGTCCGAGATCGCCGATCTCGCTATAGAGGCTGCCTCTCGCATTATCGGCGAGAATGTCGATGATGAAAAGAACCGCCGCCTTGTGGATAAATTTCTCTCCGGGGAGGAGGGCGAGACCAAGTGAAAGATACTGACAAGGAGCTTCTCAAAGAGCTGATAAGACTTGATATCTCTCAGGACGATGCCGATATGACAAAGGGACTTCTTGAAAGCTGCCCCGATGTCGCCGACACTCTTGCAAATCCGCTCGTCACCCACGATGAGAAGCGCAGCATCATTGAAAAACTGTTCCCCGAAAGCGTTCGCAAATTCCTTATGAATGCCGTCAGGAACAATGCTGTTGACGATCTTGGCGATATCCTTGAGGAGTACGGCGAGCATCTGCTTGACAAACAGGGCTGCATACGTGCCGTTGTGAGGTATGTAACTCCCCTTACCGAATCACAGCAGGCTGACTTAAGACAATTCATAATGGATAAATTCGTCAAGGACGACGTTGCCGTTGAGTACCGCCAAGATCCCGATATTATCGGCGGATTTATCCTTAATGCCGGTGATGTTGAGTACGACCGCAGCTACAGGAAAAGTCTGCGCCTTATGCGTGAGACTCTCCGCAGCAAAGCCGCGGAGTATTCGGATAAGGCAAAAGCCGGCACAGGTGATATAATCTCCGTACTGAAAACAGAGGTACGGGATTTTGACGTAAAATCGGGAGCTACCGAAACAGGATTCATCACCCGTCTCGGTGACGGTATCGCAAGAGTGCGAGGCATGAACTCCGTTATGTACGGCGAGCTTGTTGAATTTGAAAACGGCATAAGAGGCATCGTTCAGGATCTTGAAGAAAAAACGGTCGGTGTCGTTCTGCTCGGTGACGACCACGGACTTACCGAGGGTTCTTCCGCTATCAGAACGGGAAAGCGTGCCGGAGTAGGCGTGGGCGAGGAGCTTCTCGGACGTGTTGTTGACGCTCTCGGTGCGCCTGTTGACGGCATGGGAAACATCAACGCTGAGGATTATTTTCCCATAGAGCGTGAAGCTCCCGGCGTTATTGAGCGTCAGCCCGTAAGCGTTCCGCTGCAAACGGGAATACTTGCGATAGATTCGATGTTCCCCATAGGAAGAGGTCAGCGTGAGCTTATAATCGGCGACCGTCAGACAGGCAAGACATCTATCGCTGTGGACACCATTATAAATCAGAAAGACCGGGACGTTATATGCGTTTACGTTGCCATAGGACAAAAATCGTCCACGGTGGCACAGGTGGTCAGCAATCTGAAAAAACACGGAGCTATGAGCTATACCATTGTCGTGGAGGCATCTGCCAGCGATCCCGCTCCGTTCCAGTATATAGCGCCGTATTCGGGTACGGCTATGGCTGAGTATTTCATGTCAAAGGGCAAAGATGTGCTCATCATTTACGATGACCTCTCAAAGCACGCCGTTGCTTATCGTGCGATGTCCCTGCTGCTGCACAGACCTCCCGGAAGAGAGGCATATCCCGGTGACGTTTTCTATCTTCATTCAAGACTTTTGGAGCGTTCCAGCCGTCTTGACGAGGAGCATGGCGGCGGTTCGCTGACTGCTCTGCCGATAATAGAGACTCTTGCCGGCGACATCTCGGCTTATATCCCGACAAATGTTATCTCGATAACCGACGGTCAGATCTTTCTTGAAAGTGAGCTGTTCAACTCGGGACTCAGACCTGCTGTCAACTACGGACTCTCTGTTTCACGTGTGGGCGGTGCTGCACAGACAAAGGCGATGAAAAAGGTTGCCGGAAGTCTGCGTGTCGATCTTGCTCAATTCAAGGAAATGGAGATCTTTACGCAGTTCTCCTCAGAGCTTGATCAGGCAACGACCGAGCTGCTCAAACACGGTCATATGCTCACCGAGCTGCTCAAACAGCCGCTTTATGCTCCGCTGCCGCACTATGAGCAGGTGATACTCCTGTATGCGGCGCAGCACGGTATGCTGGATGATATCCCGCTCAATGAGCTGAAAGAATACCGCTCGGAGCTGATGAGCTATATCAGGAGCTACGGTCAGGATATCATTGACGAGATCGAGGAGAAGAAAGTCCTTACCGATGATCTTGCCGAGCGCATTGAAAAGATCATCACAGCATTCGGCGAATAGGCGGTGAGAATATGCCGAATATCAGAGAGATCAGGGAGCGTATCGCAAGCATTCAGCAGATATTGAAGATCACGAATGCCATGTATCTGATGTCCTCCTCAAAGCTTAAAAAAGCGAGAAAGGCATATGAGGCGACAAGTCCGTATTTCGACAAGCTGCGCTCCACGATAGAGAGTATCCTTGAACACACTCCCCACACACGTCAGATGTACTTCGATCGGCGTGAAAACATTCCCGAGGAGAAAAGGAAAAAGGGATATATCGTCATCACAGCCGATAAAGGACTTTGCGGAAGTTATAATCACAATATCCTGAAATTTACCGAACAGGAGCTTGAAAAGGCTGCCGATACCGGAAACTGCCGCCTCTTTATCATGGGACAGGTGGGCAGACAATACTTCAACAGCCGTTTGAAAAACAGCAGTAGAGCATATGTGGACGGTGAATTTCTCTATACCACGCAGAATCCCACGCTCTACCGTGCTATGGAGATCGCAAGGCTCGTTCTTGATAAATTCGAGAAACATGAGTTGGACGAGGTCTACCTCATCTACACGGAGATGGAAAGCTCTGCCCAATTCACGCCAAAAACAGTCAGGCTGCTGCCCTTTGTGAGAAAGCATCTCGGAGTGGCTGCTGACGGTACACTGAAAAAGCTCCCCAAGGCATCATTCCTGCCGTCTCCGGAGGAGGTAATGGCGAACCTCATACCAAACTATGCAAAGGGACTTATCTACGGCGCAATGGTCGAAGCTTTCTGCTGTGAACAGCAGGCAAGAATGACCGCTATGGATGCGGCGACCTCCAGTGCAAAGGACATGATAAAGTCTCTGTCGCTGCTGTACAATCGTGCAAGGCAGGCGGCTATCACTCAGGAGATCACAGAGGTCGTCAGCGGTGCGCAGGCGTTTTAGGCGGGGCATATTCGTACCTATATCTCTAATTGAAAAGAGGCTCCCGATATGGAAAAAGGAAAGATAACTCAGGTCACGGGACCTGTTATTGATGTGGAGTTCATCTCCGGAAAGCTCCCCCTCATCAGGGACGCTCTCACTGTGGAGGTGGACGGCAAAAAGCGTGTCATGGAAGTCGCTCAGCATATGGGCGACAGGGTGGTGCGCTGCATTATGCTCGCTACAAGCGAGGGACTCTGCAAAAATATGGAGGTCACTGCCACGGGAGGCTGTATAAAAGTCCCGGTGGGCGAGGCAACTCTCGGCAGAATGTTCAACGTGCTTGGTGAACCGATCGACAAAAAGGGCGATGTAAACGCTCAGGAGGAATGGGAGATACACAGAAAAGCTCCCACATTCCGTGAACAAAGCCCCGTTGTTGAAATACTTGAAACAGGAATAAAGGTCATCGACCTCATCGCTCCCTATGCAAAGGGCGGAAAGATCGGTCTTTTCGGCGGTGCTGGCGTGGGCAAGACTGTCCTGATACAGGAGCTTATCCGCAATATTGCGACCGAACACGGCGGCTACTCGATCTTCACCGGAGTAGGGGAGCGTTCACGTGAGGGAAACGATCTCTGGAACGAAATGCAGGAATCGGGTGTTATAAACAAGACCGCTCTCGTTTTCGGTCAGATGAACGAACCTCCCGGATCACGTATGAGAGTTGCTCAGACCGGTCTTACAATGGCTGAATACTTCCGTGACAAGGAGCATAAGGACGTGCTACTGTTCATCGACAATATTTTCAGATACGTTCAGGCAGGCTCTGAGGTGTCGGCACTCCTTGGACGTATGCCCTCGGCGGTGGGATATCAGCCTACTCTTGCCACTGAAATGGGCGAGCTGCAGGAGCGCATCACCTCCACGAAAAACGGCTCTATCACGTCAGTTCAGGCAGTTTACGTTCCGGCAGACGATCTTACCGACCCGGCCCCGGCTATCACCTTTGCCCACCTTGACGCTACGACCGTTCTTTCAAGAAAGATCGTTGAGCAGGGCATTTATCCGGCAGTAGATCCTCTTGAGTCAAACTCCCGGATACTTGAACCGGAAATTGTCGGCGAGGAGCACTACAATGTTGCACGGCGCACACAGGAGCTGCTCCAGAAATACAAAGAGCTGCAGGATATCATTGCCATTCTCGGTATGGAGGAGCTTGACGAGCAGGATAAGCTTGCTGTTTACAGGGCAAGAAAGATACAGAAATTCCTCTCTCAGCCGTTCAATGTTGCGGAGAATTTCACAGGCTTAAAGGGAAAATATGTCCCCGTGAAGGACACTATCGAGGGCTTTAAGGCGATAATTGACGGCGACCTTGACGATGTTCCCGAGTCGGCATTCCTCATGGCAGGAACTATTGATGATGTTCTTGAAAAATCCCGGCATCAGGCATAAGCTTACGGATATCCCCGGCTTTCAGCCGCTTATCTCTGAGTTTTTAAGGGGGTGACTTTATGTCCGGAATTTTTCATCTTGAAATAATTGCGACTGACAGAGTGTTCTATCAGGGCGACTGTCAGCACCTTGTCATTACCGCTGTTGACGGACTTCTGGGCATACTCCCCGGTCATGAGCCGATGGTTACGACACTGCCCACGGGTGAGCTGAAATACATGGTCAATGATTCGTGGAAATATGCTGCCATTTCGGGCGGATTCATTCAAGTGATGCCTGATTCGTCCATAATTCTTGCGGATTCATGCGAGCTGCCGGAGGAGATAGACATCAAGCGTGCCGAGGAGGCTAAGGAGCGTGCGGAGGAAATGCTCCGGCAGAAGCAGAGCATCATGGAGTATTACCGCACTCAGGCAGCTCTCAATCGTGCGATAAACAGATTGAAGGTTTCTCAGAAACATTTTCGCTGATGTTCCGGAGCGGTATGCTCAATGAGCTTTCGGAAAATACGGCGATGCGGAGCAAAAATAATACACAATATAACGATTTGAAATTTGTGCATATTGCTGATAAATTGGAAAATTCTTCATATTTATCTGCGATATGCTTGACTTATTTGCAAAAATATAGTAGAATTGAGGTAATTGTCAGAGCACGAATATTGCCGGAGCTTTCCCCACCAAGAAGTACAGCCTTTGTCTTCGGGGACAAGTCCTGATGAATAACGTGCCCAAAAGGAAAATTAGGAGGCATGACTGTGAAAAAAATCGGCAAATCCACATTCTTCATCGTCGTTGCTTTTATCGCACTGTTTTCTTTTCTGTCTGTAGTAGGAGTTGATTCCTCATATGCCGACAACACTACGACCCTTATCAAAGGCGTGGACGACATTCGTCTCGGCATTGATATCAGGGGCGGCGTTGATGCGACGTTTGAGCCTGCCAACGGCTTTGAAGCCTCTGACGATCAGCTCAGAGCAGCTACGCAGATCATGAAAACACGTCTTTCGTCTCTCGGTATCACCGACAGCGAGGTCTACAGTGACGAAAAAAGCAACAGAATAATTGTACGCTTTCCGTGGCAGGCAGGCGAATCTGATTTCGATCCGAAAGCTGCCGTAAAGGAGCTGGGCGATATGGCAAAGCTCACATTCCGCAGGGGTACCGATACAGAGACCGACGAGGACGGAAATACCATTCCTGCCGGTGAGATCGTTATCGAGGGCTCGGATATAGAATCGGCTGATGCAGGATACCGTCCTACCGAAGACAACGGTGAGCCGCAGTATATCGTTGAGCTGAAGCTCAGTTCTACGGGTATCTCAAAATTTGGCGAGGCTACCTCAGAGCTTGCAGGTACAAGCACTCCGATATCTATATGGATGGATAACACAATGATCTCTGCCCCTACCGTAAATCAGGCGATCACTGACGGCAGTGCGATCATTGAGGGCGATTTTACCGCTGATGAGGCGCAGAAGCTCGCCGATCAGATAAATGGCGGCGCACTTCCTTTTAAAATGGATACTGTCAGCACTAATACGATCTCTCCCACTATGGGCGAGGGCTCGCTTGATGCTATCCTCCTTGCAGCCGCTATCGCATTTGCATTTATCGCTGTATATATGGTATTTCTCTATCGCCTCCCCGGATTTGTTGCTGTTATCGCTCTTGCAGGTCAGATAACAGGAAGCATCGCCGCTGTGACAGGCTGGTTCGGCTTCATGTCCGGCTCAACACTGACTATCCCCGGTATTGCGGGAATTATCCTCGCTGTCGGTATGGGCGTTGATGCAAACATCATCACCGGCGAAAGAATCAAAGAGGAGCTTCGTTCGGGCAAGTCGCTTGACTCCGCTATCAAGGTGGCGTATAAGAGAGCTTTCTCCGCTATTCTTGACGGAAACGTTACAAACGTTCTCATCGCCGTTATCCTTATGGGAGCGTTCGGTGTGCCGACAAGTTTCTTCTCAAGAATACTTAACAGCACTATATTCCGTATGTTCGGCGCAACCGCCGAGGGCTTTGTTTACTCCTTCGGATTTACTCTCCTTGCAGGCGTTGTGCTCAACTTCGTAATGGGAGTGTTCGCATCAAGACTTATGGTGACATCACTTTCAAAATTCAAGTGCTTCAGAAGCAGAAAGCTTTACGGAGGTGACGAAAAATGAGCAAAAAGACCAACACCGCACCTCCCGAAAAAACGACTGCCAAAGTATACAATTTCTGCGGCAAGAAAAAAATGATACTCGGGATATTTATCGCTGTTGCGGCAGCTCTTATTCTGGGGATCGTTATACGTGGCGTGAACTTCGCTATCGAATTCAAAGGCGGTACTATCCTCACATACTCCTATACGGGAGATATCGACACCCATGCCGTTGAGGACTCTGTCAAGACGATCGTCAGCGATCCGTTCACTGTCAGAACAGGTGAGGATATCAACACCGGCGGAAAGCAGTTTACCATATCGTTTACCTCTGAATCGGGCTTCAATGCCGATAAACAGGCAGAGCTTACCACACTTCTCAAGGAGACTTTCGCTGAAAATCAGCTCACCGACACCGAATCAAATGATGTAAATCCCACCACCGGACGTGAGTTCTTTATCAAGTGTCTTATTGCGATAATCTTTGCCGCTGTTCTGGTAATCATTTATATTGCTGTAAGATTCCGCAAAATCGGCGGCTGGTCGGCAGGAATATGCTCTGTTTTTGCGTTGTTCCACGATCTGATAGCTGCTCTGGCAGCCTCGATACTCTTCGGATTTGAGTTCAACTCCAACACAGTTGCGGTAATTCTCACAATCCTGGGATACTCTATCAACAACACGATCGTTATCTACGACAGGATCCGTGAAAACCGCAAGCTCATGCCAAAGGCATCACTGAACGAGCTTATCAATACAGGCTGTTCGCAGTCACTCACACGTTCGATACGAACCTCTCTTACGACCATTGTGACAATGCTTGTCATCACGATCGTTGCGGTCATAATGGGCTACACCTCACTGCTCACTTTCTCCGTACCTCTTATGGCAGGTCTTATCTCAGGAACGTATTCGTCCCTGTTTGTTGCACCTGTTACGTGGTCATGGTGGAAAAGCAAAAAGGGCAAGGCAAAGGCAAAGGCATAACGAAAAGCGGCATTTCTGCCGCTTTTTTTGTATCTATCTGATACTGCTCCTCCGGACAACAGCAGGCAGCTCCGATCTCTTTGTTACACCTCGCAGCCTTTTTAGCCGGCATCGTATTACTTTTATTGACAAATATGCTCGGATAGGTTATAATATAATGTAGAAGATCATATCTGCATTTATGAGGTGATACAGAATGAATATAGAAGTAACAAGGATAAATGAACAGCTCTCAGAAAACAGCGCCCGTTTTATAAGCAATGCCGGAGCAGATCTGCACTTCCGTTTGAAGAATATAGCAGAAAGGATCGCAGAAGAACGTGACACAAAGCCGGTGATACTCCTTTCGGGACCTTCCGGTTCGGGAAAGACCACAACTGCAATGATGATCGAAAAGCTCCTTGATGATATGGGCTGTGCGACTCATACACTTTCAATGGACAATTATTTCCGACCGCTTTCAGATGAGGAAAAGGAGCTTTCAAAGCTGGGAAAAATTGATCTTGAATCTCCCGACCGAATGGACAAGGAGCTTCTCAATCAGCAGATAAAGGATATCAGTGCCTGTAAGGAGGTCGAGCTTCCCAGATATGATTTCAAGGATTCAAAGAGAGAAAGCTCAGGGATAAAATTACAGCGAAAACCCGGCGAGCTTGTCATATTCGAGGGGATACACTCTCTGAATCCGGAGGTCATAACTGTTCCGGACAGCCGCCTCACAAAAATATATGTCAGTGTCCGCACAAGAGTTGTCTGCGGTGATATAATACTCCATCCGTCGAGAGTAAGGCTGCTCAGAAGAATGATACGTGACAGCCTGTTCCGCAAGCGTTCGCCGGAAGAAACGATGAATATGTTCAACAGCGTTGAAGACGGAGAGAATAAGTACATAATGCCTTACAAATACCGCTCAGATTTTGATGTGGATACATTTATGCCCTATGAAATGAGCGTATATAAGCCGCTCCTCATGGAGGGACTGCTTGAACTGAGAGACACCGCTCCCGAACTTGATGAGGTCATAGCTGTTCTTGAACGGCTTGAACCGCTGGAGGTATCGCAGCTACCGAAAGATTCTCTTATATGCGAATTCGTGGGAAGCGGGAGTTTCAGTTACTGATACAGCGATCTTAAGTCCGTGTAAATTGAGAAAGAAGCGCACCCGTGGGGCGGCTCTTTGCGGCTTTGCCGCACCACGCAGCAATGCTGCGTGGTACTGAAAAACGGAGTTTTTCAGTAAGAGCCTGATACGATGCAAAAAGAAAACGCAGGAGGGAAATTATGGATCATCTTGAAAACCGTGAGCTTTCATGGCTGAAATTCAATAAACGTGTTCTGGAGGAAGCATCTGCGCCGGAGAATCCTCTTCTGGAAAGACTTTCTTTCTCGGCAATATATCAAAGCAATCTTGACGAATTTTTCATGGTGAGAGTCGGCTCGCTGACCGATCTGGAAAAAACTGACAAAAAAAAGAAGGACAGCCGCACGGAAATGACGGCATCGCAGCAGCTTGATGCGATATTCACCGCAGTGAGAAGACTCCGGCCGGCGGTAGAAAAGGCTTACCGCCACACTATGAAGGAGCTTGCCGCATACGGCTTTGAGCACGTAAACTTCGATACCGCCACAAAGGAGGAGATCGCATTTCTGGAGCTTTATTTCAGGCGTGAGATCAAGCCGTTTATTTCCGGTCTTGTGATAAATGATGCACTGCCGTTTCCGTTCCTCAAAAATAAGGAGCTTTATGCCGCAGTGCAGCTTGGCTCAAAGAAAGGGACTTCTATTGGAGTGATACCTGTTCATCACGAGCATAGTCAGCGGCTGATATCTCTCGGAAACGACGGAAAACGCTTTATCCTTGAGGAGGATGTCGTGCTTCACTATGCGCACCTGATGTTCAAGGGATATAAGGTCATTGACAGGGCGCTTATCCGTGTGACGAGAAATGCCGATATAATGGTCTCAGGCAGAGATTCTGATTTCCGTGAGCGCATGGAGGAGCTTGTCGCAAAGAGGAAAAAGCTTGCTCCCGTAAGGCTTGAAGTCTCGGATGATTTTTCACGTGAGGCACTTGATTACATCTGCAAAAAGCTGAAAATAAAGAATGTCCGGGTATTCACTTCGCACATACCGCTTGATATGTCCTATGTATATCAGCTTCAGGATATGTCGGAAGATCCTGTTCTGCACTATGAACAGCGCTCCCCGAGGAAACCTGCGGAGCTTTCGGAGACAAAATCCGTATTTTCACAGGTACGGTCAAAAGATCTGCTTTTGTGCTATCCGTTTGAATCAATGAATCTGTCGTTCATAAGACTGCTGCAAGAGTCTGCGAACGATCCGAAAGTTGTTTCGATAAAGATAACGCTTTACCGCCTTGCAAAAAGCAGTAAAGTGATAGACGCCCTCTGCACCGCAGCAGAGCAGGGAAAAGAAGTCCTTGTTATGATAGAGCTGAGAGCGAGATTTGATGAATCAAACAATATCGAATGGTCAAAACATTTGCAGAAAGCAGGAGTGAAAGTCATCTACGGACCTAAGGACTATAAGGCTCACTCAAAGCTGCTGCTCATCACAAGAAAGGCTCAGGGCGGCGGATATGAGTACGTCACTCAGATAGGTACGGGAAACTATAACGAGAAAACCTCTGCCATATATACGGATATGATGCTCCTGACTGCCGACAGAGCAATAGCTGCCGATGCAGAAAGAGTATTCGGTGCTCTTCTTACGGGAGGTCTCGTTGAGCAGACGGAGAAGCTCCTTGTTGCGCCGCTGTGTCTCAGAGCGCCTGTGCTCTCAATGATGGACGAACAGATAAATATTGCCAAAAACGGCGGAGACGGCTACATTGCCGCAAAGGTGAACGCCCTCTGTGACATGGTGATCATCAATAAGCTGATAGAGGCATCTCAGGCAGGAGTTAAGGTCGAACTGGTTGTCAGGGGCATATGCTGCCTTATCCCCGGAGTGGAGGGCTTCACCGAAAATATCACTGTGAGAAGCATCGTGGGACGATTTCTTGAACACAGCAGGATATTCATTTTCGGCAAGGATGCTCGTTCTCAGAAGATATACATAGGCTCAGCAGACTATATGTCCCGTAATACGATACGCCGTGTCGAGGTGGCTGCTCCTGTTGAGGATATGAAGCTGAAAAAGCGCATAAGAGAGATGTTCAATGTAATGATGAGTGATAACGTCAAGGCAAGAATAATGCTGAATGACGGCACATACGTCCATGCAGAGACTGCCGATGGCGAGGAGCGTATCAATTCGCAGGAGTATTTCTATCAGCAGGCATACAAGCGCTTAGAGGATAAGCAGAAGCGTCAGGAGCAGCTCAGAAAGAACAGAGACTCTGCCGCAAAAAGCAGCTCCGCCGGCAAAAAGGCAGGGAGAACTTCTTCAAGGGGCAGAAAGAAAAAGGCTGAGTGATCTCAGATATCACAGAAATTCTCTCAATTTTCATCATTTACCGCTTTATTTTTCCGTTGATCTGTAGTATAATATAAGTATACTCACCGGCGATGCCGGTATTACTGCGAGGTGTATTATGTCAAAAAAATATTCGCTTGGGATAGACGTTGGTTCAACGACCGTCAAAACAGTCATTATTGACGGTGAAAACAATATCATTTATTCCGAATATCAGCGTCACTTCTCAAAGGTGAAAGAAACCGTGACAGCACAGCTTGAACTTATAAGCGAGTCTTTCCCCGGCGATGAGTTTTCCGTGTGCATAACCGGTTCTGCCGGACTCGGACTTGCCAACTCCGCTGAGATACCCTTTGTTCAAGAGGTCCATGCAGCATTCCTTGCAGTGAAAGAGAAGCAGCCCGATGCTGATGCAGTCATCGAACTGGGAGGCGAGGACGCTAAAATGATATTCCTCACCGGAGGCGTTGAACAGCGTATGAACGGTTCATGCGCAGGAGGTACGGGTGCTTTCATAGACCAGATGGCAACTCTTCTCGGAATGACCTCAGACAAGCTTGATGAGCTTTCGCTTCATGCAGAGAAAGTATATCCCATAGCATCACGCTGCGGAGTTTTCGCAAAATCGGACATCCAGCCGCTGCTCAATCAGGGCGCACGCCGTGAGGATATCGCCGCAAGCATTTTTCAGGCTGTAGTCGATCAGACGGTTTCCGGTCTTGCACAGGGACGGAGCATCGAGGGAAAAGTGCTTTTTCTCGGCGGACCGCTCTTTTTCCTTAAAGGTCTGCGCAATGCCTTTGTAAAGACACTCGGTCTTGATGAGGAGCACGCCGTATTCCCGGAGGAAGCTCCGGTGTTCGTGGCATACGGCTGTGCATTGTATGCTGCCTCCTCGGGAGATACATTCACTATCAGCAGGATCTGCGAAAAAATAAGAAATGCCCATGCCTCTGACAGCATCGTCACCGGAGAGCCGCTGTTTGCATCTCATGCCGAATATGATGAATTCATAGAGCGTCATAAAAAATTCGACCTTGGCTATGCCGATATACATACATACAAGGGTGATGCCTATCTTGGAATAGATGCAGGCTCTACGACCACAAAGCTTGTTCTTATCACCGATGACGGACGTATACTTTATCATCACTACTCATCTAATATGGGTCAGCCTCTTGACAGGATCGCAGAACAGCTCAGGAGGATATATTCCGAAATGAACCCCGATATAACTATCAGGGGCTCGGCTGTCACCGGCTACGGCGAGGATCTCATCAGGTCGGGACTCTCTGTAGATCACGGCATCGTTGAGACAGTTGCGCACTTCAAAGCGGCATCGTATTTTTGTCCGGAGGTAGATTTCATCATTGACATAGGCGGTCAGGATATAAAATGCTTCCGTATAAAGAATCACACCATCGACAGCATCATGCTTAACGAGGCTTGCTCCTCCGGCTGCGGCTCATTCATACAGACATTTGCAATGGCTATGGGTTATGATATCGCAGAATTCTCCCAACTCGGACTTTTTGCAAAGCACCCTGTTGATCTCGGCTCACGCTGTACGGTATTCATGAACAGCTCTGTAAAGCAGGCTCAGAAAGACGGCGCAACAGTTGAGGATATTTCCGCAGGACTTTCCTCTTCGATAATCAAAAATGCGATATATAAGGTAATACGTGCAAAATCTCCCGATGAGCTGGGAAAAAATATCGTTGTTCAGGGCGGTACGTTCCTCAACGATGCAGTGCTGCGCTCGTTTGAAAAGGAGCTCGGCAGAAATGTTATCCGTCCTGCGATATCGGGTCTTATGGGAGCGTTCGGCTGCGCCCTTTATGCAAAAGAGCACTGTACGGAGTCGTCGCTTATCTCTGCTGAGGAGCTGGAAGACTTCTCCTATGTGTCAAGGTCGGCACAGTGTCACGGCTGTACGGCAAACTGTCAGCTCAATATAATCAGTTTCGGCGGCGGAAAACGCTTTATTTCGGGAAACCGCTGCGAAAAGGGCAGCGGCACTGCAAAGAAAAACAACGTTCCCGATCTCTATGAATATAAATACAACAGCATCATCAACATGAACAACGGTCAGCCGAAAAATCCGATAGCGACAGTCGGACTTCCTCTTGCACTGAGTTTTTATGAGCAGATGCCTTTCTGGCAGACACTTTTCACGCAGATCGGGTTCAGGACGATACTCTCAGATGAAAGCTCACGCGGAATGTACTACCTCGGTCAGCATACGATCCCCTCCGATACGGTATGCTATCCGGCGAAACTCACTCACGGACATATCGAAAACCTCCTTGACAAGGGTGCGGATCTTATTTTCTATCCCTGCATGAGCTACAACATTGATGAGGGCGGCAGCGACAATCACTTCAATTGTCCCGTAGTGGCATACTATCCGGAGCTTCTGCTTGCAAATAATACACGGCTCAGCGAGAAAAATTTCATTCACCCGTATATGGATCTGAACAACAGAAAAAACGTTATCCGGGTGCTTGCGAATTCTCTGAAACGCTTCAACATTAAGGGAAGAATTCCGGCTGCCGTTGATACGGCTTACGCAGCTCTGGAGAAATATCACCGAGATGTCACCGATAAGGCGGCAGCGATAGTCGCTCAGGCGAGGGCAGAGCATCGCAATATAATCGTTCTTGCCGGAAGACCGTATCACATCGACAAGGAGATAAATCACGGCATACACAAGCTCATAACGAGCCTTGGAATGGCTGTCATCACCGAAGACAGCGTTGCTCATCTTGCACAGACACCCAAACTCGGAGTGCTTAATCAATGGACGTATCATTCAAGGCTTTACCGTGCGGCAGAGTATGTCACGACTCAGCCTGATATGCAGCTTATACAGCTTGTTTCATTCGGCTGTGGGATAGATGCCGTTACGGGCGATGAGGTAAGAGCGATACTTGAAAGCTGCGGAAAGCTCTATACACAGCTCAAGATAGATGAGATAAACAATCTCGGAGCTGCAAGGATACGTCTGCGCAGTCTTGTGGCTGCAATGCAGCAGGCATGATGCCGATCAACTTATAAAGGAGTCATTTATGTCTGACTATGTTAAATTCACTGACGAAATGAAAAAGACTCATACCATACTTGTGCCGGATATGCTGCCCATACACTTCAAAATGTTCATCAGCATATTTGCGTGTGACGGATACAGAATGAAACTGCTCCGGAACGACTCACGTGCCGTGGTCGATGAGGGACTGAAAAATGTGCATAACGATGCCTGTTATCCGGCACTGCTTGTCATAGGTCAATTCATGGATGCTCTCAACAGCGGAAAATACGATCCGGATAAAACGGCACTCCTGATAACTCAGACCGGCGGAGGCTGCCGTGCCTCAAATTATATTTTCCTTTTGAGAAAGGCTGTGGAGAAAAATTATCCGCAAGTGCCTGTGCTTTCTTTGAATTTCAGCGGTCTTGAAAAGGGAAACTCCATAAAAATGGGACTTCCTACACTTCTGAAACTCGTTCATGCCGTGCTTTACGGAGATCTGCTCATGACCTGCTACAACAGGTGCAGAGCATATGAGATCAACAAGGGCGAATCGAAGAAAATGCTCGATAAATGGGTAAACCGCCTGTGTAATCTTTTCCGCAGTGATAATAAAAAATACATGAAGGCAAAGGTAGTTTATAATGATATACTGAACGATTTTTCTTCTGTGCCCGTTACGGACGAGGAAAAAATACGTGTAGGCATAGTGGGGGAGATCTATGTGAAATATTCTCCCCTTGCAAACAATCATTTAGAGGATTTTCTGATCTCTGAGGGCTGTGAGCCGGTAGTGCCGTCACTCATGGAGTTTGTGATGTACTGTGCGGTCACGTCATTCAACAATGCGAAACTGTATAATAATGTCACAATGTCATCGAGGATATACCGCATAGCGTACCGGCTTCTGTACACAAAGCAGAAACAGCTCATCAAGGTGATGAAAGATCATGGAGTATTCGAGCCGCCCCATGATTTTGAGTATCTGCGCTCTCTTGCGGATAAATACATAAATCAGGGTGTCGTTATGGGCGAGGGTTGGCTTATTCCGGCAGAAATGGCTGCTCTTGCGAAATCGGGAGTTGAGAACATAATATCGGCGCAGCCCTTTGGCTGTCTGCCAAATCATATTGTCGCAAAGGGAATGTCACGTGCCATAAAGAATGACAATCCCGATGTGAATATTGTAGCCATAGATTACGATCCCGGAGCAACGAGAGTCAATCAGGAGAACAGGATCAAGCTGATGTTAGCGAATGCAAAGACACCGGGCAGCAATAAGCGCTCAGGCTGAGCTGCCTCAAGGACGATCGACAGAAAGGATAAATTATGGCTAAGAAACCGATACGACTTCATTTTATTATATTCCGATACATTCTTGTTTGTTGTATGCTGATAATGCTGCTTCATGGCAGTATTGCAGAAATGGCAGTAAATGCTTCCGATGAAAATAACGAAAAATATAAAGTAGGTTTTTTTGCTTTTTCGGGTTATCATGATATAGATGAAGATGGAACAAGGAGCGGCTACGGCTATGAATTCTTCCGGAAGATCAGCGTTTTGGACGACTGGACGTTTGAATATGCCGAATATGACGTATCCTACGCCGAAAGCCTTGAAATGCTTGCAAACGGCGATCTGGATATTGTAACATCAGTCTCTAAGACACCGGAACGTGAGAAAATGTTTCTGTTTTCCGAAGAGCCTATCGGTACGAATTCGACTATCTTCACGGTCAAGGAAGGGAATAAGGCTGTCACTGCGGGAGATTACTCGACATATAACGGCTTGAAGATCGGAATGCTGAATGGTAATTCCAAAAACAACGATTTTGAAGATTTCGCAGAGGAGCATGATTTCAGCTTTACTCCCGTTTATTATGCAGCAGAAGATGACCTGACACAGGCTTTGCAGACGGGTGAGGTGGACGGTATCGTTTCGGGAAGTCTGCGCAGGATAAATAATGAGTGGCTGATAGAATCAATGAACGAGGCGGATTTTTATGTTGCTGTAAACAAGGACAATAAGCAGCTTATGGAGCGGATAAATGCTGCCATTCGGGAGCTTGATGAAAACGAATCCGACTGGAGGAACGTTCTTCAGCGAAAATACTATTCCAAAGGTTCGGTCGATATAGTTATGCTTTCGGCAGATGAGCGTGCATATCTTGAAGAACTTCATTCCTCGGGAAGAACGCTCAGAGTGCTGATGAATCCCGACTGTGATCCGTACTCATATTTTGAAAACGGTGAGGCAAAGGGCATTGTGCCCGAGGTGTTCCGTCATATTGCGGATAAAGAGGGTGTTCCCTACGAGTTTATCGAAACTTCAACACGTGACGAATATTATGAAATGTGTGAAAAGGGCGAGGCAGATATCGTATTGGATCACACCTCCTCCAATTCGTTGGCAGAGGATCAGGGCTACAAGCTCACCAATGAGTATATGCAGGGGAATATCGCATTGCTGACGAAAAAAAGCAGCGGCGATATCAAAAAAGTCGCAGCCGTTGAGCGTTCTGATTTTCTGACCGCAAGCATCAGGGAAATTTACCCGGCAGAGAACATCATATTCTATAACAGCATGGAAGACTGCATAGATGCCATTGATAAGGGAGAAGCTGATGCACTGCTGATCCCTGCTTACCGGGCAGAGAAAATGATCCGGAATGACGTGAAAAACAGGTACTCGTATTCTCTTGTCGGCGATATGACGATACCCTTTGCAATTGCTGTCAAAGACAGCGAGAAGCACGAGCTGATCTCTATCTTCAATAAAGAACTGAACGCAATGAGCAAGACTGATTTTACCAATATTATCCTAAAGGAATCAGGACTGCAAAACACTGCCGGCAATAAAAGTCTCATTGCGATGCTGTATGCAAATCCTGTCTATTTTATAGCTTTGGTGCTGTTTGTTTCGCTTTTCGCCATTATCTGTATAATTTTGCTGATAACCGGACATTCGCAGAAAATGTTGAAAAAGAAAGTCATGGAGGTCAGCGAAAAATACGAGGCAAAGGAGAAGGAGCTCTCTGATGCACTGGCAATGGCAGATCAGGCAAACCGTGCAAAGACAACGTTCCTGAATAATATGTCGCATGATATCCGCACGCCTATGAACGCAATAATCGGATTTACCTCACTTGCAGCCACACATCTCGATAATAAGGAAAAGGCAGGGGATTACATCGCCAAGATCGCACAATCCTCCAATCATCTGCTCTCGCTGATAAATGATGTGCTTGATATGAGCCGTATTGAATCGGGAAATGTGGTAATTGAAGAAAAGCCGGAATGTCTTTCCGAAATATTGCAGGGGCTGCGAAACATCATTCAGGCTGATATTCATGCAAAGCATCTTGAACTCTACATTGATACGATAGATGTTACGAACGAAAACATATTCTGTGATAAACTCCGCTTGAATCAGATCCTGCTGAATCTGCTCTCCAACGCTATCAAATTCACAAATCCGGGCGGTACGATCTCTCTTAAGGTCACGCAGAGACCGGCAGACGATGATAAGCACAGAAATTATGAATTCGTGGTCAAGGACACGGGTATCGGTATGAGTCCCGAGTTTATCAAGACCATTTTTGAACCGTTTACACGTGAGCGCACCTCCACGGTGAGCGGCATTCAGGGTACGGGACTGGGTATGTCCATCACAAAAAATATTGTGGATATGATGAACGGAACGATCTCTGTAAGCAGCAAGCCGGGCGTTGGTACGGAATTTGTCATAAACCTGACATTCCTGATACAGGGAAAGCTCTATGAGCCGACTGCTATCAAGGAATTAGAGGGCGCACGCAGCCTTGTCGTAGATGATGATGTCGTAAGCTGTCAGAGCGTAACAAAAATGCTCCGGCAGATCGGTATGCGCTCGGAGTGGACGATGTACGGAAAGGAAGCCGTTGTCAGAACGCAGGAGGCATATGATATCGGCGATCCCTACAAGCTGTACATTATTGACTGGTCTATGCCCGATATGAACGGTATCGAAACGGTAAGGCAGATCCGCAGAGTGATCGGATATGACGCACCTATTATTCTTTTTTCGGCATATGATTGGACGGATATAGAGGACGAAGCAAGAACCGCCGGTGTTACGGGTTTCGTAAGCAAGCCGCTGTTTGCAAACGATCTTCATTATACGCTTGACAGAATAATCGGCAACGCTGATGACACTGCTGAGAAAAAGCCTGACGATACGAAATTTCAGGGGCAGACAGTCCTGCTTGCCGAGGACAATGAATTGAATCGTGAGATCGCAGTTGAGATACTCAGCAGCATGGGAGTGAACACAGAGACCGCTGAAAACGGCAAAGAGGCGGTAGTAATGCTTTGTGCAGCTCAGCCGGGGCATTATAAGATGATACTCATGGACGTGCAGATGCCGGTCATGGACGGATATCAGGCAACGCAGGAGATACGTGCATTGCAAGACCGCAGATATGCCGGAATTCCCATAGTGGCAATGACAGCAAACGCCTTTGATGAGGACAGACAGATCGCTATTGACGCAGGAATGAACGATCACCTTGCAAAGCCGTTCAAGACCGAACAGCTCTATAACATTTTGAAACAATATCTGTGATACAAACAGCACCGCACAAATTTTCCCTGTGCGGTGCTGTTTTTTTATTGGTATTATGCGTTAAAATCAGATTTAAGGGTTTCGATCTTCTCTATCACCTTATCGCACCATTCATCGAACTCGGGATCGTCCTGCTGATACTCCTCGTGGTGCAGAATAAAATTCAGAGTATTTTCGATACCCTCTCTGAAGCTGATGACCGGCTTGTAAGAGGGGACAGCACGTTTCAGCTTGCTGTTGTCGAAAATGACCGAATTCGCCTTGTCACCCACAAGACTTCCCATGAAATCGAAATCGCCCAGTGCCGCCAAAAGCTCTGAGGAAACGTGGCAGGTATGCAGCTCAACGCCGAGGCAGTCCGCAATTGTCCGGTAGATCTGATCCCATGTCAGAGTCTCGTCAGATGTGATATGAAAAGCCTCTCCGATCGTGTGCGGATTTCCGATCAATCCGATAAATCCGTTGGCAAAATCACGGCTGTCCGTCATTGTCCAGAGTGATGTGCCGTCGCCGTGAATTATCACAGGCTTGCCGCTGAGCATTCTTTTAATGACCTGCCAGCTTCCGTTTTTGCCGTGTACTCC
Source organism: uncultured Ruminococcus sp. (assembly GCA_947624255.1). GTDB lineage: Bacteria > Bacillota > Clostridia > Oscillospirales > Ruminococcaceae > Ruminococcus. Next base: position 33,015 of record CANQJO010000002.1, read on the forward strand.
CAGCGGTACAGACTTTTCGCAGTAGGTGTGACTCGGGCGGACGATCGTTACCGGGAAACCGGTTTCCCGGTACATTTTCATGAGAAATTCCTCGCAGGCAATTTTATTTCTTGAATATTCCCAATAAGGATTCGCAAGAGCCGTTCCCTCCGTGATAACGCAGTCCGCAGGCGGTTTGTTGTACGCAGAGGCAGAGCTGATGAAGATATACTGCTTTGTTTTGCCGTTAAAAAGGCGGTAGTCACGCTCTGCATCTGAGGGCAGAAAGCCGATGAATTCACAAACGGCATCGAACTGCATACCGATTATTTTTTGCGAGACCAACGCCTCATCGTGAATATCCGCATGAATAAAATTCACATTTTCGGGCAGATCGTGGCTGCTTTTTCCACGGTTGAGAAGAAAAAGCTCGTGACCGCTCAGAGCGAGTTTTTCGGAAATTGCAGAGCTTATCGTACCTGTGCCGCCGATCATCAATATTTTCATATGTTTCCTCCTTTTCAGACAACACCGCACAGACGAGCGGAGTATGCGCTGTCAGATCTTTCGTATTGTTTTACTGCCCGAAATGCTCATCTGCGATCGCATTGAGCTGTGCAGCGATCTCTGAGAAATCACGGTTAAGATCAAGTGTCCTGACACTGATCTTGTTTCCGCTCATCTGATAGACATTATCAGGCAGGACAGCCTCTTCTGTGCGGGCATAAAGCAGCATTCCGGATACCGTGTGCGGCTCATCACCAAATTCGCTGTCCTTGTTCTTCACATAGGTGAAGATCTGGTATAAATTATTCGAGTGAAGTGTATGTACGTCGTATTTTTCCTGCGTGGTATGGGCATAGTATTTGGCATCTATGATAAGTACCTTGTTTCCCTGTGAAAGCGTAATATCACTCTGCATGACAGGCAGCATTGTTCCGGCACCATCGTCCAGACTCCACGGTATCCGTGAGGCATTTGCTTTCACCTGCGGACATTCCTTTGCATAATATTCAAGAATGAACCTTTCATACAGCCGCTCCATACGCTGCCGATCAATGAATTCCGCCAGCTTATATTCTCCGGGAGATGTAGTCATAAGCATACCCTCAAGCACTAACTGACAAAGACCGATGAGCATTCGATATGCGTTATTGTTCCTCTGAAAGCAGATCGAAGACCGGTTAAAAGATGTCGGATCTATCGTATCAACATTCGAGAAAAAAAGCATTTCCTTTTTCAGATCTGTCTTATACCTTGTGCTCACCGATGTGCTGCGCAGCAGGAGATCCATCGTTGTTTTCAGGATCTGATTAAGCTGATTATTTTCGGAAAGCTCATCATATTCGCAGGTCAGCGCCCGTTTTCTTGCAAGACTATTCCGAATTGTTCCGGCAATATCTATCTTGCCCCGCATTACTGCCGTGTCCTCCCTGCGGCTCAGATATTCACGGTAGAGTCCCTGTTTCAACAGTCTGCCGATCCCCTTTGTCAGTATAGCGGCAAAGAGATCATGCAGATTCTCAAACTCCTCTGCCGCCACATTTTCACAGCTCCCCTGCTCCAAAGAAGTGAACGCATAGGAGAGCATATAGTATATATTTTTTATGAATATGCTCTTATCCCTTGTCATTGAAACACACCCTGCAGGATATTCTCCCAACGCCGCAGCTTGACAGCATCATCGAACCAATACTCGGACAGCATCGGGAGAATATCAAAATCAACAACGGAATGCAGCCAATCTTCGGTGCAAATGTCTTTGCCGCAGAAATAGCTGTGACCGATGCAAAATCCTTTACCGAGAGACTTGTCCGATGCGATCTCTCTGTTCAGCTCTTTCACTCTCGAAATAAGCTCATTAAATGTCTCGCTATCCAGCTTTTTTTGATATCGGATAAATCCGTCGGTGTCGAACCCCGGCTCTATCTCGAAGAAACTGAAACGGCGGCGGAGTGCATAGTCGATCATGGCAAGGCTTCGGTCAGCCGTATTCATCATGCCGATGATGTATAGATTTTCCGGAACAGAGAATGTAAGACCGTTGTATGCAAGTGTGGCTTTTGTCCCTCTGTAGTCACGTTCAATGAGCATGAGCAGCTCTCCGAAAATTTTGCTCATATTGCCACGGTTGATCTCGTCAATGATGAAAAAGAAGTCCTTATCCGGCTGATCGGCGGCTTTTCGGCAGAATCGGTAGAAAATGCCGTATTTCAATTCAAAGCCGTCCTTGACAGGCTTATATCCCATCATGAGATCTTCATAGGAATAGTTCTGATGAAACTGTACAAATTCGATGCGGCTCTCGTCCTTCACGCCCATCATAGAATAAGCGAGTCTCTTAGCTGTAAAGGTTTTTCCGACACCCGGCGCTCCTTGCAGGATAATGTTCTTCTTGTTGCGAAGCACTGCGACAAGCTTTTCATACCGTGTTTCGGTCATATAGACCTCTTCGAGAAAATCGTGTTTCGTATAAATGCCGGTCAACGTTTCGGAATGAATATCCTCCTCATCAGGCACAGAGGTGCTCTCCTGCGGGTAATATCGGCTGATGTAAAAGCACACATCAGTGGTCAGTGTTTTAAGCTCCGGATCGGGATAGCAGGTATCTGTCAGCCGGCTTTTGATCAAATCGACAAGCTCTGTGTCATGCTTCAATTCTTCGCAGATCTCATCACAGAGCCTATAGAAATTCCTGATATTGTCGGCATATGCGCCTTTTCTGAACCGGTAGCTGCTATTCAACTCATCTGCTACGGCTTTGATCTCGCCGAACTTATAAATATAATACTTGTCCGGATATCGCAGCCACAGGTATGTGCTGACGGCGTTTTCATATTGGTAATGCTGACCGGCACCGTTCCCGTATTTTTCAAGGAGAACAGAGGACTGCATCTTAAAGGCATCAATACGCTCATATATATCCCTGCTCTCATCAAAAAGGGCAATGAACATGGAGCGCACCTCCTCCGGAGCAGTCTTTGCAAATCCGGTGATCATTCGTGCCGGAAAATTATTCATTGAAGATAGCAAGTTGTATGTCTTTGCAAGGGATCGGGTGAGCATATCGGCAAAATCAGTCTCATTCACATTCCAATTGTCCTGAAAGCACTTAACAGCCTCCCACTTATATTTTTCGTTGTCCCGGTGCGCAGACACGAGATCCTGTTTGTATTTTACGAGAATATCCCTCAAACGAAATTTGTCAAACATGATACTTTCCTCCGATACGTTTTCAACGTCTCAATTATTATATCATATCATGCTGATAATTGCAAGCGGCGGCTCGGCGCTGTTTTATAAATATGTTTCCAAAGCATATTGACAATCAGGAAAAAATGGTGTATTATAAATGTAACATATGATTCAGAGCTTGTCTTCGTAATGCCTGAGCGTAATTTTGCCAAAGACAAGAAAATTTGAAGCAATACTGTCATGCTGCGGGAACTTTTACGCATTCATCGGCAAGATCTGCCGTAACAGAGTGCGCAATATCCTGCAATGACAATTTCTTAAAAGGGGATCCATGTATGGATATTATTATTGTGGGCTGCGGCAAGGTAGGAAATGCTCTTGCCGAAGTGCTGTCCGAAGAGCACAGCGTTACCATTATTGATAAGATCGAGGATAAGATCGAAGCCGCTGTAAATGACTATGATGTCATGGGAATAGCCGGAAACTGTCTGCAAACAAGTGTTCTTGAGGAGGCAAATATTGATAAGACCGATATCTTCATTGCTGTTACTTCCTCCGACGAGGTGAACATTCTCTCATGCCTTATAGCAAAGAAAATGAAAGCGCACCACTGCATTGCACGTGTACGGAATCCGGAATTTGACCGGCAGCTTGTTTTCATGCGTGAGGAGCTTGGTATCGGTATGATGGTGAATCCTGATTACAACGCTGCCAATGAGATCGCTAAGGTCCTGCGTTATCCGGAGGCTATCAATATCGAGTCATTCGCTAAGGGACGTGTTGATCTTGCCGAAATACGCATAAGCAGCGGCAGTATCCTTGACAACATTGCACTCAGTCAGCTTTCAAAAAGGCTGAAGCTCGATGTGCTGATATGCGCCGTTCAGAGGGGAGATGAGCTTATTATCCCGAACGGCAGCTTTATTCTCAGAGCCGGTGACAAGATCCATATGACGGCATCACACAGCGCAATGGTGAAGTTTTTCCGGAGCATAAGTGCCGCATACCGTGAAAAGCGTGTAAAATCGGCAGTCCTTATCGGCGGCGGACGTGTGGCATATCATCTCTCAAAACAGCTCATAGAAATGGGCGTTAAAGTCAAGATAATCGAGATAGATGAGGAACGCTGCATAGAGCTGAGCCAAAGGCTGAACAAGGTGAATATCTCCCATGCGGACGGTACTGACCACGATATCCTTGAGGAGGAGCACGTCTATGATGCGGACGCTGTTGTCACACTCACGGGTATTGACGAGGAGAATATACTCCTCTCACTGCTTGCAAAGAAAAACGGCGTTGAAAAGGTCGTCACAAAGGTGAACAGAATGTCGCTGATACAGCTTTCTGATACGCTTGCGCTTGACAGCCTTATCTCGCCCAAGACCATAACGGTCAACCAGATATTGCAGTACGTCAGGGCAAAGCAGAACTCGGTCGGAAACAGCGTTACAACACTGTACCGCCTTGTGAACGACAGACTTGAAGCTCTTGAATTCGTTATCCGTGATGAAAAGGAGTATATCGGCGTACCGCTTAAAAAGCTGAAGATCAGGAGCGGTATACTTATCGCAAGCATCGTCCGTGGAAATGAGCTTATAATCCCCAAGGGCGATGACTGCCTGCGGATAAATGACAGCGTTGTTGTGATAAGCACCAACAAGGGATTCCACGATCTGAGCAATATCTTCGATTAGTGCCGGGGATAACTTCGATGAAATAACGCTTCGGCGCAATATGAAAAAGGATCATACAAAATGAATTATAAAATGATAATGTACATGATGGGTCAGATCTTCAAAGTAGTCGGACTCTTCATGCTTTTGCCTGCTGCGGTAGGACTATACTACGGTGAAGATCACGTTGTCACCTCGTTTGGTATCCCGTTTCTGATACTCGTGACCATTGCTTTCCTTTTCACCGTGAAAAAACCAAAGGATAACTCTGTATATTCTATGGAGGGCTTCGTCAGCGTTGCCGCTTCGTGGATAGGCGTTTCCGCCATAGGAGCGCTCCCGTTCGTCATTTCCGGAGAGATACCCAATTACGTTGACGCACTCTTTGAAACTGTGTCCGGCTTCACCACTACGGGTGCAACTATTCTCAGCGATATCGAGAGTATGTCACGCTCATGTCTCTTCTGGAGATCGTTCACTCACTGGCTGGGCGGTATGGGAATACTCATGTTCGTACTGGCGATTATGTCGAGCAATGACTCACGCACAATGCACATGATGAGAGCTGAATGTGCAGGACCTAACGTCGGAAGACTCGTGTCAAAATCGAGTTTCTCCGCAAGGATTCTCTACGGTATATACATATTTCTCACCGTTTCCGAGATAATACTTCTTCTCTGCGGCGGAATGTCCCTGTATGACAGCGTTATCCATGCCTGCTCCTCTGCCGGAACAGGAGGATTCTCCACATATTCCGCAAGCATCGGTCATTTCAACAGCCTTTACATCGAAATGGTCATAGCGGCGTTTATTATTCTTTTCGGAGTGAATTTCAACCTGTACTACTATCTTATTATAAGGAAATTCTCCCTTGCCTTCAAGAATGAGGAGGTGCGTGTTTACTTCGGGACGATAATCTTCGCAACGGTGATAATAACTCTGAATATTATGCGCCTTTACGATAACTTCGGCGGCGCACTCAGGCACGCTTTCTTTATGGTCGCCTCCACTATCACTTCGACAGGCTTTGCCACTGCCGATATTACTCAATGGCCGGTATTTTCGCAGACGCTGCTCGTGCTTCTGATGTTCGTAGGCTCGTGTGCAGGCTCGACCGGCGGCGGTATGAAAGTCTCACGTATAATGATAATCGTCAAGACCGGCATAAAAGAGCTGAAATATATCGTAAATCCGAGAGCTGTTGCCACTGTAAAAATGGACGGCAAACCCGTTGACAGGGACGTTGTGCGAGGAGCGGCATCATATCTTGTGCTTTTTCTGATGCTCATGGCGGTGTCGCTGCTTCTGATAACGCTTGATAAATACTCAATCGAGGAGTCTGCTTCGGCTGTCATAACCTGCATGAACAATATCGGTTTCGGCGTGGGAGCTTTCGGTCCTAACGGAGGTTTTGGCGATCTTAATTCCTTTTCAAAGATAGTGCTGTGCTTCGATATGCTTTTAGGAAGACTGGAGATATATCCTCTGATAATGCTCTTTGCATCAAAGAGAAGATAAAATTTTATTAAGGAGGTCTTTTTATGTGTAAAAAATTGTTGTCTGTTTTGCTCAGTATCGTTATTTCTGCGGCGTTCGCCGTTGCTTCGGTGGTAAATGCAGTACCCTCTCTGCCGGAGCTTGACACGCCTGATACATCGTCTTCATTTATGGAATGGCATCTTTCCTCAGCAAAAGGCGTTCCCGGAGACTATATCAAGGTAGATGTAAAGGTGTATAACTGCGTTGCCTTGAGATCCGTGCGAGGAGTCGGCTTCATAGTGGATTCTCCGATCGAATTTGTCGGAATGTCTTCGACCTGCCCCACATATAATGCCTCTATAGACTATACGATATCGGGAAACAGGCTGTCCTTTTCCTTGTCGGGCAGCAATCCTTCGACCACCGCTGATAAATCTGTCCTGTTTTCTGTGTATCTGAAAGTTCCTGAAAATTGCCCTGTCGGAGAATATGATCTTGGGTGGACGTCCGCTGACTGGCGCGCTGAAACTGCATCAGGCTCGTCCTGCTATGCACTTCTGAGATCTACCACAGTATATATCACCAACGGCACATCTACCGGAACAATGCCTCCTGTATCAAACACAACGGCAACGACCTCAAGAACAACGACAACAACGACTTCAAGGACAACTACCACTACAACCACTACCACACGCCCGACAACGACCTCTACCACCACGACCACACGTCCGACCACGACTTCTACCACCACGACCACACGTCCGACTACGACTTCTACCACCACGACCACACGCCCGACTACGACTTCTACCACGACCACTCAGCCGCAGAGCAATTTATCCGTAAAACAGCCGAATGAGAGTCAGCTCTATGTGGGAAATACCATAACGCTTGAATATACAGCACCGACCGGCATCGGTATCGGCTGGGTAGAGCTTTCAGACTGGAATATAGCGAGCGTGAGCGGAGGTAAGCTCACATTCCGGAATGCCGGAAAACTCACCGTTACGATACATTTCAACGATCAGACACAGACGGCGATACCGATCGAACTGAATATACGTGAGACGCAGGACAGCTCTGCAACTTCGTCTGCGACCACCACAAGCACAACAACCTCTACGAGTACGACTACATCGACATCGACATCAACGTCAAGGTCAACGTCAACGTCAACTTCAACTTCTACATCATCAACGACATCATCAACGACATCATCAACGACCACCTCAACAACACCTCCTCAGCCGAATATAAATTTGGGAGATATCAACACTGACGGAAAGATTTCGGCGGTCGATGCCTCAATGGTGCTGTCTGAGTATGCCGAGCTTTCATCGGGCGGAGGCGGCAGCTTTACTCCGGAGCAGAAAACCGCCGCAGATGTAAACTTTGACGGTATGACCGATGCCCGTGACGCATCGCTTATTCTCAGCTATTATGCGTATCTCTCGAGCGGCGGCACGATCACCGATATGAGGGTATGGCTGACGCAGTAGGAGTGTGATCTATAGAAAAAATCACCAATGAACGTGCCTGAAAACTCCCTTTATGGGAAAAAATCAACAAAATAATGAGTATCGGCGGCTTTTTTGAGTATTCCTCTTGACAAGCCGCCTTTTTTTGGTTATAATAAATAAGTGTGCATGATTGTGCATAATTTCAGAAAAGGAGGAGAAATATGCCTACATTCAACCAACTGGTCCGCAAGGGCAGAAAGGATCTCGAATCCAAGTCTACTGCACCTGCTCTCCAGAAAGGCTACAACGCCAAGAAGAAGGTCCAGATCAACCTCAGCTCACCCCAGAAAAGAGGAGTGTGCACTGCTGTAAGAACGGCTACACCTAAGAAGCCTAACTCGGCTATGAGAAAGATCGCAAGAGTTAAGCTCACCAACGGCTATGAGGTAACTTCCTACATTCCCGGTATCGGTCATAACCTTCAGGAGCACAGCGTCGTTCTTATCAGAGGCGGACGTGTAAAGGATCTCCCCGGTGTGCGTTATCACATCATAAGAGGTACTCTCGATGCTCAGGGCGTTGCCAACAGAGGTCAGGCTCGTTCAAAGTACGGTGCCAAGAGACCAAAGGCAAAATAAGCCTTTAAGTCGGCGGAAGACTCTAAACTCCGCATAACATGAGCTTGTCTTTACGGCTGAGTCCAATACTGCCGGGGACAAGAAAATTTAACGGGATATTGTCACAACAGCAAGTGCTTTTTACGCAGATAACGGATCTTCCGGAAATCATGCTGACTGCTGCTTGTACGGACAGTTCCGGATAGGCTGACTACTGCCGCAAGAAAATGCGGAGATTCTATATAGATCCCTCTGCATTGGTCTTGACGCACCCGACCGGTGAAGCGCTTTACCTGCCCCGAACGGCGGGAGTAACCGGTCTGTACGAGTACCTATGAATTCATGAATCTATGTGAAGGAGGGAAGCGAAATGCCAAGAAGAGGTAATATCGCAAAGCGTGATGTATTACAGGATCCTGTATACAATTCAAAGCTCGTTACACGTCTCATAAACAATATTATGCTGGACGGTAAAAAGGGCGTTGCACAGAAAATAGTTTACGGTGCATTCGACATCGTTGCCGAGAAAACAGGCAAGGACGCACTTGAAGTATTTGAGCAGGCTATGGAGAATATCATGCCTGAGCTTGAAGTAAAGGCTCGCCGTCTGGGCGGTGCAACATATCAGGTGCCTATGGAGGTAAGACCTGAAAGACGTCAGACTCTCGGTCTCAGATGGATAACAAAATATGCCAGAGAGAGAAACGAGAAGACAATGAAGGAAAGACTTGCCGGTGAGATCCTCGATGCTGTAAACGGCACAGGCGGTGCCTGCAAAAAGCGTGATGATACTCACAAGATGGCAGAGGCTAACAAGGCGTTTGCTCATTACCGTTGGTAATAAGCCGCCGAGGTACGGCTTTGCAGTGATCTGCAAGGTCACGCTTCATGTCTCTGATGATCTTGTATCTGAAAGGAGATTATTATGTCAAGAGACTGTTCACTTGAAAACACAAGAAATATCGGCATAATGGCTCATATAGATGCAGGCAAGACCACCACCACAGAGCGTATCCTTTTCTATACCGGAGTTAATCACAAAATAGGTGAAACTCATGAAGGCTCCGCTACTATGGACTGGATGGAACAGGAACAGGAAAGAGGTATAACGATCACCTCTGCCGCAACCACCTGCTACTGGGCCGGACACCGACTCAATATTATCGACACACCCGGACACGTTGACTTCACCGTTGAAGTTGAGCGTTCGCTCCGTGTACTTGACGGCTCCGTTACCGTACTCTGCGCTAAAGGAGGCGTTGAGCCTCAGTCTGAGACCGTTTGGCGTCAGGCTGATAACTACAAAGTCCCGCGTATGGCTTATGTCAACAAGATGGATATAATGGGTGCTGACTTCTATCACGTTATCGACATGATGAAGGACAGACTCAAGTGTAATGCCGTTCCAATACAGCTCCCTATCGGTGCTGAGGAGGATTTCAGAGGCATTATCGACCTCGTTGAGATGAAAGCATACATCTACTATGACGATCTCGGAAAGGATATCCGTGTTGAGGAGATCCCCGATGATATGAAGGAAAAAGCTCAGCAGTACCACGATGAAATGGTCGAGCACGTTGTTGAGCAGGACGATGAGCTCATGGAGAAATACTTCGCAGGCGAAGAGCTCTCTATCGAGGAGATCAAGTCCGTTATCCGCAAGGCTACCATTGCAAACCATATGGTTCCCGTTACCTGCGGTACTTCCTACAAGAACAAGGGAGTTCAGAAGCTCCTTGACGCTATCATCGACTATATGCCCTCTCCGCTGGACGTTCCGGCTATCAAGGGCGTAAATCCCGACACTGATGAGGAGGAAGACCGTCCCTCGTCAGATACCGAGCCGTTCTCAGCTCTCGCATTCAAGATCGCTACCGATCCTTTCGTAGGAAAGCTTGCGTTCTTCCGTGTGTACTCGGGCGTTATCAATCAGGGAGACACCGTTCTCAACGCCACTAAGGACAGCCGTGAGCGTTTCGGTCGTATCGTTCAGATGCACGCAAATCACAGAAAAGACCTTACAACTGTTTACTCCGGCGATATCGCTGCCGCTGTAGGTCTGAAAAATACAACCACAGGTGACACTCTCTGTGATGAAAAGCACCCCATAATCCTTGAGTCTATGGACTTCCCCGAGCCTGTTATCCAGCTCGCTATCGAGCCTAAGACAAAGGCAGGTCAGGAGAAAATGGGTATCGCTCTCGGCAAGCTTGCTGAGGAAGATCCTACTTTCAAGACATGGACTGATGAGGAGACCGGTCAGACTATTATCGCCGGAATGGGTGAGCTTCACCTCGATATCATCGTTGACCGACTCCTCCGTGAGTTCAAGGTAGAGGCTAATGTAGGCGCACCGCAGGTCGCTTACAAGGAGACTATCAAGGGCAACGCAGACATCGACTACAAATACAAGAAACAGTCCGGCGGTTCAGGTCAGTACGGTCACGTTAAGATCCGTGTTGAGCCGAATGAATCAGGTAAGGGCTATGAATTTAAGAATTCCGTTGTGGGAGGATCTATCCCCAAGGAGTATATCCCTGCTGTAGATGCAGGTATTCAGGGAGCTATGAAAGCCGGTATACTCGCAGGCTATGAGGTCGTTGACGTTAAGGTCGAGCTTTATGATGGTTCTTACCACGAGGTCGATTCATCGGAAATGGCATTCAAGATCGCCGGATCTATCGCTTTCAAGGAAGCCCTCAAACAGGCAACACCTATCCTCATGGAGCCTATCATGAAAGTCGCAGTTATCGTTCCCGATGATTACACGGGAACTGTTATCGGCGATCTCAGCTCAAGAAGAGGTCAGATACAGGGTCAGGAATCCAGAACAGGTACTGTTCAGATAGATGCTCTTGTACCGCTGTCTGAGATGTTCGGCTATACGAGCGATCTTCGTTCCAATACACAGGGACGTGGTCAGTATACCATGGAGCCGCACAGCTACACCGAAGTGCCCAAGAACATTGCTGAGAAGATCATGGCTTCAAGGAGCAAGGGCTGATTTTAAAAATTTATGTGCTTTGGAGAATTTATTTCTCCAAAACACTTGAATTTACCAAAATAATCTGTTATAATATATTTACAGATTTCTGTATTTCTTAATTAAGGAGGAATTTTCCAATGGCTAAGGCTAAATTTGAAAGAACCAAACCCCATGTAAACATTGGTACTATCGGACACGTTGACCACGGTAAGACAACTCTTACCGCTGCTATCACCAAGGTTCTCGCTATGAAGGGACAGGCTAAGTATGAGGCTTACGATATGATCGATAAGGCTCCCGAGGAGAGAGAGCGTGGTATCACTATCAACACCGCTCACGTTGAGTATGAGACAGATAAGCGTCACTATGCTCACGTTGACTGCCCCGGTCATGCTGACTACGTTAAGAACATGATCACCGGCGCTGCTCAGATGGATGGTGCTATCCTCGTTGTTGCTGCTTCCGACGGTCCTATGGCTCAGACAAGAGAGCACATTCTTCTCGCTCGTCAGGTCGGCGTTCCTGCTATCGTTGTATTCATGAACAAGGCAGATCAGGTTGACGATGAAGAGCTTCTCGAGCTCGTTGAAATGGACATTCGTGATCTTCTTTCTTCTTACGACTTCCCCGGCGATGATACACCTATCATCAAGGGTTCTGCTCTCCAGGCTCTTGAGTGCTCAAGCAACGACATAAACGATCCTGCTTACGCTCCTATCCTTGAGCTCATGAACGCTGTTGATGAGTTTATCCCCAGCCCTGAGAGAGACGATGCTAAGCCTTTCCTCATGCCTATCGAGGATACAATGACTATCTCCGGACGTGGTACTGTTGTTACAGGACGTGTTGAGAGAGGAAAGCTCAATGTAAACGAGCAGGTTGAGATCGTAGGTCTTTCTGACGAGAAGCAGACAACTGTTGTTACAGGTCTTGAAATGTTCCGTAAGACACTCGACTTCTGCGAGGCCGGCGACAATGTCGGAGCACTTCTCCGTGGTATCACAAGAGATCAGGTTGAGAGAGGACAGGTTCTTTGCAAGCCCGGCTCGATCCACCCCCATACAAAGTTTGCAGGACAGGTTTACGTTCTGAAGAAGGAAGAGGGCGGTCGTCACACACCTTTCTTCAATAACTACAGACCTCAGTTCTATTTCAGAACTACAGACGTTACAGGCATCGTTCAGCTCCCTGCTGACAAGGAGATGTGTATGCCCGGCGATAACGTAACAATGGACGTTGAGCTTATCACTCCTATCGCTATCGAAGAGGGACTTCGTTTCGCTATTCGTGAGGGCGGCAGAACTGTTGGTTCAGGCGTTGTTACAAAGATCAACGAATAATTCTGATAGAAAAAGTCCGGTGTTTGCCGGACTTTTCTTTTTGATGAAGAAAGCACCACACAAGCCGTGTGCGGTGCTTTTCTGTTATTTGATATCTGAGCGTTTCATTACGAAGATCCCGCCGAATATGGATATAATCGTTACTGCTGCATCGTATATCGGCATGAGTATGTTGTGCGGATATTTGGGTATATCCGCTTGACTTGTCAGAATATCCGATTGAAAGAGGGGAAAGAAATCTTCGACAAATTTTTCTACAAGATCTACGGTCTGTTCATTGCTGGAAAATATAATTATTATACTTGCGACAAACGGTGACATTATATAGAACAGATATGTAAATACCGCTCCGGAAAATTTCTTCATCAGCGTTACCATAAACAATATGCACGATAAATGTTCGATCAGCACCAAAGCTGACAGCATCAGATAATACGGATATTCGTCAGAGGGGAAGTCACCTTTGCCGACCATGGCAAATCCGACTGTCATGGCAAAGATCTGAGTTACGAAAAGATAGAACAGTCCTATAAATACTGAAATTATCCAGTTTGACATATATATCTGCGTGCGTGTGTAGCCGCCTGTGATCTTATAGCGTATTGTGTTGTTTGTAAAGTCAGAGGAGACGAATTTTCCTGCGACGATAAGAACGCACAGCAAAATTATTTCATGAAAGGAGAACAGAAGATAATCTGAAGAAGGGAGATATTCGATTATGGTACGTATTCCCGCAAATTCAAGAAAACAGAATATAAAATATATGAGCAACATCACATATAAGAGCTTGCTTTTGAAAAGGCGTGCAAAGCCCTCGGATAAAAGATTAAGCATTATCAGCACCTCCCACAAGACTCATGTAGTAGCTTTCAAGCGACTCGCTCTTTTCGGTCATGGTGATGACCTCACAGCCTTTTTCTGCAAGATCATGCACCAGCGTAGTTACATTTATATGAGAGTATATCTCTGCCTCGGTTTCGGAGACGATCTTGTAATCGAGATTTTTCTCCATGAGGACGGGTGCAAGGAGCATTGTGTTATTCACAGTGATGAGCATTGACTTTTTGACGGCGTTTTCAAGCTCCTCACTGCTCATCTCTTTGACGATCGTACCCTTATCAACAAAGCCGTAGTGTGTTGCAAGCTTTGAAAGCTCGTCAAGTATATGACTGGAGATAAGTATAGTCATATTTTTTTCCCGATTCAGCTTCAGGAGCAGCTCACGAACCTCCACGATACCCTGCGGATCAAGACCGTTTATCGGCTCGTCAAGTACAAGAAAATCAGGCTCATTCACCAGTGAGAATGCAATGCCCAGCCTCTGGCGCATACCGAGCGAGAAATCCTTTGCCTTCTTTTTTCCGGTATCGGGAATTCCCACCAAGTTCAGCAATTCGTCTATCTTGTCCGGATTTTTTCCGGTGAGCTTATACTGCAAAAGGAGGTTATTCTTAGCACTCAGGTTGGGATAGATCGCAGGAGTTTCAACAACTGCGCTGATTTTTTTTCGCATTTGAGTTATTTTCTTGTCCCTGTTACTGATCCCATAGAGTGACAGCTCCCCATCGCTTGCATTGTGTAGTCCGCAAACTATGCGGATGATCGTGGTCTTTCCGGCACCGTTTTTTCCCACAAGACCGTAGATAGCACCTTTAGGTACGGTCATGGTCACATTTTTGAGGGCGGTAAATCTGCCGTATTTTTTTGTAAGACCGTTTGTCTGCAATACGTTTTCCATAACATTTCCTTTCATGTTTATTTGGCAAAGTATAGTAAACGACAAATTATTTTTGAGGTTTACTGTAATATTATACATCATACATCAGATAATGTCAAGCATTTCACCCCACTATATTTTTCTTTTTATTTCAGCTAAATTTCACACAATTATCATATCGGTCGTTTATAATACAGTCATAGAAAGAGAAATACAGGAAATGGGAGCTTGGAAAGCGGTGAATATTTTTGAGAAAATTTGCTACTATGGAATTCATCACTGCCGCCATGACATTTGCAGCTCTTACCTCTTGCAGCAGTGAAGCTCCTGAAAATTCCACACCCACAACCACAACCACCCAAACGACAACAGCTATATCTGCTGAGTCTTTGGGAAATTCAACAGCAGATTACTCCCTGATTTTTTCAGACCGTGATCTTGAGCAGACTCCCGATGATACCACTTGTGAGATCACACTGAACGGCGATTCTGCCGATATTGACGGCTCCGGAGCTTCTGTAAGCGGCTCGGTGATAACGATCTCCGCTGAGGGAGTTTACCGCATATCAGGAAAATTCAATGGTCAGATAGCGGTCAATGCTCCCGGAGCAAAGGTTCAGCTTGTCCTTGACGGCGCAGATATAACCTGCTCTGAGGCTGCACCGATCTGTATTGCAGACGATGATAAGACATTTATCACTCTTCTGAATGAGAATTCTGTCACTGACAGCCGTGATCCCTCATCATACGATGAGACAGCCGATATTCCGGATTCTGCCATTTTCAGCGAGGACAGCATCACCTTCAGCGGTACGGGAACGCTCAATGTGAATGCACTTTACCGGGACGGTATCCACTCCAAGGATGATGTGGTCATAACAGGAGGTACTATCTCAGTTGATGCGGCTAATAACGGCATCAAGGGCAAGGATTACGTTGCCGCCGCAGATGGAAATATTACCGTAAATTCCGCAAATGACGGCATCAAGGCTACAAATACCGAGGAAACAAAGGGATTTGTATACGTCCGTGACGGAAGTTTCAATATTGAGGCTCTCGGAGACGGAATTCAGGCTGAAACGCTCTTTATCGCAGAGGGCGGAGATTTCAATATAACCTCGGGCGGAGGAAGTGCGAATGCTGCACAAAAGCAAAATGATGACTTTTTCGGCGGCAGGCACGGTATGCAGAACAATGCTGAGATGACGGCTCTTGCGAATACCGAAACCACTGATGAGACGAGTGTCCGTGGGATAAAAGCGGGCACGGCAGTAAACATCTCTGCCGGAGAGTTTGAGATAAACTCTGCTGATGATTCGATACACTCCAATGGTGTTGTCACGATAACAGGCGGAAATATCGTCATAGACGCAGGCGACAAGGGAATACATTCCGATACTCAGCTTGATATATCAGGCTCTGCAAACGTTGAGATAACCAAATCCAACGAGGGGCTTGAATCCGCTGAAATAAACATCTCGGGAGGTACTGTTGATGTAAGATCTTCCGATGACGGTTTCAACGCAAGTGACGGCACATCACAAGGCGGTATGGGTACTTATTCCTCTGATGTATCGCTGAATATAAGCGGCGGAACTGTTCTTGTTGATGCTGACGGCGATGGTCTTGATTCTAACGGAGATATGCTCATAACAGGAGGAACTATCCTCGTAAACGGACCTGAAAACAGCGGAAACGGCGCTCTTGACGGCAATGGTGAGATCATAGTCAACGGCGGTCTGCTTATTGCGGCAGGCGGTTCGGGCATGGCTGAATCTCCCGGAAACAGCTCTGAGCAAAATTCACTCTCTGCTACAATAGGGAATTTATCCGCAGGCACGCTTGTCACTCTCACAGACAGCACCGGCAGCGAGATACTCAGCTTTGCACCATCAAAATCTTTTGGAAATATAGTGATAAGCAGTCCCGATATAAAAACCGGAGAAGCTTACACTCTCTATACAGGCGGAACGTCCATCGCCAAGGAGACACATGGTCTCTATGAAACGGGCGGCTATCAGAACGACGGCACTGAGGCAGGAAGCTTTACTGCTGACACTTCTACCTCCTATATAGGCTCTCAAGGAAGTATGGGCGGAGGTTTCGGAGGAAAAGGTCAGCATGGCGGAGACTTCGGCGGCGGACGTGGCGATAGATTTGGTCAGGACGGAGATATGACACCTCCTGAGCTCCCCACGGACGAAAACGGCGAAACTGTCGAGCCCGGAGATTTTAACGGCAAAGGCGGTTTCGGCGGTATGATGACACCACCCGACGGAGATACACCTCCATTCGGTGATATGCAGCCTCCCACTGAGGAAGCACAATAATTCAGCCATCTTCTTATTTCATATAAACCACCCTAACGGGAACAGCGGTCGGAGAGAGATCTCCGAACCGCTGTTTCCGTTATCGGCGAATCGCCGCATGATTTTTTTCACTGCTGCTTTAGTAATTACCGGATCTCGTTGATCTCCCAGACAAATTCAGCAGTTGCACTTATCTTAATATCATCAGGATTTACGCTCACCGAGGCAACCTGTGATACCGCTGCTGCTCTGAGTCCCATATTGTCTACATGGTAAGCGGTAGGGGAGACCATATCATATTCCACAGGAGAGTAGTCAATAGAGAGTACTCCTCCGAGTTCAACATTCATCTCATCGCAAAGGACTTCGGCATTTCTGCGTGCATCTTTAGCTGCACGCCGCAGTACACGCTCCTTGAGTGTAGCCTTATCCTTGACCGTGAAGTCAAGGGAGATCTCAGGGGTGGCATCTCCGCCTGCTATTGCTGATATCGCCTTTGAGAGCACATCGTTGTCAAGGTCGAAATCGAGGCATAACTGATGTGTACACTTATATCCTGCGAATACCTTTGTATATTTTCCATTATCGTTCAGGGTGTCATATTCGGTATCTACACGGAAACCGGTGCTTTTGAGACGCTCGACCTCAAAGCCCTTTTCGTCAAGATTTTGGCGGATAGACTCCGTTTTTTCGGCAGCCTCCGTAATGACCTGATCGTATTCCTTTCCGCCGGTTATAACGGTCATGGAGATTATGACAGTATCAGGCGGAACAGAAAGTGTTCCTTTACCCTTAACGATAATTGATGTAAGATTGCTGTTGACATTATACATAATAAAGACCTCCTTAACGGGATCGTCCTGCGATCCCTATGCTTTTTTTCTGAATTTTGTGGGAGTCACTCCCACTATTTTTTTGAATTGGCGCATGAAATGCTCCTCGTTATCGTAGCCGCACATAGCAGCTACCTGCGAGACCGTACATGATGTCTCACTGAGTATTTCCTTTGCCTTTTCGATCTTACTGTTTATTACGTCAGAAATGCAGGAAACTCCGAACACCTCCTTATAGATATGCTGAAAATATGACCGGGACATATTTACGTTTGCAGCCATTGAATCCACATTCCATTTTTGCTGAGGATTTCTATATATCCTTGACCGCAGATCGGACAGCTCGTTGTAGTATGGTTCAGCAGCAGGCTGCTCCGCAGTCCTGCGCTTTTCACAATCGCTGATCTTTATGAGAAGCATCCGCAGCAGCGAGTCCAGAAGCTTTGTTCTCCGTGAACTCAATGAATAGAATTCGACTGTTATGCTCCGGATAAGCTGACTTATAAATTCTGTGTCTGAACAGATCATCGGCTTGTTGAGCGGTATATCCTGTAATTCCGGAAACTCCGAATTTTCTGCCCGAAAGCAAAGCCAGTCGCAGACAAGTACACCCTCACAGGCAGAATACTCCAGGGAGGCGTTTTCCCATAGCACAAGCGTATCCTTATCAAAGCGGCAATTGCCGATGCAGACGGAAGAACCTGCGAGAAGCAGCATATATTCTCCTTGCATCAGCTCACCATGGAATGAAAAGCTGCTGTCATATATTGAATTATACCCGATGGAGCTGATATTCATTTAGCGCTCACTTTCAGCCGCTGTTCAAGCTCCTTGTCGGGTTTGACAAAAGCGGTCTTATAGTTGCTGAAAATGACCTTGCCCGGCTTAGCTCCCGGAGTTTTTTTCACGTAGCGTGCAAGGCAGTAATCCACGGGAACGATGCTTGAATCCCTGCCCTTGCTGTTCACGGCGGCTATCACAGCAGCCTCCTCTATGGTGCTGTCAGGAGGTGTCTGTCCGTCGGAAAGTATCAGCACATGAGAGCCGGTAATACTCTGTGTGTGCAGCCATATATCATTTTTTTCAGCCAGTTTCAGAGAGAGCCTGTCATTCTGCATATTGTTGCGCCCCACGAGTATCGTGAATCCCTCACCTGAGCGGTACTCAACGGGAGGCAGTGCTTTTGGAGGCTTGACTTTTTTTCCTGTCGAGCGGATATATCCCTGTTCACGAAGCTCCTCACGCAGCTGTATCACATCGTTCTCTGAAACTGCTCTTGTCAGGGCATCGAAAACGCTGTCAAGATACGACAGCTCTTCCTCGCCCTTTTCTATTCGTTCAGCGAGTTTCTCCTCGGCAGTGACGAGTTTTCTGTACTCGGAGTAGAAATGCTGGGCATTCTGAGAGGGCGTTTTGCGTGCGTCAAGGGGGATCTTCACGACCGGACTGCCCTCCTTGTAGAAATTCTCCACCTCAGCCACGGTATCGCCCTTATTTATTCTGTAGATGTTCGCTGAGACAAGGTCACCGCAGAGTTTCAATTCCTCCTTATTTCCGCAGGCTGCAAGCTCCTCACGCTGGATATTTATTCTCCGTGAGGTGCGCTCCGTGAGATTGATAAGCAGGCGGAAAAGGTCATTTGCACGCTGCTTTGTTCGTGCAGCGGAGTCTCTTTGAAAGTAGAAGTGATCGAGCAGCTCAGAGGCTGTGGAAAACTCCTGTGTCTTCATAAGATCGCCGAATTGAGTGATCTCCACAAAGGAGATATCCTTAAGCTCACCATCGGGAGTGCTGACCACAGTAAAACGGCACTCTCCCCGAAGAAGCTTCTCACGGGCAGAGATGACAGCCGCAACGAGACGTTCAAGGGGTTCGCCTGTGATATTAGTTTTCAGCTCCTGACCGCCGCCGGCACGAAATACCCATTCACGGGCAAGTATAGGTGACACTCCCTCGAAAATGCGTATCAGAGCCTTTGAAAGCTCAGACGGCTCGGAATCGGAAATGCGCTGTTTTATTTCTTCGGGAGAGACTGTCAGCATATTCAGCCGCTCTCGTCTCGGGGGCATGACGTACCTCATTCCCGGCAGCACCGAACGTTCACGGGACATCTCCTCGTCCACACGTTTTATGCTGTCGATGACTCTGCCGTCAGGTCCTATGACCACCAGATTGGAGCAGCGCCCCATGATTTCGCAG
Source organism: uncultured Ruminococcus sp. (assembly GCA_947624255.1). Taxonomy (GTDB): domain Bacteria; phylum Bacillota; class Clostridia; order Oscillospirales; family Ruminococcaceae; genus Ruminococcus. The sequence continues at coordinate 52,805 of CANQJO010000002.1, forward strand.
GCAAGGACGATAGTGACAGTATCTCCCAGTTCATTTACACATTCAAAGTCAAGAAAAAGCACACGTTCAAGACCGTCCTGACGGATATTCACCAGTCTGCCGCTGCCGAGCCGTTTTCTCAGGAGCATACAGAACATGGGCGGTGTCTGAGGATTATCCACATCTTTGTTGGTGACATGAACTCTTGCACTTGCGGCATTTGCTGATATATAGAGTTTTTTTGCGCCCTGACGTGTACGCATGGTAATTATGATTTCCTCACGTGAGGGCTGATGTATGCGGTCAACACGAGAGCCTATAAGCGGCATAAGCTCCGTTTTCACAGCATAAAGGAATGCACCGTCAAGTGCCATTGTATCACCCCATTTATATCAATAGTATCAGATGTAGCGCACCGGATCTGATGAGCTTTCTGCGATCTCCACATCAAGGAGTGGGAATTCCTTTTCAAGAATGCGTTTCAGCTCCGGCAGAACGATATTTTCCGTGTGAAAATGTCCGCAGTCAAAGAGGGCAATGCCTCTGTTTGCTGCATCTATCCAGACATCGTGCTTCACGTCACCGGTGATATAGGCATCGCAGCCGTTTTCAAGGGCAAGCTCAAGCATAGAGCCTCCCGAACCGGAGCAGAAAGCGATGCGTGAGATATTTTCCCGGCGGTGAGAAGCTCTCACATAAGCGCAGCCGAAGATATCTTTCAGCAGTGCGCCGAGATCATCGGGAGAGATCGCCTCTTGCAGATCGGCAATATAGCCGAGATATCTGCCGCCACCGCAGTTCTCAAAGGGGAGAGTCTCCTTTATGCTCAGCCGCTCCCGCAGCTTATCAAGGATAACGCCGTTTGTGCCATTATTTGCGATATCGAGATTCGTGTGCATACAGAGTGCAGCGATGCCGCTCCGTATCAGACGAAAAACAGGCGTTGAGCGGCGAATATTTTTAAGCGGCTGAAAGATGACCGGATGGTGAGAGATCATAAGCTCTGCGCCTTTCCGTTCGGCTTCGGATATGCTCTCACAGGTGATGTCAAGTGTCAGCAGAATTTTACGGCAGCTCATGCTCTCGTTTTCTGCGAGCAGACCAGAGTTATCCCATTTTTCCTGCGTACTGAAGGGATAAAGGCTGTCGAAGAAACGGCAGATCGCCGTGATATCCGTTGGCTGTGAGCCTTTTTCCAGACGCAGAGCAAGCGCATTATAATGAGTGCTCCCCGAATGATCGCCTGAGATGCTCAAACCGGCAGCAATTTTTCTGAGCCGTGCGATCTCGGCAGCCCGATACTCACGTCCGGGGGAGTTTTCGCAGCTGTACATACCTGCGTAAGCCTCAGTTTCGGTAAGAAGCGGTGTATCAGCGGAGAATTCAGCGCACATGACGGTGTACATCTTTCTGCCGTCCTCTACAATTTCTTCCTTGATGAGCCGAAGTCCCATTTTGTAAAGCTCTCTGCGAAGGATCTCAGGCTTTGTCATGGGCTGCAATATCCAGCGGATATTATTTCTGTGATGCTCGTCAGTTCTGCGAATGATATCTGTGATCGTTTCGCCGCCCATTCCGGCGATGATGATATCGCTGACACGGTCAAGGGGGACGTTTTCAAGACCGTCGGAGAGCACAAGGCTGATCTTATCAGAGAGTCCGTGTTCACTGACAGTTTTAGCGGCAGCACTGAGAGGTCCTTTACCGATATCAGAGGCAATGACTTCACGGCAGCGTCCGCCGGAGATAAGATATACAGCAAGATGTGCATGGTCTGTACCCACGTCACAGGCGACTCCTCTGCCTGAGACAAATTCTGCTGCTTTTTTCAATCTGTTGTCAATCATTTTACACCTCTGTATATACTGCCATCTGATGCAAATAGCGATCATCTGACATAAATTTACATTAGATGGTGGTATAGCAACAGCGTGCCGAAGCTCCGGCACGCCGTTTTGCTTTCTGCATACGTTCCGCAGTAATAGTGTGTATCTCCGAAAGTCTGCGGATATCAGTTTACACCTCGGATATCGCAGCACCGGGAAACATTATTTTTTGCTTTCAAAATATGCGTTGAGTTTTTCCACAAGAGCATCGGGATCTGTTCCGTGAACAGAGCAAGCCTCCTCAATGGATTCACCTCTTGAAGCGGGGCATCCAAGGCAATGCATACCTATCTCAAGGAAAAAGGGTGCAACATTAAAATCGGCATCGAGAACGTCACCGATAATAGATTCTTTTGTGACCTGCATATTTTTTCATCCTTTCTGAAAATCATGGCTGAGACTGTGCGTCGGATCTTTAAGGCGACACCATACAAACGTGTTATACAGTCTTGCCTCACGATCTCTTTTCACGGAAAAAACGCATATTTCCTGCAAGAGAGATCATTCAGCCGCAGTCTCGTTCAATTTAGCAAAGCACTCGCTGCAATAAACAGCTCTGCCTTCCTTTGGCTCAAACGGGATCTTTGCCTCACCGCCGCAGTTTGCACACGTTGCTGTATACATAACACGCTCAGCTTTGCCGGCGTTTTTTCTTGCGCTGCGGCAAGCTTTGCATCTCTGGGGTTCATTGACGAATCCTTTTTCCGCATAGAATTCCTGTTCGCCTGCTGAGAATACAAATTCATTTCCGCACTCTTTGCAGACTAATGTCTTGTCTTCGTACATTTTACAATACCTCGCTTATAATATTTGGACCGCAGACGGATTCACACCGTCATCTCTTATTATGCCAAACTTGCACATTGAACGCCTATAACGGAGGAGCTTCGTTTTCATGAGGAGCGAAAACTGCATTCATGAAGACAGATGCAATGAGGGATATCAGTGTTCACGGCACGGTAATTGACTTTGACAGCGCTCTTGGAAAATTGAGCTATACGATCATGATCTGATACAAGTGCTGAATGTTTTTTCGAAATTTGGGCAACACTGCACAGGGATCATGTGTAGGATAGTCTCTCATCTGCTCCGAAAATACGGAGCAGAGAGAGCAAGAGTTATTATTGAAGATCGGGATCTGCCTTTGCAGCCTCCTCCTCAGCAGCCCTTAAAAGCTCCGACATATCGAAGTTGAAGTTCTTTTTCGGTGCAGGTTTCGGCTGCTCCTGCTGAACCGGAGCGGGTGCGGGTGCAGGTGCAGGTTTATTATAGACAGAAGTGTCGATTTTATCAAGGGCATTTGCATCGAGAGATCCCATATTGAATCCTCCGGCTGCAACGCCGGCAAACGGATCATCAGAATTCGTCGGTGCAGGAGCAGATGTGCTCTTTGCCGTATTATCAGCACCTGAAACTATCGAAGCCTTTTCGCTGTCGACCGCATTGCGTGCTTCGCCGAAGATAGTCTCAGCCTCGGACATACGCTTGTTAGCCTGGTCTGTGAGACTTGTCATAGATCTTGAGATATCCTTGAACTTAGCGCTTACGCTGTTGATCTCATTGATGAGCATACTCCGGACGGTGGTGGACATCCGGTCCATTTTGTCAGCCTTAAGATTAGCCTCATCGACTGTAAGTTTAGCCTTAGCATTGGCTTCACTGATAGTCTTCTTAGCCTGAGCGTCGGCATCACCGATAGTCTTCTCAGCCTGAGCGTTAGCATCACTGATAGTCTTTTCAGCCTGAGCGTTAGCATCACTGACGATCTTTTCAGCCTTTTCGTCAGCCTCTTTGGTGACTTTTTCGGCGTGCTCGGCAGCCTCCTTGGTCATCTTGTCAGCCTTTTCCTGTTCATTTTTCTTGAGCTGATCTATATTCTTTTGAGCCTCTGCGAACATTGTGCCCATCATAGCAACAGGATTGCTCATATTTTCCTTGAGTTGAGCGATCTCACCATTGAGCTTGGTGATCTCTTCATCCTTACGGGCAGCAGTATCACTGACCTCCTTGGAGATCTGAGCGATCTTTTCGTCCTTTTCAGCGGCTTCCTTTGTTTTGGCATCAAGAGCAGCAGTCTTGGACTGAAGCTCTGAGGTTATGCGAGTGATCTCCTGTTTAGCCTTTGCAAGCTCTGCATCATTTGCGGCGTTGGCAGGAGCAGCGGCAGCCTTCTGTTCAGCAGCCTTTAGCTGAGCTCTGAGCGTGTCGATCTCCTTCTTAGCTGTTTCAAGAGCAGCCATATTTTGGGCGTTATCACCGGCAGCAGGCTTCTGCTGTTCGGCAGCCTTTAACTGAGCTCTCAGTCTGTCGATCTCTTTCTTAGCGGCTTCAAGAGCAGCCATATTCCGAGCATTATCGCCGGCAGCAGGTTTCTGCTGTTCGGCAGCCTTTAGCTGAGCTCTCAGGCTGTCGATCTCTTTTTTGGCAGTTTCAAGAGCAGCCGCAGTCTGCTGATTGCTCTGTGCGGCAGCGGCAGCAGCGCCGGGACCGCCTGCTTTTAGCTGATTTATGAGTTTCTGGTCAGATTCATGCTGCTTTTTTGATTCTTCAAGTTCTTTTTTTGCTGCTCTGAGAGCGTTGTTTGAAGCATTGAGCTTTTCCTGCAGCTTATCCACCTGATTACGGTATTTGATAAGCTCCTGGGGATCGGCAGGACCTGTTTCGTTAGCTTTTTTCAGTTCATCCTCAAGCGAAACGATCTTGGAATTGAGCTCATCCAGATAAGTCATAACGTCTTCTTTAACAAAACCTCCGACTCTGGCGGTTCTTAATACTGTTGGTTCGTCCATAAGTACACTCCTTTTTCCTGCATAAAGATATGCGGCAAAAATTTCAAATGGAATTGCTCCGTCAGGCGCTCCATCTCAAAGCAACAAATAAATTGCCTTATTCAAATTATAACATATTCTATATTATATTTCAACTATTTGAATGTAGAAATTTTTTGGTGATTTTAGTGCATTTTACTACAAAAAAAGTTATATTCGGATTCAAGAACGGATTTTTTGTAAATTTGAAAAACAAAAAAGCTGCTGTAGTATATACAGCAGCCTGATTTTGTCAGATCAGTTACCTAACATCTTGAAAATATCGTCCAGATCGTAATCCTGATTTGGCGACGGAGATTTCATACCTCCGCCCAGACCGAGACTGTCGATAAGGGGATTGTCTATCTGAATAACGTCCTCATCGGAGTCAGTATCCGCAAGGGGATCGGCAGAAACATCATCATCGGAGTCAAATCCGGCAGCGATGACAGTTATAGTCATCTCGTCCTGCATATCCTCCTTGAAAGCTGTACCGAAGATGAATTCGACACCCTCAGCAGCGGTATCGGTTATCATTTTGGTAGCCGAATCAACATCGGAGGAAAGAACATCCTCAGACATGGCGATGTTGATAAGAAGTCTCTTAGCGCCTGAGATGGACGTTTCAAGAAGGGGACTTGAGATAACGGCATTAGCGGCATCTCTTGCCTTGTCCTTGCCGGAGCCGTGACCGATAGCCATATGAGCGTAGCCTGCGCCCTTCATAATGGTAGATACATCAGCAAAATCGAGGTTGATGTATCCCTCCTCGACGATGAGGTCAGAGATGCTCTTCACACCCGTTTTGAGGACTTCATCGGAAAGAGCGAACGACTGTATCATAGTGAGAGGCTTGTCCTGACCGACAAGAAGTCTCTCGTTCGGGATAACGATAAGGGAGTCAACATATTTTTTCAGCTCGGCGATACCCTTTTCAGCCTGAGCCATTTTCTGTTCTCTCTCAAAGAGGAACGGCTTCGTAACGACAGCGACCGTAAGGATATCCATCTCCTTTGCGATCTTTGCGACCACAGGAGCAGCACCTGTTCCTGTACCGCCGCCCATCCCTGCTGTAATGAATATCATATCAGCACCTTTAAGATGAGTTTCGATCTCGTCCCTGTTCTCCTCAGCGGAACGCTGACCTATTTCGGGCTTGTTGCCGGCACCTCTGCCCTTGGTGAGCTTTGCACCGATAGGTATTCTTGTGGTAGCTTTTGATTTATTGAGAGCCTTTGCATCAGTATTGATGGCTATGTACTCTATATTATTCACGCCGGATTCTACCATACAGTTGACGGCATTTCCACCGCCGCCGCCTACGCCGATGACCTTAATATTCACATCGGGTTCAAGGGCTTCTTCATAATTGAAATCAGACATTCTAAATCCTCCTATTTATATTCTGTGTTATATCACGCAGCCTCCACAATTTTGCAGGAGTCCGGAGTGCCGCATTGAACAGACATGATAACTCATACTAAATACACTCTTTATTTTACCACAATATGCGCTCTTTTTCAAGTCTCTGAAAATTTTTTTTGAATTTCGGCACATTCAACAATGCAGCATAAAATTATTTAATGATTTTGCACATATTCGTACATGAAATTTACATATGTTATAGAGCATTTTTTATCCGACATAGTCCTGACCGTAGTCATAGTCATAGCCGTAGTCGTATCCGTCATAATTCCGATCGTCACTGTAACCGTACTCATCGCCGTAGCCGTAATCATCACCGCCACTGTAATCGTAATCGCTGTATCCGCCGTCATAGCTCTGATCTCCTTGATCGTAGGGCGCATCGGTCACTGCCTGAGTCGTTGTGCGGTTGTTGTATTCGTCAAAGATCTCATCCTGTCCGGGAATGTTCTCGCCGCTCTGCTGTGTGGGGGAGGTACCGGGAACATTTATGCCCGTGCCGGGGATTTCTGCCGGTTCATCAGTTGTTCTGAAGCTGCACTGATTTTTTCCGACCATTGTGAGATAGCCTTTTTTTCCTTTGACACTGCTGTCCTCCATAACAGCGGCTGCAAGATCGAGCTTATACTCCACATCTGTCCAGTTGCCCATACGGAAGACCGATCCGCTGCCGTAATTCACGATTATTGAGAATTCATCGCTCATATCTACGCTGGTGATATTTTTTTCCGGATCAGCGACAATGCTTGCCGTCAGCTCACGGAACGCCTCAGCCTTGTGCTCATTTTCGCAGGTTATGATCTTTCCCGGCTGATTCTCCGCCGGTTCATAGCCGTATATTATCGGAAGTCCCTGAACTAACGAGCCTTTGCCGTTGTCGGCAAGTATCTTTCCCTTTTGGCTCACGAGGAGCACTCCATTATCATAGCTCACGTTGAACGCCGGTATGCAGGCACTGACAGTTATCTCCAGTCCGGTGGGGAATTTTTTGTCGATCACTGCTGTCTCAACATAAAGCAGCTTGTCCAGAATAGCCTGTTCGCTTTTTTTCCTGTCCAGTCTCAGGAGATTATCTCCTCTCTTTATACCGGAGGCATCAACGATATCCTGTGCCGTATATTCGTCGGATACTCCTGAGACACGTATTTTGTCAATGTTGAACAGGAATGTATAGCATATAGTTACTCCTGCGGTGATAACGAGTATCACCACGATAAGTCCGTATACATTCATCATGCGTTTGCGCCGTCTCATGCGCTTACTGCTGTTATCTCTTTCCACACTGGTTTTTTCAACGTCTTTCATAGTCTCTCCATATTCCGGAAGGCTCAGCCGCTCCGCAGCATTTCACCGCCGAGTCTGCCGACCGCCTCCTCGATTTTTTCGTATCCTCTGTCAATGTGATCTATCCTGCTTATTTCCGTAGTGCCCTCGGCAGCAAGTGCCGCAGCGACCATTGCCGCTCCGCCGCGTAGATCTGTCGCTTCAACGGAAGCTCCGTGAAGCAGCGGTACTCCGCGTACTATGGCGACCTTTCCGAGAACTTGTATATCTGCCCCCATTTTTACAAGAGCATCTGTATGACGATATCGGCAGTCAAAGATATTCTCCTCAAAAACGCTTGTTCCGTCGGCAGTTGCAAGTGCAGCCATGAGCACGGCTTGTGCATCGGTGGGAAATCCCGGATGAGGCATAGTGCGTATCCTGTCGCTGACAGCCTTGAGTCTTGCGCCGCTTCGGAGATATATCCTGTTCTCACCCGTGTAGATGCTGCAGCCGGTCTGCTCCAGAACGGAGAGAAAAGGCTCCATTTCGGAAATGCAGGCATTGCTGAGTATCATTTCTCCTCTTGTTGCTGCTGTCATCGAAAGATATGTCGCTCCGGCGATCCTGTCAGGCATGATCCTGTGCTCACAGCCGTGGAGATCATTTCTGCCGTTGATTATTATTCTGCTTTCGCCGTCTCCGGAGATATCTGCACCGCATTGCCGCAGAAATTCGCAAAGATCGCAGATCTCAGGCTCACGTGCAGCATTATTCACGACCGTTTCTCCCTCTGCCGATACCGCACAGAGAATTATATTCTCAGTAGCTCCCACGGAGGGAAATGCCAATGAGAGCCTTGCTCCGTGAGCTTTTCCGGCAGCAGCCCGGCAGACTATTCTTCCGCCGCTCTCTTTTATGTCAATGCCCATTTTACGCATTGCAGCAAGATGCATATCAATGGGACGGGGACCAAGCTCACACCCGCCCGGTATGCTGACGATACATTCGCCTGTCCTGCCGAGAAGCGCTCCCATAAAGATTATTGAGGAACGCATCTCTCTCATAAGCTGTTCCGGAATAGAAGTCTCCCTTATATCCCTTGAATCCACAGCCGCAGTGTTTTCCGAGAACGTACATCGGCAGCCGGTGTAATTAAGTATTCTTGCCGCAGAATATATATCGGTAAGTCCGGGACAGCCCGTCAGAACGCACTCCCCGCCGCAGAGAAGAGTCGCTGCCATAATGGGGAGTGCGCTGTTCTTGCTTCCCTGAAGAGGCAGCTCGCCTCTGAGCCGTCTGCCTCCTTTTATGATGAATCTTTGCATTATACCACCTCACAGCATTTTTTGTATATTATGCTGTGGGAGGGGTTTATGTGAAATGTATGAAAACTCCGGTCTGTTACTCGGTTTTCACGCCTTCTTGTTTTTATTCAGAAGCTCCTCAACGACCGCAAGTATCCTCTGATTTGTGTCCGGCAGATGAAGCTCCGAGGCACAGTGTCCCATTATCTCGACCTTGTCGGGGTCACTGCTGAGCTTTTCGATCTCGGAAATAATTCTTTCCGAAGATGCGTCTTTTTGTTCGATAACAACGGCAGCACCTGCTTTTCCAAGAACCATTGCATTGTGATACTGATGATTTCCCGCAACTATGGGAGAGGGGATAAGTATTGAGGCTCTTCCTGCGGCTTCAAGCTCAGCAAGAGTTGAAGCTCCGGAGCGGCATATCACCAGATCGGCTGCCGCAAGACAGACATCCATATCGTTTATGTATTCGGTTATCCTGAGCCGATCGCTTTTCAGGGGAATGTCTGCTGCTTTCATTGCCTGTGGAAAGCTCTCTCTGCCCATTCCGCCGTATCCGTGTATATGATTTATCCTCAGACCGTTTGATGTATGCCGTTTTATTGCCTCGGCCATGGTTTCGTTGATGCAGCCTGCTCCGAGACTTCCGCCGAATGAGAGTATGGTAAAATCGTCGTTGAATCCCAGACGCTTTCTTGCTTCATTTTTGCTTATACGGCTGATGCTCCCCCTGACGGGAAGTCCTGTTACACTGTATTCAAAACGGCTTTTATCCATAAATTCGAGAGCCTCTATCACCGTCAGCATGACATGATCCACCTCTTTTGCAAGAAGACGGTTTGTCACGCCGGGATAGGCATTCTGTTCATGTATCGCAGTGGGAATACCCATTTTCGCAGCCTTCCGGATAACAGGCCCTGCGGCATACCCTCCTGTACCGATAGCAATATCAGGCTTGAAACCTGTGATGATCTCCTTGGCACGCTTGCCCGATACAGCAAGATATGCCGCAGCTTTTATATTTCGTCCCACATTTTTGACCGAGAGTTTCCTCTGAAATCCTGCGACCTTGATAGTTTCAAGCTTATATCCTGCATTAGGAACGAGCTTCGACTCCAGACCTTTTGGTGTTCCGACAAAAAGGAACTCAGCAACGGGATATTTAGTTTTGATGATATCTGCTATGGAGAGTCCGGGATTGATATGACCTCCCGTACCTCCGCACGCTATTAGAACTCTCATAGATAAACTCCTCCGGGCAGCATCAGGCATTTTTAGGCTGAACGTGATCTCCGGTACGAGATCTTTTTTTCTTCGGGGCAGGATTTTCGTCATCGTAGTATCGCTGCTGCGAGATGTTGAGCATAATGCCCATTTCGGCAAGCTGCATAATTAGCGCCGTACCTCCGTAGCTGAAAAACGGCAGGCTGATACCGGTGTTGGGGATCAGATTGCTGACAACGGCAAGATTGAAAACGGTCTGAATGCCGATCTGGGTCGTGATGCCCACAGCGATGAGCATTCCGAAGCGATCCTTGCATCTCACCGCAATGGAGAATCCCTCAACGATAAGCAGGAAGAACACAATGATTATCGCCAGTGCGCCGATAAATCCGAGCTCCTCGCAGACAATGGGGAAAACGAAGTCATTTTTCGTTTCCGGAAGATACAAATACTTCTGACGGGAGTTGCCCAATCCCAGACCGAAAAGTCCTCCCGAACCTATTGCAATAATGGAGTTTGATGTCTGCCATGTATCACCGAGAGTATCGGCAAAAGGATCCTTCCATGATTTTATGCGGACGGAAACATAGCTTCCCTCAATGTTTGCCTGCCAGCTTATGATGATTATGGCTGCGGCAAGAGCGGCTATACCGAGGATCAGGAACTGTTTTCTGTTTGCACCGCCGCAGAGGACCATTGCTATAGAGATAGTCACGATGAGGATAAGTCCCGAAAGATGAGGCTCCTTATACAGAAGAAATGCATACACTGCCATAAAAGCCGCATACTTGACGATACCCACATCAAAGCGGTTCATTTTTTTGCCGTCACGCTCCATGCTGTAGGCGAAGAAAATGATTATCGCAAGCTTTGCGACCTCAGAGGGCTGAAAGTTTTGTCCTGCGAGGGTGAGCCAGCGTTTTGCTCCCATTGATCCGCCCTCATCGTTTCCTATGGCAAGAACGAGTATCAGCAGCAGTGCGCCTATAGCATAGAGTATGCTTGCAATATTGAATTTCTTGATAAAGGGGATCTTTATATTTTTGAGGTTGTGATAGTCCATTTTCATGAAAAACAGCAGGACAACGAAGCCTATCGCAGCATTTTTTGCCTGATTTTTCGCATAATAAAGACCGTCGCCGCCATGCTCGCTGTAAGCCCATGCATAGCTCGCTGAGGACATCATTACCAGTCCCACCACAAGGAGGATCATAACATATGCAAAAAATGAAAGGCTGATGTCACCGTTTCTGCCGTCTCCCACAAAGACCTTCCGGAGCTTTGCGAAAGAGCTTTCCTTTTTATTATTTCGGGTAGCCATATCGTCCTCCTGAGTAATATCCTTAGAATGCGAACAAAGTAATTATTCCCAGTATTCCGAAAATAATGCCGGTGAGCGCAAATGTTATAACTATCTTATACTCGCTGAATCCGCACATCTCAAAATGATGATGTATGGGAGTCATCTTGAATATTCGTTTGCCCTGATGATCGGGACTTCTCTTTTTTGTGTATTTGAAGTAAGAGACCTGTATCACTACAGAAAGTGCCTCGGCGATGTATACTATGCACACTAAAAACATCAGCAGATGCTTGTGGAGTATCAGTCCCGTTGCAGTGACAGCCGCTCCAAGGAACATAGAGCCGGTATCACCCATAAAGCATTTTGCCGGATTGAGATTCCATATAAGAAATCCGAGACAGCCTCCGGCAAGAGCCATCGTAAAGCATGACAGCTCGTTCTCTTTAAGTATAGCGCAGCAAACGGTAAAAATTAGCATTGCCGCAAACGTTACCGAGCCGCACAGTCCGTCAACGCCGTCTGTGAGGTTGACCGCATTGGTGAGGAAAATTATCACCGGTATCATGATAACATAGTAAAATATTCCCAGCGGAGGAGTTTTCAGAAAACCGATGTCGATGCTTGTTGAGCCGTCTCCCACCTTATAGAGCAGGAACAGAAATCCCACGGAGAATATGAGCTGAAGTGCCATTTTCTGTTTTGGGGAAAGTCCGTCGTTGTTTTTTCGTGCGACTTTGGTGAAATCATCAATAAATCCGATGAGTCCGAAAAGCACAGAGAAAACAATGCAGCCCATAAGACGGTAAAAAGCATTGAAATTAGCCTTGTCTGTCATGTCCACACCGCCCCGCATCCTGAATATCCAGTATCCTGCGATCGCTGTCACAACAGACGAGATTATGAACATAAAGCCGCCCATTGTGGGCGTGCCCTGTTTTTTGGCGTGCCACTGAGGACCGTTTTCGGTCTTTATAGGCTGACCGAATTTTATTTTATGAAGAAACGGTACAAGAAAAATACCCGAAGCTCCGGCGATCGCAAACGATGCAAGAGATATGATAAGGTTTATTATCCAGAATGACATCTATAACAACAGCTCCCGATTATTCATTATCATTTATGGTGGCAAGCTCCTCGGCAACGATAATGCGTTCGTCAAAGGAGATATGCCTGTTACCGGCAAGTATCTGATAGTCCTCATGACCTTTTCCGGCAAGAACGATCACATCGCCCTTTTCAGCCGTTTTCAGAGCAAAGCGTATAGCCTCACGGCGGTCGGTGACAACATCATACGGAGTATCATAGCCGTCAAGTCCGGCAAGGATATCCTTTATTACGGCTTCGGGATCTTCATTGCGGGGATTATCCGACGTGACAATGAGCCTGTCTGCATACTCAGCGGCAGCCGCAGCCATTTTCGGACGCTTAGCCGCATCACGGTTCCCTCCGCAGCCAAAGAGACAAATAAGCCGGTTGTCAGTATACTCACGGACGCTTTTCAGAATATTCACTATTGCATCGGGAGTGTGGGCATAGTCACAGATGACAGTATAGTCCTTTCCGGTGGGGATCACTTCACACCGTCCCTTGACTCCGGGGCAGCATTCCGCTGCACGCAGGATCTTCTCAGCAGGTATCCCCGCTTCAAGACAGACAGCTATTGCCGCCGTCATGTTTGAGACATTGAAAAGTCCGGGAAGCCTTGTTTTTACAAAATATGATTTTCCTCCCGTACACAGCCAGAAGCTCGAACCTGATGCCTTTATCTTTATTCCGTCGGCGTAGAAGGAGGCGTTCTCCCTGACACTGTAGCTGAGTCTGCGGCAGGCGATCTCTCCGAAAAGCCGCTTGCCGTAATCGTCATCAATGCAGCAGACTGCGGTATCACAGATATCGAAAAGCATCTTTTTAGCCTGATAGTAGTCCTCCATATCCTTGTGATAGTCAAGGTGATCCTGAGTGAGATTCGTAAACACTGCCGCATCAAAGTGACAGCAGCCTATTCTGTGCTGGACAAGTCCGAAGGAGGAGACCTCCATTACCGCATACTCACAGCCGGCTTTCACCATTTTGTCGAGAAGCTCCATCAGATCGAATGCCATCGGAGTGGTATTATCCGTGTGAATGATCTCGCTGCCGATCTCATTCCGGATAGTTCCCACAAGACCTGTCTTATGACCGCAGCTCATGAGGATATGCTTGATAACGGTAGTGATCGTGGTTTTGCCGTTTGTTCCGGTGACACCTATCATTTTCAGCTTTTTTTCGGGATGTCCGAACCATGCGGCGCATACATCTCCGTAGAGGCGGCGCACATCATCGGTGAGTATCTGTCTTTTGCCAAGACCGAGATCTCTCTCGCACACAATGGCAGCCGCACCCTTTTCAAGCATTTCAGCCGCAGCGGTGTGACCGTCAAAGCTCCGTCCTCTGACGCAGAAGAACAGGCTTCCCTCAGTGACCTTTCGTGTATCGTCCGTAACGGAGGTTATTTCGGTATCGCCGATCTCCGTTTCAGCCTTATTTTCAAGCAGATCTTTTAATTTCATTTGGATATCACCTCTGTGAGAAGCCGGTTGCTTATAAGCAAAAGGCAAAAGTTAATGTTTCATCGGCTGAAGTTTCAGACAGCCGTATCTTTGATGTGCCGTATCAGCCGCCCTCACCGTAGACCTTGAACTCCAGCTCGATGGTCGTACCTTTAGGAACTTGCGTTCCGCTTTCAATGGACTGTTTCTCAACGACAGCATCAGCACGTGAGGTAGATGCTCCCTTTGCAACGTAATTCAGTCCGCTGTAGGAGATGCTCTCATTCGCCATCTGCGGAGACAGACCTTTAAGATCGGGCACTGTGGTCATTTCGGAGGTGTTGCTGTTCTCAGTATAAAGATATACACAGCCGCCTTTTGATACAGCCGTTCCCGTAATGGGAGACTGCGCTACTACACCGATACCGTTGCCGATGACCTCGTATGTAAGTCCGAGCCCTGTCAGCGTAGCCTTTGCATCATCTACAGAGCCTTCAAGAAGCGGAACTTTAACGTCAAGGTCTTTAAGCTCTTCTTCGGTGTAATTGGGGGTCATTCCTATGTATGGCAGAACTTCGGTGAGGATATCCCTTGCTGTGGGGACGGCTACCTCACTGCCGTAATAATTCTTGTTCTTATTCGGCGCATCAGCAAGGACGAGCAGTATGATCTCAGGATCTTCCGCAGGCGCAAAGCATACGTAAGATGCACCGTATTCGCTGTCATCTTCCTCTTTTCCGGTGTTGAGACTGAGCCGCTGTGATGTACCGGATTTTCCGCCGATGGAATATCCCTTGATAGCAACGTTTCCGCCGTTATTGTCATCGACTACCTGCTTGAGCACCTTTCTCATAGTAGCAGATGTATCCTCGGATATCACCTGACGCTTTACCGTGCGTTCATTTTTCAGGACAATATTTCCGTCCTCATCGACGACCTTGTCGACCACGTACGGCTGAAGCAGATAACCGCCGTTAATTGCCGCACAGTATGAATTTATCATCTCTATGGGAGTGATAGTCTCGCCCTGTCCGAATGAACATACCGCAAGGTCAACATTTGTCATAACGTCCTCGGGAATGCCTATTCCCGCACTTTCAGCAGGGAGGTCAATGCCTGTTTTTTCACCGAGTCCGAATGAATCAAAATAGTAGCAGAATTTCTCAACGCCCAGTCTTCTTCCTATCTCCATGAAGGCAGGGTTGCAGGAGTGTGTCAGAGCCTCCTGATATGTCTGCGCTCCATGACCGGAGGTAACGTGGCACTGGATAGGTTTACTGTGTCCGGGGAAGGTGACCGATCCGGAGCAGTAGAATGAATCGCTGTCAAGATTTATGAGATTTTCCTCAAATGCGCCGGCACTTGTTATTACCTTGAATACCGAACCCGGCTCATACACTTCGGTTATGCATTTGTTGCGCCACTGCTTTTCTCTTTCCTCGCCCTGGAGCTTAGTTGCGAGAGCGTCATCTGTTGCAGCCTTTATTTTTGCATCGGCAGCAGGATCGGCGATCTCATAAGGCTGATTAAGGTCAAAACTCGGATATGTAGCCATACCGTAGACCGCTCCTGTTTTAGCGTCCATAAGTATGGCGCAGCCTCTGTTAGCCACTTCGTATGAGACGACCATCTCTTCAAGGTGCTTTTCAAGGATATACTGTATATTTGAATCTATGGTAAGATAAACATCGTTTCCGTTTTTCGGAGCATACGTCTTTGAATACTTGTACGGAAGCTCATTTCCGTTTGAATCCTTTGCAGAGATCGTTCTGCCGTCCACACCGGAAAGATAGTCATTGTAATAGGATTCGATACCGTAGATGCCGTTGCCGTCCGCCGTGGTGAAGCCTATTACTGAGGCGGCAAGCTCGTTCTGGGGATAATATCTTTTGGTGTCCTCTTCAACATTCAGTGAGACAAATCCGTTATCATTGAAAAATGCCAGCACCTCATCTGCGGCAGGTTTCTCCACCTGATCCTGCAATACGCTGTACTGAGTGTTCTCCTCCATGGCTGTGAGGACTTTTTCCGGAGTTATACCAAGCTTTTCTGTGAGAAAATCTGCTGTTTGCCGGCGAAAATCCTCAGCCGAAGCCGGGAGTACACCGATCTCATTGCCGTTTTCATCATATTCGGGAGTGTATGTTCCCTCAGCCTTTTCTTTATTTCTCTTGTCTATTTTTTCCTGCAGCTCGGCAAGATCCTCTCTGTACAGCGTAGGATCGAGAAAAACCTTGTATACCGATGCGCTTTTTGCAAGAGGAGTTCCGTTTGAATCGTAGATAGAGCCTCTGTGTGCAGAAATGGTTATTGAGCCGAAATGCTGATTATTAGCCATAGTCTGATATTTTTTGTTATCCACGACCGATATTTTGAAGAAATTCACAGCAACCGCCGTAAACAGTCCGAGGAAAACGGTAGTCATGACTATCTTTGCTCTGAACATCATTGAGCGTGAGGGATTATTCTGACCTGCCAAAAAATTCAGCTCCTTTCGGGTATGCACGGCTCTGATGCAAATGCCGCTTATAATGCTGAGCGGAAACTCCTGTATCAGCAGGATAAGTGATACTTACACCGCAAGGGATATCTTCAAATAAAACAGGCAGGGTTACATTTTTGCCCCGCCTGTTTCCGGACATCCGAAAAATGCCGGAGGCACATTTTTTCTGTGAGTGCCTCTCTGCCCGGGCGTTTTCCGCAATGTCTCTGTATTATGATACGACGAAGGATTTATCGCTGTTCAAGCGTGGGAGACTGCCTCCGAAGTCTCTCCAAAGGCTTCGGAGCAGTGATCCCATATACCGACCACTCGCTGTATCTCCGTGTTCTACTATAAGTCCGGCATATATTTTTTCTCGCCGGCAGTGCATCATTAGTAATATCAGGCAGTCCGTGTGTTATATTTATATTTGTACTACCCTCTGAAATATTCCACGCAGCGGTCAAAGAACTCTTTGATTTTTGCTCCCGGACCGTCTTCTTTTTCGGGAATACTCACAACGTCGCCGGTCTGTATTTTTATGTACTGTATCTGTGAAGAGTCGATTTTCTGCATTCCGAGTACATTTTCCGCATAGTCCTCGACGTTTTTAGCAGACATTTCGCTTTCGAGCATTGATTGCAGCCTGACATTTTCTGCCTCCGCAAGGTTCAGCTCCTGATTTTTTGCAGACACCCTGTTGTACATCGTATTGCGTCTGTCGAGAGTATAAATTACCGAGCCGAGCAGCAGTGCTGCGATCGCAGATATGAGGATAATATTTATGACCGAGCCGCTTCTTGCCTGAGTATGTCTCACTCTGATACGCGGCTTTTCCTCTGAGCTGCCGCTTCTTTTTCCGGACTCTCCGGTGCTGCCGGTCTTATCGGAGTCGGAGCTGTCATATTCTCCGGCTTCATTGTAGTAATAGAAATTTCCGGCTTCATTCATAGATCTCCGCTCCTTTCGATTACCCTGAGCTTAGCGCTTCTGCTTCTGTTGTTGTTGGTTGTTTCTTTTTCATCAGCCTGTATAGGCTTTTTGTTCACAAGTTTTCCCTGCGGCTTGTGACCGCATATGCACCGGGGAAAATCCGGGGGACAGATGCAGCCTTTGCACCAGTCAGCGAATCTTTGTTTGACGAGCCTGTCCTCCAGAGAATGGAAGGTGATGACGGCAAGTCTGCCTCCGGGCTTCAGGCTGTTGAAAGCTTCATCGAGCCCCTTTGAGAGGTGTTCGAGCTCACCGTTGACGGCTATCCGTATAGCCTGGAATGTTTTGCGGCAAGGATTTTTCTCTCTTCTTGCCTTCTGAGGAATACTGCTTCTTACGATATCTGCCAGCCGTCCCGTTGTTTCTATGGGAGCATCAGATCTCGCACTTACTATATTTGAGGCTATGCGGCGTGAGAATTTCTCCTCACCGAACTCAAAAATAATACGGGCGAGCTCTTGTTCGTCATAGGTGTTGACTATATCGGCAGCGCTCACGCCCTCTTTGCTCATACGCATATCGAGTGGGGCATCGCCGTGATAGGAAAAGCCTCTGCTCTCTTCATCGAGCTGATAGGACGAGACTCCCAGATCCATGAGTACACCGTCAACGAGCACGATACCGAGATCGTTGAGAACGCTTCTCATATCGGAATAGTTACACTGAACGACCGTTGCATTTTCATAGACCGCCAGTTTTTTCCTTGCTGCCGCAACGGCATCGGGATCACGGTCAAGGGCGATAAGTTTTCCGCATTTGTCAAGACGTGAAGCAATAGCAGAAGAATGTCCGCCGCCGCCGGCAGTAGCATCAACATAGATACCGTCCGGACGGATATCCAGACCGTTCATACATTCCTCCGGCATTACGGGAATATGGCTGAATTCCATATATATCCTCCTTGTGGAGACACATAAGCGTCGGCTGTCTGAAGTGCTTGTCCGGCAGTATGACTTACAGGACGAGCTCTGACAGTGCAGCGCTGATATCTTCGACGGTAATGCTTTCGATATACTTTTCCCATGAAGCTCTGTTCCAGATCTCAGCTCTGTTTTCCGAGCCTATGACAACTACATCATCTGTGATACCGGCGTAGTCCCTGAGCTGTTGTGTGATAAAGATCCTGCCCTGCTTATCGGGGATCTGCTTATCGGCGGCAGAGAGGAGCTTTCTTCTTATGTCGCTTCCGATCTTTCCGGGGACGGTATAGAGCTTGCTTCGGTATGACTGAAATTCCTCAGCAGAATAAACGGCGATAAAATGGTTATCGTGACCGGGGCAGAGGTACATTTCTGTGCCGATGATATCACGGAGTTTATTCGGGAAGCTCATACGGCCTTTCTGGTCGATGCTTGGTGTAAAGGTACCGCACAACGGATCTGCCATAGAACTTCGCCTCACTTTCCGAATTATAGTCCGATTTAGGTGAGATTCACCTCAGATAAGGATAAACTCACTTTTTTTCACCTTTTTTCACCGTATATTTATTGTACCACATATCTTTTAATTGCGCAAGGAGGCAAATCTCACAATATTAAATCAAACTTTTAGGTGATTTTCAACAATAATTCATAATAGCCCCCATAAGATCACCTCTGATACTGCTCCGCAAAAAAAACCCCTGTACAAAAGTACAGGGGTACGGTATCATTCGGTAAGGATGGATTCTGTTTCTTCGGAAAATGCGGCAGTCGTCGTGACGATCTCCGTCTGAGTTGAAGATACATAAGGATCAACCTCCTGAGTTGAAGGCTCTGTGGGAGGTTCTTCTGCAGAAGGCTCGGAGGGCACGGTGAACGGTTCATCGGTACTTGGTTCAACAGGCTCGGTAACAGGTTCATCAGGCAGAGGTTCTGTCACCGGAGGCTGCACTGTCGGAACTTCAACGGAATGATCCGGCGGAGTTATTACTGACGGGAGCTGCGGTCTTCCGTCAGAGCCGCCTGTTCCGCTGCCGTCCATATATCCCTCGTAATCGGTGTATACAAGACCGAATTTGCATGACTTCAGTCCCATTGCAAGAGAGAAGGCATACCCCTTTACAGTCATCTGACCGTCAATGATGACGTCTGTGATATACCCCGTACTCGGGGAGTATATCGGCTGTATCCAGTTGTAGGGATTGCTTGAGAGAGTGATACCATAGCGTGATTCTATGCGATTTTTCAGCTCTCCGGCGGTGATGTATGTAACTGTTCCGTAGTGCGGATCGCAGGCTGCATCGTAGTCGCTCGGAACGCTTCTCAGATAGGGGAGATCCTGATAGAATATCTCATAGGAGTTTGCCGAACAGCCTCCGCTCGAAGCTGAGAACATGGTCAATGCGTAGTCTCCGTTGTAATAGAGTGCCTGACCAAGGACCTCACGGCAGGCATCAATAACTATCTGCGGAGGATCGTCTTTCGGGCGCAGATCATTTGCATCATCGCCGTTATACTTCATATAAGTATATGCTGCGACTGCCTGAGCCTTTATCGCCTCATAAGCCATAGTTCCGCCGACCTCGTTGTAAACTATCCGTGACAGCAGGTCGAGGGTATCTCCTGCGGGTACGTGGCATACCGTGAGCTGCTCCTGATCGGTGAGCCCGGTGTTCATAAGATACGTTCCGGGATAGTAGTGATACAGGATATCCTGATATGTCCAGCCGCTGTAGGTAGCGTAGAAGTTCGCACCGTTCTGGCTCATTCCGACACCGTGTCCCCAACCATATGTAATGAATGCAAATTCTCCCGGATTTGCGTATACAGTCGGAAGTGTCTGTACATCGGGGATACTTCCGACAACTCCGCCGGAGGTATAGCTTTCGACCTCGGTAGGAGTTACATTCGTTTTTTTCCTTGTAAGCATGGGAGATGCCTTTTTCAGTGCTGACCGCCTTTTTATCATGGCAGCAACGTCTTCCTCGTTAAGAGGCTTATCCCGATCGTCGGAATTCTCCTGGACCACTGCGGTAAGACCGTCTCCCGTCTTGTACATTTCGGGATCGGTCAGCTCATAGCTCACAAGAGAAAGACTGCTGTCGTACTGTGAGATATCAGCTTTCTGCCAGTTTTCACGGACAGTTACAGCAGAATCCATATCCGGCGGCATTATCTCCAATGAGTCAGATGTCTCGTATTCAGCCGTGGCTGTTTCAGAGATCTCTTCGCCGCTTGACATACCGGTAAGTGCTGAAAATGCGATGATCCCTGACATTGCAGCCGCAGCCGCCCTGAAAAAAATATCGTTATTCATAAGCTACTCCGTTTTGGTATTCTCCTCTTTTTCCGAGGAGTCCTCCTTGTGTGCATCTATGTACTTCTGAGTTCGCCGGATAGTGGACATATCCCCGTAGACCTCGCCGTCTCTGAGCCGTCTGCCAACGATGATGAATCTGTCCTCATGCCTTTCGACGCAGGTAGAGAGCGTAACCAGCTTATCGCCGTATTTCACGTCAATACCGGTATCGACCATAGCCTTGTCGATGCATCTCTGTACATAGAAATTGAAATCGTTTTCGGTGTCGAGCTCCTCCATATTCCAGTAGCAGAAGTCGTTGCCGTTTGCAGATTCGCCGCTGGTAATGAGGAAAGCGAATATCACATAGTCGTAGTCCTCATAGTTGGAGCTGAGCTTCATAAATTCATGACCATTGTAATAGTCATAGTTGAATCGGTAGTTTCGCAGACTTCCGAACATTGAAAGATCAAGCTGATTGTGACCGTAGATCATCAGGTTTTCGGACTGATCTTCATCGGAAGCGCCAAATCTGTTTCTGTAGTCGAAATACAGCGAGCCCTCCCTTGCATAGCCGCCGTACATATCATGTGAGAGGTAGAAGTAGTTAGGCTCGTAAGCCTCCTCACCGTAAAATTGCGAGCCTGCCGGAATATTTCCGGGATCGAGGAACACCGGATAATCCACAGGTGTTCCCTCAATGGTCAGCCAGCCTGCCGTGTCCTTGTTCATGCGCAGCAGAGATCTTGCACGCCCTGTCAGACCATTCGGAGTGTTGAGGCTGTCGTAACTGTCCGCCCAGTTGTCCGGAACTTCAGCAAGGGTAGCCGGCGGGAATGTATGCGGAGGGGCAGCCGTTTCGGAATCAAAGGTAGGTACGCCGTCCCGGCTGTTCAGCAGGAATGCGCACACTCCCAGACCTACAGCAGCAGCTCCGGCTGTGCAGGCTGAAATGATTTTTGCAAGCTTATTCATTTACTTCTCCCGTGACTCCGGTCCGTAGGGGACAAATTCTGCCTCCGGATCGTATTTTTTGCTGCCTTGTCTGTACTGATAATACAGAGAGGGCCATTTGATATTCGTATTTTCAGTGCTGTCCTGAGTACCCTCCATAGGATCTTCGCCGTCTCTGACGAGTCTTCCCATGATGATAAGTCTTCCTCTTTCTCCCAACAGAGTGTTGCAGGTAGAAAGCGTTACGAGCTTATCGCCGTATTTCACGTCAACATCGTTCAGCCGGAGTGATCTTCTTTTTGCCTCATTGACGAAACTGTAGAAATCAGCTTCATCGGTGAAATTGATCTTGTTCCAGCAGTCGAACCGTGTATCGGATTCATCCTTTGCATCGAGTATAAAGAACGCAAATATCTTGTATTTATACTGCTCGTAGTTGGAGTTCAGCTCAATGATCGGGTGCTCACCGTAGTAGTCCGGGTTGCGCTGATAATATTTCAGCGATCCGAACATCTGCTCATCGTTCATATTGTGACCGTAAATTATGAGATTGTCGGAATTCGGGAATTTCAGGTGTCCCTCCTCATCGACCTCATCGAAGTGGTTTCTGTAGTCAAGGAATATCTCTCCGGCACGTGAATCTCTGCCGTCCATTTTGATACTCATATATTTGTCATTGTCATTTGACTGCAGCAGCGGATTGTTGACGCTTGTTCCGGGGATCGTGATACATCCCACAACGTCCTTATTGATGTCAAGGAGGTACTTAGCACCGTCAAGGAGCGTATACACCTTGCGTGTATCGGGGACTTCGACAGAAACGGTGGGATCCTCATGCTCGGGGATAGTGTAGCTCCGGTAGTTATCCATGTATTTGTTTGTATCACGCTTGCTGCGCCACAGGTCGATATAATAGTCACCGATCATATATCCGCATACGATAATGGCAATGATAGAGCAGAGAAAAACGACCTTTCTTATGCGCTCGGGGATACTGTCCTTTTTCTGCGGGAAAAATCCGAGGATATACTCCTTGAATGTTCTTTTCTTCTTTTTTTTCTTTTTCTTTTTCGGAGGCTCTTTCTGCTCCTCCTTGTTTATATTTTCGGCAACAGTCTCCTCTGCGTGAGAAACGCTCTCTTCGGGAGTTTCTTTAAAATGTGATACCGGTTTTTCATCGGTATGAGTTCCGGCTGCCGCCGTTTCTTTCACGTGTGAGACAGGCTTCTCGGCAGACTCCGGCGTTTTGACATGGGAGACAGCGTCCTCATCGGCAATATCACTTGCATGAGACACATTATTCTCAGGAGTGCCGAGATCTGCAATGATATCGGCAGCACCCGTTTTTTTGGATCTTACGTCTTCTGTGCGCCGTGCGATCCTTGCGGCAAGGAGGCTTTCCCAATCATTGTCGTCAGCCGCAGGAGGTTCAGCAGGCTTTTCGGCAGGAGCGTTCCTCACAGAGTTCTTTATAGCATTTATACGCTCGGTGCGTTTTCGTCTTGCCTCTTCCTCGGCATTCTCGTTCAAATTATCCTTCACTTTTCCGGATCTCCTTCAAAAGAACATTTTCTATATTACTGAATACGGAAAGAGCTGCCGCAAGCCGAACAGCCTGCCTGCCCTCACGGACGGCACTGCTTGTATCGGCAAGGAGAGCAAACTGCATTCCGCAGATATCGAATCCTGTCCAGACTGTTCCCACCGGTGTTTCCGGTGTACCGCCTCCGGGACCGGCTACTCCCGTCACGGAGACACACACATCAGCTCCGGAGAGTTTTTTCAGTCCCTTTACCATTTCAAGAGCTGTTTCACGGCTGACAACGCCGTACCGTTCTATTACATCCTCCGGAACATTCAGCAGTTTCTGTTTTACCTCCGGCGAATAAGCACATATACCCATGCCGAAGACCTCGGACGCTCCCGGCACTGATGTTATCAGCTCTGAAAGCAGACCTCCCGTACAGCTTTCGGCTGTTGCGGCAGTCATTTTTCTGCTTTCTAATAATTTTACTACATTTGTAACCGCTTTGTCAAGTTTTTCACGGAAACATTCAGAAAAATAACTGCTTATCACGAGATCATCTCCTTGTTTTTATGCAATTAGCCTATCATACGGGCAATATTTCACACAGTAACAATTATCATTTAACCTATATTGAATGTCTTCATTTCGGTCTCAAGGACGGCTTTTTTTATCAGCGGCTCAAAATCAAAGCAATTCTGAGCTTTTTCAACGTCCTCTGTCTTTGGTCTTACCTTTGGGTGACGTGGCGTGAAGACAGTGCAGCAATCCTCATATGGGAGCGTTGATATATCAAAGGTGTCGATTTTTCTGGAGATCTCAATGATCTCGGTCTTGTCCATGCCTATCAGCGGACGGAGCACCGGCATACGGCACACGGCGTCCGTGCAGGCTATAGCCGCCATAGTCTGGCTTGCTACCTGTCCGACACTTTCACCCGTAATGAGGGCGAGGCAGTTCTCTCTTTCGGCGATGCGCAGGGCGATCTCTATCATTATTCTTCTCATTATGATCGTGAAAAATTCTTCGGGGCAGTGATCCTTGATAGCCTCCTGTATCTCCGTGAACGGCACACAGTAGAATGCTATCCCGCCGCACCAGTCCGTGAGCTTTTCACAGAGCTGCTCCACCTTGAGCTGTGCTCTGTCTGAGGTATATGGCGGACTTACATAATGTATTGCCGATATGCGGATACCTCTCTTTGCCATCATCCAGCCTGCAACGGGACTGTCTATCCCTCCCGACAGCAGGAGAAGGGCATTGCCGCTGCTTCCGACGGGAAGACCTCCTGCGCCCTTGATATTTTCTGCATGGACGTAGGCGTTAGTGTCCCGTATCTCCACCGTCACCGTCACCTGCGGAGCGTTTACATCGACCTTTAGATGAGGAAATCTTTCAAGCAGAACAGCTCCCAGTTCACGGCAGATATCGGGAGATGTCATAGGGAACGACTTATCCGCACGCTTTGCCGCCACTTTGAAAGACTGTGCGCCGCTCAGGATATCGGAGAGATATTCGATGCTTTTTTCCGTGATATCGCCGAGATCCTTTTCACATACGCAGGCACGGCACAGTGCAGCGATACCGAATACTTTTCTCACCCGTTCGATGACCTCCGAAAGATCAGTCTCCTCTTGCGGTGTTATATACAATGTGGATTGTGCGGCGGTGCAGACGAATTTTCCCACTCTGCGAAGTCTGCGCTTTATATTTTTGGTGAGTATATCCTCAAAGGATTTCTTATTAAGTCCTTTGAGAGCCATTTCACCGTATTTTACAAGTACGATCTCTTTCATTATTTCAGCCTTTCAGTTTTTTTATTCCCTCACGAAGTGCCGCTCCGAGCTGTGCAAGCTGCTCGACGGTATTTTCATGTGTCATGCTTATGCGCAGCGCACTGTCGGCTGCTCTGTCGTTGATGCCGAATTCTTTCAGAACGCCGCTCCTTGCTCCCTTTGAACAGGCAGAGCCGCTCGAAACGTATATATCTCTCTGCTCCAGAAAATGGAGCATTATCTCCGACCGTCTTCCCTCAACGGAGATATTCACTATGTATGGTGAGCCGTCTGCCGGAGAGTTCACTGTTATGCCCGGGATCTCCGAAAGCTCAGCAAGAAGCTGCTTGCGGAGATCGCAGACCTTATCATACCTTTCGGAAATATCAGCGGAGTATTTTTCTGCTGCTGCACCGAATGCTGCGATCAGCGGAACGCTTTCAGTACCGGAGCGTATGCCCTTTTCCTGTCCGCCGCCCGAAACTATCGGGATCACACGCACTCCCTTGCGGATATACAGAGCTCCCACACCCTTTACTCCGTGAATTTTGTGTGCGCTCAGTGAGATCATATCAGCACCGAGAGTGTTTACCCTGACAGGGAGCTTCATATATCCCTGAACGCAGTCGCAGTGTGTTATTATATCCGGGAAACGCTTTTTCACTGCGGCAAAGACCTCGCTCACCGGCAGGATATGACCCGTTTCGTTATTGACCATCATCAGGCTGATAAGACACGTTTCTTCATCACAGGCATTTATAAGATCATCTGCTCTGAACGCTCCCGACACGGGAGATACTCTGACCGCCGTAAAGCCGTTTTTTTCAAGAGCAGAGAGAGTCTCATTCACAGAGGGGTGCTCCACAGAGGAGATAACGATTTTCTTTTTTCTTTTTCCGTAAGCTGCCGCAGCACCTCTGAGTGCGAGATTATTGCTTTCGGTAGCACCGGAGGTGAAGTACACGCATGAGCTGTCAGCGCCGATACTTCCTGCGATGACTTTGCGGGCCTTATCCACAGCAAGCTGTGCGTCAAGACCGGCTCTGTGCAGCGATGAGGGATTGCCGAAATTGACCGTCATTGCCTCATATGCTGCCGAAACGGCTTCATTGCAGGGCTTTGTCGTTGCAGCGTTATCAAGATATATTGCCATGGAAAAGCTCCTTTTATCAGATATGCGGTATTGCTCCGATCGGCAGAGCAATATTGAGGAGATCGGCTCTTCTGAATATGTATGAGCATCAGAAGTTACCCGGCTCATCAATATTTTACACCATTTTTCTTCAAATGTCAAGTTTGCCGTAAGGAAGAAAAAGCAGATACCTCGTCCAAGGCATCTGCTTTTTTCTTTTATTATAAATAACACTGCATATCCGATAAAAGGAGCTTCTTCATGCTATGACATTTACCATAATGCGTGATGTATCAGCTTTCCGCAGAGCTATTACCGCTCCGCAGATAAGGTATGCAGCAGGATCTCCGAATGCGCTGCGCTGTACGCATTCAACATAAGCGCCTTCGATGAGTCCCAGCTCGCTGAGACGGCTGCGCATTCCTCCTCCTATATCAAGAGCCTTCACATAACAGCGCTCACCCTCTTTGAGAGAGCATAGATCGGTTATATTATTCATTCTGTGTCCTCCTTATACATATATCTGCCTATGTATTATATTCGGAGGACTGCCGAGCCGTTACTGATTTCTGAATTTATCGTAGTAAACGCTTAACTCTGTGATGACTCCGCTGCTGCTGCCTCTTATCTCCACAGAAGAGATACGTCCTGACACAGTACCGAACGACAGCGTATCGGAGAGATCCTCACCACTGTATCCGCTGTAGGTGCAGTAGCTTCTCCTCCAGCCTCTTGAAGCGTAGCTGTCTTGATATTCAAGAGCAGATTCCGGTGAATGAAGAAATCTTCTGTCAAGGTCTATATACTTATGGCGTATGATCTTCTGATCGCTGACTGAGCTGTCATTCAGCTCATAGCTGCCGAATTCACCGTTGATATCAGACATATGAATATCACTTACCATTCTGCGGCAGACGATCTCCGAGCCGGTAGAGAGCAATTCAGACAGCTTATATGCAAAATTATTCGGGTTATCGACTGCTGTGAGCCTTACGCAGTTTGCTCCTCGGATATATGGATACGTTCCGAACAGCTTGTATGAAAGAGTTACGATGCCGTCCCACATTGAGGAGCTTTTCTTTAAGTAGATATAATTGCTTGTATCGGGATTATCCTCGTGAGTGACATACGGAAAGCTGTAGTAGCTGTTCATGAGGCTGTTTATTGAAACACCTGTTTTCATGCCGGGTTCGATCTGGTTCTGACAGAGCAGTGAGGTGAAGCCCCGTGATATCACTGACACAGTGCCGATCGCTCCGTTGGTGCTGATATTCAGTGAATCGACCAATCCGTGATGTACAAGGTGATCGTTTATATAAAGGAGTATCTCCGACACTCCCGCAAAAGAGGTATGCTCTGTGATAAATCCGATACTCAGAGAGGTATACGGTACATAGGAATCTTTGGTGAAAACGAATCTCAGTATATTTTTTTCACTGAATTCATAGTTGTCGGACTTCAATACAAGACGTATATTCATGCTGTCACCTCCGAGTTTGTTATACTTTGCTGTGTAAGGAGTGTAATGCTCACCTCGATGTAATCCTTTCCGGGATCGCGGATATCGTAGGACTGTACATAGCAGCCTGTGAATTTAAGTCCTCTGTACTCAATTTCAAGCGTAAGAGTAGAGCGCAGCATTGCATTTGCTGAAATTACGGCTCCCATAGGATTATCCTCATCATATATTCTGCCTGAGATCGTGAGCTTTGCAGCTCTGGGGAAAACATTCGTTATAACGCCAAGTCCCGAAGCCGTTGCTGCTTCCGAGACACTTTTAACTGCTGTCACCCTGAAATCATCGCAGTATATGACTGTTGAACCAATAGTCACGGGAACAGCCTTGCGTGAATTAAGTTCCGCTGTCATTGCCGGTCTCCTCTCTGCCGATACGGATCATGCCGTCGCAAGCCGTGATCGCTGTCAGAACAAGGCGGTCAATATTTGAATCATACATTATTTTCAGATCTTTCAGGCGGCAGCCGAGTCCCGAAAGCTCTGTCAGTGCAGGGGATATGTGCTTTTCAAAATAGCAGTAAAGACTGTGTGCAGAGATATCTGCCGCTGCTGAGATCTTTATCTCAATATCAGCCTTGAACGGAAGAAATATCGTTATCGGTGAATATATGGGAGCTGCCGTCTCAAAGGAGGCAGCCCCCACAAACGTGCAGATCCTCCCGTAACGTGGATCGGCAGGAGCAGAGCTGAAAGCACTGTACACCGGGATATTCCCATGAGAGCGTATTTTCCCGATGAACGTTTCAATAATACTGTTGAGCATATTATCCCTCCCCGCTGAATGACCGGAACACGAAATTCTCAGATATTATCAGATCCTCGCAGAGCTGCATATAGTCCCGGAGAAGACGCTCGGCATAGACAAGATTTCCTCCGGCAGGCTTTATGGTTTTACCGGTAAATGCAGAAACGCCTCTCATGCGTGAGGCTCTGATCTGCTGAAGCCGATAATTTGCTTTTGCCGCACAGAGAAAGTCAAGGCGTATATCATTTTTATCACAACCGGGAACAAGGAGCTTTTCTGTTTCGGCGATCGCAAGCTCTATCAGCGGCACGGACTCCGGGATTTCCTCTCCGGAGAACAGCGTAAACAGTGATTTTATTGATTCTATATTCATACGCCGGCTCCTATCTCATTGAAAATTCCGAATTATCGGGTACGCCGTTTTTTCCGCAGTCAAGCTGGAGGATATCGCTGCTGACACGCAGGCCCTCGTAGGATTTTTTCAGCTTGATGAGCTGTTCCGCATCCATATCCCTGCTGATAAGCGATGCAGCATCTGCCGCCGCTTTTCCTCCGTTGAAATATGCAAGGCGGCGTATATCACGGCGCAGCTCCTCCTCGGCGGCAAGTATCTGCGGATCAGCGGTAGTTTCTGCGTCTGATAAGGAGTATTTTTTTGCCACACCCGCATTTATTTGTGCCGGAACAGCAACGAAACTCCACTCATATGCATCGGTAATTCCGTCAAGAATGGTGTGACAGAGTTTTCCGTTGTAGAGCTTTCCCTTGATATGGCTGCATTCTCCCACATTGCTTCCGCAAACAGAGCATCTGCGGTTTGATGCGCTGCACGAAATGCTCACCTCTTTTTTGATGCCGCCGTCAATTTCAGCGATGAGGCTGCGGTTTTCGTCAGTGCGGACCATATATGCCCTGCCCTTGAGGTACTTGTACGGTTCGCCGTTTTTTGTGAGCCGTGAACTATCCTCAGAGATACTCGTATCGAAGATGCGTGCATTCTGATTGGACGTTGCCGGATCATGGTCAAAGATGCCTGTTTTCCCGATGAACAGCTTTTGCAGCTCATTCAGAGCCTCATCTGAAAAACGCTCCATATCACGGTCGATGTCGTTATCGCAGAGTATCACCGGAAATTCATAAAGCTCCTCAGGTGAAAAGCTCCTGCGAGTGAAACTGTTTATTTTTTTGAGTGTTTCGTTATCCATGACAGCTCCTTTCTGAAAAGGAGCAGGCTTGTGACCTGCCCCGTTTCAACGTATTTCAGGATATTTTGATGACCTTTACCGCATCGGGAGTTATTTTTCTGAAACCGCATACAATGGACACGGTCATCTGTTCAAGCTGACGGTCGATGAGCTTATCTGTCTCCATGACAAGATCGGTGCTGGTGATGAATTCAAGAGCAAAATTCTTGTCAAGACCGATGATCGTGCCGCTGTCTACGGCTGATGTCTTGATAAGCTCTGCGCCGAACGGGAGGATTATCCTGCCCTGTGAGTCAACAGTACATTCGGAGAGCTGCTCCATTGCCATAATAGATGCGGCATTATCGGGAGATGCCAGTACGGTTGTCAGATCAAAGCAGTCGAATTTTCCGTAAAGTGAAGCAAGATCGCCATATACAAGGCTTGATGTGGCAACTTCGGATGCCTCGGCTTTGAGGATCTCTGCTGCCTTGGCGACAACGGAGGCAGCAAGTCTTACTCCCACACTTCTGAGCATTACGCCGAAAACGTCAAGTCTCTGCTGACGTACAGCCTCATATGAGGCGTTGATGACTCTGCCGTATTTTTCGAGAACAGTAGCTGTGGTGCTCTCCTTTACGGTAGCTGTGGGAAGATCCGTTGCCTGAGCCGTACTTGTATATGCGGTGGTGTCGTCCAGCACACAGCCAAGATACTGTCCGGAGGAGCAGATCGTCTTTGCGGCGCAGACAGAGGAGAGAATAGTCTCGTCAAAGCCTTTTCTGATGCAGCGTGTCACAAATTCGGGGAAGAGAACAGCCGACTCGGTAGAGGTGAAGAATTTTTCTACGCAGTCGCAGTCCTGACCGTTTATTCTGATGTTGAATCTCTTGAGCTGTCTTTCAAAGGCGTCCAGCTTTTCGAGAGATGTTCCCGAGTATGCAGAGGAGGGGTCGAGCTCCTCAAGTGCAGCGGTAAAAGATTTTCCGCTGAGATTGTAAAGTCCTTTTTCAAGCTTGATATCGTTATACATAAAAAACCTCCTAATCATTTTTCAGCGGCTAAGCGCTGTTCGATTTCTTTTGCCTGAGCGTTTTTCAGTCTTGCCTCTGCAAGTGATGTTTCGTCCTGCAGATTGATATTATCCCAATCCACATGACAGACAGCCTCCGAGCCTATTGAGCAGAGAAAAGCATCTCCTATCTCGCATATGACCGGCGAAGTGAGCCGGCGGTAGTATTCGAGCTCAGAGGTGAGGATATCCGCCTGTTGAGCCGACATTCTCTCGGTAGAGCTCCAGTTCAGTCCGAGCAGGAACGGCGGAATAGAGAGCTTTGCTATGAGCTGCTCTAAAAGCTGTCTCACGGGAACGTCTGTATCAAAGAGTTGATTTTCTGCACCAATGACCTTGATATCGACATCTCCCACTGCCACAAAATCCTTTACCTGACCGTGGCGTGCAGAATTCATGCCGTCTGCCCATTCATGTGCGATCTGACGTGCTCTGTCGGAGGAGTAGGCGAAGTCACCCGACTCTGCCGGCGGCTTGTACGTCACAGCATAGCGGACGTTTCCCACCCTGTCGAAATTCTGACCGATGCACTCATAAATTCTCAGCAGAATACTGCTGAGTGCAGGCAATCCTCGCAGTATCGAGTGACCTCCTACCAGTGAAGCATAGAGGATACGCTCCGGGTGAGCGATGTTCCTGACCTGACCGTCTGAGCATTTCAGTGAATACCTCCTTGAGAAAGGATCGGCACCGGCAGAGATATTCACCGATGTCACATCACCAAGCCAGAGCCCTGCGATACGGTCATGCTCCCGGTCTGCGGCGATCTCACCCACAGCACTGCCATAGGTGAGCAGGCTGTCCATAAAATTGTCGATGAAAAATCCTATAGATCTTCCCGATATACCCACAGGAACGTTATCCATAAAGCGGTCAAGCTCCGGCTGCAATTTTTCATCGCTGCACACAACATGGAATCCGCCGGTGAGACGTATTATCTTGATGATAGCAGCGTCGATTATGGGAACTGCGCACCGCAGCCGGTCATACAGCTCTTTTTCAAAGGGCTGCACCGCCGGTGGCAGAGCTGTCATGCCGCCGTGAGTACGCTGTGCTGCGATAAGCTCCGGTACGGCGGCTGATAGCTTTTTCTTTCTGAAAAGTGACATAGAACCTCCTTTACTGTAACTCCTGCGCAGGAGCGATCAACGGTCTACCTTGCAACCGAAAGGACCACGCATTCGTCAGACGCCTTGCTTTTCATAAGGTCGGCGGCGAAATAGCGCATATCGTCCATAGCGTGATCGTTTTCCTTGATAGGAGCGTCCATCCCCGTTTTTTCATTCCAGCAATAGAGCTGAAACTCCCTGATGATGTCCCTGCATGATTCGTGAAAGCGCAGCTTGTTCTGTTTCAGCAGAGTGCTGACATAGCGTATCCCCGTAATAACATCGTTATCGGCTTTGACCACTCTGAATTTCCCGTGTCTGCGGATACACTCGATAAAGCTTGCGGCAGAGGGATCAACGATCACTTTTGCGATCTTTCTGCTGCCGGCAAGCTCCTCCAGAGCGGCATAGTGCTCCTCATCGGTGCGTGAGACTCCCTCTTTTTTTGAGGAATAATAGTATTCCTTCAAGCGATACCATACGCCGCTGCAAAGTCCCCACAGACCGAATGACGAAGGATTCACCGTACCATAATCGCAGGAGATGACGAAGCGTTCGCACTCAGGCGCTTTACTGAAAACATGGATACTGCTGTCAAACATGGGATAGACCGCTCCGTGTGAGGCAGTCCACCTGCCCAGAACGAATCTCTCATAGAACGTGCCGGAATAGAGCCTTTCATAGCGCTGTTTCAGCTCCGGTGAAAGGGAGGGATTGTCGTCCATAGTGAAATGGATATACAACGCACGCTTTTCCTCTGCCTTTTTTATCCACTCATTGTAGAACCAGTGAGCCGGATTATCGGGATTGCAGTTGAACCACATTTTCGAGCCGATGACAGAGCAGCGGGCGATCGCCTGTTCGACGAACGAGCGAGGCATAAGAGCTGCCTCGTCAAAGAAAACGCCGGAGAGCGTCATTCCCTGAATAAGAGCAGCCGAGCCCTCGTCCTTGCCGCCGAAAAGATAGAAACGGTTGGTATTTCCCAAAAGCGTGAGATCAAAATAGTTTTTGCTGACCCTTTCGATGCAGGTGAAGCCGTACTCCTCCAGAAGCGGTATCATAGGAGTTACCACATTTCTTCTGAGAGATGTGACAGTTTTTCCGCAAAGAGCGAAAGAGTTTCCATTGAATGAACTGCACGCCCAGAGAACGAATCCCAGTGACATAGAGAGCGTTTTGCCGCTCCTCACAGCACCATCGCAGATAATTGCATCATAGCTGCGGTATCGGGGATCGTTCCACCATTTCATAGTCAGACGCTGTTTATCCGAGAGTTTTTTGATCCTCAAGAACGTCCTCCTCTCCGGAAGTCATCAGCGCACGGATAAGTCCCTCAGCCTTATCTTTGCTGCCTGTGGAGTTTTCCAGCTCAAAGAGCTTTTCGAGAGCTTTCAGCCGGTCAAAAAATTTGACCTCAACGCCGCCTCCCTTGACACGTTTCAGCTCCGAAACGTTGAAAAGGTCAAGCTTTTCGATGACATTCTGAGGAGGAAGCTCATCGGCAAAGACGAGATAGACGGCATCTGTGCAGCTCCCGAATGCGAGTCGTCTCAGTCCTGCGGCGACACATCCGCTGTCAGAGAAAAGCTCTCTTATTGAGTTTATTTTTTTCCTGTACGCCGGAAGTTCAAGACAGCGTGCTGCCTCGGTGAGAGCGTTCTCGCTGCTGAATCCGGCTTTTACAGCAGCCTCGACTGGATCACCGAGTGCTGCATAGTAGCAGCAGAAAGCACTTCGTTTTGATTTAAGATCATTTTTCGGCATAAAAAAGACCTCCTTTCGGTTGTGAGCGGTATGACCGTTCACAATAGCTCCGAAAAGAGGTTTGATTCAACGAAAAGGCGTTGAATATCGAAAAAATATTTTTTAGTTTTGTAGGAATGCACAATCACAGGAAAATTTATTATGCAGATCATACAAAAAATCCTGTGATGTAAGCTGCTGCCGCCGCCGCAAGAGCGACTACGATCAGCGGAAGTTCCATATATGCGAAAATTATCGCCACGACTGTACCTGCTATTGCAGTGATGATACTTCCTGTGCTGTGGAATATTGCCGGAATAGTCATTGCGCTCAGCACAGCATACGGGATATAATGAAGAAAACTCCTGAAAAAACGTGATTTTATCGGCTTTCTGAAAAATGTGAAGGGGATCATTCGTATCAGATAGGTCACGCCTGCCATGACGAAAATGTAAAGAGCGGTTTTCACTGACTGACCTCCTCGTCCTGTACGGGAAACAGAGCTGCTCCGAGTGCCGCTGCTGCAGCAGCACAGATTATCACAGCAAATCCGGCGGAGATGCTTTTCAGAAACAGCTTGAACGCAATGCTCAGCGTTGCCGAAACTGTCACCACAAGAAGAACGCTTTTCTGCTTTTTTGAGGGCGGCACGATTATAGCGAGAAACATTCCATAGAGGACGATACCGATAGCACTGTTGATGCTCTCGGGAAGAAGTTGTCCGGCAGCCGCACCGATAGCCGTTCCGGATACCCACCCGACAAAGGCAACGAGTATCATTCCGTACATATAGCTTGGCTTGAGGCGTTCTCTTTGTGCAGAGCAGACGGCGAATATCTCATCGGTGATGCCGTATGATGCGGCAAGCCTGTGCGGCAGCGAAAAGCCTTTATCGAGCCTTTGTGAGAGCGAGAGTGACATAAGGGAGTATCTCATATTTATTACAAGCTGGACCAACACCATTTCGATGAGCGTTCCGCCGGCGGCAATGATGTCCACTCCGGCAGCCTGTCCGGCAGAGGTGAGATTTGCGGCGGAGGTGATGACTGATGCTGCTGCAGAGAGTCCGCACTGCACAGCTTTTATTCCGAACGCAAAAGAGACAGAAAGATATCCCAAAGCAATGGGGAGTCCGTGGTACATACCCCTGACAAAAGGTTTCACCGGCGATCACACCTGTTCAAAAAAATCATAACTCCTCCTACTATAAATGACGGACTCCGCACAGCAGAATCCGCCATTTGAAACAACATATTTAAGGAATAATTGATACTGATTTCACTCTAAAGACTGACAACCTTTGCGAAGATTCCGCATCTTTTAGAATGAAATCAGTATGATGATCTGTTCAGCGGACTTTGATTCAGCCCATTACGACCTTGACCTGATGAACGCCGCCGTCTGCTGTGGGAATAATATTTCCGTCAACAGGCTTTCCGTCAACAGTCATTGACTTAACGCCCTTGCACACATGATCGGGATTCTTTACTGTGATATTATACTCAGCACCTCTGAATTTTCTTGTAGCTGTGAAGCCGTCCCACTCGTGGGGGATAGAAGGATCGACCTTAAGACCGTTCCAGTCGGCAGCGATTCCCAGGATATACTGAGAAACAGCAACGAAGTTCCATGCGGCAGTACCTGTGAGCCATGAGTTTTTAGCCTCGCCGTGACGCTTAGCGTCCTTGCCGGCGATCATCTGAGCATAAACATACGGTTCTGTCCTGTGGAGATCGGAGTATTTTTCCTCTCTGTAGGCGGGAGCTATCTTCGAGTAGTATTCAAATGCCTTGTCACCTCTGCCGGCATAAGCCTCAGCACAGATGATCCATGCGTTGTTATGGCAGAATATACCTGCATTCTCCTTATATCCTCCGGGATATGTGGAGATCTCGCCGTATTCGGGATAATATTTTGTGAAAGCAGGATTATTCAGTACAAGACCGTGCTCCGTGTTCAGGTACTTATCTACGCTGTCAAGAGCCTTGATATCAGCACCGACATCCTTGCCCACTTCGGACATGACCATGAAGCCCTGCGGTTCGATGAAGATCTTGCCCTCTTCACATTCCTTAGAGCCCATTTTTCTGCCCAGATCGTCATATGCACGGATAAACCATTCGCCGTCAAATCCGTACTCCATGATATTCTTCTTCATTTTGTCGATCTCAGCCTGAGCCTTTTCAGCACCCTCGGTATCTCCGACGTGCCTGCAAAGCTCAACGTATGCAGGACCTGCATATGTGAAGAGTCCGGCAACCATGAGTGATTCGGCTACCTTTGAGTATTTATCCTCGCCGTATTTGGGAGAGGTAGAGGTCTGGAACGATTCGCCGGGTTCATATGACCAGCAGCTCAGGTTGATGCAGTCATTCCAGTCAGCACGCATAGCAAGCGGAAGGCCGTGCGGTCCGAGATTATTTGCAACACGGTAGAAACTCTGCTTCAGATGATGCATCATGGGCTGAGCCTTTGAAGTGTCGTTATCATACGGAACGCTTACATTGAGAATGTCGTAGTCGCCTGTCTCCTTGATATATGCAGCCACAGAGAGTATCATCCACAGCGGATCGTCGGAGAAATCGCCGCCGATCTCGTCATTGCCTTTCTTGGTAAGAGGCTGATACTGGTGATAGCAGCCGCCGTCCTCGAACTGAGTGGAGGCAAGGTCGATAAGACGCTCTCTTGCTCTGTCGGGTATCTGGTGAACGAAACCGAGGAGATCCTGATTTGAGTCACGGAAGCCCATACCTCTGCCGATACCGCTCTCAAAGTAAGACGCAGAACGTGACATATTGAACGTTACCATACACTGATACTGATTCCAGATGTTGACCATACGGTTCATCTTGTCATCGGGAGTATTGACATTGTATTTTGAGAGGAGCTCGTCCCACATAGCCTTATTCTCGCTGAAAGCAGCCTCTACCTTTTCAACGGTATTGAACTTCTCGATCATTTCGTAGGCACGTGACTTGTTCATAGAGCCGTCGGCGTTGAATTTTTCCTCATAGGGATTTTCAACATAGCCGAGGATAAAGATAAGCTCCTTGCTCTCTCCGGCATCAAGAGTTATATCTATTGAGTGAGAGGCAATAGGCGACCAGCCGTCCGCAACGGAGTTTGTGGATCTGCCTGCAACTACTGCCTGAGGAGCCTCAAAGCCGTTATACAGACCGATGAAACTCTCCTTATCGGTATCGTAGCCGTCTATGGGGCAGTTTACGGTATAGAAAGCGAAGTGATTTCTTCTCTCCTTGTATTCTGTCTTGTGGTAGAGCGTAGAGCCTTCGATCTCAACTTCGCCTGTGTTGAAGTTTCTCTGGAAGTTAGTTGAGTCGTCCTGAGCGTTCCACAGACACCACTCAATGAAAGAGAAGAGTGTGAAACTCTTTTTTGAATCTGAGGTGTTTTTCAGTGTTACTTTCTGTATCTCGCCGCTGTAATTCCGGGGTACGAAGAAAGTGACATCAGCCGAGATACCGTCCTTAGCACCGTGTATCTTCGTATAGCCCATACCGTGGCGGCACTCATACTCGTCAAGGTCAGCCTTGACAGGTGCCCAGCCGGGAGACCAGATCGAGCCGTTATCGTTTATGTAGAAATAGCGTCCGCCCATATCCACCGGAATGTTATTATAGCGGTAACGGGTGATCCTTCTGAGGCGTGCATCTTTGAAGAAGTGGTATCCTCCGGCGGTGTTTGAAATGAGTGAGAAGAACTCCTGTGTACCGAGATAATTTATCCACGGGTAGGGTGTTTTCGGGGAATTGATAACATATTCCTTATTAGTGTCGTCAAAAAAACCGAACTTCATAATTATACTCCTTTATTTTGATAAATGGGCTATTGCCGTGATCAAGCTCCCGCACCTTGTATAAGCTGCTGCGGAGCGTTCGGGAACAATGCCGTGCGGACTGTTCCGGACGCAGCCGCCGGACAGCAGGGAGCTTTTGCCTGCAGCAGAAGATCCCAAAAGCACTACAAACATTATACCATATTATTCATTATATTACAATAGGTTACGAAAAAATTACCATATATTATTTTTGAAACAAAATTTGTGCAACATGACGAGAGTGACGAATTTTATGTCAGATTTTTGTGAAAAATCTCTGATGAGATTCAAAGCACTCGCCGGGACGCACCTCACGATAGCCCGTCACATCGGCAGGAAGCGAGAGATTCGGAGCATTTATCATGGCAGTCATAGGCTCGGGACAGAAGTAATGGTTGAATCCTCTGTCATTCCAGATGATCCAAAACTTGTACTCCTCGGATACTTCGTAGCAGAGTTTTTTTCCGCTTGCGATATCCTCGGCAATGATACCGTGGAACTTCTCATGCTCCAGATCGGCGTATTCACCGAAATACATATCATTGTCCACCACCTGTAATACAGGGCACTTGTTGCCTGTTTTGTACTCGAGATCGTACATAGTGGGCGACTTGAGCTTCTCAGTCGGCAGGCAGCGGTCGTTAAGCTCACATTTCTTGCCGACCGGAACAGTCAGGCGGATATCGCCCTCCTTTGCACCGTCAACAAAGGGAGAGTTGATCGTCGTATGTGAGGCAAGCGACATGGGAAGAACCTTGTCTGCGGAAACGTTGGTGAATTTTATGTTCTGTTCGAGACCGTTCTCAGAGAGCGTGAATGTATATTCGGCAATGAATTTTACCGGAAGATAGCGGAAAAACTCGTCATTTTCATCATAGACATAGCGTGTTTTTACCCATGCACAGTTGCTGTCGGAGCTGTGCTCAACAAGCTCATGGACTCTCTTGTGGAGGAATCCGTGAATGTGGTTGTTGTAGGGAGCTTTTTCGTTCACAGGGAGGTGATAGACGGCATCAGAGGTTTTCAGAATGCCGTCAGCAAAGCGGTTTGGAAGATAAAGCGTGGGCAGTCCCCATACCTCGGCAGACTGTTTTATAGTGTCGGCGGATGTATCGTCACGGAAGCGGAAGAACTCTATGCCGTTCCTGTTATCCCTTAGTCTGATGACGTTAGAGCCGATCTCATAAGCTACGAGAGCCTCATATCCGCCGGCGGAGAGCCTCACGCAGGTAGTGCCGTTGAAGTTGAAAAGCTGTGTACTGTTCATAGAAAAATCAAACTCCTTTGCAGAAAAATGTTATATATCAATAATACAACATTTTACAGATTTTGTCAAGCGGCATATCGGGATATGCAAGATCGGAAATTTTCTGCCCTGCATATTGCAATTTCAAGAATTTTATGTTATTATAAAGTGACAGGAACAAGATTTATACCGGTTTTTTATTCCGACAGGCAAAATCTATCAGATTTTTAGGGATTATTATTAGGAGATGATCTTATGGAAGCTGCTGAATATAAATGTCCGAATTGTGGTGCCGACCTCAAATTCGATCCGCTTCTCCAAAAGCTGAGCTGTGAGTACTGCCTCAGCACATTCACTATGGAGGAGATAAAGACCGTCTGTGCCGATGCGGAAAACAGCATTCCCGATCCGGCAGCCATGCAGACACAGCAGGATTTTGAGGAGCATATGGGACTCTATCATTGTTCAAGCTGCGGTGCCGATATTATGGCTGATGATACTCAGACGGCGTTGTTCTGCTATTATTGCCACAATCCGGTAATACTCGCCGGAAAACTCACGGGAGACTACAAACCCGACAAAGTTATCGGATTCAAGCTCACGAAAGAGAATGCTGTTGACACATTCAAGCTCTGGATATCCAAACGTATGTTCGTTCCCAAGGACTTCAAGTCACAGCAGCAGGCAGAGAAGATAACCGGACTGTACGTTCCGTTCTGGGCGGCAGACTGTGATGTGCGTGCCGAATATCACGCCATCGGGAAAAAAATACGCTCATGGACATCGGGCAGCTACTCATACACAGAAACAAAGGAGTACCGCATCGTCCGCAATGCCGATATCCGTGCCGACGGCGTTCCTGCCGACGGCGAGAGCAAGATCGACGACCTGCTCATGGAGGCTATCGAGCCGTTTGACTACAATGACCTGAAAGATTTTTCGATGTCGTATCTCAGCGGATTCTACGCCGATAAATACGATGTGGACAAAGCGGCTGTTTTTCCGAGGATACGCTCCCGTGTGGGAGATGCCTGCAAGAGTATCATCACTCGGAGCGTCAGCGGTTACTCATCGGTAGTACCTTCGGTGGAGCAATACAACATCATCAACACAAACTGGCAGTATATGATGCTGCCTGTGTGGTTCATGACATACAATTATAAGGGGCAGATATACGAATTCGCCATAAACGGTCAGACAGGCAAACTTGCGGGAACACCTCCGCTCGATAAGGGCAGGCTCATGCGGTTCTGTCTCGGTATCGGCGCAGGGATCGCTCTCCTCATATATATTCTGGGAGGGGGACTGCTCTGATGAAATTTCTGAAAAATTTTTTCAAGATCATACTTGTGATGATCGTGATCTCGCTTGCATCGTCACTGCTGGCACGCATTCCCACGGGAAGAAGAATGCAGACAAAAGGTCATGACGATACATATGAGCTTTCCGGAATAACAGACGATGCCGGACTTTTCGACGATAAGCAGTTTTCACAGCTCGAAAAAGAAATAAAGGACACTGCCCGTGCTCAGGAGATAAACATTCATGTGTACGTCTCCGGAACAGCACGCAGCGACTATGCAACGGAGGAAT
Source organism: uncultured Ruminococcus sp. (assembly GCA_947624255.1). Classification (GTDB taxonomy): domain Bacteria; phylum Bacillota; class Clostridia; order Oscillospirales; family Ruminococcaceae; genus Ruminococcus. The sequence goes on from CANQJO010000002.1 coordinate 92,661, forward strand.
TTGCCAACGGAACGTATGACGAAATGTTTGGCGATGATACTGACGGAGTGTTCCTCTACCTTGATTTTTCGGGACAGTTCAGCGCATATGATCTTCTCTCGTGCAGCGGAAGCTCCAACGTTGTCCACGGACCTCATATCGACGAGATACTTGATTCCGTGGGACTGTATCTGCCGGCGTCAGGGGAGACAGTCTACCCTGATAATGTCATGCTTGCAATCGAGGAATTCTGCCGTCAGATCGAATATTACAGCAAGGAATACTCAGGGAATGTATTCGAGTATACGTATGACGGATCCACCGGAAAATACTTTTATAAGCAGGGAGGAAAATTCTACTGCTCATACAGCAAACCTCCGGGATTGCGGCGGCGCATAGCGAATGCCGGCTGTTTTGTAGGATTCATAGCGGCGATACTGATCTACTTCATTGCAAAGTCGAGATACCGTTTCAAGAGCAAGACAAATCCCATGATATATGTCGTTGAGGGAAAAACGCACTTCAACGAAGAGAGTGACACATTTATCCGCAGCTACGTCACTAAGCACAAGATCGAAAGCAGCAGCAGCGGCGGCGGCAGCTCCCGTGGCGGAGGAGGTTCGCACAGCAGCGGCGGCGGCGGTCATGTAAGCGGCGGAAGACACAGATAATACTGATCTCATCCCGGAAGCCTGTGGGATTTTCGCAAAGATTCCCGGGTTTCAGGATGAAATCAGTATAAGAAATATCCCCCTTGCGGCTTTTTGCCATAAGGGGGAGTTTTTGTGCTGTATCAGCCAAGAATTACGGTTATCTCGTTTGTATCGGCAAGCATTGAAGCCGGAACATAATTGTCCTCAAGCTTTTTGCCGTTGAGAGTGATCTCCTTAACGCCTGATTCGGCATGAGCGGAGTTATCAACAGTGATATTGAGCTTTTTGCCACGGAAATTCTTTTCTATTTTGAATCCGTCCCATTCAGAGGGTATCGAGGGAGCGATCCTCAGACCGTCAGCATCGGGGCGCATTCCGCATATTCCCTCAACGCAGCCTACCATTACGGTAGAGGCTGTTCCGGTCAGCCAGTGAACGTGCGCACGTCCTTCATAGGGAGATGCCTTTGATTCGGTGAACTGTCCGTGAACGTAAGGCTCCATGACACGTATCTCAGCCTTGTCATTCATGGCAGCAGGTGAGCTTTCGATGAAATACTCAAAAGCACGGTTTCCGTGACCAAGGAGTGCTTCGGCAAGAATGAGCCAGCCCTGCGACTGTGAGAAGATACCTCCGTTTTCCTTTGTATCGGCGTTGAAAATGTGCATAAGTGCGCCGTCGAAGTAGTGGTCTTTGTACGGCGGTTCAAGCAGCTTTGCACCATAGGGAGTATTCAGTATGCTGTGAACGCTCTCCATAGCCTTTTCGGACTGCTCCTTGTCGGCAAAGCCGGAGATAACGCTCCAACTCTGCGGATTCAGCCACATATTAGCTTCGGGATCTTTCTTAGCTCCCACGATGATGCTGTCCTCACGTATACCACGGATAAACCTGTCCTCGTCCCAGCATTTTTCAAGGGCATTGCCGAGCTTTGCTTTAGCATCTTTTATGTAGGAAACATATTCGCTGTCGCCACGCTCCTCAGCGATCTTGCTGATAACGTCCATAGCATAGTAAAGCTGGAATGCAACAAAGGTAGATTCTCCCTTTGCTCCGAGGCGGAGACAGTCGTTCCAGTCTGCGTGAAGTCCGGCAGGCATATCGTGACTGCCGAGACGCTCCATAGAGAAGCGGATAGCTCTTTTCATATGCTCGTAAACGGTATCCTCACCGCCGTTTGCATAGACGATCACTTCATCGAGAAATCCCTTGTTGCCGCTTTCGCCTATGTACTTCATAATGGTAGGGAAGAGCCACAGTGCGTCATCAGCTCTGTAGGAGGGGTGTCCTGTCTCCTTAACGTATTCCGGATCGTCGGGAGTGTTCTCGTGTCCTGCATTGTGGTTGAATTTTACAAGCGGAAGACCTCCGCCGTTATCGACCTGTGCCGAGAGCATAAAGCGGATCTTTTCGGCAGCCGTTTCGGGATCAAGGTGAATGATACCCTGAATATCCTGAACAGTATCACGGTATCCGTAGCCGTTTCTCAGACCGCAGTAGATGAACGAGGCAGCTCTTGACCAGATAAACGTGATAAAACACTGATAAGCGTTCCAGACATTTATCATGTTGTTGAATTCCTCAGAGGGCGTATCGACCTTAAAGTTGCTGAGCAGACCGTGCCAATGAGCCTTTAGCTGAGCGATATCCTCATCAGCACGTCCGGGAGTTTTGTACTCCTCAAGGATCGCTGATGCCTGAGTGTTGTCTTTCTGTCCGAGTATATAGATGAGTTCAGCCGTTTCACCGGGTTTCAGCACGATATCGGATTGCAGCGCACCGCAGGCATTGCTGTTGAAGTTGGTGACGTTATCGCATTTTCCTCTTTCAACGGCTATAGGGTTTGAAAAAGTCCTGTATGCGCCGATAAAATTGCTGAGACTGCCGTTGTATGCGGAAATCGGAGCACCGACCATACCGAAGAAACGCTCCTTATGATTTGAGCCTGTTTCGTCTCTGCCGCTGTTTTCATTGATGTGCTGGAGTATCTTGTTCTCCTCGAAACTCGTCCTTGTTATAAAGAGCGTGTACTGGAGGTTTACCTGATCCTGTTCATAGTTATCATCGTTGGTGAATTCAACGAATCCGAAAACAGAGAGGTTTCTGTCCTTTTTGCTGTTGTTGGTGATCTTGGTCTGCCATACCTCGTAAGTTTTTCCATAGGGAACGTAGTATGTTATCTGCGACTTGATATCGGCATATTCGGCAGAGATCACCGTATAAGCCGTACCGTGGCGGCACTCGCTCTTGTATTTGTCAAGCGGCTTGCCAACGGGCTGCCATGAGCCTGACCAGTAGTCGCCGTTTTCGTTATCCCGGATATAGACATATCGTCCGGGGAGCGCCATATCCGAATTAAAGCGGAATCGTGTTATTCTTCCGTTAGCACCGGATTTCACGAAGCTGTAGCCTGCCGCATTATTTGAGATCATTGCGCCGTATTCGGGGTCGCCGAGGTAATTTGCCCACGGGGCGGGAGTAGCCGGGTCGGTGATGACATATTCCTTATTTTCAAGGTCAAAGTATCCGTATTGCATTAGTATTCTCCTTATTTTAAATTTGATGCCGCAGCATTTCCATATAATGTAAGATAATTATACCACAGGTTTTACGATTTTGCAATAGAATTTACACTCATTCAGCTAAAAATTTTCAGATTTTTGCTCCACTGCAATTGAAACAACGTATTCTCCGTGTATGATGTATTGTTTGAATGTGAAGCCTTTCGCTCCGGTGATTATCCTGTCTTCTGCGAATGAAAACTCAACTGTTTTCATCGGATAGGAGATCCCTCTGCCGATAGCCTTGACGAAAGCCTCTTTAAGTGTCCAGAGCCTGAAAAACATGAGATCCCTCTCATGCGCAGGAGTCTTCTCCGCAAGGCGCAGTTCGTTCTCCGAAAACACACGCTTCATTACACGGGGAGGGAAGCTCCTGACCTTTTCGCAGTCAATACCGCATTCCGTATCAGCCGTAATACAGGCGGCGATGCCGTCGGCGTGGGAGAGATTGAAATATACCGGATATGAGGTAAGGAACGGCTTGCCGTGTGCTCCCTGCGAGATCTCGGCATTCTCCGGAATATTGAGCTTTCTTAGACATTCACGCAGGAGGTTTCGTGCATGAGTATGCTGCATTTTCTTGTCGATGTTTTTGATTGAGATTATAAGCATTTTTTCTCCATGTATAAAGAGGACGCTGCATAAAACAGCGCCCTCATGAAAATTATTCCTGACCGTAGAGTGTTGTGAGCTTTGTGAGATAGTCGTATCTGTCCTTTGCATTCTCAACGGCAGCATTGAAGAGCTTTTCTGCTCTCTCAGGATTCTGTCTTGCCAGTGAGTTGTAACGAACCTCACCCATAAGGAAGTTCTTGTACTCATCTGTGTTAGGAGCCTTAGAGTCAAGAGTGAAAGGATTCTTGCCCTGAGCCTTGAGGTCGGGATTATATCTGTAAAGATGCCAGTAACCTGCCTCGACAGCCTTTTTCTCCTCAGCCTGAGCAGTAGCCATACCGGTCTTGATACCGTGGTTGATACAAGGAGCGTAAGCGATAACGATAGAAGGTCCGTCGTAAGCCTCTGCCTCAGCGAAAGCCTTGATGCACTGGTTCATATTTGCGCCCATTGCAACGTGAGCAACGTAAACATAACCGTAGCTCATAGCGATTCCGGCGAGATCTTTCTTCTTCATTACCTTGCCGGCAGCAGCGAACTGAGCGATAGCTCCGGTAGGTGTTGACTTGGAAGCCTGACCGCCTGTGTTGGAGTATACCTCGGTATCGAATACAAGGATATTTACATTCTTTCCGGAAGCGATAACATGGTCAAGACCGCCGAATCCGATATCGTAAGCCCAGCCGTCACCGCCGAAGATCCACTGTGACTTCTTGCTCAGATAATCCTTTTCAGCAAGTATAGCCTTTGCATCATCGCAGCCGCAAGCCTCAAGAGCGGCAACGAGCTTATCTGTAGCCTCGCCGTTCTTTGCACCGTCGTTGAATGTATCGAGATACTCAGCGATAGCAGCCTTGACATCAGGATCTTCAGCCTTAGCCTCAAGAGCCTTTACCTTTTCGAGAACTCTGTTTCTGAGAGTTTCTGTAGCAAGATACATACCGTAGCCGAATTCAGCGTTGTCCTCAAAGAGAGAGTTGCTCCATGCAGGACCTCTGCCCTTCTTGTTTACTGTGTAAGGAGTAGAGGGTGCTGAACCGCCCCAGATAGAGGAGCATCCTGTAGCGTTAGCGATGAGCATTCTGTCGCCGAAGAGCTGTGTAACGAGCTTAGCATAAGGAGTTTCACCGCAGCCTGCGCAAGCGCCTGAGAATTCAAGGAGCGGCTGTCTGAACTGTGAACCCTTTACTGTTTCGGGCTTGAATTTAGCAGCGACCTCTGCCTTTTCGTCAATGGTAACGCCGTAGTTGAATACCTCCTGCTGATCCATCTGCGAAGCGATAGGCTCCATAACGAGAGCTTTCTCCTTGGCAGGACAGATGTTTGCGCAGACACCGCAGCCGGTGCAGTCGAGAGTAGAAACGGTCATAGTGAATTTCAGACCGGGCATAGCAGGTTTGAAGTCAACGATCTTTGCGGCAGCAGGTGCAGCAGCAGCCTCAGCCTCGGAAAGAGCAACAGGTCTGATAACAGCGTGAGGACATACATATGCACACTGGTTGCACTGGATACAATTCTCGGGGATCCACTGAGGAACTTTTACAGCGATGCCTCTCTTCTCGAAAGCGGCAGAGCCCTGCGGGAAAGTACCGTCAGCCATATCTGTGAATGCAGAAACAGGGAGCTTGTCTCCTGCCTGAGCGTTGCAGGGGATCTGGATCTTGTTTACGTAATCCTGAAGATTCTTGTCAGCGCAGGTAACGGCAGCCATACCCATTTGTGTATCGGCAGCGTCAACCCATGCAGCAGGAACGTCGATCTTTACGATGTTCCTGTGACCTGCATCAATAGCGTTCCAGTTTTTCTCAACAACGTCCTGACCTTTTTTGCTGTATGATGCTTCAGCGGCAGCCTTCATATAGCCGAGCGCATCTTCAAAAGGAATGATGTTGGCAAGCTTGAAGAATGCGGACTGGAGGATAGTGTTGATCCTTGTGCCCATGCCTGTCTCTTCACCGAGCTTAACGCCGTTGATCGTGTAGAAGTTGATGTTGTTCTGAGCGATGTATCTCTTTACCTGACCGGGAAGATTCTTCTCGAGACCGTCCATATCCCAGATAGTGTTGAGGAGGAACGTTCCGCCGGGCTTGATATCGGAGACCATATCATACTTGTCGATATAGCTCTGATTGTGGCAGGCAACGAAATCAGCCTTATTTATAAGGTATGTAGACTTGATAGGTGTCTTTCCGAAGCGGAGGTGAGAGATCGTAACGCCGCCCGACTTCTTTGAGTCATATGCAAAATATGCCTGAGCATAGAGGTCTGTGTGGTCGCCGATGATCTTGATAGAGTTCTTGTTTGCACCGACAGTACCGTCAGAGCCGAGTCCCCAGAACTTGCAGGCTGTTGTGCCGGCAGGAGCTGAATCGGGGTTAGCTTCAAGAGGAAGTGAGAGATTTGTGACATCGTCCTCGATACCGATGGTGAAACGCTTCTTGGAGTCGTTCTTGAATACAGCAACGATCTGTGCCGGAACGGTATCCTTTGAGCCGAGACCGTAACGTCCTGTGAATACGGGAACATCGTTGAATTTTGTGCCCTTGAGAGCAGCAACAACGTCAAGATAGAGAGGTTCGCCGAGTGAGCCGGGTTCTTTAGTCCTGTCAAGAACAGAGATCCTCTTTACTGTGTCGGGGATGACCTCAACGAGCTTTTCAGCAACGAAAGGTCTGTAGAGGCGTACCTTAACAAGACCGTACTTGCCGCCGTTAGCGTTCAGATAGTCGATAGTCTCCTCGATAGTATCGTTTACAGAGCCCATAGCAACGATGATATGCTCTGCATCGGGAGCGCCGTAGTAGTTGAACAGCTTGTAATTTGTACCGATCAGCTCGTTTACCTTATTCATATAGTCCTCGACAATGCCGGGGAGAGCGTCATAGTATTTATTGCAAGCCTCACGTGCCTGGAAGAAGATGTCAGGGTTCTGTGCCGAGCCTCTGAGGACAGGTCTCTCGGGGTGAAGTGCCTTGTCTCTGAATGCCTGAGCAGCGTCCTTGTCAAGAAGTCCGAGGAGTGTCTCATCGTCCCATGTCTCGATCTTCTGGATCTCGTGAGAGGTGCGGAAACCGTCAAAGAAATGGAGGAAAGGAACACGTCCCTTGATAGTTGAAAGGTGAGCGACCGCACCCAGATCCATTACCTCCTGCGGGTTGGAGGAGCAGAGCATTGCATAACCTGTCTGACGGCAGGCATAAACGTCCGAGTGATCGCCGAAGATATTAAGTGCGTGGGAAGAAACGCATCTTGCAGAAACGTGTATAACATTGGGGAGAAGTTCTCCTGCGATCTTGTACATATTAGGGATCATGAGGAGAAGTCCCTGCGATGCTGTGTATGTAGTTGTAAGAGCTCCGGCAGAGAGTGAACCGTGAACAGTTCCTGCCGCACCGGCCTCGGACTGCATTTCAGCAACAGTAACAGGCTGTCCGAAAAGATTCTTTTTGTTCTTGGCAGACCAGCTATCGGTTACTTCAGCCATTACCGAGGAGGGAGTTATGGGGTAAATAGCGGCTACATCGGTAAAGGGATAGGATACCCATGCAGCGGCGTTATTACCGTCCATAGTTTTCATTTTTCTTTTGATTGACATAGGAAAAACCTCCTAAAGATTATTTGTTATATCAGGCAATACCGGGCGTTCCGTTGACCTTGTATAACCTATCATAGTTATTATATCACAAACGATACGATTTGTAAACACTTTTTTTGATGATATGACGAAAAAATTTCTTGCTTTTACCTGAAATTATGTGAAATCATTCCTCCGATGAAAAATATTATGCCTCAGAGCCGGACAGAACCTCCGGAGTTTTTGTGTATTACGCACTGTATATGATGTGGTTTATTGTGCAAAGTGCCGAAAGTGATGCGCACATGGAGTTTTTTTTCAGAATTCTCTTGACGTGACAGAAAAAATAGGCTATAATAACTGTAGTGTTAAATAATCTCCAAATTATTAACACTCGTTTTGTTGTCTCCTTTCTTTTGTTCTACACATAATTTTATCTCTTTTTCTTGTATCTGACCGGAGCTTATGCTCCGGCTCTTTCTTTTTGTACATTTTGTAATAGAGATCATCTGAACATCGGCAGTATCAGAACGCTCCGAAAAGATAGTACAGCAGACCGTAAATTACCGATGCAGCACAGCCGTAGAGTATCACCGGTCCGGCGATGGTAAATATTTTTGTGCCTACACCGAGAACATACCCCTCTGATTTTGCCTCTATAGCCGAGGAGCATATGGCGTTGGAGAATCCCGTAATAGGAACAAGAGTCCCTGCCCCTGCGTGCTTTGCAAGTTTTGCGTACCAGCCGAATCCCGTGCAGAGTGCACTTGCTCCCACAAGTATTATGGAAGTCCATGCGCCGGCAGATGTGCGCTCAAGACCAAAGCTCTCGAAAAAGGATAGCAGGAGCTGCCCGATAACGCAGATCGCTCCGCCCACAACAAAAGCCGTGGGGATATTCACCTTTGAATTTGATTTTGGCGATGCCTTGCTGCTCATATCGCTGTAGATCTCCGGTGTTATCTTCATAGAGATCACCTCCTTCATAGTTAAAAGAAAACGACTGAATTTTATCAGCCGTTCTTTTTTATAATATGTACTTTTAAATAAATTATACAACATACACTACTTTTTGATTTTCAGCTTTCTGAGAGTATACCCCTCGCTGACTTTCATAACTCCACGGTCAATGGCAAGGGCATAGTCGGGAACGTCTTTCGTAACGGTCGTTCCGGCGGCAGTATAGACAGCTTTTCCCAATTTTACGGGAGCTATCAGGTTAGTATTGCAGCCGATGAAACAGTTGTCGCCGATAACGCAGCGGCTTTTTGCGATGCCGTCATAGTTGACGGTGACTGTTCCGCAGCCGATGTTGACCTTGCGTCCCACGTCGCTGTCTCCGACGTAAACGAGGTGCGAAACGGCTGTTTTTTCGCCAATGGTGGAGTTTTTGATCTCAACGAAATCGCCTATTCTTGCGCCGCTTCTGATACAGCTGTCCGGTCTGATATGGACGTATGGTCCTATGATAACTCCGCTTTCGATCTCGGAGTCATACGCCTGAGAAGCGTTCACGCTGACGTTATCACCGATGCGGCAGTTTTCAATGATCGTATCGGGACCTATCTCACAATTACTGCCGATCCTTGTCCCGCGGCGGAGTATCGTTCCCGGAAGGATCTCTGTACCTCTGCCGATCTCAACGCTGCGTTCGATGATGATACCGTCAGTGCATACGAATCCCACACCGTTTTCCATATGCTTTTCGATGACAGCCGTTCGTGCATAATTATTCAGCTCAAGGAGGTCTTTTCTGTCATTTGCGCCTCTTATTATCTCCGCATTCGGAGATCTGTATGCTCCGGCATTCAGTCCCTCCGAAAGTGCGATCGAAACAGTATCGGTGAGGTAGTATTCTCCCTGAGCGTTAGTGCAGTCAAGCATACCCAGCAAGTGTACGAGATCACCCGTCCTGAACCAGTATGCTCCGGAGTTGACCTCCTTAACGGCAAGCTGCTCCGGTGAGGCATCTTTCTGCTCGACAATGCCGCTGATGCCCTTATCCGTCCTGATTATGCGCCCGTAACCGTGAGGATCGTCAAGCTCCGCCGTGATGACCGTCACCGCATTGTTATCCTTGATGTGGAGCGACAGTGCGCCTGCGATAGTCTCCGGATCAATAAAGGGAGCATCGCCGCAGAGAACCAATGTATTCCCGGAGGTGTCCTCTTCAAGGAACGGTATTGCCTGCATGACAGCATGACCTGTGCCGAGGCGTTCCGACTGCATGGCGGTCTTGTATCTTCCGCTGAGATACTCGTCTATCATCTCACCACGGAAACCCTTTACCACGCAGATATCCCCGACATCTGCCGACTCACACGCCGAGATCACCCATTCAAGCATAGGCTCACCCAATACCTTAAAAAGAGGCTTAGGGATATCGGCTTTCATGCGCTTGCCCTGACCTCCGGCAAGAATAACTGCTTTGTTCATAAAGATCTCTCCTTTTACCGCGCCATTCTCCCCGGAATGCGTATTTCACGACCGCCGTTGCAGGGGAGTATATATCCGAAAATATTGAAATCCAAATACCTATCAATAATTATTGCATACATTAACAATAAAAGCAAGTATATTTTTAATTATTTATAATATTTCACAATTTTTTGTACAAAATGCTTAAAAATACCGTTTTAATTTGTTTTAGTTTACATATGGTAATTTTTTCCCTTTTATGATATAATATATGTAACCCGTACATGACGGCAAGTCCTGTCCGGCAAGTCTAAAACTGGAGGTATACACCAATGGCAAATAAGTATTGTTACCTTTTTTCTGAAGGTAATGCCGACATGAGAGAGCTTCTCGGCGGAAAGGGCGCTAACCTCGCTGAGATGACCAACATAGGTCTCCCTGTTCCACAGGGCTTCACTATCACTACAGAGGCTTGTACTCAGTATTATGAGGACGGCGGTATCAGCGATGAGATCCGGGCTGAGATCGATGAGTATATCACAAAAATGGAAGATATTACCGGTAAGAAGTTCGGCGATAAGGAGAATCCTCTCCTCGTTTCGGTCCGTTCGGGCGCACGTGCTTCAATGCCCGGTATGATGGACACTATCCTCAACCTCGGTCTTAATGAGGACGTTGTTGAGACTATCGCTGCAAAATCAGGCAATCCCCGCTGGGCTTGGGACTGCTACAGAAGATTTATCCAGATGTATTCCGACGTTGTTATGGAGGTCGGTAAGAAATATTTTGAGGAGCTTATCGATCAGATGAAGGCAAAGAAGGGTGTTACCCAGGACGTTGAGCTTGATGCTGACGATCTCAAGGAGCTTGCTTCACAGTTCAAGGCTGAATACAAGAGCAAGATCGGTACAGACTTCCCCACCGATCCCAAGGAGCAGCTCATGGGTGCTATCAAGGCTGTTTTCCGTTCATGGGACAACCCCAGAGCTAACGTTTACAGACGTGACAACGATATCCCGTTCTCATGGGGTACAGCAGTAAACGTTCAGTCAATGGCATTCGGCAATATGGGCGATGACTGCGGTACAGGCGTTGCATTCACACGTGATCCTGCTACAGGCGAAAAGAAACTCATGGGCGAGTTTCTTACAAATGCTCAGGGCGAGGACGTTGTTGCAGGCGTTCGTACTCCTATGCCTATCGCTAAAATGGCTGAGCTCTTCCCCGATGCTTTTGAGCAGTTCCGGAATGTTTGCAAGACACTTGAAGATCACTACAGAGATATGCAGGATATGGAGTTCACTGTTGAGAATAAGAAACTCTATATGCTCCAGACAAGAAACGGCAAGAGAACAGCACAGGCTGCTCTTAAGATCGCCTGCGACCTCGTTGATGAGGGTATGAGAACAGAGCAGGAAGCTGTTGCTATGATCGATCCGAGAAACCTCGATACACTTCTCCACCCACAGTTTGATGCTGCTGCTCTGAAAGCTGCAACTCCTATCGGCAAGGGACTGGGAGCATCTCCCGGCGCTGCCTGCGGTAAGATAGTATTCAACGCTGATGACGCTGTTGAATGGGCAGAAAAAGGCGAGAAAGTCGTTCTCGTTCGTCTTGAGACATCTCCCGAGGATATCACCGGAATGAAGGCTGCTCAGGGTATACTGACCGTTCGTGGCGGTATGACATCACACGCTGCCGTTGTTGCACGTGGAATGGGCGAGTGCTGCGTTTCCGGCTGCGGCGACATCAAAATGGATGAAGCTAATAAGAAATTCGAGCTGGGCGGCAAGACCTTCACAGAGGGCGACTACCTCTCGATCGACGGTACTACAGGTAATATTTACGACGGTATCATTCCTACTGTTGACGCTCAGATCGCCGGAGAATTCAGCAGGATCATGGAGTGGGCTGACAAGTACAGAGTCCTCAAAGTAAGAACAAACGCTGATACTCCTGCTGACGCTAAGAAGGCAAGAGAGCTGGGTGCTGAAGGTATCGGTCTCTGCCGTACCGAGCATATGTTCTTCGATCCTGAGAGAATTGCTGCTTTCCGTGAGATGATCTGCTCTGACACTGTTGAGGAGAGAGAGGCTGCTCTTGCTAAGATCGAACCCATGCAGCAGGCTGATTTCGAGGCTCTTTATGAGGCACTTGAGGGCAATCCGGTAACTATTCGTTTCCTTGATCCTCCGCTTCACGAGTTCGTTCCCACTGAGGAGGACGATATCAAGGCTCTTGCAGAGGCACAGGGCAAGTCAGTTGAGACTATCAAGAATATAATTGCAAGCCTCCATGAGTTCAACCCCATGATGGGACACAGAGGCTGCCGTCTTGCTGTAACATATCCTGAGATCGCTAAGATGCAGACAAACGCTATCATCAAGGCTGCGCTCAATGTTAAGAAGAATCACCCCGACTGGACTGTAAAGCCTGAGATCATGATACCGCTCGTTGGCGATATCAAGGAGTTCAAGTATGTTAAGAAAGTCGTTGTTGATACTGCTGATGCCGTTATCGCTGCATCAGGCGCTGAGCTGGAGTATGAGGTAGGCACAATGATCGAGATCCCGAGAGCTGCTCTCACCGCAGACGAGATCGGTGCAAACGCTGACTTCTTCTGCTTCGGTACAAACGATCTCACACAGATGACCTACGGTTTCTCACGTGATGACGCAGGCAAGTTCTTGGGTGCATACTACGATAAGAAGATCTTTGAGAATGATCCTTTCGCTAAGCTCGATCAGGTAGGCGTTGGTAAGCTCATGGATATGGCTGTTAAGCTCGGTAAGGGAGCTAATGCAAATCTCCACTGCGGTATTTGCGGTGAGCACGGCGGCGATCCGACATCTGTTGAATTCTGCCACAAGATCGGTCTGAACTATGTTTCATGTTCACCTTTCCGTGTTCCGATCGCACGTCTCGCTGCTGCACAGGCTGCTATCAGCGAAAACAAGTAATTACACGATGCTCCGGGACGATGCAGAGATGTGATTTGAGCTAAGTCCGGGGAGCGTGGTATTCATTTCAATTTGAATATCTGAAAAATTAGTCCTCACAGTTTCGGCTGTGGGGACTTTTTGCAGCGTGACGCTGCACCCGGTTCACGCTGTACCGGTTCTGAAAGGGGAACAGGTCGTCGCACGCATTATACTAAATGGGGGATATAACTAAAAATTTTCTCTGCGAATCTTGCATTTCGCTGCAAAATATGGTATAATATTCATGAAATAAATATCGGGAATGATGTTCTCCCATGGAGAGTTTTGAACAGGACTCCCTGAACCGCTTATAAAGCTGATGACTTCTGCGATTTTACGCAATAGTTGTCGGCTTTTTATAGTGAACGACAAATTTATTTGACGTTCACTAAAATTATCCGGAGGTGTTTTTATGCTATTATCACTTGCAATAATTTATCTTGTCGGACTTTCGTCTGCGGCAGTATTTGAGAAAATCGGATTGCCCCGTATCATCGGTATGCTCGGCGTTGGTATAATCGTTAGTCCGTATGTTCTTGATCTGCTTGATCCGTCCATACTCGGAATATCCTCTGAGCTTCGGCAGATCGCACTTATTATCATACTTATCAAGGCAGGTCTTTCGCTCAACCTGTCTGACCTCAAAAAAGTCGGCAGACCTGCGGTGCTGATGTCATTCATACCTGCCTGCTGTGAGATAGTCGGATATGTGACATTTGCGCCAATACTGCTTGGTATAAATCGCATCGAATCAGCGGTCATGGGGGCGGTGCTGAGCGCAGTATCGCCTGCGGTGGTCGTTCCCCGAATGGTCAGGCTGATAGAAGAAAAATACGGTACGCAAAAAAGCATACCGCAAATGATTCTTGCAGGAGCGTCCTGCGATGATATTTTTGTGATCGTTCTCTTCTCAACTTTCGTAACAATGGCTCAGGGCGGTTCAGCAAAAGCAGTTGATTTTCTGAATATTCCCATATCTATCGTACTTGGTGTACTGCTTGGAGCATTGGCAGGCTTTGCTCTGTACTTTATTTTTGAGAGCTCCTATCAGCATAACCATAAAATCAGAAACAGTACAAAAGCAATTATACTGCTTGGTACTTCATTTTTGCTGATGAGTATAGAATCCCTTGTGAAAAAATATGTCGCTATATCGGGACTGCTCGCTGTGGTGGCAATGGCTTGCGTAGTAAAGCTGAAAGCAGACAAAAGCGTTTCTGTCCGGCTGTCGGAGAAGTTCGGCAAACTTTGGATAGCAGCCGAAGTCATGCTGTTTGTGCTTGTCGGAGCGGCAGTCGATGTGCGTTACACCTTCACAGCAGGCGCTATGGCGTTGCTGATGATATTCATAGCTCTCGCATTCAGAGCCGTGGGAGTGATCCTCTGTATGCTCGGCACAGAGCTCAATGCAAAAGAAAGAGCGTTTTGTGTTATCGCATATCTTCCCAAAGCAACTGTGCAGGCAGCAATCGGTTCAGTGCCGCTGTCGCTCGGTTTACCCTGCGGTAAGATCGTGCTGTCGGTGGCAGTGCTTGCAATATTGATAACTGCTCCGCTTGGTTCTATCGGAATAGACAGAAGTTATAAAAAGCTGTTGAGATCGTAACAATGGGATACTCTCACATTGTAACTTCGATGATTTTTATTTTCCGCTTTCACCATAATTTGAGAGCACACGGGCTGAGGGATCGTTTACATTGCAGCCCTCCCAATTTTTGTTGGGCATCCAGAAATCTACGATCATTTCACTCTGACCGGGATAATATTTCTCAAAAATTTCACGATATAGCAGTGATTCCTTTGTAAACGGTCTTGCATGATCGTATGCAGGGGCTTTCTCTGCAAATTCCTCATCGGTATAATAGTTTTCGGCATACTCCTTGATATAATCGACCATTGAATGTCCGACTGCATCAGAAAATGCGGCTTTCTCACGATAAAGAATATCATGCGGAAGATAATCTCCCTCAAAGGCATGGCGCAGCAGGTATTTTCCCTTGTTATACTTATTCAGCTTCATTTCGGGATCAACCGCCATTACATATTTCACAAAATCAAGATCTCCGAACGGCACACGTGCCTCAAGCGAGTTTACAGAAATACACCTGTCAGCACGAAGAACATCATACATATGAAGCTCATGCACTCTTTTTACGGACTCCTTTTGGAATTCCTCAGCCGATGGCGCAAAATCAGTATACTTATATCCGAAAAGCTCATCAGAGATCTCACCTGTCAGAAGCACACGTATCTCCGTTTTTTCGTGAATAGCTTTGCAGAGAAGATACATTCCCATGCTTGCACGTATTGTTGTTATGTCATAAGTACCCAGAAGATAAATAACGTCCTCCAGCGAGGAAATTACATCATCTTTTGTAATTATAACTTCTGTGTGGTCACTTCCGATATGATCTGCGACCTGCTTTGCATATTTGAGATCTATCGCATCGGTATTCATTCCGATAGCGAAAGTCTTTATCGGCTCTGAGAGTTTTCGCTGTGCTATCGCACACACAAGCGACGAATCAAGTCCGCCGGAGAGCAGGAATCCTACTTTTGCATCAGATGTGAGTCGTTTTTCAACTCCGGCAACAAGCTTGTCATGGATATTTCTGCATACCGTATCAAGATCATCGGTTATGACATTTTCAACAGCAGTTATATCACAGTAGCAGATAAACTCACCGTCCTTGTAGAAATGTCCCGGAGGAAACGGCATTATCTTTTCGCAGAGCTTCACAAGATTTTTTGCCTCACTTGCAAAAATTATCGTACCGTCCTTATCATATCCGTAATACAGCGGACGTATACCTATGGGATCACGGGCTGCAATAAATTTATGAGTGTCTCTTTCATAGATTATGCAGGCAAATTCTGCGTCAAGCATTGCAAACATATCGGTGCCGTATTTCTCATACATCGGAAGAAGCACCTCACAGTCACTTCCGCTTTTGAAGCTGTATCCCTCAGAGATAAGTTCCGAGCGTATTTTCGAGTAACCGTAGATCTCTCCGTTGCAGACAACATAATTGCCGTTCAGTTCAAAGGGCTGCATTCCGTCGGGAGTGAGTCCCATAATTGAGAGCCTCTGAAATCCGAGAACACCGTCTTTGAGATCAATAATACGGCAGTCATCAGGTCCTCTTGAGACTGTTGCTTTCAGTCCCTCAGTGACCTTTTTCATTCCGTCTGATTTTCCGCAATAACCCATAATGGTACACATAATCTATTCCTCCGTGATCTTGTGTAATTTTTCATCAAATTTGTCTTTGCTTCCGGCACCGGTGATGTCAACAGGATAATTTCCCGTAAAGCACCCACAGCAGAAACCGTTTCTGTTGTCGATAAGCTCTCCGAGAGCCTCTACCGGCAGATATGATAATGAATCTGCTCCGATATACCGTGCGATCTCTTCTGTGCTGCTGCAATTGCAGGCTATGAGATTTTCTTCCGAGTCAATGTCCGTTCCGAAATAGCATGAATGTATAAACGGCGGTGATGAGATCCTTACATGGACCTCTGCAGCACCTGCCTCCCGAAGAAGCCGGACTATCCTTGCGCTTGTAGTTCCTCTTACTATGGAGTCGTCTATCATGACAACACGCTTTCCGCAGACTGTTTCACGCACCACATTGAGTTTGATCTTGACCGCACTTTCACGCTGATGCTGTTCCGGCTGGATAAAGCTTCTTCCTATGTATTTATTTTTTATAAAGCCTATTCCGTACGGAATACCGCTTGCATTTGAAAATCCCAACGCCGCATCAAGTCCCGAATCCGGCACACCCACAACGATATCAGCATCAACGGGACTGCACCGGGCAAGGATATTCCCTGCTTTCATTCTTGCGTGATGCACAGAAACTCCCTCAATTACAGAGTCCGGACGTGCAAAGTATATATATTCAAAAATACAGATATTTTTTTTGCTTATACAATGAGTTTTTATAGAGTTCAAGCCGTTTTCACTTATTACGATTATCTCTCCGGGCTCTGCATCTCTTATGAATTCCGCTCCCACTGTTTCAAGAGCACATGATTCTGATGCGATAACATATGCTCCGTCGTGAGTTTTTCCGATGCACAGCGGACGAAATCCATTGGGATCACGAAAAGCTATCAGCTTTGTAGCTGTCATAAGTATGCAGGAATATGCACCTTTTATGTGAGGCATCGCACGCTCAACAGCTTCTTCGGTGGAGCTGCTGTGAAGACGTTCGCTTACGATCTGATATGCTATTGCTTCAGTATCGGAAGTCCCGTGAAAAATCGCACCCGAAAGCTCAAACGATCTTCGCAGATCGGCAGCATTGGTAAGATTTCCGTTATGGACAAGCGCCATATTTCCTTTAACATGACGTATTACAAGCGGCTGGATATTATTGTGATTCTGCCCGCCCGTAGTTGAATACCGGACGTGTCCCACAGCCATATTGCCTTTTCCGAGTCTTTTCAGCTCGTCACGGCTGAAAACGTCAGAGACAAGCCCCTCTGCCTTTTTATGATTGAAAACTCCGTCATCGCACACTGCTATACCGCAGCTTTCCTGTCCTCTGTGCTGGAGCGCATAAAGTCCGAAATAGACAGATGATGCCACATCGGTCTTTTTTCCTTCGTAAATGCCGAAAACTCCACATTCCTCATGAATAGCATCGAACATATCTGAGAACCTCTTTACAAATACTGTTCATTGAGCTTATCTATCAGCTCAAGAGCAGCGATCTTTTTCTTTTTCCTTTTGTTCATGGCGTATTGCTCAATGTATGAATGAGCCTCCGACTCATTCATATTTCTGTACTCCATGAGCATAAATTTTGCCTTGTCAATGATCCGGAGCTCTTCTATTTTCTGTTCAAGCTGAAGAGCCTTTTCATAAATTCTCAAGGAACGGCGGGCGGCAATATCCACTGTCTTTATCATCTGATAAAGCATTGTTTTGCTGAACGGTCTTGTGACAACGATGACTCCGCTTTTTTCAAGACGATCGGTAATATTCCCTGCCGTTTCAGCTTTAACTATAATGATGCAGCCTGCCGCAGTTGTCTCAGCGATATACTCCGCAAGCTCAACTCCCGATTCATCAGAGAGCGGTGCATTTATAACTGCAAGCTCTGCGGACAGATCGTTGCTGATGAGTGTCTTTGCCTGATATGCTGTTTCAACTGCTTTGACGCTGCTATGAAAGTAATCTCTTATAAATCCCGCAAGCTGTTCCGCAGCTCCCTTGCTGCTTGATATTATAAGAACATTTTCCAAGGTTTACCTCCGTCAAAGATTGTAAAAAAATTTTTGTTCCTCAAATGCTTCCTTGTCATAGGCGGACGAATATTCTTTCCATTCTGCTTCACGTTCTGCAATGATCTCGTCAAGAATGTTCCGGTCGATATATTTTTTCAAAAATTCCGATTTTCCTGCGCAATCGGCTGCCTCGGCAAGTGTTGCAGGGAGTCTTTCCGTGCTGCTGTTTTCTTCTGGAAGCTCAATAGAACTCTCAATGCCCTCAAGAGCGGCATATATCATAAGTCCGAATACAAAATACGGATTGCAGGCACAATCGGCCGATCTCAGCACTACGGGAGCATCTCCGCTTTCGGAGGACATTCTTATAAGCTGAGAATTTTCTCCCCCTGACCACATTATATATCTGGGAGCCGTGTATTCACCCAAGCGATTGAAAGAATTTACCGTTGCGTTGGTGAATACTGTCATGTCACGTATATATTTCATAATGCCGGCAGAGGCTTTTTTCAGAATATCTCCGCTGTCAGAGATATTTTCCTCAAGAAAATCGCTGTCACGGAAAATATTGAAGCTGATGTGCATACCATTTCCGCAGTCATTTCTGAGCGGCTTGGGCATAAAGCTTGCATACACATTGTTGTGAACGGCTACAGACTTCACTGCTGATTTGAAACTCAGGAACGTATCTGCCGATTTGACTGCAGACGAGGCATTGAAGTCGATCTCATGCTGACCGTGACCGCTCTCATGGCGTGACGATACAGGATGTATCCCCATTTGTTCGAGTGTCAGACAAACCTCACGCCGTATATTTTCGCCCTTGTCATCGGGGGCAATATCGCAGTATCCGGCATAATCATGCGGTATCTTTGTGGGAAGCCCGTTCTCACCCATTCTGAACAATGTAAATTCACATGATGTTCCGAAACGGAAACAGTAGCCTTTCTCCACAGATGCCTTCATTGCTTTTTTCAGAAAATATCTTCCGTCGCCCTCAAACGGCGTACCGTCGGCATATCTGATGTAGCAGAACATCCTTATAACTCTGCCCTGCTGAGGTCTCCACGGAATGACCGTCATTGTCCGGATATCCGGGAAAAGGAAGAGATCCTTTCCTTTTGCGGTGTTGAATCCGTGTATCTTATTTGCGGCAATTCTCACGCCACGTTCAAAAGTCACCGCAAGCTCGGACGAGAGGATCGAAATATTTTTCATTCTTCCGTTTATATCGCAGAATGAAAGCTTTATGAACTTCACATCGTTTTCGTCTATATACTGTAAAATTTCACTTTCCGAATAGATCATAATGGCCTCCGTCTGTTATAGATTTGAATATCCGATGAGGTACTTATCGACCTCTCTCGCTGCATCTCTTCCCTCACGTATAGCACGTACAACAAGCGACTGTCCTGTGTGCATATCCCCGGCGGCGAATACTTTCGGTACATTTGTTTCAAAGCCGCCGGGAGCGGTTTTTACATTGGTTCTCTCGTTAAGCTCAACGCCAAAGCTCTCGGCAACGTAATTCTGACAGCCGAGGAATCCTGCTGCGATGAGGCAAAGCTCACATGGAATGATCTGCTCACTGCCCTCTATCTCACGAGGGACTTTTCTTCCGCTTTCGGGATCGGTCACAAATTCAAGCTTTACTGTTTTTATGGCGCACAGTGCTCCGTTTTCGTCCTTGATGAATTCACTGACCGTTGTCTCATAAATTCTCGGATCGCTGCCGAATACGGCTGCCGCCTCCTCCTGACCGTAATCAGTCTTGCATACTCTCGGCCACTCAGGCCACGGATTGTTCTCGGCACGCTCATCAGGGAGCTTCGGCATCATTTCAAGCTGTATCACAGACTTACAGCCATGGCGTACTGCTGTTCCGACACAATCGTTGCCCGTATCTCCGCCGCCTATGATGACAACGTTCTTATCCTTTGCCGAAATATACGTTCCCTCCTGCAAGCCGCAGTCGAGCAAACTTTTAGTAGTTGAGCGGAGAAAATCAACGGCGAAATATATTCCCTGAGCATCTCTTCCCTCGGCTTTTATATCACGGGGGTTAGACGATCCGCAGGCAAGTATGACGGCATCAAAGCTGTCAAGTATATCACCGGCGGAGATATTTCCCCCGACATCGGCATTCAGGACGAACTGTACGCCCTCTGCTTTCATAAGCTCGGTACGCCTGTCGATGATATGCTTTTCAAGCTTCATATTCGGAATACCGTACATGAGAAGTCCTCCCGGTCTGTCCTGACGCTCAAACACGGTGACACTGTGTCCCCTTTTATTGAGTGTATCGGCAGCGGCAAGTCCCGACGGACCCGAGCCTATGACAGCGATCCTTTTGCCGCTTCTGACAGCAGGTATCTCGGGAGTTATCAGCCCCTCAGCAAAAGCATTTTCAATGATCGCATTTTCATTCTCCCTGACGGTCACGGGATCTCCGTTAAGACCGCAGGTGCAGGCTTTTTCGCAAAGTGCCGGACATACTCTTGATGTGAATTCCGGAAAATTGTTTGTCATCAGCAAACGCTGCAGCGCCTGCTCCATCTGATCGTGATAGATCAGAGCGTTCCATTCGGGGATAAGATTATTCAGCGGACAGCCGGAGATCATTCCGCAAAGCATTTTTCCGTTCTGGCAGAACGGTACACCGCAGTCCATACATCTTGCAGCCTGTTCACGCCTCTGCTCATCGCTAAGGGGGAAATGAAATTCATTGTAGTTTTTTATTCTTTCCGACGGCTCTGAGGCGCTGCGGTCTTTTCTTTCATAATCAAGGAAACCTGTAGGCTTTCCCATGGCTCACGCCTCCTTCCTTGTGGTAAAAAACGCTTCTATCTCTGCCTGTTCGCTTGTCATGCCCTTTTCTTCAAGAACAAGGACTGCACTGCGAATTTTTGCATAGTCGTGGGGGATTATTTTCTTAAAGCCGGGCAGATACTCCTCAAAGTTTTCAAGTATCTGCTTTGCCTTTTCAGAGCCTGTCGCATCAGCGTGCTCCTGAATTATGTTTCTCAGCTCCTGTATATCATACTTTTCGGTTACACCCTCAAGCGATACGAGAGATTTATTCAGCTTCATATAGAGATCTCTGTCCTCGTCAAGAACATATGCTATACCTCCCGACATACCGGCGGCAAAGTTTTTGCCGGTCTTTCCGAGAATTACCGCACGTCCGCCTGTCATGTACTCACAGCCGTGATCGCCTACTCCCTCGCAGACTGCAATAGCTCCGGAGTTTCTGACACAGAAGCGTTCACCTGCAATGCCGTTTATAAATGCCTTTCCGGAGGTCGCTCCGTACAGTGCAACATTTCCGACAATGATATTTTCCTCTGCGTTGAAAGCCGAACCCTTGGGCGGATAAAGTATCAGCTTGCCGCCCGACAGTCCCTTACCGAAGTAATCATTGCTGTCACCGCTGAGTTCAAGAGTAAGTCCCTTGGGGATAAACGCTCCGAAACTCTGACCGCCGCTTCCGCTGCATTTTACGGTGAATGTATCATCATCAAGAGTATTTTCACCATAAAGCCTCGTTATCTCTGCACCAAAGAGCGTTCCGAAAGTACGGTCGGTATTACTTACATTCAGATCAATGGTCTTCTTTGTCTTATTCCTTAGTGCACTGCCGAGCTTTTTCATCAGGACTTTCTTGTCGATAGTTTCGTCAAGCCTGAAATCGTAGATATCATTCTTATCGAAAAACTGCTTCTCACTGCGGTCTGTCATGGCGAGTATCTCCGAGAAGTCGATCTTTTCAGCCTCCGGTGAATCCTTTTTGTAAAGGAGGTCGGTGCGTCCTACGAGCTCATCTACCGTACGGATACCGAGCTTTGCCATATATTCACGAAGCTCCTGAGCAACGAAATGCATGAAGTTTATGATGTACTCCGGTTTTCCGGCAAAACGCTTTCTCAATTCCGGATTCTGCGTAGCAATGCCCATCGGACAGGTATCAAGGTTGCAGACTCTCATCATTACACAGCCCATCGTTACAAGAGGTGCTGTAGCAAATCCGAACTCCTCTGCTCCGAGAAGTGCTGCTACAAGAACATCTCTTCCTGTCATGAGTTTACCGTCAGTCTCTATCATTACTCTTGAGCGCAGACCGTTGAGTATAAGTGTCTGATGAGCCTCGGCAAGACCAAGCTCCCAGGGAAGTCCGGCATTGTAGATCGAGCTCCTCGGAGCAGCACCTGTTCCGCCGTCATAGCCTGAGATAAGGATAACCTGTGCTCCTGCCTTTGCAACGCCGGCTGCAACAGTTCCAACGCCTGCCTCAGAAACGAGTTTCACAGAAATACGGGCTTTATCATTGGCATTTTTCAGATCATAGATAAGCTGTGCAAGATCCTCGATCGAATATATATCATGATGCGGAGGCGGTGAAATAAGTCCCACGCCTGCCGTTGAATGACGTGTCTTTGCGATCCACGGATACACCTTTCCTGACGGCAGATGACCTCCCTCGCCCGGTTTTGCTCCCTGAGCCATTTTTATCTGGATCTCTTTCGCAGAGACAAGATATTCCGATGTGACACCGAATCTTCCGGAGGCTACCTGCTTTATTGCGGAGCAGCGGTCTGATTTGAGCCTTTCGGGACTTTCACCGCCCTCACCGCTGTTCGATTTTCCGCCGATCCTGTTCATGGCAATTGCCATACATTCGTGAGCCTCCTGCGAGATCGAACCGTATGACATTGCTCCTGTTTTGAAACGGTGACAGATACTTTCAACGCTCTCCACCTCATCAATGGGGATACCGCCGTCGGGATCAAAACGGAAATCAAGAAGACTTCTTAAAGTCAGTGTGCTGTCCTCTTTTGTCAGGCATTCGGAATACTTCTTATAAATATTATAATCGCCCGTTCTTGCTGCCTGCTGCAAAAGATGTATCGTTTCGGGAGTGTAGAGATGCTCATTTCCTCCGCTTCTCAGCTTATGACTTCCGCAGCTTTTTATCTCCTTGCTGACCGCAAGCTCTAAAGGATCATATGCTGCATTATGAAGAGCCTCGGTGCGGCGGCTTATGTCATCAAGGGTGATCCCGCCTATACGGCTGACAGTTCCCCTGAAATACTTGTCTGTCACCTCATGGGATATTCCCACAGCCTCAAAGAGCTTAGAGCCCTGATATGACTGTATCGTAGAGATGCCCATTTTTGAGGCGATCTTGATTATTCCGTGAAGCACTGCGCTGTTATAGTCATTTTCAGCGGCATAAAAATCCTTATCAAGCATTTTTGAATCAATAAGATCACGGATAGTCTCCTGAGCAAGATACGGATTGACCGCACACGCACCATATCCGAGAAGTGCTGCAAAGTGATGTACTTCTC
This sequence comes from uncultured Ruminococcus sp., assembly GCA_947624255.1. Lineage (GTDB taxonomy): Bacteria > Bacillota > Clostridia > Oscillospirales > Ruminococcaceae > Ruminococcus. The sequence continues at coordinate 116,028 of CANQJO010000002.1, forward strand.
TCGGCTCCGCACTTTCGAGTATCATTGCAACAGCGGTACGCTTTTTTGTCGAAACGAGATGCTGCTGCAATGCCGCAACGGCAAGAAGCGACGGTATCGGCGCATGATATTCATCAACTTCACGGTCTGACAGAATGAGAATATTCGCACCGTCACGATAAGCCTTGTCTGCATCAATATACAGGCGGTCGATAGCCTTTTCAAGAGATGTTCCTATATAGTAGGTGATCGGAATGACCGCTGTTTTCAGTCCGGCTATATTCATGCTCTTGATCTTGAGCATATCGGTCTCTGTAAGGATAGGGTTCTCGATTTTCAGAACATGGCAGTTTTCCGGCTTTTCCTCTAAGATATTTCCGTCCTCACCGATATACGTGCTTGTATCGGTAACGATCTCCTCACGTATCGCATCAAACGGAGGATTGGTTACCTGTGCGAAAAGCTGTCTGAAATAATTGAAAAGCGGTATATTCTGCTTATCGAGAGGGGGCAGGGGAATATCCGATCCCATTGATGCAATAGGCTCTGCACCCGTTTCAGCCATGGGAAGTATGCTGTCCTTTATGTCTTCATAGGAGTATCCGAACGCTTTCTGGAGTTTTGTAAGCTCATCATGCGTATACGTTCTGACATTTTTATTCGGGATATGAAGATCCTGAAGCTTTACAAGATTTGCGTCAAGCCACTCGCCATAGGGTTTGCGTGAAGCGTAATATGTTTTGATCTCGTTATCATCAATTAGTTTTCCCAGTTTTGTATCTGCAAGAAGCATCTTTCCGGGACGAAGTCTGTCCTTGCGGATTATTTTCTCCGGAGGGATATCTATACAGCCTGTTTCTGATGAGAGTACAAGAAATCCATCGCTTGTGATGCAGTATCTTGAGGGGCGCAGTCCGTTTCTGTCAAGGACTGCTCCCATTACCTCGCCATCGGAAAAAAGTATAGAGGCAGGACCGTCCCACGGCTCCATCATCGTTGCATAATACTGGTAGAAATCGTACTTCTCTTTGGAAATAGTACGGTTATTCTTCCACGGCTCAGGAATGGTTATCATCACTGCAAGCGGAAGCGGTATACCTGCCATTACCATAAATTCAAGAGCATTGTCAAGCCTTGCGGAATCCGAACCCTGTACATTTATCGCCGGCAGGATATCATTCATATCATTTTTAAGGGCATCGCAATACATTGTCTCCTCACGGGCAAGCATTTTGTCAGCGTTTCCGGTGATAGTATTGATCTCTCCGTTGTGGACGATCATGCGGTTCGGATGAGCTTTCTGCCAGCTTGGAGTCGTATTCGTAGAGAATCTTGAATGCACCATTGCTATTGCCGATGTGAAATCCTCACGCTGGAGGTCGGTATAGAATTTTCTCAGCTCAGCAACAAGAAACATTCCTTTATACACAACAGTCCTGCTTGAGAGTGACACAACATATGTGTTGTCGTTGGACTGCTCAAAAACACGCCTTGCGATAAAAAGACGGCGGTCAAATTCAAGTCCCTTGGCGCAGTCATCGGGACGCTTTACAAAGCCCTGCATGATATACGGCATACTGTCAAGAGCCTTTTGTCCCAGCACTGACGGCGTAGAGGGAACTTCTCTCCAGCCGAGGAATTTCATGCCTTTTTTTGCAAGGATTATCTCAAACAGTTTCTTTGCATGATTTCTTTTAAGCTCGTTCTGAGGGAAGAAAAACATTCCCACGCCGAAATCTCCCTCTTCGCCGATAGAGATACCGAGCTTTTCTGTTTCCGACTTAAAGAAGTTATAGGGCATCTGTACAAGTATGCCGACGCCGTCGCCTGTTTTTCCCTCGGCATCTTTTCCTGCACGGTGCTCTAATTTTTCAACGATCCTGAGAGCGTTTTCGACCACTTCTCTTGATCTTACGCCTTTAATGTTTACGACTGCACCTATTCCGCAGTTATCATGCTCAAATTCCGGACGGTAGAGTCCCTGCTTATCATATGGAGCTTCTGTTCTGAAATTATCCATTTTATTCAGCCTTTCCGTTTGTGATAGCGAGAGTGTCCCCCTCAAAAGAAAAAAGCGTCCATGACAGATAATCCCCCTGTCATGAACGCCATCGTTCACTTTTATTTTAACATATTATCTTTTCGATGTCAAGTGCTAAAAGCAGATTTATATATTTAGCACAAATTTTATCTTCAAGAATTGCATTTGTTGTGAAACGTGTGATATTATCCCGAAAGCAAAGGGACGGTCTTGCGGATCGTCCCTCTGTGAAAATATTTTATCATACACCAAACAGAAGCTTGTCGTATGTCGGGAAAGGCCAGTAGCTCTCAGCGGTGAGTGTCTCAGCCTTGTCGGCAGCAGCACGAAGTCTGTCCATAGCAGGAATAAGTGTATCACGGACAAACTCGGAAGCCGTAACGATCACTTCGATCTCTTTCAGCTCGTCAACTGCTTTTTCAAGAGCGCTTGTTGCAGCGTCCATTTCGTCCACCAGTGCGGAAAGCTCGGTAACTATGCGAGTCTCATAAGCATTTGAAGCACCCGGAGCTGCGGCAGCCTTTGCAGAAATAGCAGATGCTGTATCAGCGGCATATTTTGCAGCGGCAGGAATGATCTCTTTCTTAGCCATGTCGATCATTGTAACAGCTTCGATATTTACGGATTTGACGTAGTTGTCAAGCATGATATCACGGCGTGAGCAGATCTCAGCTTCAGTGAATATTCCGTGAGATGTGAGCATATCCACATTCTTTTTGTCACAGATCTTAGGCATACAATCAGCAGTAGTCCTGAGATTTGACAGACCTCTTGATTCAGCCTCGGCGATCCATTTTTCATCGTAGCCGTTGCCGTTAAAGATGATCCTTTTGTGCTTTGTGATAGTCTCCTTAATGAGAGTGTGGAGACTTGCCTTGAAATCATCGGCTTTTTCAAGTACGTCCGCAAACTGTCTCAGACTTTCAGCAACAGCCGCATTCAGGTGGATATTTGCACATGAGATGCTGTTTGAAGAACCGAGCATACGGAACTCGAATTTATTACCTGTGAATGCAAAAGGTGATGTTCTGTTACGGTCGGTAGTATCCTTGCTGAACTGCGGGAGAACATCTACACCGAGCGTCATCTTCTCTTTTTTCGTACCATCGTAGGGAGTATCGTTCTCGATAGCCTCTAAAACAGCGGTAAGCTCATCGCCGAGGAAAATAGAGATAACAGCAGGCGGAGCTTCATTTGCTCCAAGTCTGTGATCGTTTCCGGCAGTTGCAACAGAAAGTCTCAGCAGATCCTGATAATCGTCAACAGCCTTGATAACTGCTGCAAGGAAAAGCAGGAACTGTGCATTTTCATAAGGAGTTTCACCGGGAGTGAGCAGATTTACACCCGTATCAGTCGAGATCGACCAGTTGTTGTGCTTTCCCGAGCCGTTTACGCCTGCAAACGGCTTTTCATGAAGAAGGCATACAAGTCCGTGACGAAGTGCGACTTTCTGCATTACTTCCATTGTAAGCTGGTTGTGATCGGCGGCAATATTGGTAGTTGAAAATATGGGAGCAAGCTCATGCTGTGCAGGAGCAACTTCATTATGCTTTGTCTTAGCGAGGATACCGAGTTTCCACAGCTCCTTGTCAAGATCAGCCATATACTCGGCAACTCTCGGCTTGATAGAGCCGAAGTAGTGATCTTCCATCTCCTGACCCTTAGGAGATCTTGCACCGAATAATGTACGTCCTGTCATGATGAGATCTTTTCTCTGTTTCCACAGCTCACGGTCAACAAGGAAATACTCCTGCTCAGGGCCGACAGATGTCTTTACGCAGCGGACTTTATCATTTCCGAAGAGTTTCAGTATTCTCAGTGCCTGACGGTTGAGAGCCTCCATGGAGCGCAGCAGGGGGACTTTTTTGTCAAGTGCTTCGCCGCCGTAGGAGCAGAATGCCGTAGGAATGTAAAGTGTGTTATCCTTTATGAACGCATAAGATGTAGGATCCCATGCCGTATAGCCTCTCGCCTCAAAGGTAGCACGAAGACCGCCCGACGGGAATGAAGATGCATCAGGCTCACCCTTGACAAGCTCCTTGCCGGAGAATTCCATAATAACTCTTCCGTCAGGAGCAGGACTGATGAAACTGTCATGCTTTTCGGCGGTGATGCCGGTCATAGGCTGGAACCAGTGAGTATAGTGTGTTGCGCCCTTTGAAACTGCCCAGTCTTTCATTGCAGAGGCTACTGCATTTGCAACGGAAATATCGAGCGGTGTACCTCTGTCGATCGTTCTTTTCAGGCTTTTGTAGACTTTCTCGGAAAGAGTAGCCTTCATGATCCTGTCATCAAAGACCATGCTGCCGAAATAATCAGTAATCTTTTCCATAGTAAAAACCTCCGGTAAAAATTTTTATTTGACCTGTGGATCATTCAAACAGGCTTTTATAAAATCAGCAAAAAGTTTATGCGGTTTATTGGGACGTGATTTGAATTCCGGGTGGAACTGTACTCCCACGAACCACGGGTGATCCGGTATCTCTATTATCTCAACGAGACGTTCATCGGGCGAGATGCCTGCGATCCTCATACCGTTCTCCGCAACAGCAGTGCGGTACGCATTGTTGAACTCCCAGCGATGCCTGTGACGCTCGTAGATAAGCTCATCACCGTAGATACTGCGGCACAGCGAATCAGCCGCAAGACGGCACGGGTAAAGTCCAAGGCGCATCGTACCGCCCTTCTGACAGATATTTTTCTGATTTTCCATAATGTCAATGACCGGATCGGGAGTCTCGCCAAATTCAGTAGAATTTGCCTCACTCAGACCGAGCACATTTCTGGAAAATTCTATAACAGCCATCTGCATACCAAGACATATGCCGAAAAATGGGATATTATTCTCTCTTGCATATCGGATAGAGTCGATCATGCCCTCAATACCTCTGTGACCGAAACCGCCGGGAACGATTATTCCATCGCAGTTTTTGAAAGTTTCAGCGGCATTCTCATAATTGACCTTTTCCGAATCGATCCACTCAATATCTACAGTTGAATCATTTACTATGCCTCCGTGGCGGAGAGCTTCAGCAACCGAGAGATAAGCGTCATGCAGCTCCACATATTTTCCAACGAGTCCGATAGTGACTTTTTTCTGTGCGTTTTCGGCACGTTTCACCATTTCAGTCCATTCCCTGAGATCGGGCTCTCTCTGTTCAAGATGAAGATGATGACAGACAGATCTTGCAAGTCCCTCAGCTTCAAGCCAAAGAGGAACTTCATAAAGAGAGGGTGCTGTAAGATTCTGTATAACGTCCTCACTTCTGATATTGCAGAACAGAGCGATCTTTGCACGCATATCATCAGGTATGCGCTTTTCGCTTCTGAGGACGATGATATCCGGCTGGATACCGATTGACAGAAGCTCTTTGGTGGAATGCTGTGTCGGTTTTGATTTAAGCTCCTCAGAGCCGGCAATATAGGGAACAAGGGTAACGTGGATATAAGCCACGTTATCCCGTCCCTGTTCAGTGCTCACCTGTCTGATAGCTTCAAGAAAAGGAGTTGACTCAATGTCACCTACAGTACCTCCTATTTCAGTTATTACAATATCGGTATTGGTGTCCTTTGCAAGACTGTACACCTTATCCTTGATCTCATTTGTTATATGCGGAATGACCTGTACTGTTCCGCCGAGATAATCACCACGGCGTTCTTTATTTATTACATTCCAGTAGATCTTTCCCGTGGTCACGTTTGAATTCACCGACAGATTCTCATCGACAAATCTCTCATAGTGGCCGAGATCAAGGTCGGTCTCAGTACCGTCATCAGTGACGAATACTTCACCATGCTGATAGGGAGACATCGTTCCGGGATCTACATTTATGTATGGATCGAATTTCTGGATAGTGACCTTATAGCCTCGCTGTTTGAGAAGTCTGCCGAGCGAGGCAGCCGTAATGCCTTTACCCAGTCCGGAAACGACTCCGCCTGTGACAAAGATAAATTTTGCTGACATGAGCTTTTCTCCTTAATGGTAAAATTGCTGAATCAGTCCTCCATATCCTGAAGTGCATCGTATCCCTCTTCACCGGTACGTATCTTGATAACATTTTCAATATCGTAGATGAAGAGCTTACCGTCGCCGATATGTCCTGTATATAAAGCGGATTTTGCAGCGTCGATAACCTTGCCGACGGGAACTGCACATACCGCTATTTCAGCCTTTACCTTGGGGAGGAGGTTGATCTCGATGGGAGCACCTCTGTAGTATTCTGTCTGACCTTTCTGCATTCCGCAGCCGAGTACGTTTGTTACGGTAATGCCGGTCACATCAATATCTTCCATAGCCTCAATAAACGGCTGGAGCCTGCTCTGCTTGAAGATCGCAACTATTTTCGTCATCTTCGGTGAGCCGTCAGGTGAAGGAGCGGTATAGCTCTCTACCTTTACAGCCTTTTCAACAGGAACTTTCACAACGCTCTTAGCATCGTCCTTTGTGTAGCCTTTCATCATGGCATCGCCCATTGAAGGGGCAAAGTCTGCATAAGAGGAGATAAGTCCGTGCTCAGTGATATCAAGACCGAGGATCTCTTCCTGCTCAGAAGCTCTCAGACCGATAGTTTTCTTTATGATAAAGAATACGATAGCGATAGTGATCGCTGTCCATGAGCCGACTGCTGCAACACCGATAAGCTGTTTGCCGAGGAGCTCAAATCCGCCGCCGTAGAACAGACCTTCGCCGGCAATATTGCTTGCACCGCCGTCATGAGCGATAGCAAATCCGGGAGATGTCTCTGTAGCGAAAAGACCGACTGCAATAGTGCCCCACAGACCGTTCATCATATGAACAGCAACCGCACCGACAGGATCATCAACGTGGAGCACATAGTCAAGGAACCATACACCAAAGCATACAAGAAGTCCCGAAACGATGCCGACCATGATAGCTCCGAAAGCATCCATTACATCACAGCCGGCAGTTATAGCGACAAGTCCGGCAAGTGAAGCGTTAAGACACATCGAAACATCAGGCTTTTTATATTTTATCCATGTAAAGATCATGCAGGTTACTGTTGCAACTGCCGGAGCTACGGTAGTTGTAAGGAAAATCGTTCCCATCATCTCAACAGATGAAGAAGCAGCAGGGTTGAAGCCGTACCAGCCGAACCAAAGGATAAAGCAGCCGAGTGCTCCGATAGTCAGGTTATGACCGGGGATAGCATTTACCTTGATCTCACCGTCTTTTGTCTTAGTGAATTTACCGATTCTCGGTCCGAGTATCGCTGCACCTACAAGAGCAGATATACCGCCTACCATATGGATCGCACATGAGCCTGAAAGATCGTGGAATCCGAGCTGATAGAGCCAGCCGTCAGAGCTCCAGATCCAGTGAGCCTCGATAGGATATATCAAAGCACTGATAACTCCGGAATAAATGCAGTAAGATAAAAATTTGGTTCTTTCAGCCATTGCACCGGAAACGATCGTTGCAGTGGTAGCGCAGAATACTAAGTTGAATACGAAGTTTGAAAAGTCAAAGTTGTCATAGGCAGTGAAAATATCGAATCCCGGCTTACCTATAAGACCGGCAGCGTCCTCGCCCATAAGAAGACCTGCACCGATAAAAATGAACATGACTGTACCGATACAGAAGTCCATAAGGTTTTTCATTATAATGTTGCCGGCATTTTTTGCTCTTGTAAAGCCGGTCTCGACCATAGCGAATCCTGCCTGCATAAAAAATACGAGAGCGACCGCTATCAAAAACCATACACCGAAGACATTCCCGTTAATTGTATCGAGAGCTTGCTGAATTGTCTCATTCATAATACATTCCTCCTCAGATGGATAGCTCCGGAGTTTCTGCTGTATACAGAGATCACAGAAAGCTATGAAGCTACAGCAAATACAGAAGGGTGTACGATGCTCCGTGTTCCGGAACATCATACACCCCGTTGTGCATGGATTTAAGCGCTTAAACATGAATAGAGAGCTACAGAAAACACTTCCGCAGCTCCCTTGCTGTTTACAATGCTATTATATTCTCAAATCATGATTTTGTCAAGGGATTTTTTTAAGATTCGGCATTTATAATATTATTTTTCTGATTTCAACATTTTTTGAGTGCGTTTTTAACAAAACGTCAGGGAACAGCGATCTCGCATTCACAAAAATCGCTGATGAACGTCTAATCAAATGTTTAGAGTGAAATTAGTATCAGGTCTCATTGAAAACCAACGCATACCGTATGTCAGATCCTTTGGCATACGGCAGCGTTATTCTCCTCAGAGGGCTACGTTCCGCTTTTGGTGTCCGCCTTGACATACAAAATCTCCGTTCATAATTATTTCAGGAGCTGACCGATCCGTCAATAATGACGTAGAGGAAATTACCATTATGCGGAATGGAGTCGTACTCTTCCTGAGTAAGAGCGACGACCTCTGTGCGTGCAAGATACATAGCGAGCGTCTCCTCCATTTTGTCAAGTCTTGCATTGGTTTCGTCAAGGTCAAATTCAGCCATTTTTTCATCCAGCATACTTAGATACTGTTTAGCAGTCTGCCGGAGCTCACTGATATACGGCGAAATATCAAGATTATCGATCTTATCCTGTATCTTTTCCATTGCCTCTGATGCCGCATTGTTGATCTCGCTTATGAGCTGTTCGGCAGTTTCCGGCAGAGGCTCATTTTTTCCGTTGAGTGCCGGGCTGACAAAGACGGGTTTCATCTGAAATTTGAGAATAAGCTCATCGTTTCGAGAGACTCTCATTTCAAGCTGCAGAAGACCTGCATTCACGGTAAAGCTGCTCATAACTTTCCAGTCAAGCTTTAGCTTTTCGCCTGAAATTACCGGTATAAGCGTCTGATTGACCTCCCACTTATCCTCAGTCAGACCGATTAGTGTGAAGCTGCAATCAGCGAGATCAATGCCGTTATAGAAGCGATCCAACACAAATGTTATCGTATCGGCACAGTGTTCTCCCTGAGTAAACAGGCGGCTGAACGGATAGGTGGGAATATTTTTTCCGTTTGCGAAAATTTCCATGATCTACCTCCTTATTTTCACTGAATGGTTTGGAGGTTCCGCAGTCCCTCCCAATAAACATTGAAAAAGAGAGGCAATTCAACGTGAAAGCATTGAATATTGAGAAAAGTTTACAAAAAATTCATAATATAATGCGATTTTTGCAGAAAATAAAAGGAGCATAAGGTTGACAGAAATGTTCCTTTTGCTGTATAATGTATTTGGAAATATTGATGAGAGATAGTGGGAATTTTGCTCATCAATGGCAGCTTCACGGCAAATACACAAATTATCTGTCGGAATTTTGCGGAGTAGTATGAGAAAGTGAGGAATTTTCAGATGACTGTACAGGAGCTTATCGAAAAACTGAGGAAAAAGGCAGAGGACATTGACGTATCGGAAACTGATTTTCTTGCCGTTCAGGTGAATATCAAGGACGCTGATCCCGGAGTGTTCTACATCGAGATAAAGGATCGGAATATCAATATTGAGCCGTATGAATACAACGACAGAAACTGTGCTGTCACAATGACTATGGCGAATTTCAACAAGCTCATAGACGGAAAGCTCGATCCCGTAGCAGCCTATACGCTGGGGAAACTGAAGGTTGACGGAGATATCGGCAAGGCTCTGGAATTCGCAAAGCTGGTAAAGAAAAAATAAAGGGAGGTCAAAACCTCCCTTTTTTGAACCGCCCACACCGGGGATCTATGGCAGATCTCCTGTGTGGGCAGATTTTTTTGAGAATTATTTTCCGTAATGTTCAGCGATCTTTTTCAGATCGTCTATTATGGGCAGATGCTGCGGACAGACACTCTCGCACTGACCGCAGGCAATACAGTCAGATGCCTTTCCGAATTTGCTGCAAAGCATCTCATAATTGGTATAATTTATTGTCCAGCCTTTCTCCTCGAGTTTTTCACGCATATCCTCATTATACAGCGAGAAAAATTGTGGGATAGCTATATGCCGGGGACAGCCTTCGGTACAGTAGGAACAGCCTGTGCAGGGAACGGCGATCTGATCGTTTATGATATCAGCGACTTTGAAACAGATCTTCATTTCCTCATCGGTCAGTGGTTTGAGATCCTTCATATAGCTGATATTATCCCGGATCTGTTCAAGAGAGGACATTCCCGAAAGCACGACCATAACTCCCGGCAGGCTTGCGGCAAAGCGTATCGCCCAGCTTGAGATGCTCATATCCGGAGCATACGACTTGAACAGCTTTTCAGCCTCTTCGGGAATTTTTGCAAGAGTACCGCCTTTGACCGGCTCCATGATGATTATGGGAACATCATGCTTTCTTGCCGTTTCGTAACATTCACGGGCGTGTACCCACGGACTTTCCCAATCGAGATAATTTATCTGGAGCTGTACAAACTCCATTTCGGGATGTTTGGTAAGGATCTCATCAAGAAGCTCGGGAGTATCGTGGAAAGAAAAACCGGCGTGTCTGACAAGTCCCTCAGCCTTCTTATCAAGGATCCAGTTAAAGCAGTCGAGCTCTTCATATTTGGGATACATAGCGGCTTCAATGCCATGAAGAAGATAATAGTCAAAATAACCCGCACCTGTTTTTTCAAGCTGAGCATTAAACACTGTATCACGTTCTTCAAGAGAGTTGAAAAATCCGGCATGGAGCTTTGTTGCGAGGGTAAAGCTATCACGGGGGTGTCGGTCAACGAGAGCCGTTTTAGTGACATTTTCACTTGCAAAGGCATGGTACATCCAAGCAGTGTCGAAATATGTAAAGCCGTTTTCAATAAACATATCGACCATTTTCTTTACCTGCTCGATATCAATATCGGAGGCATTATTCGGATCATTCTGCGGAAGCCGCATAAGACCAAAGCCAAGTTTTTTCATAGTTCGTGACTCCTTTCGGCAAATATAATGTAGTCGTGGATGATGCCCTCTGAGGAGAATAACGCAGTCATACGGCAAAAAATTTAGCGTATGTTGTGTCAGCATCCGAAGAGGTTTGTTACATTATAACATAAATTTTGTGAAATTACAATAGGTACGGCAATAAATTATAGTAAACGACAAATTTATTTTGCGTTTACTATTTGCGGAGGCACTTTAAAGAATATTTACGGAAAATCCCCTCTTTGATAAGTGAATCGACCCGGTATTTTGTGCTGCCCGTACAAAATGGTTCGTTTCAATGTTCAGTGAGGGGATTTTTCTACTTAAAGCAGATTTTTTTGCGTGCCGGGCTACAGCCGGATCTCTCTTTGGGGGATCATGATCACCTTTACTTTATTGCCGTTCCGCTCTATACGAATGACAATTTTGATGAAAGAATGGTAATAAAATCTGAAAGTGTGACGCTCGATAATACGAAGTGAGATATTAAAAGGAGCACCGTACAAAGCACGCCTGACGGCTTTGTACGGTGCTGCATTATCGGGATAAATGATGCTTGCATCAAAGGGGAGTACGTGCTTCAAGAGTTTCCATAAGGTCGGGCAGATCGCTGAACTTTTTTAATTCGGGAACAGTCTCTTTGATTTTTCCGAAGCCGTAAGCAGCATGGATAAATTCAACACCTGCCTTTACAGCAGCATCACGATCACCCTGTATATCACCGATATAAAAGGCTTTCCCGATGCCGTTCCTACTGACTATGAGAGCAATATTATCGCTTTTTTCTTTAAGGTCATTGCCATAGCATTCTAAATCATCAAAATATTTGCCAAAGCCGTAATGTTCGAGAAATGCCTCTATATACCCACTCTGACAGTTGCTGACGATATAAAGAGAAAATTTCTCCTTGAGCCTTATCAATGTTTTTTCAAGATCCGGATACAGCACGCCGCCGTGTTTCAGAAGATACTCATTTTCGTGATCGCAGCAAAGCTGCAGGAGCTCCATGCGTTCTTTTTTTGGCAGATCATCGAATAATATATCTGCAATTTTATCCATAGTCAGCCCCATAACGCTCATTACGTCATGCTGTGTTACGTGGCGGGGATATCCGCACTCCTTTAATTTTTCGCTCCACGCGGCGGCAACGTTCTCGGATGAATCCCAGAGAGTGCCGTCCATATCAAAAATCAGACCTGTTTTCATATTTTTTTCGCCATTCCGTTATTTTTGATCTTCATTGAAACATCAAAGCACTTCACAGAATGAGTCAGCGCACCAAGAGAGATTATATCCACGCCGGTCTCTGCCACAGCACGTATATTCTCCTCGATTACGTTTCCGGAAGCCTCAAGAAGCGCCCTGCCGGAGGTGATCTCCACTGCCTGTTTCATTTCGGCGCAGGACATATTATCAAGCATGATGATCTCAACGTTGTTTTCGAGAGCCTCCCTCAGCTCATCGAGAGTGCGCACCTCGACCTCAATTTTTATTGTATGACCGATCTTTTCCCTCAGAGCTGAAACTGCTGCGGTGATACCGCCGTATGCGTCAATGTGATTATCTTTCAGCATTGCCGCATCGGAGAGATTGAAACGATGATTTTTTCCGCCGCCGACGGTGACAGCATATTTCTGGAGCGCTCTCAGTCCGGGGAGCGTCTTTCTTGTGTCCGTTACAGAGGCATTCGTTCCCTCCACCAGTTTCACGCATCTGTGAGCAGCGGAGGCAATTCCCGACATATGCTGGAGCAGATTCAGTGCCGTGCGCTCTCCTTTGAGGAGCGTGAGCGTACTTCCGCTCATTTCGGCTATTATATCGCCCGCAGCGACTTCATCGCCGTCTTTTTTTATTATGTTAAATTCCACACCGCCGCCTGCAAGATCAAAAACACGTTTTGCGACCTCTATGCCGCATACGATGCCGGAGGCTTTTGCCACATAAAAGGCAGAGCTTTTGTGCTCCTCCGGGATAAGGTTATCAGCGGCAGCGTCAATATAGTTTATATCCTCCGTAAGGGCAGTGGTGATGATATTGTCGATATAGCATTGTAAGAGCTTCATGGTATCCTCCTATTTTGTTACCTCTTCAAGGATTATCTTGGCGACAGTCACTATTGAACGTGCGATGACGTAATCAGTGTCAACGAGAAAATCTCCCTCTGCGAGCATATTGTAAAGCTCCGTGACCTTTACAAGACCTCTTGCGGCAGCCTCCTTATCGGGAATGACGAAGTGGCTCTCCTGCATGATATTTCTCGTGGCAGTCCTGATGCCTGCCGGGATAACGGGGCTTCCGATATGCGGATCAAACTCTGCCGCTGTGAGATCATCGGGACTGCTGTATTCCATAGATGCGATATGAGCGGCTGCACGGCGTGAGAACACAAGTGCCTCAAGGAGTGAATTGCTTGCAAGGCGGTTGCTGCCGTGAACGCCCGTATGTGAGCACTCTCCGCAGGCATACAGACCGGGAATACTCGTCTCCGAATTTTTGTCCACGTTGATGCCTCCCATGAGATAGTGCTGACAGGGATATACGGGAACAGGCTCTTTTGTCAGATCAAAGCCTTGTTCCATGAGATTCCTGTAGATCATGGGAAAACGCTTTTTCAGAAAATCGCTGTCCTTGTAGCTGATATCAAGGTAGAAATCCGAGCTGCCCTGCTCCTTTGCCTCCTGAACGATAGCATGAGATACAACATCACGAGGAGCAAGCTCCAGACGGCTGTCATACTTGTGCATAAAACGCTCTTTTTTGCAGTTAAGGAGGTATGCGCCCTCACCACGTACTGCCTCGGAAATGAGGAAACACTCACGGGTGGACTTGTTGTTGAAAGCTGTAGGGTGGAACTGTACCCAATCAAGATGCTTTATCTTAGCACCCATTTCGTAGGCGAAAGCAATGCCGTCTCCGGTAGCGGCAGCGGAGTTGGTGGTGAATTTATAGACTCTGCCGATCCCTCCGGTGGCGAGTATCATGTAACGGCTGCAGCAAGTGATATACGAGCCGTCCGCAAGACGCATAAAGGAGGAAAAACCTCCGCTGATCTTTTTAACGCCGCAGAGAATGGTATTCTCCATGATCGTGACATTTTTTAATGTCTGCACTTTCGCAAGGAGTTTTTCGGTGATCTCACGTCCTGTTGAATCAGCATGGTGGAATATTCTGTGATGGCTGTGACCGCCCTCAAGAGTTCTGTGATATGAGCCGTCCTCATTCTTGTCAAAGTCAACTCCGAGCTCGATCAGCCTGCTGATATCTTGAGCGGCTTCACTCACGAGGATATCAACAGCCTCTGTATCGTTTTTGAATCCGCCTGCGATGAGAGTATCATTCCTGTGAAACCTTATATTGTCATCGGGAGAGTTATACACTCCGGCGATGCCTCCCTGAGCAAGAGAAGAGTTGCACAGGCTCAGCTCACGCTTGCAGATGATAAGCACATTCAGTTCTTCGGGAAGATTTAAGGCAGCATAAAGACCGGCAGCACCGCAGCCTGCGATAATAACGTCATATTTTTTTGTCATAAAAAGCCCTCCTAAGATCAGTCATCGAAAAAGCCGCTCTTATATTCTGCAACACGAGCCTGATCGCCGTGGCAGTCTATCTCTATGATATCGTGACCGTACATATATTTTATAGCGGCAAAAAGACCGGTAAATGCGATCGCATTAACAAGTATGCTGAAATATATCCTTATGCCTAAAAGATTGCCGAACATTCCTCCGAGAATAACTCCGATGCAGATGATAACGACCACCTCAAAAGGCGTTTTGTACGGATCGAGGTAGAGAAACGCAAAGCACACCGCCGCTGAAATTACGGAATGTACAATGGCAAGCAGCATGGAATACGGATCATAGAAGCTCATTACCTCAAAGGAGTTTAGCTCACAGTACATCAGGAAAGCCTCCATAAGTATATATCCGGAGAAAGCGAGTTTGAGCAATAGTCTCATGCGGGCAGTTATCCATATCAGCACATCGGAGGCAATAAGTATCCCGAATCCGGAAAATTCCAGAATATATGCAATGATCTCCAGTCCCTTTGAGAATCCGCTTTCGGGATCGTAGGTACTATAATACACGTAGCAGACAAGAGCAAAGGCAATAAACAGGATATTTCCTAAAAGTCCGAATGTAAGTCCCAGTGACAGCTTTTTCTGCATGGCTAACTCCTTAACCGAGAGCTTTCAGCGCTCTCTGACCGATATCTTTTCTGTAGTGTGCGCCCTCAAAGGAGATCTTTTCAACTCCGTTGTAGGCGTTTTTCAGTGCGGCAGCAAGATCCTCACCACGGGCAGTGACACCGAGGACTCTTCCGCCGTTTGTGAGGAATTTATCGCCGTTAAGTTTAGTTCCGGCGTGGTAAACAGTACACTCATCAAGCTGACCTTTTTCGTTAAGACCGTTTATCTCCAAGCCTTTGGGATAGCTCTCGGGATATCCGCCGCTTGCCATAACTACACAGGCACAGCTTCCCTTATGCCATTTGATATCCGATCCGGAGAGACGGTGCCGGCATACAGCTTCAAAAATTTCATACAGGTCGCCGTTCAGCATGGGCAGCACTACCTGAGTTTCGGGATCGCCGAAGCGGCAGTTATACTCTATCACCTTTGCGCCGTTCGGGGTGAGCATAAGTCCGAAGTAAAGACAGCCCTCAAAGGTACGCCCCTCAGCGTTCATGGCGTTCACGGTGGGGAGGAAGATCTTCTCCATGCACTCTTTAGCAACGTCCTCAGTGTAATACGGATTGGGAGAAAGCGTTCCCATGCCGCCGGTATTTAGCCCCTTGTCTCCGTCCAGCGCACGCTTGTGATCCATTGAGGAGATCATAGGAACTATAGTCTTTCCGTCAGTGAATGACAGCACCGAGACCTCCGGTCCGGTAAGAAATTCCTCGATAACGATGCGTGAGGAGCTTTTGCCGAATTTCAGCTCATCTATCATCTCGTGGACAGCTTTTACAGCCTCCTCTTCGTTCTGAGCGATTATCACTCCCTTGCCGAGAGCAAGACCATCTGCCTTAATTACAGCCGGATATGAATTCTGCTTTTTCAGGAATTTTACTGCGCTTTCGCTGTCTGTGAAAACCTCATAAAAAGCGGTGGGGATATTGTACTTCTTCATCAGCTCCTTTGAGAACACCTTTGAGCCTTCGATCATCGCCGCATTTGCCTTTGGACCGAAAACCATAAAGCCTTTAGCCTCCAAAGCGTCCGCCATTCCCATTACAAGAGGATCATCGGGAGCGACTACCACCATATCGGGAGAGAGCCTCTCCGCAAGAGCAACTACGCCGTCAATATCGGTCGCCCCCACATCGAAACATTGAGCATACTTTGCAATGCCGCCGTTTCCGGGAGTGCAGTATATTTTTCCTACGGACGGACTTTCGGCGAGCTTCATGATGATAGCGTGCTCTCTGCCGCCGCCGCCGACTACCAATACATTTTTCACAGATTTTCCTCCTTTTCTGTTTCAGACAGCATCGCACAATTTTTACGCTGCCGCCATTATTTCATTTTTTCGCAGCCGGCAGCAGTGAAGATCATCACCGCTGCCGTAATTATTGCAGCATATCTCATAACAATGATCCCTTGAACTATCAGTGGTGGAACAGCCTTATTCCCGTAAATGCCATAGCGATATTGTACTTGTTGCAGGTTTCTATAACGTTGTCATCACGGATAGAACCGCCCGGCTCTGCGATATACTCAACTCCCGATTTTCTTGCACGCTCGATATTGTCGCCGAACGGGAAGAATGCGTCAGAGCCGAGGCACACTTCCGTATTTTTAGCGATCCAAGCCTGCTTTTCCTCTCTTGTAAACACCTCCGGCTTTACCTTGAAGATCTTCTGCCACTCGCCCTCACGGAGAACGTCCTCATATTCGTCACCGATGTAAACATCAATGGCATTGTCACGGTCGGCACGGCGTATCTCGTCAACGAATTGAAGTCCCATTACCTTTGGAGACTGTCTCAGCCACCAGTTATCGGCTTTCTGACCGGCAAGGCGTGTGCAGTGTATTCTTGACTGCTGACCTGCTCCGATACCGATAGCCTGACCGTCCTTGACATAGCATACGGAGTTTGACTGCGTATATTTCAGCGTGATGAGAGAGATGAGCAGGTCGTCTTTTTTATCATCGGGGATATCCTTATTCTCTGTGACGATATTTGCAAGCAGCTCACGGTTGATATCAAGCTCGTTGCGTCCCTGTTCAAATGAGACGCCGTAAACCTGCTTTGTCTCAATGGGAGCAGGCTTGTAGTTTTCGTCAATTCTGAGAATACAGTATGTACCCTTTCTCTTTGATTTGAGTATCTCCAGAGCCTCCGGCTCGTAGCCGGGAGCGATTATGCCGTCAGAGACTTCACGCTGTATCATTTTTGCAGTGCATACATCGACCGTATCGGAGAGGGCGATAAAGTCCCCGTATGAGGACATTCTGTCAGCACCTCTTGCTCTTGCGTAAGCACTTGCGAGGGGAGTAAGCTCTCCAAGATCGTCGACCCAATAGATTTTTTTAAGGTCATCGGAGAGCGGTCTTCCGATAGCTGCTCCGGCAGGGGAGACGTGCTTGAACGAGGTCGCCGCACACACTCCCGTAGCTGCTTTAAGCTCTTTTACAAGCTGCCAACCGTTCAGAGCATCGAGCAGATTGATGTAGCCGGGCTTTCCGCACAGCACCTCAATGGGAAGCTCCGAGCCGTCAGCCATATACACTCTTGACGGCTTCTGGTTGGGATTACAGCCGTATTTTAACTGCATTTCATTTGACATAATAATGTCCTCCTTGTTTGTTTTTTATCAGCCTTGATCATCGTCACGTGAGTCCGGATCAACAGTTCGTTTATTCGTATCCTTTTACTTGTTTTTGTTTATTATTCGTGTCTGTACCGCACCTGTTTCAAGCTCCACATAGCGGACAAAAAGTGAGACTTTGTTATCAGCGTTGAGGTTTTCCCAGATCATACCGGTAAAGCTGTCGATGTCGCCCGAAATTCCCACGAGCTTAGGCTCTCCCTCAAAGCTGGGCAGAGGTGAACCGTCACCCATGTAGGTGTGGATAAAGTGTCCCTCGCCGGCAATCGGGCATTTATAGGAGAATGTGAACCTCCGGCACGAGGAAGGATCGCCGTCTGCGCTTTTCAGTATCGACATTGCATAGTTGAATGCGCTGCCCTCAAAGCGGAGTATTCCCGAAATTCTGGGAGTGTAGTTGGGAGCATCGTCTTCAAACTCTCTTGTTCGGAGAGCCTGCTCAAAGGTGAACTGCTTATCCATAAGCTCGTAGATAGTATCCGTCTGGTCGCCGTTTGTGACGATGAGCTTATTTCCCAGAACTCTCACGGGAGCGTAGATTATCAGGTGAGGATCGGAGAGCTTGCTCTCGTCAAATGCTTGTGTACGTATGCCGTCTCCATCCTCAACGAAAATACGATTGCGGCTGTTTTCGCTTCTTCCCATGATGAAGTAGGCAGCGACAGCATATTTGCCGTCCTCGGTCTTGCCGATGACTATTCCCCGGCCGGGGTATGCGTTTGAGGAGAGCTCGGCTGCGATGTCAAGTTTTTTCATAGTGAAAACCTCCTATTTGATTATGAATGTATAAACACAGTCGGCGGCGACTATGACTATTACCGCAACTGTTATTATATTCAGAGTTTTGCGCTCCGGTTTTGAGAGTATCCGATTGAAAATCGGTTGGACGATATACATGAAGATCGTTCCTCCGAGACCGAAACGAAGTGAAGTGGATAAGGCTATTCTTGCCTGAAAATTGTATTTGTACCGTTCATATGTCTGCCACGGCCACGCTCCGGTCGCTGCTTCAAGTATGTAGCTTGCGGCAAGTTCGATAAGAGTTGCCACTGCCGTACACCCGACGAAGATAATGACCGGCTTTACGAAATTCAGCCGTTTTACGTCTTTTTTTCTCATAAGAGCACCGAAACAGACAAGGAACGTCAAAGCTCCCACGCCGTAAACGGGGCAGTACGGTCCGAATAGTACGCCTCTGTTTGAGAATCCCCAACGGTAGATGAATGTCTCTAAGACCACCTCATAGCACCAACCGAGTACAGCGTACATCCAAAAGCAGAGGAAATACTTCTGAAAGAGCTGTTTTTCCTTTATTTCGGCAAGCTTCATCATTTTATGACCGCCTTGCCGTCAACTATATTGATTCTGTCCTGACAGAAGAGTGAGACTGCCTCGGGGAGTATCTTCCACTCAGCCTGCTCCATTATCCTCTTCTGGAGCGTCTGTGGAGTGTCGTCCGCCATGACTTCAACGGCTTTCTGGAGGATTATCGCTCCTGCATCGGCTTTCTCGTTCACAAAGTGGACGGTCGCACCGCTTATCTTCACGCCGTAGTCAAGTGCCGCCTGATGAACTCTCAGCCCGTAGAAACCCTCGCCGCAGAATGAGGGGATAAGTGCCGGGTGGACATTTATTATCCTGTAGGCGTACTCCTTTGTGACACACTCATCAAGTATCGTCATAAATCCTGCAAGCACAACAAGATCGGCATTTTCCTCGTTGAGAGCGTTCAGTATCGCCTTGCTGTAGGAGAGACTGTCAGCGTACTCACGGCGTGGGAGCACACGGGTGCCGATGCCGTTTTTCGCTGCCCGTTCAAGAGCGTATGCCTTGGGATTCGAGGAGATCACGCAGGTGATGCTTCCGTTCTTTATTATTCCCGATTTTTCCGCATCTATAAGTGCCTGAAGATTTGTTCCGCCTCCCGACACAAGAACGACTATTTTTTTCATAGTGATCCTCCGATAACAATTATTCCGGAAGCAAAAGCGAGTGCTCCCATTATCACTAAAGCCTTGGCATTTTTTGACCGCTTGAATTCATTGCCGAGAAAAAATTCCTTCGGCTTATTTATGTCAACGAGTATATTTATGGTGTCTCCGACCTTGAAATTTATCTGATCTCTCAGCATCAGTGACACATAATGCGCCTTGATGAGCGTATCTTCAAGGAAGTATTCCACCTCCGGACAGTAAGAGCTGTACGGAAAAGAGGGAGCGCTGCTCACAATTGGACGTATTTTCGTCACCGTTGCCTGAAATGTTTCAAGCTCTGCATTTTTCAGCTTATTGGAGTAATAGATATTCACGATCCCCGCAGCCATCACTACGAAGCCGACCATTAAACATGAAAATCCCCAAATAATATATGAGTGCATATTTTTCCCCTTTCATGATGCTATCCTGATTATGAGGAGGATAACAGCCGCACAGCCTCCGTACAGGATAAATCGGGCGTAATCGCTTGTTAATTCATTTTCACGTCCTGCAAAATAAAAGAACATGGGATCATCAGGCGAGTAGCATATCATCTCTTCACTGCCTATTTCAAGCTGTTCGTGACGTGAGCCTACCGTATATACCGAGGAGATCTCTCTGCCCTCCTCTGTTTCGTATGCGACAATAGGAAAAACGTCCTTTGCCTTTGAGGTGTGATAGCCGGTGACTGTGCCGTAAACGGCAACGCTGTCACGGAGTTTTCTCCTGATGATGAATATGTGGTACGCAAAAAGTGCTGCCATTATCAGATAGACGATGAGCAGACCGTCGATTAGTCTGCCCTTTCGCATAAAAACGCCAAGAATGACCATAGCTGCGGCAGCCGTGACCATATCAGCGGTATTGACTTTCATACAGAGTACACCCCCGTTTTTAACTCATAGTCCGCTCCGGCAGAGCTTCATCGTTCAACCGATGAGCAGGTATCCCGATCATGCAAGCATACTGCCCCAAATCATGAACGACCCGAGAAATATCAGCACAGCCGCTGCAAGAATTTTATATACAACTTCTCTTATACGGAAGCCTTTCTTTGAGTGATAATAAATTTCGTCCGTTTTTTTCGGATCATACCTTATAGTTACAGCCGTATGGGATCCGTACATCTGAAATGCGTTTCCTGCCCTGATGTATGCCCGCAGCAATTAAGCAGTATACCAAGCAGCACGATAATGCTGCCCGATATATTAAGTATGTTCAGCAAATAATTACTCCGTCTTCGGACTGCACCAGTTCACCGAGTATATATGCCTCCTCACCGGCAGATCTGAGGATCTCAACAGCCTTGTCAGCATCCGACTTATCCACACAGGCGATCATTCCCACGCCCATATTGAACGTATTGAACATATCTCTTTCGGGAATATTTCCGGTGCGTGCGATAAGGTTGAAAATAGGCAGTATCTGCACGGCATTGCGCTCTATTTTTGCTGAGAGACCGGCAGGCAGGCTGCGTGGGATATTCTCATAGAATCCGCCGCCCGTTATGTGGGAGAGCGATT
Organism: uncultured Ruminococcus sp.; assembly: GCA_947624255.1. Taxonomy (GTDB): domain Bacteria; phylum Bacillota; class Clostridia; order Oscillospirales; family Ruminococcaceae; genus Ruminococcus. The sequence continues at coordinate 137,231 of CANQJO010000002.1, forward strand.
TCACGGTGACGCTTTCAATGAGAGCCGTCACTGCCTTGACGTATATCCTCGTGGGAGTAAGCAGGCACTCACCGAGAGTCATTCCCAGATCGTCAAAATGAACGCCGAGAGTCTGTTTATTCACATCAAAAACATTTCTCACGAGCGAAAATCCGTTGGAGTGTACGCCGCTTGAACGTATGGCGATAAGTACATCTCCGGCTTTCTGAGTTTCCGGCTTGAGGAGCTTATCCTTATCGGCGATGCCTACCGAAAATCCGGCAAGGTCGTACTCGTCCTCCGGCATAAGGCCGGGATGCTCGGCAGTTTCACCGCCGATGAGTGCACAGCCTGCCTGAACGCAGCCCTCCGCAACGCCGGAGACTATCTCTGCGATCTTTTCGGGGATATTTTTTCCACAGGCGATATAGTCAAGGAAAAACAGCGGTTTTGCACCGCAGCATATGATGTCGTTCACACACATTGCAACGCAGTCGATACCGACGGTATCGTGCTTGTCAAGAATGAATGCGAGCTTTATCTTTGTGCCTACGCCGTCAGTTCCCGAAACGAGGACGGGAGCTTTCATACCTGCGATATCAGGCTCAAAAAGACCGCCGAAGCCGCCTATTCCGGAAGAGCCTTTTACAGCCGTTCTTGCGATGTGGGCTTTCATCAGCTCAACAGCCTTGTATCCGGCAGTAACGTCAACTCCTGCCTTTTTGTAGCTTTCAGAGTAACTGTTATTCATAAAAACCTCCTTTTATTCTCTGCCGCTCCAGCAGTATGAGCAGAGATCACACTCCGGCAGTCCCACTGCTCTGACAGTACCTTCAAGAGTCTGAAACTCCAGTGAGGTGAGTTTCAGTCTGCGGCAGATCTCGTCTCTGAGCCTTCTGCCTCTCTCGGTGTCGGAGCTGATGTATTCCGCAATGTGCTCCACGCCCTTGCCGCCCTCCAGCTCGTTGATTATCCGGCGTGCGATAAGCTCCATTTCCGAGGTGCTTCTGGAGAAATTCAGGTATTTGCAGCCGTACATTATAGGAGGACAGGCTGAACGCATATGTACCTCCTTTGCACCGTGTTCATAGAGAAACTCCACTGTTTCACGCATTTGTGTGCCACGTACGATGCTGTCATCAACGAAAAGCAGCTTCTTGCCGTATATAAGCTCATGGACGGGGATCAGCTTCATTTTTGCCACCTGATTGCGGATCGTCTGATTGGTGGGCATAAAGCTCCTTGGCCATGTGGGAGTGTATTTTACAAAGGGGCGTGCAAACGGGATACCGCTCCTGTTGGCGTATCCGATAGCGTGAGGCGTACCGGAATCCGGCACTCCGCAAACGTAGTCCACATCGGGAAGTCTGCCTGCTTTTATGTCGTTTTCAGCCATGATCTCGCCGTTGCGGGTCCTCATGGTCTCAACGGTGACTCCCTCATAAACGGCGTTCGGATAACCGTAGTACGTCCACAGAAAGGTGCAGATCTTCATTTTTGACGGATCGCCCTCGCTGAGTGTCTCGCAGCTTTCGGCAGTGATGCGGACGATCTCACCCGGGCAAAGCTCACGGTATGTATCGTAGCCCAATTTCTGGAAAGCGAATGATTCCGATGAGAGACAGAAACCGTCGCTGCGTTTTCCGATTATGATAGGGAGTCTGCCGGCGATGTCTCTTGCAGCGATGATCTCCTCGCCGGTGAGGATCATAAGCGACATTGTGCCCTCGATCCTGCTTTGCGCATAGCGGATACCCTCGGTAAAGGAATTCTTCTGTGCGATCAGAGCGGCAATAAGGTCGCCTGAGTTGATGCTGCCGCTGCTCATTGCCTCGAAGTTGGGGCAGCCGTTTTCAAGAAGCTCCTGCACGAGAGCATCGGCATTCCTGATTATACCTATTGAGCAGATAGCGTAAAGTCCGAGTTTTGACCTGACGAGTATCGGCTGAGGATCTGTATCGCTGATACAGCCTATGCAGATCTTGCCCCTCATTTTAGCGACATCGTCCTCAAACTTAGTCCTGAAAGGAGAGTTTTCGATGCTGTGGATATTTCTCTGAAAGCCAAGCTCCGGAGAGTACGAGGTCATGCCGCCTCGTCTTGTTCCAAGATGCGAGTGATAGTCCGTACCGAAGAAAACATCGGTAATGCAGTCATTTTTTGAAGCTGCGCCAAAAAAACCGCCCATTGTATTATTCTCCCATAAGTCTCTTCATGATCTCTTGATAAGCCTCTTCAACGCCGCCCATATCTCTGCGGAAGCGATCCTTGTCAAGCTTTTCGTGAGTGGTGCTGTCCCAGAAGCGGCAGGTGTCGGGAGAGATCTCATCGGCAAGAATAATGTCATCGTGGAAGCGTCCGAATTCTATTTTGAAGTCAATGAGGTCGATGTTGAGCTTCTTGAAGAAATTCACCATAAACTGATTTATGCGGAGGGCATAGTCTGTGATCTTTGCGATCTCCTCCTTTGTGGCAAGTCCCAGAGCGAGAGCGTAGTAGTCGTTGATAAACGGATCGCCGAGATCGTCATTCTTGTAGCTGAATTCAAGTATGGGAGTGAGGAGCGCCTTGCCCTCTTCAACGCCCATGCGCTTTGAAAAGCTGCCGGCTGCGACATTTCTCACAATGACCTCAAGCGGAACGATAGAGACTTTTTTAACGATAGTCTCTCTGTCGCTGATCTCCTCCACAAGGTGAGTTGGAATGCCCTCTTTTTCCAGCATTTTGAACATATAGTTCGTCATCTTGTTGTTGATAACGCCCTTACCGGATATCGTTCCCTTTTTTTCGCCGTTGAACGCTGTGGCATCGTCCTTGTAATCTACGATGACCATATCGGGATCGTTTGTTGCAAAGACTTTTTTAGCCTTTCCCTCATAGAGCTGCTCCTTTTTAACGATGTTTTCCATTTTAATAGACCTCCTGAGAATTACATGAAATATATACAAGTCCTTTTTATCGGACAGGTAAGCGATCATTTATCTGTGATTTTGTCAATGACTACATTTCCGCTGCTGTCAAGAAGAGGTGTAATTCCGGGTGATATGCCGGAACCCAAATAGTTGACACCCGTAACGGTATCAACGATGATCCGTACCGCACCCATACCGAGATCCTGTTCTTCCTTGATAACAAAGCGTTTGGCTTTCTTTTCCTTTTTATCAGACATTTTTGATCTCCTCCTGAATTGCGGCATCTTTTTTCGCCACGGCATCAGCCATTTTCTGTTTCTCATCGGCAAGCCTCCGTGAAAGCTCACTGTCCGAGAGAGCGAGTATCTGCACCGCAAGAACGGCTGCATTTTTAGCACCGTTCACCGCAACTGTGGCAACAGGCACTCCGGGCGGCATCATAACTGTTGCAAGGAGTGCGTCCATGCCGTCCAGTACGGATGAGCTCATAGGGATGCCTATTACAGGCAGGATAGTGTTTCCGGCGATAACGCCTGCAAGGTGTGCAGCCATGCCGGCAGCGCAGATGATAACTCCGAAGCCGTTTTCGGCGGCGGAGGAGGCGAACGCTGCCGCCTCAGCAGGAGTTCTGTGGGCGCTCATGATGTGACATTCAAATTCAACGCCGTACTTTTTAAGTTCTGTGAGTGCCGATCTCACAACGGGGAAGTCGCTGTCGCTTCCCATGATAACTGCAACTTTTTTTGACATATGTATACTCCTTTATTCAGCCGGATCATCCGGCGTATCGTTTTGCGGACCGTCGGTAGGGATATCCTCCTCCGGTACGGACGGCGGCTGCGGATAATTCGGCTTGCTCAGCACAAATCCTCCTGAGACTGCTTCAAGGTCACGGAGATCCGTACCGCTGAATTCCACCACAGCCTTATATGTATCATTCAGTCCGGAAGCCCTGCCGCTGTCATCGGTATAGGATATTGATGTATCGGCAGATACAGACACCGCATAATGCGGCGTATCATCATCTCCCGACTGTATGGGATAGATGAAAATTCCTGAGATCCTGTTGAGTTTTTTTCCGGTGATCTGTTTTTCCTCGGGGAAAAGCACCGAAAAGACAGCACCGCCTCCGGTATTGACTCCTGTGAGATTGTCAGCACTGCCGGTAAAGGCAAATTCGAGATATCTCTCGGTGACGTAGGTCATTTTTTCCAGCATATCGGGGGACAGCTTTGAGAGGAGCGTTCTGCTGTCGGCGGTCATAGTGTACGGGCAGTTCATAACGCTGCCTGATATTTCCGCATTTATAAGTGAGAGTTTCTCACCGTCGGCACAATAGATGTAGATGCCGTTTCCGCCGGAGAGAGTGATAGTATCATCACTGATATTGCAGCTCTCCCACGAGCGTGAAAAGCATGGAGAGAAATTGCGGTCGTAGATCACCCATGAGCCGTCAGCATCAGCCTCCGCAGTATAAAATGTGAAACTGCCGAATGCATGGCGGGTGATGCTCTTGTAGATGAGCGGGACAACGATATTCCCATCGTAATTGATGCAGCCTTTCAGCACTGTGCCGTTTATTGAGGAGGCAGCGATGCACATATCATTGTCGGCAAAGGTCAGCTCCGACCATTCGGGAGCAACGATGATGCGATCGTTGGCATCTGCTATGCCGTACAGTCCGCTGCTGTTCTCGAAGATCCTGTTGCCGTACCGGTCTGCACCGTGCATTTTGTCGATATCTGTTTCGGCTGACTGCGGAGAGGTGCTCTTTGAGGTGTCGGAGTAAAACTTTGTGATCGCAGCCGCAAGGACTATTATCACAACAAAGAGGATCGACACCACCAGCCTCATACGGCGGCTCAAAGCTTGTTCTCCTCCGTGGTGTCACTTTTCGGAGGATCGTTTGACTCTGACGGGGTATCAGCCTGTGTTTTTTTGTTAAGGTATGAGCTCTCTGTTTCCTTGGCGATGTAAATGGGACGGCGCTTAGTCTCAAGGTATGTTTTTGAGAGGTACTGTCCCAGAATGCCTGTGCAGAAGAGCTGCAAGCCGCTCATCATGAATATGACGCATATAAGTGTCGGAAAGCCGGCAACATCTTCGCCGAAGGCAAGCGTTTTTATCACCACGACAATTATCATTATAAAGGCAATGATGCAACTTATGATACCGAGCAGCGAGGAGATCGCAAGGGGAGCGGTGGAGAATGCCATGATGCCCTCCAGAGAATATTTGAACAGTCCCCAAAACGACCATGAGGAGGTTCCGGCAGGCCGTTCAACGTTCTCATACTCGATGTACTTTACATTGAAGCCCACCCAACTGAATATTCCCTTAGAGAAGCGGTTGTACTCGGACATATGCAGTATTGAATCCACCATCTGACGTGTCATGAAGCGGAAATCCTGTGCGCCGTCCACGATCTCTGTCTGTGAGATCTTGTTCATTATTTTGTAGAATTTTCTTGCGAACCACGAGCGGATCTTTGACTCGCCCTTACGGCTTACTCTGCGTGTCGTAGCGCAGTCATACTCACCGTCACGGACGTAGGAGTACATCTTCGGCAGGAAAGACGGCGGATGCTGGAGGTCGGCGTCCATAACGACGACAAAATCTCCCTTTGAGTTTTCCAGACCGGCGAACATACCTGATTCCTTTCCGAAGTTGCGTGAGAAGGAGATGTATCTCACACGCTTGTCCTTTTCGGCAAGAGAGCGCAGTATATTCAGGGTATTATCCTTAGAGCCGTCGTTCACGAACAGGAACTCAAAGTCAAGCTCCGGATATTGTACGGACATTTCACCGGCGATTTTTGTTATCTCCTCATAGAACAGGGGGAGCACCTCCTGCTCGTTGTAACAGGGCACAACAACTGAAACGAGTTTCACGACAGACCTCCTTGAAAAAATATTTCGATACATACTAATAATACTACAATTTTTCCCATAATGCAAGAGAAATTTCCTCTCCGGAGAGCATTTGAGCATTCTGCACAAATTTTCACCGTCTCCGTCAAGTAACACTGCATTCCGAGAGAGAAAAATTCTCAAAGGTCAATTGACGGTTTCGACAAAAAAAGTGATAACGTTTTGTTATTTTCTCCAAAAAAATTAAATCCGGTATAATTTTCAATTTTTATTTTCAGTAAGGTGTTGATTTTTTTCTTCGGATAATGTATAATAGTATTGAATCAATGTGTCCGCCCTCCGGAAAGCTGTCATGATTTTCCCGGAATGCTTCTGCCGGAGGTAAAGGACTTCCGTGAAATCGGCTTGTCTCTGCCGTAAAGAGACGGCTGCGGCTGCGAGGCTGCGGATTATGGAGTTTGTTATGGATATCACACTTGTCACTTCTACATTCAATGATGACGTTCATGGTACTGACAATGATAAGAAAACGGGCTGCGGCATAAGCCTGATAAAGCCGGAGAATGTCGCAAAATACCGCAGAGGAAACAAAATGACCGACCTCAAGGAGATCACCTGCGAAAAATGTAAATTTGCTCTCTCGAAAAAGATGATAAGAGCTGACAAGAAGGAAATGTCGAAGATCATCAAGGAAGAAAAAATGAGAGCTAAAAAGGGCATTGAGGACGACTCCATAGTGCCGCTGGGCAATACAGTCGCTAAGATGACAAGCGCTCCGGCTGAAAAAAAGGAGGAGAGATCCTCAGCACCGCAGGCTGAACCCGTTCATGTGAGTGAACCTGAGAAAAAGCCTGAGCCGAAGGTGATCTCCGGAACAGGTATCGCTATTGATGACGATCTTGCTCAGTTTGCTATCAACGTTCCGAAAGAAGAACCGCCTGTTCAAGAGCCGGAGGAGAATGAGGACGACTTCCTTGCGCAGTTCGCAGTTAAAACTCCTGCCGAGGAGGAAAAGCCGCAGCCTCACGTAAATGTTCAAGACGATTTCCTTGCCCGGTTTGCGATTCCTGCTCCCGGCAGCGAGCCTGTGTCGGACGACGGCGGAATGAATGATATTTCAGCTCCGGCAGAGGATCGGAGCTACACTCCCGATGACGATGATATAATGAATATGTTTGCTGTGGAGACTAATGCCGAAGAACCCGAAAGCTCATATGAGCAGGAAACAAGCACTGCTGATGAGAAGTATAACGATACATATGCCGATACATATGATGAAGAAGAACCGGAGATCGACTTGACAAGCGTATCCGAATGGGATCTGGTAGCAAATCAGATATTCGGATTTGAAGGAGTGGACAACATTCCTCAGCAGGAAGAAAAAGAGATGGAAGAACTCCCTGTGCCCGAAACGGAGAATATTGCTCCTGTTGAGGAAGCGGCAGCACCTGTGCTTGAAGATATTCCTGTACCGGAGGAGATCGCCGCTCCCGTGATCGAAGATATTCCTGCACCGGAGGAGATCGCCGCTCCCGTGCTTGAAGATATTCCTGCACCGGAGGAGATTTCCGCTCCCGTGCTTGAAGATATTCCTGCACCGGAGGAGATCGCCGCTCCCGTGATCGAAGATATCCCTGCACCGGAGGAGATCGCCGCTCCCGTGCTTGAAGATATTCCAGTACCGGAGGAGATTTCCGCACCCGTGCTTGAAGATATTCCAGCACCGGAGGAGATCGCCGCACCCGTGCTTGAAGATATTCCCGTACCGGATGAGATTTCCGCACCCGTGCTTGAAGATATTCCTGCGCCGGAGGAGATCGCCGCACCCGTGCTTGAAGATATTCCTGCGCCGGAAGAGATCGCCGCACCCGTGCTTGAAGATATTCCTGCGCCGGAAGAGATCGCCGCTCCCGTGATCGAGGAGGTACAGGATACTCCCGTACAGGCAGAGCCCGAAAGAGCTCCTGCGCCGCAGAGAGCTCCCGCACCTCAGAAAGCTCCCGCACCGCAGAAAACTCCTGTGCGCAAGACAGTTCCTCAGCAGAAGAAGTCTGCTTCTAAGGCAGGCGATATCTCAGTAGAGACACAGATAATCAGTGTACCGCAGATCACCGGATACGATGAAACAGGTATGCCTGTATATTCATATGTTCAGATGAGAATGAGCGGTCTTGATACAGATGGTCAGCCGATCTTTACTCCGCTGCCGGGACAGCCTGTTATGCAGACTCCTCCTGTTGCTGAACCATCAAAGAAGCCAAAGGCAATAAAGCCGGCCGATCCCAATGCTCCCTATGAGACACCTACGGCAAACATCTCAAAGATAGCCGTAAATTCGCACAGCAAGTCCACATCACAGGCTTTTGTAAATGCTATAGCAAGCTCCAAGGAGTACGCTAACAAGAGCCTGACCGAAACACAGGGTATGCAGAAAAACGCACCTCTCCTCACCTCTATCGAAGATGTTCTTTCACAGCTCGGTGATAACACACTCAAGAAGAAGAAGGAGATCGCCCGGAAAGAAGTTCCCGTATATCAGGAGTATAAGAGCACTCCGAAGCCTGCTGCTTCAAGACCTGCCGCATCTGCTCCCAAACCGCCGGCACCACAGGAAAAAGATGTACGGTTTATGTCGAAGAACGAGCTGAAAGCTAAGAAGAAGCAGGACAAGATAGATGCTAAATTCAAAAAGGATATGGCGAAGAGAGGTCTTTGATCTCATATACAGGCGATATTGCTGTGCCGTATGTGCTGCAAGATCAAAAAAATTCTATTTATCAGAGGGCAGAGGCTTCTGCCCTTTGATAATATCAGACCTCTGTAAGCAGGTCGGACAGCGTATTTGAGTTTCAGATAATGATATCAGATCAGGAGGAACAGAATGACTAAAGAAGAAATAATAGAGGAGCTTCGGACAAAATTGACCGGCACTCCGCAGGAGAATGATGCTTTTCTGAGGAAACAGGCTGAGATCTTTGCGAGTGAGGGAAATTCTGACGGATTCGATGCCGCAGGAGAGCTTATCATTGAAAATATGCCGAATGAACAGCGGGAGGAGATCATTCGTATCACCCATGTAGACGGCGTAAGGCTCGATGAGATGTTCAGCGAGATCAACAAGCTCATCAGCGAAAAAAAGATAATAGAGGCTAAGCCGCTTGCCGAACGCCTTTATAAAAAAATTACTGTGGAATTCAAAGAGACTGAAAAAACTAAGTATGTCTCTCTGCGCAATCCCTTTGAGGATAATCTCTGCCGGACGCTTTTCAAGTATGAGAAGACACTCAGCCGTACTCCCTTTGATTTTGCATCATATATTACTACATATGCGTATATACTTACGGAGACAGGCTCTCCGCTTGATGCCATACCGGTGCTGAAAACTGCGATCGGCTATAATCCCGTGGACTGCGGTCCGAAGTTTGAGCTTGCCGAAGTATATAAGCTGCTGAAGAACAAGAGGCGGCTTATTGAGACGACCATAGATACGCTTAGGGTAGCCTCATCACCCGTTGCGATAGCACGCTGTTATGCAAATGTGGGCTATATACTCACCGATTTCCATGAGTATGAGGACGCTGCCGCATTCTACACTGCGAGTGTGATGTTTGCTCCGAATCCGGCGATACCGTATGAGATGCAGCATCTTGCCGATCTGAAAGGCACTCCCATTGTGAGACCTACACGGGATCAGATCGTTGAGATAATGAAAAAATATGAGATAGAATTCGGACCAAGCGAGACGGTAGTCTCGGTGGCAGCACAGCTTTCAGCGTTTTATCTTGGAAAAAAGGATATTCCGAATGCGCTCAGATCTATGAAGCTCATGTATAATCTGACACGTGATGAAAAGGTGAAGGAGCTTATCCTGAAATATGAGCCGCCGGCGCAGAAAGCACAAAACTAATATACTCCTCTCTGATGTAAACGCCGACTATCCTGCCGATATATACCACCCTCTAATGCAATTTGCATCAAAGGACGGTATAAACATAAAATTTTTCTTATTTTACAGGAATTGCTTTTACAAGCATTTTAAGTCGGGTCGAAAATCCGGTATAATATATTCGGAGCTTTTTTCTCGTGTAGAAAATCGTGTTTCTCCGCCCTATAAAACGAATAGAGGAAATGTATTATGAAAAAATTTTTATCAATTATAGCTTCGGTGATACTGCTGCTTCCCATTATGAGCACATTAAAGGCAAAGGCACTGAATTTTCCGATGACGACACCGATAAACAGCGAGTCAGCAGTGCTTGTGAATCTTGATACGGGAACGATCGTTCACGAAAAAGATGCCGATGCAAAGCAGCTTCCCGGTCCGCTTGTAAATATCATGACAGCAGTAGTTGTGCTGGAAAATTGTGATGATCTCAGCAAGGAGATAACTCTTGATCCCGATGTGTACACTCCTGTGTACAATGCTATGGACGATCCCGATGATCTGCCGAGTGTTGATCTCAATGACGGAGATGTTCTGACCGTTGAGGATCTGCTCTACTGTATGATGCTTACATCGTCTGTTGAGGCATCGCAGTCGCTTGCATATTATGTGGGTGAGAGCGATCCTGATAAATTTGTGAAGATGATGAATGATAAAGCGGCAGAGATCGGCATGAATAATACAAAATTCACCAATGCTCACGGAATGTTTGATGCAAACCAGTACACGACTGCAAGAGATATGGCAGTGCTCACACAGTATGCGCTGAATGTTCCGCTTTTCAGTACGATCGCTTGTACAGTGACGTACAATCCCGTAGTGCCGAATCCGGATCGTCACCCGAATCACAGCACATGGCTGTGGAAACACACGAATATCATGACGGATCCTGATGATGATGAATACTACATGGGAGCAAAGGGCATCAAGACAGCAAATCTTACAAAGGCAGGACGAAATATTGTTGTTGAGGCAAGCAAAGACGGCAACAATTATCTTGCCGTGCTGATGAAAGCACCGTTCAGTGATGCTGACGGAAATGCCACGTTTTACCATATACAAGATGCCTGTACGCTGTTCGACTGGGCGTTCAGCAGTTTTTCTTACAGAGTCATACTCGACAAGTCAACAGAGGTAGGTTCGTTGGAGGTCACTCTTGCTGACGGCAGAGATTATATTCTTGTCAGACCAAAGGACGAGGTCCTGATGCTGTGGTGCGATGACATTGATCTGAAGCTGATCGACCGTCCGACACCGAAATTCTATAAGGATTCGGTTCAGGCGCCCGTAAAAGCCGGAGAGCCTCTTGGCACGCTGACGCTCAGTTATTCCGGAGAGGAGATAGCTACTGTTGAAGTAGTAGCAGTCAGTGATGTCAAGAGATCATTTTCAAAATATAATCTTGAAGCGGCAAAAAGATTCATCGGCTCAAAGTGGTTCAGCACAGCGTTGAAGATCTCGATAATACTGAGTCTGCTGTATATTGCATTATGTATATATTCGCTGATAATGTTCAAGCGCCGTGCAAAGCCGTTGAAGCCGGTATATGCAGTTCCGAAAATCAACAAGAAGAAGAAAAACGATAAGTAAAAATGATCCGATTTTTAGCAGGAGAGTTTTAGGGGTATGCACAAAAATGCCGCATCACTACGGTTTCCGATCTCCTGCCGGACAAAAGCATATTTTTTGTAAAAAAAGAGCCGCAGATACGCTACTAAACGTATTTACGGCTCTTTTCAGTGTTTTGCGTAAGGTTTAAAATACGTATTTTAAGATGGCGGAGGCGATGCACTACCCTCAGAAGATGCGTATTTCCAAGATTTCCGCAGTGCAACACCGTATTTCTTGATCGGCAGAATGCCCGTCATGTAAGTAAGAGCAATATGCAGCATTAAATTATTTTTTACTTTCACTATAATTTCTGCCGCCTGCCATGTACAGAAGAGCATTACATATTGCCGCAGCAACTGTGCTCCCTCCTTTGCGCCCTTTTGACACAATGTATGGGACACCACTTTCCATAATAAGCTCTTTTGACTGAACAACATTTACAAATCCCACAGGAACTCCGATAATCAGCTCAGGAATGAAACTCTTTTTCTTTATATGTTCATATAATCCTATAAGAGCTGTGGGAGCATTCCCCGAAGCATATATCACGGGAGCACCCAGCGCTGCCGCTTTATCAACAGCCGCATAAGCACGTGTCGTTCCATTATGCTGCGCACGCTCTGCCACATCATCATCAGACATAAAACACATTGCTTTACAGCCGAGTTTTTTCAGCGCAGATCTGTTTATTCCGGAAAGTGCCATATTCGTGTCGGTCACTATGACCGCACCTTTTTTTATCGCAGCAAGTGCTTTTTTTACGGCATTTTCGGAAAAGCACAGATCCTCACAATATTCAAGATCGGCAGTTGTATGTATGACACGCAAAATGACAGGAATATTTTCCTCCGGAGCAGATATCTCTCCTATTTCGGAGCGTATTATTTCAAAGCTGCGCCGTTCGATATCCTCCGGCTTTACAAATTCAAGCTCCATTATATTCCCTCCTCGATAATGCGGTAAATTTTTTCAATATCAATATTTTTCCTGATCTCATCAGCAAGGATATCAAACTGTGAATCTTTATACGCTTTTCTGTCAGTTATACCGCCCTGATAATCCGTTCCCTTCAATGAAAAAAGTTTGCGTATTATTCTTTCGGATACCTCCGGACTGTCAAAAATACCATGCACATAACAGCCGCAGACATTCCCCTCATATGAGCCTCCGCGATCAAGGAGAAATTTTCCCTCGTTTTTTGTGATCCCCATATGTATCTCATATCCCTCAAAATGCGCACCGTTGAGGCATGAGAATATTCCGCCGGATACAACAAATTTCCCCGATGTTCTTATCTGAGTCTTTTTGCTGTCAAAAATTGTTTCGGTTTTAAGGAGCTCCATTCCACGTATTTTTTCGCCTGATTCCATATTGTACGGATCGGATATCTCCCCTCCGAGCATCTGATATCCTCCGCATATTCCAAAAACAGGCACATTCCTTGATGCGGATCTTTTTATTGCAGCCTCCATACCGCTCTCTCTGAGCCACTTCATATCGGCGATAGTATTTTTTGTTCCGGGAATAATTATCATATCAGCAGTTTCAAGCTCACGGTGATCGGTCATGTATTCTACGGATACACCGTTATACTGTGCAAAAACATCAAAATCGGTAAAATTCGATATTCTCGGAAGTCTTATAACGGCAATTTTTACGGCTGACGGAGCATAATTTTTATCAAGCTTTTCAGATAAACTGTCCTCGTCCTCAATATCACATTTTACATACGGCATAACGCCGAGAAACGGCTTTCCGCTGCGTTTACGAAGTATTTCAGCACCGCTTTCAAAGAGGTTTTTGTCTCCACGGAATTTATTGACTATCAGTCCTTTTACCATATCACGCTCGTCATTTTCAAGAAGATCGAGAGTTCCGAAAAGCTGAGCGAAAACTCCTCCACGGTCGATATCGCCGACAAGTATCACGGGAGACTCTGCAATTTTTGCCATTCCCATATTTACAATATCTCCGTTTTTGAGATTAAGCTCTACCGGACTTCCCGCACCCTCGATAACTACAATATCATACTGCGAAGAAAGCCTTTTGTACGCAGATACTATTCCGGGGATAAACTCTGATTTGCGCCTGAAATATTCAGCAGCACTCATATTGCCGACGACCTTGCCGAAAGCTATTACCTGTGAACCTGAATCCGTTACGGGTTTCAGCAGTATGGGATTCATCAAAACCGATGGTTCAACTCCTGCCGCCTCTGCCTGCATTGCCTGAGCACGCCCGATCTCACAGCCGTCCTCCGTAATATAAGAATTCAGCGCCATATTCTGAGATTTAAAGGGGGCGCATGAGTATCCGTCCTGCTTGAAAATACGGAGAAGTCCGGCAGTGATAAGGCTCTTTCCTGCGTTGGACATAGTTCCTTGTATCATTATCGGCTTACCCATTGAGTATCCTCCTTATTGCTTCGATCAGGCGAATATTTTCCCCGTGAGTCCTTACTGCAATTCTGAAATAGTTCTCTCCGAGACCGCTGTAGCCGGCGCAGCTCCTGATGAGTATTTTTTCCCTGAGCAGCATTTCATAGAGCGGATATCTGCTTTTGAATAATATGAAATTTGCCTCAGAGGGATATACTCTGAAACCGAAAGAGGCAAGCTCACCGGAAAGATACTCCCTTTCTTCAGCGATCAGTTTCACAGCACCGGATATAGCTGCTGATTTATTGAACGCAGCAATTCCGGCAGCCTGGGCAGGTGCAGAAACGCTCCAGAATTGACCGGAGTTTCTGATTTTTTCAGCAGTCTCTGAGCTTCCGAACAGCCCGTAGCCGAGCCTTAGCCCCGGTATTGCAAATATTTTTGTGAACGCTTTTAAGATGATGATATTCTCATTCATAAAATTTTTCATTGTATAAAGCTGAGAGTTTTCCGCAAAATCAAGGAAACATTCATCACTGATAAGAATTATATTTTTTTTAAGGCATTGTTCTGCAACTTTTTTCATAAGCTGCGGACAGATGAGCGCTCCCGTGGGATTATTCGGAGTACAGATAAAAGCGATATCAATGTCTGCTTCAAGCTCATCGAGAAAAGGCTCCGTCATGAAAAAATCGTTTTCTTCAAGCAGAAAATGCTCATGTATCTCACAGCCGGTCTCAATAAGAGCTTTTTTATACTCTCCGAAAGACGGAGCGCAAATAACAGCTTTATGAGGTCTTAAAGCCTGAACGATGCGATAGATAATGTCTGATGCTCCATTGCCGCAGACTATATTTTCAGCAGCGATATCCTCATATTTTGAAAGCCTTTTACAAAGTTCCCGACAGTATGGATCGGGGTATTCTCCCCACTTATCTGCCGATGAGATGACCGCCGCTCTTATATTATCGGGAATCCCCAAAGGATTTATATTAGCTGAAAAATCAAGCTCTGTTTCAAGCATTTCATAATTTCCGCCGTGCAATTGATAATTCATATGAAAAATCCTCCATACAATACAGCTCTCAGCACAGCGCAGATGATAAGAGTCACAAGCGATGTGCCATACATAAGACGGTCAGAGCGGCGGATATCTTCATTTTCGATCGTTCGCAGATCATCACCGATGTACTCTTTTTTTACGAGCTTGCCGAAATAATACGCATCGCCGGCAAGTCTGATACGCAATGCACCTGCGCACACAGACTCACATTGTGCAGAATTCGGACTTGCGTGTTTTCGCCTGTCACGCCGCCATATTCTTAACGCATTTTTTCCGTCAAGCCCGACAATGCAGGATACCGCTATCATCACGACAGCCGTTATCCTTGAGGGAATATAATTCAGAACATCGTCAAGCTTTGCCGCAAAGCAGCCTATTTCTCTGTATTTTTCGTCCTTGTATCCGATCATTGAATCAAGTGTATTTGCAGCCTTATAAAAAAATCCCAACGGCGCACCGCCCAATGCAGAATACATCATAGGAGCTGTTACTCCGTCAGAAGTATTTTCAGCGACAGTTTCAACGGCAGCTCTTATTATCCCGTTTTCATCAAGAGAGTCCGTATCTCTGCCCACTATCATTGAAACAGCCTGTCTTGCTCCCGGTATATCATTTTCAGAGATTTTTTTATAGACCTTAATGCTCTCGGATCTCAGAGACTTTGCCGCAAAAAGATAAAAGCACATTACCGATTCGGCAGCAGCTCCGAGCAGGACATTTATCCTATAAAAAACAATAAGTATACAAAGCGGTAAGACTGACGATAATATCAATACAACTGCTGAAAGAAATATTCCGCCGTGAAAGAGCTTATCCGAAAATTTTTTGCGCACAAATGATTCAAGCCGCATTATCAGCCGCCCTATAAGGCGAACAGGATGAGGAAGTCTGTATGGATCACCGATCAGCGAATCAAGAATAGCTCCGACGATCAGCGGCATCACAGCAATTATGTAATTCATATCTTCTCCGTTATTATAATTTTTTTTCCGTCGAAAACGGTATCATATCCGTGACCGTTTTCAGTATGCCGGTCGTAAAAGCTGCGTTTAGGCACAGCATAATGCTCCATAACAGCCATTATCGTTCCGCCGTGAACAATGAATACTGCGTCTCCGGAACAGCCGCATATTTCCACGGCTTTGCGGAATCCCTCAACACACCGCTTTTTGAATCCGTCAGGTGTTTCTCCTCCCGGAAAAGCTTTTTCTCCGCCGCTGTCTATAAAGCTCTGATAATCAGCATCACCCGAAAGCTCGATGTAATTTTTTCCCTCAAATCTGCCGAAATCACATTCACGAAGCTCGTTTATAACAATGGGTGGACACTCCGGAAAAAGTATCTCTGCCGTTTGTATGCAGCGGATCATAGGGCTTGAAAAAAGCATACCGGTGCAGGTTATTTTTATTTTTTCAAGCTCATTTATTCCCTCGCTGCATAGAGGTTCATCTGTGCTGCCGATATATCTTTTTTCAAGATTCCCCGATGTTTTTCCGTGACGAATAAATTTTATCCTCATTGATCTCTCCCTTGATAACAGTCATAATTCCACAGCAAACTCTTATAACGAGATCACTGTTTTCTGCTATTATGCAGCCCGATCTTCCCGTAAGCTCACGATAAATGCGTTCATTTTTTTCTATGGGAATTATTCCGCAGCCGATCTCATCCATTATAATTACTGCCTCCGGATTTTCACTGCAAAGCTTCTGCGTAAATTCAACCGGATCAATATTATTATTCATAATTCTTCGGATAAGCTCGTGGTAATTTTTTATACATACGGCAGAATAACACTCTTCTATGGAGCAAACAGCTCCGTTGATGATATCATCAGCTCTGAGAGAAAAAATTTTTTCAGCGATACGGGTTTTCCCCTGAAAAGCTCCTCCAACTATCATTTTCATAAATAAGTCTCCTGTATAAGTTCTGAGATAACAAGAACAGCCGGGATAATTATTTCACACATCTGCAAAAACCAACCGGATAGATCTCCGGTAACACCGCCAAAATTCTTGTATGAAAAATGCCGGTAATACAGCAGAAAAATTGCACACGCTATAACTGCGCAAGCTCCGGGACCGGGAGCTGAGATCATCATTCCGGCTGAGGAGAGAATAAATATTGCCGCAAGAGTTATCAGCGTTATGCCTTTGTGCGCCGGTCTGATGAGATCCTGAAGTGAGCCGTCTTTTTTTGCGCATCTGAAAGTAACTGCCGTAATACCGCTGAGACATCTTGACATAACAAATCCGAATGATGCCGCTATCACCTGACCGATTTCGGTGATCTGTGAGAAAACTGCTGTCTGCACAATAAGATATACAGAAACATTTATTGCGGCAAAAGCTCCGATATGTGCATCGCTCATTATTTTCAGCTTTTTTGATCTGTCGCCCCAAGATGCTCTTGCATCACAAACGTCACAAAATCCGTCAAGATGTATCCCTCCAGTTATCATAACGGGAATGAGCATCGAGCCTGCTCCGGAAAGTATCGGGGAGGCATTTATCTCGTGGCAGAAGAGATTCCACAAAACAAAAAGCAGTGCTGTCACCGCTCCCACAAGAGGGAAAAAGCAAAGTGAAAATCGTCTGTTTTCTTCTTTCCATTCGACTTTGGGAACAGGTATTTTTGAATACATCAGAAAGGCAGAGCGCATTGATCTCAGCATAAAACCTCTCCTTTCAGCGCAACCGGGATACCATAAACACACTCGATAACATTATCTGCAATAGCTGCAAGCTGCCTGTTAATCTCTCCGAGGACAGAAATATATTTTTGTGTACCGCTTTCGTAGCTGATGCCGTCACTGCCTGTTTCGTTTGTAACGATTATAAGCTCCGAGGCGATCTTTTTCAGATGTATAACTCCCGTAATTATTTTTTCAGTGGGATCGCATACCGCTCCATCTGTGAACATCTCATTAGCGCAGAGATTTCCCATACACTCTAAAAGAATACTGCAGTCCGCCGGCAACGAGATCCTGTGAATATCGGTATACTGCTCCACTGTTTCAAAGCCTTTGCCGGAGCGCATTTTTCTATGACGGATAATTGCATCAGCGGCTTCATCTCCGTATGGACGCATTGTGGCTATGTATATTTTTTTCCCCGTGAAGGTATCCGGTATTTTTTCTGCATAGCGTGACTTGCCTGATTTTGAACCGCCTGTTATAAGAGTCATCATCAAAGCTCCACATACCTTTCTATTCCTGTTTCCTCAAATCTGTGAGAATTTCTATATACCGCAAGCGCACCGTCCAGAAGAGGCAGGAGCATTATACCGCCTGTCCCTTCTCCCAATCTGAGACCGGCATTGATCGGCGCACAAAGTCCTATTTTATCAAGAAGAGCCTTTCCTGCCGGCTCGCCGGAAATATGCCCTGCAAGCATATACTCCCGGCACAGCGGCTCAATGAGACAGGCAATATTTGCTGCCGCCGCCGAAATGATCCCGTCGATCACAACAGGTATGCCGTACACAGCTCCTCCGAGAAAAACTCCTGCCATACCTGCAATATCGAATCCGCCGATCTTAGCAAGCATTCCGACAGGATCACCGATATCCGGAGCGTTTATCTCTATCGCCTGCTTTACGGCAGCAGTTTTGCGAGCAAGACCTTCATCGGAAAGTCCTGCACCTCTCCCTGTGACAGCCTCAGCAGGCAAATCAAGCAGAACAGCCGAGATCGCTGCTGCCGTTGTTGTATTTCCGATACCCATTTCACCCGTGACGATGATTTTTGTGCCGCCGGTTCTGAGCTCCTTGACTATATCCATTCCGACTGAAACAGCCCTTTCCGCTTCGTTCAGTGTCATTGCCGCTCCCTTGGCGATATTTGCTGTTCCATGAGCTATTTTTCTGTCAAGGAGCGCAGGGCAGTCGATCTCGCCGTTTATCCCTATATCCACAGCCAGAACTTTTGCATCAAAGGTTTCCGCAAGCAGATCGATATTTGATCTCCCGCAAGCTATTGCTTCGGACGAAAGCTTTGTGACATAACTGCCGATCTGCGTAACGCCTTCAGCCACAACACCATTATCGGCACACATCACTACGACCGTCCGACGTGATATATCGACATCTGTTGTTTTCTGAACTGCTGCAATTTTGCATATGGATTCTTCAAGAAGCCCCAAGCTGCCCAGTGGTTTGGCGATGCTGTCCCATTGATTTTTTGCCGCCTTGAAAAAATTTTTATCCGTCGGTCCGATCAAACTGATCCTTTTCATTTTTTCCTCCATATTTAACACAGGCTTCTGCAAATCTGACAGCAATATCCATATCAGAATAAAAATACAGGTGCGGAAACCCCGCATACATCTTGTCTGTGCATATGCAGCATTCCCACGATGCTCCGCCGAGTTTTTGTGCCTTAAAATCACTGCCGCACACCGAACTCTCCCAGTAGTGGAACTCATGAGCGGAGATCTCTTTTTCCGCTTTGCATAACAAATTGTCATGCTTTGCCGTGAGTTTTACATAACCAAATCTTTGCAATTTTTCCGTTTTGTAAGAAATTCCGTCGATAACACCTGCCATTGGAAATTTTTTTCCCTTGTCGTTTTCCAATTCCCTGTGGAGATACATAGATCCTCCGCACTCAGCTATGACAG
This sequence comes from uncultured Ruminococcus sp., assembly GCA_947624255.1. Classification (GTDB taxonomy): domain Bacteria; phylum Bacillota; class Clostridia; order Oscillospirales; family Ruminococcaceae; genus Ruminococcus. The sequence continues at coordinate 156,606 of CANQJO010000002.1, forward strand.
GAATTCCGTCTGATATGCGCATTTTTACGGAAGAGAGCATCTCTTTATTTTGTGAAAGCTCCTCTGCGTAAAGCTCAGGATATCCTCCGCAGAAAATAACTCCGTCAGCATTATCGGGAATTTTTTTATCATTCAACGGCGAGAAAAATTCAACACGGCAGCCGATCTCTGTCAGAGCGTTTATATTATCGGGATATAAAAAACAAAATGCTTTGTCGTAAGAAATCGCTATAACAGGAGGTTCGCTGCATGAGAGCTTCTTGAAAACCGGAGCTGCGTAACTGACCGGACTTCGCTCTGATACGGACATGATCCTGTCAAGATCAATGAATTTTTCTGCAAGTCCGCCAAGCTGAGAGACCCGCATTTTCAGATCGCATATTTCTCCGGCAGTGACAAGTCCGAGATGACGGCTTTTTATGGACATTTTATTCGCAGGGAAATATCCGAAAAAAATTACTCCCATTTCTTGACAAAGCTCCCTTGCGAGATCAACAAGCTTCTCCGGGAGGCGGTTGAAAATGAATCCGCATATTCTGTTCGGAACTTTATACGTCAGAAAACCTTTCATCACAGCACCCAAGGAATCGCTCATTCCCTTGCAATCTATAACAATTATCACGGAGGTTTTCACTTTTTCGGATAATGAATAAGCCGAGCCGCCGGAGGAAAAGCCGTCATAGAATCCCATAACGCCCTCAATAACGGAGATATCCGCATCAGCACTGTTTTTGCAGAGAAGGTGATTTACGGTATCATCATCGCAGAAAAAAGCATCAAGATTATACGAGCTGACACCTATTATTTCTTTGTGGAACATCGGATCAATGTAATCAGGTCCGCATTTGAACGCTGCCGCTCTCACGCCACGCTTTTTAAATGCGGCAAGAATACCGCAGGTGATCGTTGTTTTTCCGCAGCCGCTCCCTGTTCCTGCTATCATGATAGTTTTCATATGATCTTCCTTTTTATGATAAATATGGGATTCTCCGACTGCATAAGCCTGTGTGAGCCTTTCTGCTGCATTTTCGTCACAGCGATCTGCATTATATCCGGCTCCCGGCCAAGCTCACGGAAAACATCATCGCACAGCATGAGCGTTTCAAGAGATACCGCTGTTACCACTGCTCTGACATTGGGATTTTTTTCTTCGGCAGCCCTGAGTATCTCACGAAGTTTTCCTCCCGAACCGCCTGCAAAAATACAATCCGGCGCAGGGAGTGACTGAACTGCCTCCACAGCATCGCCGCCGATGATATCAATATTATCACATCCGAATCTGATACGGTTTTTATTTGTGAGCTCCAAAGCCTCCGCAGCTTTATCAACTGCAAATACTTTACCGTCCTCGCACTGCATCGCCATTTCAACAGAGACAGAACCCGTTCCGCAGCCGATATCCCAGCAGATATCATTACGCCGGATATCAAGTCCCGATAGAGCTGCCGCCCGTATGACGGATTTCGTCATGGGTATATTTCCACGGATAAATTCATCATCACTGATACCGTATCTCCGGCGGTTTTCAAAGCAGGGATTTTCCGTAATGACAGCACACAGCCCGCTGATATCGCAGTCCGTGAGCTCCTCGGCTGTTCCGCTTATTATGCGTTCTTCCGGATAAGAGAGCGATCCTCCGATATGAACTGTTATATCGTTCATTCCGTAATCGCAAAGGCGGCGGCAAAGCATTCCGGGAGTGATGTCGCCTCCCATGAGGAAAAAAACCATTCTGTGAGCCCTGACCTTTCGGACAATGCAGCTCTCTCTTCCGTGAAGACTTACAAGGTGAAGCTCCTCCCACGGGATATTCAGTTTTGAGCAGAGATAAACAGGTGTGGAAATTCCGCATATTACCTCTGTTTCAAGATCTTTCAGCAACGGCAGAAGACTCTTTGCACCGCTGAAAAAACCGCAGTCACCGGACATCAGCACGGCCGCAGTTTCATAATTGACGGTGTGCAGGAAATCAGCGATCTCACGGCTTCTGTACTCTGCGATGGTGGTTTTTCCAAGGCTTGCGAACGGCTTCAATGTACGCTCTGAGCCGATAAGCACATCGGCAGATCTTATGACTGACAGTGCATGGCAGGTGAGCGTATTTTCTCCGTCCATTCCGATGCCCACAATATAGACTTTCATATTTGCTCCCTTTTTTTACGCATGATAATTTCCTCCGCCTCCGCAAGAGTTATTCCGCTTTCCTCCGGACGTTTTACTGTTATGAGATCAATACCGCATATTCTGACAGCCTCTGCTTTTTCGGGATAACCTCCGGCTGCTCCGCTCTCTTTGGTCACAAGTATCTCTGCGCCGCTTTTTTTTATGTGGGAGATATTCTGCATGACGGTAAACGGTCCTTTTTCAGCGATGAGGTGTTCCTCACGGTATCCCTGACTTATAAAGCTGCTGCGTATTTCTTCGGTCGGAAGAGCTCTCACCCATATCCTTTCCCTGTAATTTTTTACAGCCGTCAGGGAATCAAGCTCTTTGCTGCCAAGAGTGCTGAGGATCACTGAATCATTTCTGTTCAGAAGTTCAATAAGCTCATTCATGCTGCTGACGATCTCTCCCTCGTGAATGCAGGAGTCTCTGATTATCCTGTAGCAGGACGCATTTGCTTTTTGGCAGGCATTGCGGATATTCCTGCTTGCCTCCACAGCATACGGATGAGTTGCATCTATCACCGTCTCATAGCCTGAGATGCCGATCTTTTCCGCCATTTCATCTGCATTTAGTTTTCCTACAGATATTTTTATGATCTCACTTACAGGCAGGAGCTGCGCAGCATAGTCTGTAGTTACACATATCTCAGCCTGTATTTCATGCAGCAGACAATATTCAGCCATGAGCCGTCCTTCGGTAGTTCCGCCGAATATGAGTATCCTATACATTGCGGTATCCTCTCGGAGTTACCATTTTTCCCCTGATGAGTTTTGTATCAGAGTTTCCGATAAAAATTGTGGTGAACATATCTGCATTAAGATCACGAAGCTCCGAAAGAGTGAGTACACCGCTCTGCTGACCGTCTCTGCCGATATTGCGTACATATCCGCACACTGTTTCGGGAGATATGATCTCAAGAAGTATATCACACGCTTTTTTCAGATGACCGCTCCTGCTTTTCGATCCGGGATTGTACAAGACTATCACAAGATCTGCTTCCGCAGCATATCGAAGACGCTTTAATATCTTTTCCATTGGAGTCAGCAGATCGGAAAGACTTATCACTGCGAAATCACTTGTCAGGGGCGAGCCGAGGAGTGCTCCTCCGCTGAATGCAGCCGTTACACCGGGAACGATCTCTATATCTGCCTGTGGATATTTATCTCCTATCTGAAACGCAAGTCCTGCCATACCGTAAAGCTCACTGTCGCCGCTGCATATCAGTGAGACAGTTTTCTCCATAGAGAGTTGAAGAGCAAGTTCAACACGGTCGATCTCCTGACGCATTCCTGTCGAAATGTATTCCTTATCCGGAAAAAAATCTTTTATAATATCAACATAGACGGTATATCCGACAATTATCGAGCTTCTTTTTATTGCGGCTTCCGCTTGTAAAGTAACAGCCTCTCTGCTGCCGCAGCCTGTTCCCACAACATAAAGCATTACAGTATCTTCCTTTCAAGATCCGGAGTTATACATTTTTCCGCAGCGGCAACGGTAACTCCGTCAGATGCTTTTTTTCTCATAACGAGATGACCTCCGCTGCAAAGTACTGCGCTTCTTTCACAGACATTATCCGCACCAACTGTTTTTCTGACGAAATCCGAGGAGGAGAAATCACCGCTGACGCTCATAAGCTCCCGAGCCGTATATGCTATCAGCGGAATGTTGTATTTATGGCAAAATTCAAGCAATCCCCGCTCATTTTTTTTCAGATCGATAGTTGACACTGCGCAGACTCTTTCGATGGAGATATCTGCTTCCGAGAGACTTTTCAAAACATGAGAGCCGATCGCCTGTCCGGAAACTCCGCTTTTGCAGCCTATACCTATAACGATGTTTTTCGGAATGAGCCTGAGCGTCACCTCAAAGGGACTTTTTATATTCTCAGCGCCAATGATAATTCCTGTCCGACAGTTATTATTCTCCGAAATGCACGCCGGAATATTTTTGCAGGGATAACTGCTTATCAGACCTGTATTTTCACCGTCAAGAATTGCCGAGGCGATTTTTTTTGCCGCAGTCAGATCTTCAATTATCAGATCATTCGCCGCCGCAAAGCTGTCAGGCGAAAAAAGTCCGGCAGAGTCGGTAGCCGTTGTAATTATCGCCTCTGCATCAATAATTTCGGCGATGATCTCAGAAAGGCGGTTAGCTCCTCCGAGATGTCCCGAAAGCAGCGGTATAACGTGATCTCCCCGATCATCAATGACCAAAACAGCAGGGTCGTCAGCTTTATTCCTGATATACGGTGCAATGGCACGCACAGCTATCCCACAGGCGCAGATAAAGACAAGTCCGTCAGACCGGCTGAAAATCTCATGTACAAGGATGCTGATATTCCGAAACTCCGCTGCATTATCATCGCTGTGTCCGGCAAAACAGAAACGCCGGATCGTATGCTGCACTGAAAGCTGTTCTGATATTTTCTGAGAGAGCTTTCTGCCCCTTTCCGTGACGGATATTACCGCTATCCTCATGTAAGATCAGCCTTTCTGAACCCCGTTTCAAATGCCTTGTCATAAAGTTTTGAGAGTGCATATTTATCGCCGAGAAATCCTCCCACGGTTATAAGAGCCGTTTTATTTATTCCGTTTGATGATGCTGTCTCTGCAAGAGTTGCCACCGTACAGCGAAATATTTTCTCATCGTCCCATGTTGCTTTGTAAACGATCGCAGCAGGTGTATCGGGAGAATATCCTCCGCTGAGAAGACGTTCTGAAAGCTCCTTTGTCATACCTGCGCTGAGAAAAATTATCATTGTTGCGCCATGAGCAGCAAGGCTTTCTACGGATTCTTTTTCGGGAACTGCCGTTCTGCCCGCCATTCGTGTTATTATCACCGTTTGAGAGACTTCCGGAAGTGTATATTCTGCTTTCAGTGACGCCGCCGCTCCGCAAAAGGAGCTGACTCCGGGACAGACATTGAAGCTGATGCCGAGCTCGGAAAGCCTGTCCATCTGTTCACGTATTGCGCCATACAGAGAGGGATCTCCGGTATGGAGGCGGACTATTCTTTTTCCGGCTTTGTCAGCATCTGCCATAACAGCTATGATCTCTTCGAGAGTCATGACAGCGCTGTTATATATCTCACATTCGGGAGATGCGTATTCAAGAAGCTCGGGATTGACGAGTGAGCCTGCATATATTATCACATCAGCCGATTTTATCAGCCGTAGTCCTCTGAGCGTTATAAGATCGGCAGCACCGCAGCCTGCACCGACAAAATCAACCATTTTCTTCCTCCGAAATTTTATCAATTATTCCATCGGCAGACTTAGTTTTAACAATAACTCCCTGTTTAGGAGAAAAAGCAAGTGCCCCGATGTCTGCATTGCCCTTCACCTTTGCTTTGAGATACAGCTCCATACGGTCGGAAAGTACCTCCAGCGTTTTTTCAAGTGCTCCGGGATCACGCAGGATATCGAGAGCTGCATCGACTGTTGCACAGGCTGTGAGTTTATTCAGCGTATGGATATCGGCTCCGCCTGCAATAGCGCAAAATGCAAGGATCTCCATGCGTCCGTCCGCACATGAGGAATGTGTGTTCATAATGCCAGCACCGAGCTTTACAAGCTTTCCCAAATGACCTATGATAAGAATTCTCCTGAAACCGAGCTCAATGCCCGCATCAATAGCTTCACCGATAAAATTGCTGCATTTTACGGCTGCATCTGACAGTGCGGGAAATCGCTCTCCGACAAAATTTTCACTGTAATTGCCGATCGTTAAAAGGAGGTTTTCCTTTCCCCGGGCACGTCTCATTCTTGCCTCAGTCCTGACGGTTTCGATTATGGCAGATGTGCTCATCGGCTCGACAATACCGCTTGTGCCGATTATTGAGATACCTCCGACGATGCCCATACGAGGATTGTACGTTTTTTCTGCAATTTTTTTCCCCTCCGGAACGGATATGACTACCCTCAGTCCTCCGGTATATCCGGAGTTTTTCACAGCTTTCATAACGGCATCGGTTATCATTTTTCTCGGAACGGAATTTATCGCCGCATCGCCTACAGGCCGGTCAAGTCCGGGCTTAGTGACAATGCCTACTCCCTCACCGCCGGAGATCTCCACGCCGTATTCGGATAAATAAACGTCAGCGCAAACACTTATTCCGTTTGTGATATCCGGATCATCGCCGCTGTCCTTCAAGACCTTGCAGGAGGCATGGTCACTGCCGATAAAGGGGTCTTCCGTATCAAGATCGAGTATGACTCCCTTTGGAGTAATTATTTCCGCACATCTGACTATTTTTCCGGTAAGGAGCATTTCAGCCGCTGCTCCGGCTGCTGCCGCAGCACATGATCCCGTAGTATAACCGCATCTGAGACGCTGCCCGTTGACAAAAATATATTTTTCAAACATTGGCGCTCCTCTCATTATCGAACGATAAATACGGTGAAATATCCGAATTTGCCGGAATGACCGGATATCTCCGGAAACAGTTTCTCATTTTCAAGACCGCAATTTTCAACAGCAGATGTTCTGCCGGTCAGACCGGTCCTGTCAAGTATTTCAAGAAGCTCTGCGAAGCGGCTGCCGGTTTTCATTATCACCTTAGTGCCGCCGGAGCATAACCGCTTTTCAAAGTCTCTGCAAGCAAAGGGAATTATCTCAAGAGATCCATCACTCCTTACAAGATCACGCCCCAAAGCAGCAGAGGCTGCACAAAAGCTTGTAACTCCCGGACAGAGCACCGTCTCAAAGCCTTTTTCGGCAACTTTTTCACAAATATAGGAAAAAGTGGAAAACACGGATATATCCCCCGAACAGAGCATTGCGGCATCAGCGATGGCAAGCTCACGGCAGATCACCGCCGCTGCATTATCATAATTTTCGTCAAGCAGCTTTTTATCAGCAGACATGGGAAAATCAATGGGAATTATTTTTTTGCCGCTGATATCAACAGCTTTTTCAGCTATTGAAAGGGCGAGTGTTTTCTCACCGCCTGTTCTTGGAATAAAAAGCACCGTGCATTTTTTTATGATCTTCACAGCCTTGACAGTCATAAGCTCAGGATCTCCCGGACCTGTGCTTACTCCGTAAAATACACCCATCAGCATAACCTCCGCAGCTCATCGGAAAGTTTCAGAAGTGTCTCCATATCAAACTGCTCGAATCTTGAATTTAGCGAAAGTCCGGTGTTTTCAAGTGCTGTGAAGATCGTCTCTTTTGCAGCTCCCATAACTGATGAGAGTGCATTGGCGGCAGTTTTTCTTCTCTGAGAAAAACCGCTTTTCACCATTCTGAAAAAGAATTTTTCCTTTTCGGCATCTTCGATCAATGGGCGTGAATGAGGAGTTATCCTTATAACGGCGGAGTCTACGTTCGGCGACGGCATGAAGCACTCTCTTGAAACATCGAACAGCTTTTCGGCTTTTCCGTAATAATTCACGGCAACGGTTATTGCTCCCGAATCACGTGAGCCCACATCCGCACAAAGTCTTTCGGCAGCCTCACGCTGTACCATAACGGTGATCGACTCCACCGGCAGACGGCTTTCAAGCAGGAGCATTATCACAGGGGAGGTTATATAATACGGGAGATTTGCACAGACAGCAGTTCTCATTCCGGGAAATTCGCTGCGGATAATTTCAGATATATCACATTTCATAATGTCATCATTGATTATTTTTACATTGCTGAAATCAGAAAGCGTTTCATCAAGTATTGGCAGAAGACGTTTGTCGATCTCTACAGCAGTGACCTTATCGGCACGCCGGGCAAGCTCAGCCGTAAGCACGCCTATTCCCGTTCCTACTTCAAGAATGCCGAACCCTTTTCCGGCATTTCCCAGCTCTGCGATTTTAGGACATATAGTCGGATCTGTTATAAAATTCTGCCCGAGACCTTTTGAAAAACTGAAACCGTGACGTGCGAGAAGGCTGCGTATTTCCGCAATATTTGTAAGCTCAGTCATACCTTGTGACATTCCTTTTCCCGAAATTCCGTCTGCTTTGCATCGTTGAGCTTATCCATGCTGTTCACAAGATAATCGGCAGAGCGGTATGCGTGCTGAAAATCGGTATCCTTGAAATAAAATTTCAGATCTACAAATTCGCCGTCAATGATAATATCCATCTGACGTATCTGCCGTCCGGGGAATTTTTTTCCGGCATATTCAATATATCCGTTGATCTCGTGAGTATCCATTTCACCGTTGATAACATTTACCTTCATATTTTCCTCCTATCATTCTATCACACATAAATTTCCTGCAAGTTTTGCCTTTTGCGGCATTCTCCTTTTCAGATATGTATGCTGATTTCATTCTGAAAACTGTGCATGATCTTCGCAAAGATCGTCGGGTTTCAGAGCGAAATTAGTATTGGCTGTTATCATTTCCGCACATTTAATACCGTCAACAGCAGCAGAGATTATCCCTCCGGCATAGCCTGCGCCCTCTCCGCACGGAAATAGTCCCTTTACCGAAATCGACTGCATATCCTCGCCCCGGCATATCCTCACCGGAGAGCTGCTCCGGCTCTCAACGCCCGTAAGAACAGCAGAGTCACTGTCAAATCCCGGTATTTTTTTCCCCATTTCTCTGATACCGCTTTTAACGGCATCGCAGACAAAATCAGGAAGATACGTCTCCGGTCTTGCAGGTCTTATTCCCGGACTGTATGTAGGAAGTATATCCTCCGGCATCACAGGCTCTCTTTCATTGAGAAGATCTCCCACAGTGATAACAGGCGCACTGTAATCAGCTCCGCCGGCGATAAAAGCCTTGTGTTCGATATCACGCTGAAAAAAAACTCCGGCAAGAGGATCGCTGCTGCCAAGATCGTCAGGCTCTACATTAACAAGGAGCGCACTGTTGGAGTTTTTTCCGTCACGTGCAAAGCAGCTCATTCCGTTCACGGCGATGCCCTCCTTTTCGGAGGCTGCCGCTATGACATATCCTCCCGGACACATACAGAATGTATAGAGAGTTCTTCCGCCGGGAAGATGTACGGCGAGCTTGTAATCAGCCGCTTTCAGAGCAGGATGATCGGCAAAATCGCCGTACATGGCTCTGTCGATCTGCCGTCTGTCATGCTCGATGCGCATACCCACCGCAAAACTCTTCTGTGCAAGCATTATATTCTCCTGTTTAAGCAGGCGGAACACATCTCTTGCACTGTGACCGGCAGCAAGTATCACATTGTGTGTATCTATGCTGTGAATACCGTCACTATCGCTGTATGATACAGAATCAATACAGCCGCTGTCTGTTGTGAAGCCGCAGAATTTTGCACCAAATCTGACATCGCCTCCAAGAGCGATGACCCGCTCCCGCAGTTTTTTTACCGCATGGCGCAATCTGTCTGTACCGATATGCGGTTTTGCAAGATAGAGTATTTCTTCCGGAGCGCCAAATTCCACAAGTCTTTCAAGGATCCATTCAATACGCTTGTCTTTTATTCCGGTGGTGAGCTTGCCGTCGGAAAAAGTCCCTGCTCCGCCCTCGCCGAACTGAACATTGCATTCCGTATCGAGCTTACGATTTTTACGAAATTCCTCAACTGCGGCGCATCTGGAATCCACATCTTTTCCACGCTCAAGAACGATAGGACGTGTTCCCGACTCTGCCAGTACAAGAGCCGCAAACATTCCTGCCGGACCGAATCCGACTATTACGGGACGTTCGGTAATGCCGCTGACTTTTGGGATAATATAATGGAATTTTTCGGCAGGAACTGCATTTTTCAGCCTTTTAAGAAGCATTTTTTCTCCCTTTGCCCGAATATCCAGAGATATGATAAAATGCACATCTGCCTTTTTGCGGGCATCAACAGATTTTTTATGCAGTTTCACGCTTTTCAATGATGCTCTGTCAATGCCGAGCTTTTTTGTGCATAACTCATCAAGCCGGGAAAAATCAAAATCAAGCGGAACTCTTATTCCGGAAACTCTTATCATCGTCTTTCTCCTTTCAGCGACCGTGCGCAGTTTCTGCCTGCTGCTGTTCCCGATGACCATGCCCATTGCAGGTTATAGCCTCCGCAGTCGCCTACAGTGTCGAGTATCTCTCCGGCAAAAAAAATTCCCTTTTCGAGTGATGATCCAAGCTCATCATTGATGCATGAAGCATGGATACCTCCGCGTGTTGCCTGCGCATTCTGCCACGGTGAGCTTCCCTGCACATGAAATTCAAGGCATTTGATATTCCGTGCTATGAGGAACAGGTCATTATGAGAAAGTGCTGATATTTTTTCCGACAGCGGTCTTTTCAGCGTGCGCTTGACTATATAAAGTGCCAAATTTTTAACAAATGCACCGGTGAGAAATTCCTCAAGAGAAAAATCGCCTCTTGACCGGCGTATATCTTCAAGATACTTCATTAGCTGTTCATTGCTCATATCCGGCAGAAGATCAAGGCATATCCTTAATTTTCCGTCATGCTCGGCGAGAAAATGAGCCATATTGAAAACGCATATGCCTGAAAGCGAATTATCGGTGAACTGTATCTCTCCTTGCTCTTCGCCAAGGAGCTTTTTATCTGAAAATGCCCTGACGCTTCCCTTGACACGGATCCCTTTCAGTCCTTTCAGCACTCCGGGATCAACTTTCAAAGGTGCTGCTGCCGGAGTGATCTTTGCAATTTTATAGCCTCTTTCTCTGAAAAGTCTTATAATGCTCCCGTCAGTGCCGAAACGTGGAGCAGCGTAACCTCCTGCACATATGATCAGTCTGCGGCATGATATCGAGTCATTCCCGGAGAATATTTCAAATGCCTCCGAATGACCTGTTATTGAATCTGCATTAAATCCGCAGATCTCCCTTACTCCAAGAGATGCGCATTTCAGTCTCAGTGCATTTGATACCGTAGCTGCACTGTAGCTTGCAGGATATATCCTGCCCTCACTGTCAGAGGCGGTAAGCACTCCCATATCCGCAAAGAAATCGACAGCATCGGGAGTATTTTTTATTATTTTCATCGCATCAATTGAGCCGTGATAAAATCTTTCGCATAAATTTTTATTTCCGAGATTGCAGCGCCCTCCGCCCGTGGCAAGTATTTTGCTTGCAACACGTTCAAGGCGTTCAGCGATCACGACATTGATCGAGGGAGACTCCGTTTTAGCAGCAATAGCCGCCGACAGACCGGAAGCACCGCCTCCCACAACGGCGATATCTGTTTTTATTTTCATATAACCTCCATAATATCAATGAGGGCATATTGCATCTTTTTTTCCTTTGACCGCAAAGCACGGATCTTCGGGAGTCACTGCTTTTTGAGCTTGCCGTTATTCAGCTCTTTCACATAAACGTCAAGCTGATTGAACGGTATCTCTATGCCGTTTTCATCGAAACCTGCCTTTACCTCTTCAAGAAGGGCATACCGCACTTCATTGTAATCATTGTTCTCCACCCAGACGAATACATCTATCGAAACAGAACTTTCATTATGTGCTGCCATGCGGACGAGCGGTTCGGGAGATGCTGCGATCTCCTTTTTGCTGCTTATAATGTTCAGAATGATATCCCTTGCCTTTGAGTAGTCTGCGGTGTAGGAGATATCAAATCTCAGGTCGATGCGCCTTGTAGGACTTTCCGTATAATTGACTATTTTTGCATCTGTGACTTTTCCGTTGGGAATAAATATGGTCTTGCAGTCAAAGCTCTCGATCTTCGTGTAGAGTATGCCGATCGTGATTACCTTTCCGACCGAACCGTCAAGCTCAACTATATCTCCCGAGACAAAAGGCTTTGAAAAAAGTATTATAAATCCTCCGGCAAGATTTGAAAGGCAATTTTGCAGCGCAAGGCTGACTGCCAGTCCTGCTGCACCGAATATTGTTATCACCGATGACATGGGTACATTGAGAACGGTTAGTGCCATTATCAGAACTACCATATATAATATCACTTTTATCAACGATACAAGAAAGCTCTTTGCCGCACCGTCTATATTTGATTTTTTGAGAGTTTTTTTGAAAACTCCTGCGATGAGCCGTGAGATGAGCACTCCGATGATAAGTATTGCAAGAGCCATTATCAGTGAGGGAACAGCATGACTGAAATATGCAAGCGCACGTTCAAGAATACCGGCAGTCCTGTTCACCTGCTCCTGTATCGTTGCAAAGGAGGTCGTCTCAGTGATCTCAGATATCACAGATCCCGCGCCATCAGTAACTATAGAAGTAATATCTGTCTGATTCATATATCCGATCATATCCTGTTATTGAAATATTTTTATACAAAAGGCAGCACCGCACAAAAGCCGCACTGCAAAAAGCGCATACTCCCGGGGATAATTTTCTCCGGACATATGACTGCCATATGATAATTATAGCAGAATATGAAAAAAAGGTCAATGCTTTTCGTGAGTTAAATTATTTTACCATATTTGCGTATAACAGAAAATGGATTGACTTTTTCCATGATGCGTGGTATAATTACTTTATAAGTATATGAAAACAAAAAATTTAAAAAATCCGGAGATCTGAAAATGAATAATTCGTACTATACAGATATGATCAATCGTATTCTCAATGAAATGAGAAAAGCAGTCATCGGAAAGGATACTATCCTGATAAAGGTACTGCTTGCAATGTTCTGCCGAGGACATATCCTTATCGAGGATATCCCCGGTGTGGGAAAAACTACTCTCGCACTCTCGCTTTCAAAGGCTCTTTCTTTGGAGCATAATCGTATGCAGTTCACACCCGATGTTCTTCCCTCGGATATAACGGGATTCTCGGTATATAACAAAAGCAGCGGTCAGTTTGAATTTCATCCCGGTGTGGCGTTCTGCAACCTTTTTCTTGCCGATGAGATAAACCGTACCTCCAGCAAGACTCAATCAGCACTCCTTGAGCTCATGGAGGAAAAAAGCATAACAGTTGACGGCAACACGTACAAGCTCCCAGAACCGTATACGGTCATAGCAACACAGAATCCCATTGGTTCGGCAGGTACTCATAATCTGCCTGATTCACAGCTTGACCGTTTTATGATAAAGCTCAGCATGGGATATCCCGACTATGAAAATGAGGTCGCAATACTCAGATCCAAATATAATGCCAATCCTCTTGACGGCATAAGTCCCGTTGCCGATGCATCGTTCATAACCGAAATACAGGACTATATCTCAAATATCTATGTTGATGACAGGATCTACGAGTATATAGTATCTATTGCGGCAGCTACAAGGGATCACTCTATGATTAAGCTCGGTGTAAGTCCCAGAGGTACTCTTGCACTGATGCAGATCGCCAAGGGTGTTGCTGTTGCTATGGGGCGTAATTTTGTGCTTCCTGATGACGTGGTCTATATCTGCGGAGACGTTTTTGAACATCGTATCATACTCAGCTCAAAAGCAAAGCTTTCTGAGGTGTCTCCGCAGGAGATCATCGCCGATATACTTAAAAAAGTTCCCGTTCCGAGAATATCATCACCACAGAGGTGAAGTCATGCTCATTACAAAATTGCTTTTCCTGATTTTTATCCTGATCTGCTCCGCTTTTTATATTCTGTATCTCTGGGATTTCGCACTTGTGCTGCTTGTGGTGATGATATCGCTTCCGGTGATAATGCTCATATCTGTGCTCATAGCAAGACATTCAATAAGTGCGGAATTTTCAATGCCGAGTGACATAACAGGGAAAAACCGGATATTCCCTATTCAGCTTGATGTGACTAACCGGAGCTTTATTCCCATCGGCAAAGCTGAGGCTCACATTGAATACTACAATGTTTTCAGTGACCGGATAGCTGCATTCGATGTCGTTATGCCGATACAGCCGAGGAATTCACAAAGAGTTACTTTCCGGCTCAGTTCAAGATTCTGTGGGATAGTCAAGATCAGAAGCGCATACATCAGCATTTATGATCCGTTAAGGATCTTCCGGTTCAAGGTGGGAAAAAATGCTTCAGCCGAAATTGCTGTCATGCCTGAAAGCCGTGATATTTCAGGCACTGTTTCATACATCGACCGTATTGATGAGGAAAGCACTGCCTTTTCCGAAAACAAACCCGGTGATGATCCGTCAGAGGTATTCTCTCTCAGAGAATATATTCCCGGAGATAAGCTGAACCGCATACACTGGAAACTGAGCTCAAAAAGCGATGACTTCATTGTAAAGGAATTCAGTCTGCCTGTAGATATACCGTCTGTTCTGTTTCTTGACATGAAATGCTACGAGGATTCTGCTTATACGCTGCCTATATTTGACACTCTTATCGAGACTGTATGCTCCCTTTCACGATTTCTGTTGGAGAATGAAAGGATGCACAGGATCATCTACTTTAATGCAGGTGAAAAACGCTTCATAGACGTGGAGATCAATGATCTGCAATCAATGAATGAGGTCATTAAAAGTATCGTGACCTCTGTGCGTGATAATCTGTACTGTCTGCCTCCTGAGAAATATTTCTCTGAAGATCCAACGCTTTCGGCATCGTCATTCACGTTCATAAGCTCCTCGCAGGATCATGCGCTGCTCTCGTATATTGACGAGGAAATTGATGCGGATATTAAAAATGCCGTCATCATAATAAAAGATCATGCCGGATCGTCTGAGGTGAAAGAAATGTTTGACCGGCTTGATGTTATCCCTGTCGTAATAGGAAGGATCTCTTCCTCCATAAAGGATATTGATATTTAATGGATAAAATAAGCAAAAATATGAGCGGAATTACGATCTGTGACAGCATTGTAATGTCCGTGAAGAAAAAAAGACCAAACCTTCGCAAGGCAGAGGCTGTATTAGTTGCCGTATGCGGATTCACTTCTGTTATAATGTCCTTTCTCGGGATGTTCACGTTCAATTTCAGCATTGCTCCCGTTCTGACGGCTGCAATAGCATTTTCCGCATTTTATATCACACTCTCGGTGATCGGCGGAAAGGCTCAGTGGCTGATACCGGTCTCGGCAGTGATCTTCGTTGCGGCAGCAGTTAAGATGCACGAGAAAATATTGCTCGGACTCAAATATGTATACAATATCATTTATAAGGAAGCATTTCACACTGAGATAAATTATTATAAATTCGTAAAGCCCCGCTTTGAGGAGGGATCCACTACTGTTCTTTTTATTTTCGTTGTATGGCTTCTTGCATTGGTGATATATTACTTCACCATATGCCACACGAATCCGATACTTCCTCTCATGGTGACATTTCCCATAATCGAGATCGGTCTTTACAATGGTATCAGGATATCCGTACTCTGGGGAATGCTCACTGTCGCTTACTGGTTTGCTCTCCTTGCAATGTCAACTATTGATGCCGGTGAATACTCCGGCGGTCCGGGAGGGTTTGTCCGAAAAGACGATCTGTTCTTTCCGAAACGCCGGATGCAGCTTAAAGTCACCGAAAAATGCGGGATATTCATTATGGCTGCCGTGATGATGATTACTGCTGTGACCGGCGCTGTAATGACTTTGATAAATTATGAACGCAGCGATGAGATCAACCGCAAAAGAAAAAATATCAGCGAGGCGCTCAGCTCATTCACTCTCGAAAATTTTTCTGAAAGCATTTCAAGGCTCACTGAGGCTTTTGGGTTCAGCTTCAGCTACGAGAACCATAAGCTCGGAACTAACGATCACATCAGGTATAAAAGCACTACAGATCTCGTTGTCACCTTTGAGAATAAATGCTCCGATGCGATATATCTCAAGGATTTCACGGGAGCAGCGTATAATGACAATGAGTGGTTTGCTCTCAGAGATAAAAGCTACAATGACAGCATTTTCGATGATTTCTATGATTACGGAATATATCCCCAGGATATGCCTGCTCTGTTCTCTTCAATAATTGACAGCGAAGCTCAGAGGAATACTATGTGGATCACCTCAAAGCTCAAAAAAAAGAAGAGCTTCTCCCCCTACGGAACATATAACTTAGGCGGACTTTCCTATATCAAAGACAACAGCGTAAGCAATTCTGAGAACGGTTCTTCATATAAATTTCTGAGTGCTTCCTCCGAGCGCATATCTGCCTTGCTTGAGGAGCTCAATACAAAAAAATACAGCATCAGTGAAATAGACAGCACAGATCATGCAAAATGGAAGGACACGATCATTGATTACTGCGGTAAAAATGATCTTCTTGAAAATGATCGCATTACCGTAGAATCATCTGTCCCGACTGATGAAAGTATAATGTATGAAAATCCTCAGTTCATTATGGCAGAGCTTCTTGAAAACTCATATCGGGATTTTGTTTACGATAATTATTTGCAGCTTCCGGACAGCAACAGTATGGAAGAGATAAGAGATGAATACTCCGCAATACTTGATAATGCCGGAAGCGCCGGAACTGCCGCAGAAAAATATGAGCTTCTTCTTGCTCTCAGAGACAAGATGAATACCGATAACAAGTACACACTATCTCCCGGAAAAACTCCCCGAAACAGAGATTTCGCAAGCTATTTCCTTACGGAAAACCACAAAGGATACTGTATCCACTTTGCTACATCAGGCGTACTCCTTGCAAGAATGGCAGGTATCCCTGCAAGATATGCAACAGGCTATATCATAGTTGCCGATGATTTTTCCGATGAAAGCAAAAACTCTGACGGTTCATACACTATAAATGTAAAGGATAACAGAAGCCATGCATGGACAGAGATATATCTCGATGGATACGGCTGGCTCCCGTTTGAATTCACCGCAGGATATTCTGACAGCACAGCAGGTCACGATGAGCCTCAGACGACAGTCACCTCCGCTTCGGCAGCAATTACAACAACGACGGTGACAGCAAGCAGTACATCAAGCACAAAAATCAGCACATCAAGTAAAACCTCTGCAGCGGTATCAACAACGGAGAGCACCTCAGAAAATACAACATCAGCCTACAAAGCTGAGTCGAACGGAGATACCGGACCTCCCGGTAAAAACGATCATCTGTTTATGCTGATACCCCCTGCGGTCATAATTCTTGCACTTGCCGCAATAATGCTGAGAAGACTCATCATTACCCGAAAGCGGGCTCGCCGTTTCACCTCCGGATCAAGCATGAGGCAGATCGGTTCGATCTACAGATATGCCGAATCACTTCTGGAATGTCTTGACATCAAAAACGAGAATATGCGATATCTTGACTTTGCGGAATTTGCCGAACAGCACATTGCGGGAAATTACCTTACTCCCGGAAGCTTCAGAAAGCTTACGGAGATAACTCTGCGCTCCGACTTCGGCAATACTGCTCCCGATAAGGAGGAGCTTGAATTCTCCCGAAAAACAGTATCAGAGCTTGCGGAAAATATCTATTCCCGATCGGGAGTTCTCAGAAAGCTTTATCTGAAATTCATAAAGGTGATATGAATCATGCCGCAGCAGATACGAATATTATCGGATATTATCAGAAAGGAAAAATTATGAAAATAGGTAATGTAAATTTTATCCTTAAAGGGATATTTCTCCTCAGCGGAGGTCTTGTCATAGCACTTTTCCCCGGAATTATCTCCAAAATATGCTATATTATCGGTGCAATTGTAGTGATATCCTGCATTCTGACACTGATAACCTCCGGCGGAGGAGGTTTCCCGGGGCTCAGCATCGGAGGAATAATTATAGGAATACTCATTATGTTTCTGCCGAAGCTCCTCTCAATAAGTCTTCCGATGATCGTTGGCATTCTGTTTGCATCATACGGAATAAGCCGCATCGTAAAAGGCATCAACGGCGGCGGAAAAAATACCCGGACGAATATTATTTTCGGGATAATTGTTGCCGTTGTCGGAGTATTTATCATCTTCAATCCTTTTAAGTCCGTTATGATAGCACGTTATCTTATAGGCGGAGCGATGCTCCTTATGGCAGCCTTCAACTTCTACGTTGCATACGTGATCTCTCAAAGGAACAAGAACTCAACAGACAAGATCATTGACATTGATGATTTTTCAGTCAAATAATACCGAACCCAAAAAACAGGAGACAGATCTGACATAAATTTTGCCGGATCTGTCTCCTGTTGTTTATAAAACCGGTATCAGAAGCTCTTATTTGAAAAGTACCTTCGGATCATGCCTGCAGATATGATCTGACAAGCACCTGAAGCAGCTCGTCACGGTCGATGTGGCGAATAAGACTCCTTGCGTTATTATAGGTGGTTATGTATGTCGGATCTTCTGACAGAATATAACCAACTATCTGATTTATGGGATTATATCCCTTCTGAACAAGAGCGTCATAAATGATCGTGAGATTTTTTTTCAGCTCTGCCTCCTTATCCTCATTGACAGTAAATGTCATAGTTTTATCGAACATAATATCAGCCTCCTGACGGTAAAATATTTATGCCTGATAGGTTATCGGCTTTTTTGAAAGAGTCTGTGCGGAAAGTGTCCCGCCTGAGACACGATCTCATTCATGAATAATATTATACAATACATTGTGAAATATTTCAAGAGAAAAGAATAAATTTTCGCTATTTGACTGTATTTAATTGTTGATTTTATGGATTTTGCACAATAAAGCACCCCAAAACAGGCTGAACTGCCGGAGCGGATATGTACTGCCCGAAGATATCTCCGGGCAAGAGAGAGGTTCAGCCGCAGCAGCCTGTTCTCTTTACGAAAGAGTTGCAGTCGGTACACTCAGGCACAGTGGGGTTAGCCTCGTGAGTACCCACTGTAATGCAGTCGAGAGAACAGTAGTTTTCAGTGACCATGTTATGCTGACACTGAGCTACGGTACACTTGATGTTATCATTTTTCTTTTTGTTTTCCATTTTCAACATCTCCTCGGATACTTGTTTTATCAGTTCGCAAGAGATCGTCTCTCTGTGAACCGTTGTCCATATTATTACACAAACACGCAATATTATTCATTGGAGATGACGCTGTTCAAAGCTCTGCGTCTGCTTTGGGAAAGCTCTTGATGACGGCTGATTTTTCATGAAAGAGGATCATCAGCGGTGTCTTTAAGATTATTTCAATAATGGCAGTTTATAATAAGCTCCGAAATGAAACACAGAGGCTGTCTGTGATAATACCGATCTCAGTCTGAAACCAGAGGATCTTTGAGAAGATCCTGCACGGTTCTCAGAATGAGATCAGTATAAGTTATAAGGAGAGCGATCATAATGAACAAGTCAGGTATGAAAAAAATTATTGCCGGAATATCATCACTGTGCATGATAGCCTCAGCTATGCCCATAGTCGATATTGCTGCGGAAACAGCATCCGGAACGGTTTACGGAGATTCCAACTGTGACGGAAATGTAGATCTGTCTGATGCAGTGCTCATCATGCAGTACAGTGCAAACCCGGATCAATACGGTCTTGGAAAAGCTGTAGGCATTACAGAACAGGGACTTGATAATGCCGATGTAAACGATAGAGGAAACGGCATTACCAATATGGATGCGCTTTCGATACAGAAGTTTAAATTAGGCATCATTACGGAGCTTCCGGAGTCGTGGAGCACTCAACAGCCCGATCCTGTCGGAGACATAACATACATCCACCTGAAAAATACGTCCATAGAGGTGGAGGGCGACTATGCTGAGGCTGCCGGTACGACTGTAACTATCAGTCACTCCGGAAGTTTCTACATCGACGGAACTCTCGATGACGGTCAGATCGTTGTGGATATCCCCGATGAAACAGCCGATGCCGAAACAGTAAAGCTGTTTCTCAACGGCGTGGATATTACGGGAAGATCTGCTCCGGCGATACTTGTTTCAAACGCTGAAAATACATCTGTAAATCTTGTGGACGGAACGGAGAATTTCATCAGTGACGGCGATACAGCGTATTCCGGCGACTATCTCGGAGCTGCCGTTATCGAGGCAAAGGACGACATCACCGTAAAGGGCGGCGATCTTGGAACAGGCTCTCTTACCGTGACAGCAAACACTCAGGACGGTATCGTCTGCAACAACGATATCAAGATCACCGGAGGCGTTCTCACAGTAAACACACTGAATTCCAATGACAAGACAGATGCTGTCAAGGGAAAGACTTCTGTTACTGTAAAGGGCGGAACACTCAATATAGATGCTGAGGGTGACGGAATAAAATCCTCAAAAGGAAATGTGGATATCTCCGGCGGCGAGATATCTGTAAAGGCAGGAAATGATGCAGTACAGGCTGAAACAGCGATCAATATCTCCGGCGGCGTACTAACGGCAGGCGGTGACAGAGGTCTGACTGCTGTCGGGGCGCTCAATATCACCGGCGGTCAGGTAGTCGCTACAGCTACGGATGATCAGACCGATGTATCTCTCATGACAGGAACAACTCAGGCAACGATGCTTCTTAACTGCATTGACTGCGCAGAGAATACGGATCTCATGT
This sequence comes from uncultured Ruminococcus sp., assembly GCA_947624255.1. Taxonomy (GTDB): domain Bacteria; phylum Bacillota; class Clostridia; order Oscillospirales; family Ruminococcaceae; genus Ruminococcus. The sequence continues at coordinate 177,014 of CANQJO010000002.1, forward strand.
GGAAAAAATCGGTAGATCTCACAAATATCACTCTTGCAGGCGCAAATTCGATCGAGATAAAGCCTTTCGTCAAGAAATATAAATACATTCTTGTCAGTGATCCGGATCTGTCGGCAGGAGGAGAATATCAGCTTGAAAGCCTGAACAGAAGCGTTGTTTTCACATACGATAACGGTGCTCAGACTTATTTCAACAAGGCTGATACGGTTGCGGTTTATGAAAATGTTGACCCGGCTCCTCAGTCCTCCATAGTACCTCCCACTGACACAACAGGCTATACGATCACGCTTGCATCATCAGGCATATCAACGAACGCTCCTGCTGAGACGGCATCTGCTTCCAATGGTGTGTGTACCATAACACAGCCGGGGATCTTTGCGGTAACAGGCTCAATGGCAGGAGGACAGATCGTTGTGAATGTTGATAAGACAGCATATCCCGCCGGCGTTGTGGAACTTGATCTCATGGGCGTTGATCTTACAAATGAGACAGCCGCTCCGATTTATGTGGAGGCTATCGGCGATGAGGTCCGGATCGCAGCAAAGAGCGGAACGGTGAACACAATCTCAGACGGAACTTCACACAGCGATACATATACCGACAGTGACGGCAACGTGAATACTGTCGATGCAGCGATCTTCTCTCGTGACGACCTCAAGATCAAAGGTACGGGAGCTCTCACCGTGAACGGCAATTCGGCAGACGGTATCGTTTCAAAAAACGATCTGAAAATATATAACGGAACGATCACCGTAAATGCGGTTGATGACGGCATAAGAGGCAAGGATAGCGTTACTATCGGAAATGATGAGGATACAGATTTCAGCACGCTCGATCTGACTGTTAATACGGATGCAGGTGACGGCATCAAGGCTACAGCTACAGATACGGGAGCGGATAAGTCCTACGGCATCATCACTGTCAACGGCGGTACAGTCAATGTGAACTCATATCTTGACGGCTTTCAGGCAGAACAGGAATTCGTCATGAACGGCGGAGATGTCACGATAAAAACTTATCAAGGCTCGTCATATACCGGAAACGGTTCAACAGGCTCAACAGGAAGTTGGGGCGGCTTTGGAGGCGGCTTCGGCGGCGGTATGAGTGACGGAAACACCAACAAAACCGATGTAAGCGCAAAGGGCATCAAGGCAGTAGGATCATACGATGAGACGGGAACTACATGGCAGAGTGCCGGAAATATCACTATAAACGGTGGCACACTGGATATCGACTCCTCCGATGACTGTATTCACGCAGGAGGAAATATTGACCTTATCGGCGGTCTGCTGAAACTTGCCTCTGCGGACGACGGAGTCCACTGCGACCATGACCTTGTTATCGGCAGCGGCAGCGAAAATACCTTCGATGATATACAGATACTCGTTTCAACGGCATACGAGGGAATTGAAGGTGTAAACATCACTCAGAACAGCGGAACAGTTATTGTGAACTCCACTGATGATGCATACAATGCCGCCGGCGGTGCTGACGGCTCCGGCAACACTTCACAAGGTCCGTGGGGACAAGGCGGCTGGGGCGGAGGCTTCGGCGGCGGAATGAGCTCAGGCGGTGATTATATGCTTACATTCAATGGCGGATTTGCCCTTGCAAATGTCACTGACGGCGATCACGACGGATTTGACTCAAATGGCGATATCGCAGTAAACGGCGGATATGTCATCACCAACGGTAATGAGCCATTTGATTGCGGTGACAGCGGAAACTCCTGCACCTACAACGGAGGAGTTGTTGTGGAGAATATCGGAAATGTCAACAGCATGGGTGCAGGCATGAGTACGAATTTTCAGGCATCAGTTTCTGCGCAGGCAGGAACGAGAATAACTCTTGTTGATCAAAACAATACCGTTATCGTATCATTTATTGCAGGCAAGAAAGTCTCAAGCATAAAGGCTGCTCTTGAAAACACCAACGGTGTTGCAGTCTTTACCGGCGGAGAGCTGAACGGATCAACGTATTTCCGGACCATTGATGAGACTCAGCTTGCTGCATACGGCGGAACGCTCATAGGCGGCTCGAATTTTTCATAAGGTACGTTTATCTCACCTTCGGCATATTATAATCTGAGGAAGCTGTTTTCAGCCAAATCATGAAATCACCGAAAGGAAGGTTTTTATGCCAAAGGTATTTTTAAGCCCCTCTACACAGGAGTGGAATCAGTATGTCACTAACGGCAATGAGGAGCTTTATATGAATCTGCTTGCTGACAGAATGGAACCATATATGCGCTCCTGCGGAATAGATTTCATAAGAAACGATCCTGCAAGAAACGTCAACGGCGCTATACAGGACTCCAATGCAGGAAGCTACGATGTTCACCTTGCCCTGCACACAAATGCAGCTCCGGAAAGACTCGCCGGCAAGCTCAGGGGCATAGATATATATTTCGCTCCCGGAAGCGCCGACAGCGAAAGGCTCGCCAACATTATCGCCAATAATCTGAAAAGCATTTATCCGCTCCCGGATAAAGTGAGAGCCGTTCCCACCACAAATCTCGGTGAAGTTCTAAGAACAAAAGCCGTTGCCGTACTATGTGAGCTGGGATATCACGATAATTATGCCGATGAAGCATGGCTCAAGAATAATCTTGAGGCTATTGCAAAAAATCTTGTTCGGTCACTCTGTGATTATTTCGGCATTCCATTCGTTGCAGCCGGAGCTGTTCAGTGGGGGACAGTCGTTACTGACGGAAGCGGTCTCAATATCAGAAACTATCCCGGTCTCACAGGAGCGATCATAGGAACGATCCCCAATGACGCTACCGTTATGATAGACGGAGAAACAGGAAACTGGTATGTGGTGAACTACAACGGAAAAACAGGCTATTCAAGCAAGGATTTTATTTATCTCTGAAATAGATATTTTCAAAGAAAGCTCCTCATTTGAGGAGCGCCGACAGTATTCAAGATTAAAGAAAAGGCTGCGTAACAGTGATCACGCAGTCTTTTTCTTCGGTATAGCTTGTTATATTCGAGAAATTATCAGTCTACCAAGCTGAGATCATATTTTAACTGACAGATCTCATTACTGAAAGACGGCGTAAACCGACTATGGCAGCCATTGATTTTTCTGCAACAGGAGATTTTGAAAATCAGGCATAGCTGTCAGAAAAAAAATCTGACAGCTCATCTATAAATATAAATCACGAATTAAACATCAGTCTTATTGTCAAAATATCGGCATTATATTCTCCCGAAACAGTCATTCCCATTTCTTCTGCAAGTGTCCGTGCGATAGACAATCCCAGACCCGTGGAATTTCCTGCAGTTTTTACAGTATAGAATCTGTCAAAAAGTCGGTCTACCTGCACGGAAGATAACTCTTTTGCCGTATTTGCAAAAATCATTTCAGCGCTGTCTGTCAGCGTGATCTGTAAATCTCCGTCACTGTATTTCACGGCATTATTCAGCAGATTGTAAATAATTCTTGTAAGATATTCTTTATTTAAGTTTGCGATTATTTGCTTTTCTGTAATGTGTATTTCCGGAGAGATCCCACTTTTTGTGAGTACCGCATAATAGCCCATAATACTGTCCTCAAGCACTTGATTTATGAGGATCTCTTCTGTTTCAGGTTCTGTATTATCTGAAAGAATTACGGAATATCGGAATAATTCCTCCGTGAGCTGCTGCATTAGTTCCGCACGTTCTTTCATAATGGAAACATATTCCTTTGTTTTTGTAATGTCCGTATTATCCTGCAATAAATCAAGATAGCCGCATATTGCAGTCAGAGGTGTTCGGATATCGTGGGAAATATTTGTGATCGCTGTTTTTAGTTCAAAATCGCCGTGTTTATAGCGCAAATATTCTTTTCGTAAAATTTTCAGTTGCCTGTTGATACTATCGGCAAGCTTTTTCATATCCTTGTCATTGCTTGAAATGGTAATGATCTTGTTGGTATCCGTTTTCAGGATTGTTTCAAATTGCTCTGAAATTTCTTTTGCAGTTTTTTTCATCATCGCAATTTTCACAATTAAAATTATTATCACAATGAAAAGGATCAGACACAAACACCACATTACATTTCCTCTTTAATAAATAAATTTTATTTCAAATCTTTTTTGCGGAAAAGAAAAATTCCTGTCCCGGTGACAATGGCAGTAACACATAGTGAATTTATCGGGAAATTTTTATTATTGTCACTTTCCTGATAGTATATCTGCACGATCTGGTCAACAGGCAGTACATCATGAAAAAATTGAAATACTTTTTTCTTTGTACCTGTCAGATATTTAGGATTTTTCGTTAATGGCTGTTCAATTTCCTGCTCCGTACCGTCCTCGTTCGTCACGGTATAAGTATACGGTTGAATGTACTCTTTCGCAGAAAGCCTGTAATCTATTGTATTTGCAATCATAATCAATAAAATTGAGAAAATCATTGCCGTCACAACACCTGCTGATTTTTTCGGTATAAGCATAGAAATCAATAAAATCATTGCGGATATTGACACAACAGAAAAAGCAGTTATCAAAACAATTTTTGCCATATTTTCAATAGATGTTCTGCTTTTCCCAATAATTCCAAATACAGAACTTCCGATAATTACCACGATAAATGCAATATGCATAATAACAGATGCGGTTGAACAAGTAATAAGATCGGACAAATACATTGCCGTTCTTGAGTGCCCCATTATGTGCTTATTGCGAATCGTACCGCTGCTGTAATCTTCTCCGATGAAAATACCCACGAAAACAGCAATCACAATGCTGATATACATTGCTCCGACAAGAAAAATATCATCTGCAAAACAGTAATAGCCGGGGGCTGTCTGCATAGCGCTCCAACTTGTGAACACTAAAAGTCCGGCATATCCTGCCATGCAAAACACACCTGCCCAAAAAATTTTGCTTTTGAACATTCTTACAAAATCAGCTCTTAAAAGTTTACTCATGATTTGCACCTCATTTCAAATCAGCTTTTCTGAATATTGCATAGCCAAGCATGATCATAACAATCGCAAAAATCATTGAAAATAAAATATATTTAAGTGGTGAAAAATCAGATCCCGCTGACAATTTCTCCATCAGAAATAACTGCGAGGGTGGCAAAACAATATTTATAAATGCAACGAATTTATTTTCTGGAAAAATTGCATCTAAAAGCGGTAAAGAATTAAGTTCATATACAATAATTACAGTTACGACACCGCCTAAACTGTTTTTTAATGTTATTGAAATAAATACGCCCAATGTTGTATATGCAGGCACTGCAACGAGGTAGACGGGAAACGCTTTGAAAAAATTCTCTCTGTAAACCTTTAACACATCGGGGGCAGGCTGCTCTGCCTGAAATAATTCTACGCCGGAAAACAATTTTCCCAACAAAATATATGACCCGATAAAAACAGCTGTCATCAGAAAAGCAAGGACTGCAAAGGCAATCTGATAGGAGAGATAGATATTAAACCTTGTGTGCCCGATAATCAATTTGTTTCGTATCGTGCTGTTTGCAAAATCCTGACTTATGAAAACTCCCGTCATTCCGCAGAAAATAAGTCCGAACATACTGAAAAATATGTTCATACCGACATAGACCGTTCCGGTGGCTGAGATCGAAGCAAACGCTCCGGCAACAGCAAATGCGATAGTGATAACAAGAATTGCGACGAATTTTTTGCGCAGTTTATAAAATTCTGTAGATAAAAGCTTACTCATGATTTGCACCGCCCACGAGATTGACAAAAAATGTTTCCAGATTTTCGTCATGCTCCTCCATGGAAATAACTTCACAATTTTCTTTGGAAAGTGCAATGGCAAGCTGTGAGAAATTCGGTTTTGCGTAAACATCAGCCGTTTTTTCATCGAGAATTTTGTATGTAATTTTCATACTGTCCAGTACTCTTGCAAGAATTTTTGTGTCCGTAACGTTCATATGGATACACTTCCGGCAGGCTTGCTCCAGTTCTTCCGCACTCATTTCTTTTACAATTCTTCCGCTGTCAATAAATCCGTAATGTGTGGCGAGTTTTGAAAGCTCGTCAAGAATATGACTTGAGATCAGAACAGTAATTTGCCGCTCACGGTTGAGTTTCAAAATCAGCTCACGGACTTCAATAATTCCCTGCGGATCAAGACCGTTGATAGGCTCATCTAAAATCAGAAAATCGGGATTTCCGCAAAGTGCAATGGCAATTCCAAGACGCTGTTTCATACCCAAAGAAAAATTCTTTGCCTTTTTATTTCCCGTATTTTCAAGACCGACCAGCTTCAATAACTCCCGTATACCGTCAAAACTCGGCATACCAAGAAGGCGGTACTGCATTTTCAGATTATCCTCAGCAGTCATATTCAGATAAATTGACGGTGTTTCCACAACTGCACCCATTCTGCTGCGTGATTCTGAAATTGCCTTGTCAGTATTTTTCACACCGTACAATTCAAAATCCCCGCTTGTCGGGTATTGCAATCCGCAAATCAGCCGAATAAGTGTAGTTTTACCTGCACCATTTTTTCCGACAAATCCATAAATTGCACCTTTGGGAATATGCATCGACACTCCGTTAATTACCTTGAAATGGCGATAATTCTTACAAAGTGCATTTGTTTTCAGAACATAGTCCATAGTGAGACCTCCTTTTTTCTGAAAACAGTATAACATACAAAAGTCAAGAAATCGGTCAAGAAAAAGTCAAGATTTGGTCAAGATTTCATTTTGAAACCAATTCCGTAGACAGCCTCAATATAGTCATTTCCGTCAACCGCCTGTAATTTGTGACGAATATTGCTGATATGCTGTTTCAGGGAACGCTCGGTGCAATCAGGCGTATCATAGCTGATATTGTCAAGGATCGTCGTCTTGCCGATAGGCATATCGGGATCTTGCATAAGCAGTTTCAAAATAGCGCACTCTGTCCGTGTCAGACGAATTTCAGTTTCGTCAAGCATAACTGTCAATTTATCAGGATATAATGTGATATTCCTATAATTCAAAATGCGGTCATCTGTATTTCTTTTCCGCAATTGCACAGCAATTCTTGCGAGTAATTCATTTGTATTAAATGGCTTTGTGACATAATCGACTGCACCGCCGAGCAGCAGTCCGACTTTATCCGTCACATCAGTTTTTGCACTCACCACAATAACAGGAATATCCTTTATTTTGGGCAATAATTCCTCACCGCAAAGCCCCGGCAGCATAAGATCAAGCAAAATCAGATCGGGTTTATTTCCGGACAATACAAGTAATGCTTCTGTTCCTGAAAATGCGTTATCTACTGTATATCCCTCTCTTGTCAGTACCTCTGTTAAAAGATTGCTGATGTGAATATCGTCATCTACAACAAGTATTCTGAACACTTTTTTCACCTCCGGAGCGATATGTGTTATCTCTATTGTAGCACAATGCGATATTTTTTGCAAGCCATATCTTGATTTGGGAATGTCCAAGCAAGGATATTAAAAAAATCGCGAGACCAGGAGGGAACTCACGGTTTGGAATATGAAGTCTGAAATTGAAAACAGCAAAATGGAAACGATTTTAGGCATAAGCAAAAAGCTCAAGGACAGCTCTAAGCGTTTCAAGAGAGCGAGAAAAGCATCTGCTTCTTCCGGCAAGAATAGGAATGTAATGCTCCAGATCATTAGACCTGTTCTAAAACCTTGAAAAGAGCGAAAAAAAGTGGTAAAATAGAATCAGGTGATGGAAAAATTGACAAGGATAAAAGAGCTGAAAGAAAAAGATTATCAGAAATATTTCGGAGTAACCAAAGCAACATTTGATAAAATGCAGGAAATTTTGGAAAGAGAGTAAACAAATAAGCATAAAAATGGAGGCAGACAATCTATATTGAGTGTTTTGGACAAGCTTGTAATTATGCTGCAATATTATCGTGAATTTCTATTGTTTTGATATACATCTTTAATGTTCGCATGAATGTGAACATTAGATATATACCGTCCAAAAATTGCAAAACCAAAATGATTCAGTGTTTTATAACTTTTGTCCTCTATTGCTGCAATGAGATTTCTCCCATTGCAGCAATAGAGGTAGTTCCAAGCAGGACAACATCGATATCGCATCTCATACTAATTTCACTCTAACACCTGACAACCTTTGCTAAAATCCTGCACCTTTTACTGCGCTAAAGTGACTCGACATACATCAGTACGGCTTCGTCACTTTTCCTTGTAAAAGGCACAGTCTATTCGCAAATCTTGCGCAGGTTTTAGAATAAAATTAGTATCAGGCGATCGTTTTATCCGGATAATACGGAAACAAAGCAAAAAACACTGCCCGTATTAAACAGGCAGTGTCTGTTATCGTTGTTTTGGCACGAGGAAGACGTTCCTCAATGACCGTACCGTTCGGTATGAATTTCCGGTAAATGCCGTAACGTTGTTCATATTGCTGATAATGCAGAGTGAATGTCAGTTTTGTGTTGGTATCGTTCAAGGTGAAGCGCAGAGAATCCGGCTCTCGTGTGAGATGTTCGCTGATCTGCGCCATGAAATTTGTCACGGATTGTCCTTCCTTGGCAAGAGTGATCGTTTCACTTGTGACTTTTTTCTCTTGTAGTTTTATTTTTTCATAAAAAATTGATTTTCGCCTTTTTGGGAACACTTTTTCAGAGGAAGCTCTCACGAATGGTATAAGGGCAGTACCGCAGAGATCCGTAAGGCGGCTTTTAGTTTTTTATCTGCTTTGCAACGAGGCTTTCACCGCAGTAGATCTCACGCAGCTTCGGCTTTTCGATCTTTCCGGTGGGATTTCTGGGAATATCAGCGAAAATGATCTTATGCGGTCTTTTATATCTCGGAAGTTTCTGACAGAAGAGGTTGATATCGTCCTCTGTGCACTGAGCCCCCTCTTTAAGAGAGATTATCGCTGCTGCGATCTCACCCAGTCTTTTATCGGGAAGACCTATTACCGCAACGTCCTTGACAGCCTCATGAGCACGCAGAAAGTCCTCGATCTGCACCGGATAGATATTCTCTCCGCCGCTGATTATAACATCCTTTTTGCGGTCAACAAGATAGATGAAGCCGTCCTCGTCCTCCTGAGCCATATCGCCGGTAAAGAGCCAGCCGTCCCTGAGTGCCTCAGCAGTAGCAGCCGCATCTCTGTAGTAGCACTTCATGACACCCGGTCCCTTTACGCAAAGCTCTCCAACGTTTCCTTTTTCAACGCTGTTTCCGTTTTCGTCAACGATCTTGACCTCCCAGCCGAAGCCTGCCTTTCCGATAGCGCCGACCTTATGTATGTTATCCACTCCGAGGTGTACGCAGCCCGGACCTATTGACTCGCTGAGACCGTAATTTGTATCGTACAGGTGATCGGGAAATACTTTCTTCCACCGTGAGATAAGCGACGGAGGAACAGGCTGAGCTCCGATATGCATAAGCCGCCAGCGTGAAAGATCATATTGACTGAGATCGATCTCTCCACGGTCGATAGCATCGAGGATATCCTGCGCCCACGGAACGAGCAGCCAGACGATAGTACAGCCCTCATTGGAAACCGTTTCAAGTATCGACTTAGGTTTAATTCCTTTCAAAAGCACCGCCTTGCTGCCGGAGTATAGGCTGCCGAACCAGTGCATTTTAGCGCCCGTATGATAAAGTGGCGGAATGCACAAGAACACATCATCTTTGGTCTGACCGTGATGAGCCTGCTCTACCCTTGCCGAATGCATGAGACTCATATGGTCGTGGAGTATTGCTTTCGGAAAGCCTGTTGTACCCGACGAAAAATAGATAGCAGCATCGTCCCGGTCAGTGAGCCTGATCCCCGGAGAGGAGCTTCCGCAGTTTGCAACAAGGCTGTCATAGTGTTCGGCAAAGGACGGGCAGCCCTCTCCCACATAAAACAGTAGGCGGTTTTTACTGATATCGTCAGCGATCTCCTCAACTCTGCCGATAAACTCCGGACCGAATAAAAGAACATCGACCTGAGCAAGGTCAAGGCAATACCTTATCTCGTCGGGAGTGTATCTGAAATTAAGCGGAACGGCAAGAGCGCCAGTTTTAAGAATACCGAAATAAGCCGGCAGCCATTCGAGACAGTTCATCAGGAGGATACCCACCTTATCGCCTTTAGTCACCCCTCTCTTCAGCAGGAGGTTAGCGAAGCGGTTCGCCTTTTCGTCAAAGACCTTCCAGGTGATCTCTCTTCTGTAGCAACAAAGCGGATCCGGCTCAATGAGCTCGTAATCCTTCCATGTTATGCGTCTGATCTCAGTTATTTCGGGGTTGACCTCAACAAGAGCCACATCATCAGCATAGAGCTCAGCATTTCTTTCAAGCAATTCAGTTATAGGCATATGATGAAATTCCTTTCTGAGGCATTAGATGCCTTGTATTGCAGGGTTATACGCTATATATATTTTACCACAAAAAAGTGTTGCAGTAAAGAATTATTTTTCAGTTGTCGTGACAAAATATATCATTGAATTTCGTCAATATAAACAAAAAAGCACGGTCCGCATAGGGACTGTGCTTTTTATAGAGAGAAAATTATTCCGCTTTTGTACCGCACTTGTCGCAGAAATTCTGACCGACCTCAAGGACCGCACCGCATTTTGCGCAGAATTTATTTGCAGTATCCTGTTTCACGGGAGCTTCTGCGGCAGGAGCGCTTTCAGCAGCGTTAGCTGCAATTGCGGCAGCATCATTATAGCCGGGAATTATCGGAGGCTCTGCGATCTCGACCTTTGCACCGCACTTATCGCAGAATTTCTGACCTTTTAATACTTCAGCACCGCAGTTAGAGCAACTCTGTTTGTCGTCCATAGAAGCAAGGAGGAGCTTGAATTTCTCGATCCTGTCGGTCTTTGTAATGACATCATTGACAGCCTCAGCAAATTCACTTCCGGGTTCGGCGGAGTGAAGCTCCACGTATTTTTTACCGATAGTGATATATGCATTGTTGATCTCGGTTTCGAGCTGAGTGATCTCACGCTTTACTTTAGATCTTTCAGCCATTTTCTTTGAACTGTCCGAAACACTTTTTGCACTTTTTTCAAAGGTATCGCCGACCTTACCGGCAAAGCCTTTTACGGAATCCATAAAACCCATATACAGAACCTCCTTGAATAGCGGTGAGCAGCGCACAGGCTCGTTATCAGAGCACACCATCTCACCATAATATGAGTATATTCTATCATATTTCACAAGAAAAGTCAATAGCCGAATATAAATAAAATATTTTATTTTCTACGTTGTCAATAGATATGACTAAAAAATTTTTTCCACACATATTGCATTTTCTGTATTCTTATGATATAATGGAGTAAAGCGATCACACACGCTCTGCTTGCATATTTTATGCCGCCCGGTGCGTGAACTCTGTGCAGTGCTGATTTTAGTGAAATAATTTATTATAAAAGGGTGATGAACAGTATGAATTCCAATGATATAAAAAATATAGCAGTTATTGTTGCCGGCATTGATGAGGAATACCAGAACAACATCATCAAAGGCATCAATAAGTTTGCCGGAGAAAATAACGTCAATATCGCCTACTTCGCCGCCTTCGGAGGCATACTCGCCAGCAAGCGCTTTGATATTGGTGAATACAGTATCTATAATCTTGCCGATTTCTCCAGATTTGACGGAGCGATCCTTATGACGAATACTATCAGTGATCCTATCGTGAAGGAGCGCATCATCAGCCGTGTAAGAGAGTCGGGTATACCGGCAGTCGTTTTTGACTGCTCAGACTATCCGGAATTCTACAACATCGGTATTGATAATACTGCTGCTATGAAGGCTATGATACGCCACATCGTTGACGATCACGGCGCCGGGGTGCTCAACTACATCTCAGGTCCTCTTGCAAACCCGGAGGCTAAGGCACGTTATATAGCATTCTTGCAGGTGCTTGCCGAATATGGTCTTGAGGCTGATGAAAAAAGGATCTTCTACGGCGAGTTCAGAAGCTGCGACGGCAAGAAGGCTATAGAGGAATTCGTCAATTCGGGACTTCCTCTGCCGGATGCGTTTATCTGTGCCAATGATGCAATGGCTCTCTCTGCCGTTACAACTCTCGAAAAATATGGATTCAAGGTTCCGGAGGATGTTATCGTCACCGGATTTGACTATACTTACAATGCCCGTAATTTCTGCCCGTCGCTCACCTCTGTGAAGCGTCCGCTGTTTACCGCCGGATATGAAGCGTGCAAGACTATAATAGACATTTTGGGCGGCAAAGATCACTTGAAAAATACGCTTCTTGAAGCAACACCGATATTTGCGGAAAGCTGCGGCTGTGCGATCGAGAGTCCCGATGACTACAGAGAATACAAAAAGCGTAACTATGCACGTATTGAAACTACCAATTCAAGCATCTCAATGCTGAACCGGCTTACCGCACGTCTTGCCGAAACAGAGACTGATGAGGAGTATCTTGATGCTCTGAAAGGCTTTATCGGCGAGCTTGAATGTGAAAAATTCTGTCTCTGCCTTACCGAGGACTGGCAGGATACTCTCAATAAAAGCAGCACGGATATCGACTGCAACAACACATATGCTTATTACATGACAGCACCGCTTATCTGGGATAAGGGCGAATGCAAAAGCGTTTCGGGATATCCAAGCTGTGAAATGTATCCCGAAGAGCTCACTGACGGCGGAAATATCAGCTATTTCCTGCCTCTGCATTTCCGTGAGCGCTGCCTCGGATACTATATAATCACTAACGGAGATTTCCCGATATACAGTCTGCTGTGTCATACACTTACCATGAATCTCAGCAACTCAATTGAGAATATCCGCAAGCTGTTCCACCTGAACAAGGCTATGGACGAGTTGAACAGGCTCTATGTAATTGATCCGCTCTGCAACATATACAATCGAAACGGATTCATCAATGTCGCTGACGATGTTTTCCGTGACTGCGTTGCAAATCATCAGAAGATAATGCTCAGCTTCATTGATATGGACGGGCTGAAATTCATCAATGACAATTACGGTCACAATGAGGGAGATTTCGCTATCCAGCGCCTTGCAAGCGTTATACAGGACTGCTGCGGAACAAGAAGCGTCTGCGCACGTTTCGGCGGTGATGAGTTCGTGCTGTTTGATCCAAAGGTCACTGACAAAGCTGCCGAAGCTCTTGCACGCCGTTTCGCCTCGAAGATTGACAATATGAATGACATCATCAAAAAGCCGTACACTCTTGCGGCAAGTATAGGAAGCGTTATTATCACTCCGGAGGAGGGAGATACGCTCTACAGCATAATCAAGCACGCCGACGATAAGATGTATGAAGTGAAAAAAAAGAAAAAGAATTCCCGTGCCGCTTTAGGAAAATGATATTGATCTTCATACCGATCCTCCTGATTTCATCTTTTAGAAACAGCATCAAAAGCTCCCGATAAAAATATCGGGAGCTTTTCGTCACTTTTTTGAATTTTTTCACGACTCCGGGAGCTTATCTATCAGACCGAGCTTGTATTTCTGTATAGAAAGCGCATCACTATTTGTAAGTCCCGAACCGGTCTCATAAACATCACCATTGAGTATACCCTGCTCTGTAACACCTGCCGGAGCATTCAAGCCGTACTCATCGGGATTTGCCGAGAACTGCATGATGAGAACTGCATCGGCAAGGTCAACTGTATCGTCACAATTCGTATCTCCCCACGTAATATCCGTAACGGGAGGCTCAGTATCACTGCTTGTGAGCGACAGCAGATAGGTGAGCGGTGAGTTCCAGTAAATAGTTATCTCATTTGTAGAGTAGCTTTCGGAATTGTCGATATAACACTTTGCAGGAGGTTCGCCCTGACAATATGCCTTTGCTGCGCTGTCCTCAAGAGCGGAGTTTACACCGCCTACAAGCATTCCCTTCATAGCGGTATCCTTAGCTATAGAAGGTCTGTGGTGCGGATGCTCCGGTGAGACTGTGCCGTATCCCGTAACGAAGCACGTTCCGAGGGGATTTTCTCCAAGAAGATAATCTATCTGGGCTTTTGCAGCTAAAGCGTATTTTTCCTCTCCGGTGAGCTTTCCCGCAAGGCTGAGGACTATTCCTGCATTTGCAACAGTCATATTGCTGCCCCACTCAAACTTTACGAGCGCAACGCCGTATGGGGAGTTTTCAGAATTTGCCGCAAAAGTGTCAGCTTGGGTGATTATCGTATTTTTTGCATTCTGATAAGCTGATGACTCCTTGTCGATGCCGTCCATGGTGAGAATAGCGATGTTGCCGTAGTCTCCGACTGTTGACCAGTCAAGTCCCTTTGTATTGCTGTACTGTGATGCCGCTGAGAGATACTTTTCATCTTTTGTAGTACGATACATCTGAGCGGCAGCCCAATAGCGCTCGTCCCTGTCGGTTTTGTCGCCGTAATCTCCGGTAACGATATCCTCCGGGTTTTTGAAAATGAAGTCAGGATTGCTTTCAAGGAAAGCCCATGCCTTTTCCGCAGCGGCAAGACAGCTCTCAGCGAAGTCTTTGTCATATTCCGTGTAGAACTCATACGCCATTGCCATAGATGCGCAGAAATCAGCAGTCGCCGTGGTGGAGACAGGTGTAACTATAAGAGGCTCTCTCTCCTCGTCAGGCATTACGTATCCGGGGAAGCTCTCGCAGCTTACCTTATGGTAAACGCCGCCGCTTTCGGACTGCATCTTCTTCATCCACTCCAGCTCAAAGCGGGCCTCGTCAAGAATATCCGGAACGCCGTTTCCGCTTTCGGGAATACCGATGTTGTCACCGTAAAGCTCAGGAGTTTCGGAATATGCGTACATCAGGTCTGCAACAGCCTTTGCCGCAGGTACAACGTATCTTCCGAAATCGCCTGCATCGTGCCAGCCGCCGGAAACATCTATCTGCTGATTTGTTCCGTAAATGGTCGCCATTGAATTATGGCAGGCAGCGTGACCAAACACATCGTCCTTTACCTCTGTGCCGCATCTTTGCAGATATAGCATTTTTACTGAATCATTGAGCAGATCGCCATAAACATCGTCGCCGATCTCAAATGTGTAAGAATTGTCATCAATGCCGTCGCACTGTATGTAGTATTTTCCGGCAGTTTTTACTTCAGAAAAATCAAAAATGTGATCCTTTTCGTTTGCCGAAGTATTTTCAACAGCATCGCCTATGGGAGCACTGTAGACAACTTCATTTGTGTCCGCATTGACAACATGGGCGTTCACCGTGCCGTCAATATCGGGGGTCTGACGGATAACAGCAGTCTTTTTGCTGTCGGTCTTGTATCCGACCTGATCTACGATTATCGGAGCCTGATACGGCTTGTTTGCGGAATAATCAACATTGCTGTCATCAATAAGTTCAAGAGAAACATTGTCAAGATAGATCTTATGCTCAGGCATATCAGCGTCCTCACCCTCATGGATACCGCAGTTGAAGACCATTTTTGCCATGATATCGGTTTCGTCCTCCATAGTAAACTCATAGCTTATAGTCTGCGGAGTTGACGTAGCCTTTATGCCTTTCCATGTGTAGGAGTGATAGTCACCGCCGTTGAGCTGTATCATTCCCTCGACTTCTCTGTCAATAGAGGATGATATGTCGTAGCTCAGGCGGTAAACGCCGTTTTTGTAAAGCGGGATTATATCATATGTTGCCTGAACGGAGTAGTTCAGCTTGCCCACGGAGGAGACAGTCAGTGCGAGCTTGCCGTCTTCGGTGGAAAGAGAGCATTTTCCTCCGCTCTCCTGATATGTACCCCAGCCGGTCGTTCCCGACTCGAATGTTGAATTGCTTATGATGTTGTCCGCTGCTGCCGTTGGAAATGTCACCGGAAGTGCGGCTGCCAATACCGTACAGGCTGCAAGAGCTGCCGCACAGCGTTTGTAGAATTTGTTCATATTTTACCCTCTCTGTTTCCGGAGATACATGATCTCCTTATTTTACAATTATTATAGTGAGATTTTTATTATAAGTATATCAGTTTATTGACAAAAATGGTAAAATTCTTACCTTTGCGGTTGACGTTCAGCCGAAATTGATGTATAATATGATTATATGACAGCCTGATAAAAGGAGGCATACTCCCCATGAATGACCACTCGGAAAAATCAATATCCTCCCATTTGTTTTACCAGCGTGAAAAAGCATTTGAACACGCTCCGTTCGACCGTGAAATGGCTTTTTATGAGAGCATCTGTTCGGGCAGCATTGATCTCGTGAGAGTTTTTTCCGCACCGCTGAACTGCGAGGGCTGCGGCGTTCTCAGCAAGGACAGCCTGCGGAATATGAAATATCACTTTGTGATAACGGCTGCCATGGCAGCACGCTTTTGTGTCAGCAGCGGAATGACTCCCGAAGAGGCTTACAATCTCAGCGATATATATATCATGAAAGCCGATGAGGCGCAGAATGAAGACACTCTCAGAGAGATACACCGGGAAATGATCGAAAGCTATACAAGGCAAATGAGAAAAGTCCGCTACAGAGGAGTTTACTCAAAGCAGATCGTCCGTACTATTGATTATATAAGCGAGCATCTCCACAGCCGCATACTCATCGGAGATGCAGCCGCTTATCTCGGAATAAATCCCTCATACCTCTCACGTCTTTTCAAAAAAGAGACGGGGATAACCTTCACCGATTACGTTTGCAGATCAAAAGCCGAGGAGGCTGCCGGACTTCTGCGTTATTCGGAATTCACTGACACGCAGATCAGCAGCCTGCTGTGCTTCAGCTCACAGAGCTATTTCATCAAGGTCTTTAAGAAGCATATGGGTATGACTCCGAAGGAATACAAAAAACAGTACCGTGTATAGTCAATTCTGCTGCCTTAAATGCTGTCCTTTATCTTGTTGATAGCACCCTTTTCAAGCCGTGAGACCTGCGCCTGTGATATACCGATCTCCTTTGCGACTTCCACCTGTGTCTTGCCTTTCAGAAAACGCAGATAGAGAATATTCCGCTCACGCTTTCCAAGCTCTTTTATTGCGTCACGGATAGAAAGCTCGTCCATCCAACTGTCAACATCGTTGCGGTCGCCTATCTGATCCATGATGTACACCGTATCATCAGAGTCTGAATATACCGGCTCATACAGCGATACCGGATCGCTTATGCTTTCAAGAGCGATCACCACATCAGAACGCTTTTCTCCTATTTCGGCGGAGATCTCCTCAATATTCGGCTCTCTCTGCAAATTTGCGGTGAGGCGCTCTTTTGCCTGTATCGCCTTGTACGCAAGATCACGCAGCGACCGGCTCACCTTTATCTGACTGTAATCCCTGAGATGACGGCGCAGCTCTCCGCTTATCATGGGGACACAGTATGTCGAGAACCGCACCTCTTTGGAAAGATCGAAATTGTTTATCGCCTTGATAAGTCCCACTACTCCGATCTGGAAAAGATCGTCTATATCCTCGCCTCTGCCTGTGAATTTCTGTATCACGCTCAGAACGAGCCTGAGATTTCCACGTATGAGCTTATCCTTAGCTGCCTTGCTCCCCGTAGCCTTTATCTCACGGAGCAGAGCCATTTTCTCCTCTTCCTTCAGGACTGTCAGTTCAGAGGTATTGATGCCTGCTATTACAACTTTATTGTATGCCATAATAAAATCTCCTGCTGCTATCAGAAAATTTGCCGTAAAGAACATTCTGAGAATATTATTGCCCGTATGAGCATATGTAATCAGTGGAAAATAATGGGACTCTGCACTTTTGGCAGATCCTCTCAGATCAGGAGGCTTTTATGGACGAGAATAACGATAATGTTTTTCAGGACAGCACCGAATCACTGCTTATTGAATATGACAGAAAAAAGCACAGCCGCCCCGATGACTCAGCAGCTATGCAGGCACTGTTGTGCATACTGCTTTGCGCAGTGCTTTTTGCCGGAAGCATCTATCTGCCCGAAGAGACAGAGGCTCTCATGGAAAAGGTGCGCCGCCTTGCCTTTTCGGAAAAGGAGCTGATGATAAATCCTATAGATCTCGTGCTTGCTCTGCTGAAATGAAGCTGCGGATAGATTTTTCATTCCTGCTTTTCAATGCGCTGATATTCCTGCTGCGTGACGAAGAGCTCATACTCAGCTTTTACGCTGTCTGTCTTATCCATGAGGGCGGACATCTTGTTGCGATCTGCCTTACCGGCGAGAGACTTCGCTCTTTAGAGCTGAGCGGCTTCGGTATAAAAATGATCACCTCTGAAAATGATACGATCTTTTCTCCCGGAAGGATCCTTGTGCTCCTTGCAGGGGCATTGGCAAATTTCATTGCATATCCGCTGCTTCTCTGTGTGGGAGGGCTGCTTCCGGCGCTTGATCTTTGGGCAGGGATATACAATCTGCTGCCATACTCCTCGCTTGACGGCGGTGCGGTGCTTGAGCTTCTGATCTCCGGAACGCCTCACGAAGGTTTTTTCCGGCTGATCCTGTTCACGGTGCGGATAGTGATATCAGCCGTGCTTTTGGTATTGACATTTGCCGACCTGCGCTGCCTGCCGGCATTCATAATGTCGTTGATATTGTTATACCGATCCTTTTGATCCGGATAAACAAGGTATGTCAGATCCTTTGCCGGATCGCTGCGTTAAATTTTGTGATTTTTTATGCGGAAGTCCCGGAAATGTTAATAAAAATCTCTTGACAAATGCAGCGATATGTTGTATAATGATACTATATGCAGAATCTTTCAGATCGGAGGGAATGTATGAAAAATTCTCTTCAAAAAAGCGTCAGACGTTCAGTAGTGGCAGTTCTTACCTTCTATATACTTGTCAGCCTTGTTTTTGCGATGGTCTGCTCATCTGCCCTTAACCGGAGTTATAGATCTGATCTTGCCGAATCAACAGGGGAATTCGCTTTTCTTACTATTGATCCGGATACTGCCAAAGATTGCCTTACACTCCGTGAAGCGAACGATGAATTCAGAGCCACACAGAAAAAACTTGCTGATTATCAGAAAAAAAACAGCGGTTCGGTAAAAAGGATCTCTTTGGTCAGCTTTACGAATACAGCAGGGAATTACATATACGACACCGGCGGCAAAAGTCTCGGCTCACGCTTTGAATATGATGAATATACCGACTCTGTCCGTGACGACCTCATGGACGGCAAAAAAACATGGACAGATCAGCGCAGCGGCAGTATTTTTCACTATCGCCCCGTAAGAACTGTCGATGACCGCCTTGCGGGATATCTGATCGTTGAGCTGGACGATCCTTTCAGTGCTCATCATGTTGTTCTCATCTCCGGTATGATGGCACTGCAGCTGCTTATCGGAATGGGACTTGCCGCTATACTGCTGCTCTATCTCAAAAAACGCCTTTTCAGACCGATGCAGAGATTTACACAAGCTGCCGAGAGCATCGTAAGCGATGAACATGAGGGCATAACTGCGGACAACTTCTCCGCTGAGCGTGATGACGAGATCGGACAGCTCGGCAAAGCCCTGCAAAAGATCTTCGTGGATATGAGCAGCGGCGCAGAGAATCTCTCAAAAGCCGTATATGCAGCTAACCATGACAGTATGACACAGGTCCTGAACAAGGGAAGCTATACCGCTATGGAGGGAAAGTTCAGAAGCTGCGGCTCTGTCTGCGTGATATACTTTGATGTGAATAACCTCAAGCTGATGAATGATACTCTCGGCCATGAAAAGGGCGATCAGGTAATACGCAGTGCTGCCGAATATATACGTGGTCTGATGACTCCGGCAGATTACTGCTTCCGTATGGGAGGAGATGAATTCCTCATGGTAATGACCGAATGCAGCTATCGTGCTATCGACGCACTTGCCGAACGCCTTGAGGCAGATTCACCTTATATCCTCAATCCGGAGGAGGATAAAATACATTGTGCTCTTTCCTACGGCTATGCCTACGCCAAGGGAGAATACTCCTATGATGCGCTTCTTACCGAGGCTGAGGAAAATATGTATGCCAAGAAAAACGAGCTGAAGGCTCTCATGCAGATGCCGGATAGATAATGGCAAAGAGCTGATGGACAGTCTGGAGAGTGATGCATTTGAAAGAAAATAGAATATTTCCCTTTCTGCATCTGAGTATCAGAAAAAAATTTCTCCTGATAAATCTTGTGTCTCTCCTGTTGGTCATACTGATGGGGATCTTGATGACCGTCATGGTATCTCATTCAGAGGCCGACCGCCGGAAAAAGCTGGAAAATATGGCTGTGACAGCTGCCGAACAGCACGTGCGGCTCTCGGTAGAGAATGCCGTTTCAATAGCGAAAAGCATTTACACGAATGCTGCGCTGAACGATCTTCTCAGCCGTGATTACAGCTCCTCCTCGGAATACTTTGACGCTTATTACCGGCTGCAGCAGAGCAGTCCGCTCATGCCGGCAGAGTTCGGCTTTGTAAACGGCTTCAAAATATATTCCGACAATCCGGATATAATGAACGGCGGCGATATACAAAGCCTTACATCTGTTGAGGATCAGGGCTGGTATCAGGATGTCCTCAGAAAAAAGAAGGATGTACTTCTCTACTGTGACAGCAAGCGTAACGGCATCTCTCTGATACGCCGCCTTGATTATTATGCACAGGATATGGGCGAATGCTACCTCCGGCTCGATCTGAACAGCAGTGTCCTCAAAAAGGACTGCGATGAGCTGAATTTTGACGGAGAGCTGTATGTTGTCGGAGAGGGTGTTCTTATTTACAGCAATCAGTCCGACAGTACAATGGACAGCGTTCAGATCTCTCAGGAATTTACCCGATATACAAAGAACTATTACTCGGTTGAGCTTGAATACTATGCCAAGGCAAGAGTAGCGAGTCCCATGGAGTATATCAGAAAGCACCTGTTCCCGGTCACTCTTATTGCAGTGGTGACAGCAGCTATGGAGGTGCTTACGTTCCTTTTGTCCGCAAGTGTGTTAAAGCGTTCAAAAAAAGCAGAAAAGCTGTATCAGGAGGAGGGCACTCTCATTGGGATCAGAGACGAAAACTCCGGCAGCGATGAGATCGGCTCACTGCTGCGTATAGGTGCTTCGCTTTCTGAAAAGCTCGCCATAAAAAATTTCCAGTATAAGCACAGTCTGGAACAGCTTGCACACCGTCAGACAGATATCAGGGAGCTTTACAATACTGCTATGGAGCAGGATGCGGATATCACCATGCATAAGCTCTATCCCGACCTGTGTGTGGAGCATACAAGACATTCTTTGGCAGAGGAGATCGCTCTCATCGGAAAAATTGCAAAGCGTTTTGATAATTGCACTGCTGCTCTGCCGGAAAATATCCCCGGAGATAAAAATTTCCCGACATATGCGCTTGCTCTTGTAGCTGACGGATTGTTCAGACTCGGCGGAGATATGACCATCACTTGCAGCTCCGGGCTCACGAATATTCACTTTGAGAGCAATACGCTCCCGGATAAGCATATGCTCCTGAAACTGGGGGCAGTCTTTGAGGACGGCGATGTAATGACGGCATATCCGTTCCGCCGTCAGTATGTGTATAATCCGTACATACGTCTGAAACATATAATGGGAAATCAGATACAGGCTGAGATAACGTTATCGGAGAAATTCACAATAGATCTGGCTCTGAAACGGACAGACAGCATTTCCTGAGCTTAACAAGGAGGTTTATATATGAGATCAAGCAAGATCATCGCACTTTCAGCGGCAGCTCTTATCGCAGTCACGGGAATTTCCTGCGGCAAGAAGAATGAGAAAAAGATCAGAGTTTACTCCAGCCTTTTATGCACTACCGGTGCGGATATCGCTGAGGATAACGAGATACAGCAGATCATCGCAGATAAGATCGGTGCAAAATTCGTTGAGACATGGCTGGACGAACAAGACAACGAAGACAAGATCATCAGCGATATGATGATATCCGGCGAATATCCCGATTTTCTGCACCCGAGCTCAACAAATATACAGAAGCTCATAAGTGCGGGTGCGTATATCCCTCTTGACAGCTATCTTGACAAGTACCCGAATCTTAAAAATTATTTCACCGAGGCTGAATGGGACAGGATACGCTCGGAAGACGGTCACATCTATTACATACCGCCTTTCTCAAAATATTATATGCAGGATACAACGACGATCCACAACGATGAGGCATTCTGGATCCAGGTCCAAGTCCTTGAGTGGGCAGGTTATCCCGAGATAAACACTCTTGACGAATACTTCGACCTGATAGAGCGTTTCATTGAGGCGAATCCCACAAATGCTGACGGAGAGAAGTATATCGGCTATGAGATACTTGCAAACGATTCGTATTTCTTCGGAATAGACAATCCCCCGATGTTTCTTGACGGCTATCCCAATGACGGCTGCTGTATCGTGGATAAGGAAACTCTCACCGCACTTGATTACAACCTCTCACCTACTGCCGAGAAGTGGTTCAAGAAGCTGAATGAGGAATATCATAAAGGTATAGTAGATCCCGATTTTTCGGTGCTTTCTCCTGATGAATACAACAAAAAGATAGAATCGGGTCTGGTGCTGGGCATGGTGGATCAGTATTGGAATTTCAACAACCATGCAAAAAATCTTCCGGAGAAGTGTACGTATATACCGCTCGGTCCTACCATTGAGGAGGGTATCGAGGAGCGTTACCACTCCAAAAAGGCATTCGATGCATCTACCGGTATAGGTATCACCGTAAGCTGTACCGATCCCGAGGGAGCATTGCAGTTCCTTAACGATATACTCTCTCCCGAAATACTCACGCTCCGTTTCTGGGGAGTAGAGGGTGTTGATTATATGGTCGGCGAGGACGGATTGTTCTATCAGACAGATGAACAGGCGAAGAACTGGCATGATCCTGACTATTCATACAAGCACGTCTGCACATACGGATACCTCCCGTTTTACTGGGGCATGAATCAGGACGGTATAAATGCGTATGATTCACAAAATCAGCCGAGCGAATTCTATAAAATGCAGAATGACAGCGTTAAAAGATGTTTCGATGCCTATGGTGCCGAAACCTTCGTTGATCTGCTGAATGAAGCTCCTGACAACGATCCGTGGTATCCGATGTGGTCGTATCAAAATTCTCTTCCGGAGGACTCAGAGGCTTACAAGGTATCTCAGGAGATAGAGGGTGCTAAGCACAGATATCTGCCTCTGCTCGTAATGCGTGAGGATTTTGATTCCGCATGGAAGGAGTACAACACCGCCTACGGAAAGATAGATACAGATGTATTCTTCGGCGCTCTCACCGATGAGGTGCGCAGACTGGCGGCAATGGAATAAGAAATGCGTTCGGCTCACCGGAGCTTCCCGCTATCATAGGTGACGGCGATGACATTGAGGAAATTCAAGTGATCGGCGTGTGTACGGATATCTGCGTCATCTCAAATGTGATGATACTGAAAGCCGCATTTCCCGAAATACCTATAAAAGTTGTTGCAGGCTGCTGCGCCGGAGTTTCACCGGAAAATCACATAAATGCACTGAATGCCATGAAAGCGTGTCAGGTAATTATCGAGGAGGAACAGCTATGAGCTTTAATGTGGAAAATGTCACAGATCGTCTTGTTGAATGGATAAAAAATTACTTTAGGGATAACGCTTCTCCCACGACTAAGGCGGTAATAGGCATATCGGGAGGAAAAGACAGCTCGGTGACGGCTGCCCTGTGCGTAAAGGCTCTCGGAAAAGAAAGAGTTATCGGAGTTCTTATGCCGCAGGGTGAGCAGCCCGATATCAGCTACAGCCGTTCACTTGTGGATATTCTCGGTATCCAAAGCTATACTGTCAACATCGGAGAGACTGTATCATCGCTCATGTCTGAGCTTGGCTCTCACATAGAGCTTTCAGATCAGGCGAGGGTGAACACTCCCGCAAGAATAAGAATGACCGTTTTGTATGCAATAGCCGCCTGTGTGGGAGGAAGAGTCGTAAACACCTGCAATTTGTCCGAAGATTGGGTGGGCTATTCTACGAAATACGGCGACAGTGCAGGCGATCTCTCACCGCTGTCGCACCTTACAGTTACGGAAGTTCTCCGGATAGGCGATCATCTTGGTCTGCCATATGAGATCGTTCATAAAGTTCCCTCAGACGGACTTTGCGGAAAATCTGATGAGGATAATCTCGGCTTCACATATGCCATGCTTGACAGTTATATCCGTGGAGAGGACGATCTCAGCGATCATCCCGAAATACGTGAGCGTATTGACACTCTTCACAGGAATAATCTTCACAAGCTCCGGCTAATGCCGTCATTTGAGCCTGACACGCAAAATGCAAAAAATTGACACGCAAAATACAAAAAAATCTGCTTTAAGTAGAAAAATCCCCTCTCTGAACATTGAAACGAACCATTTTGTATGGACAGCACAAAATACCGGTTCGGTTCACTTATCAAAGAGGGGATTTTCCGTAAATATATTCTAAGGAGCAAATTGAAGATAGCAACTTTTATTAAAGACAGCGCTTTATTTTTAAGTCTGTGAAATGTTATCAAAACGGTATTTAAACAGTGTTTTAATGCTTTTTATATCGCATCATTTAATTTGAAAAATGTTAGAGATGCCTTGACTTTTTAAATACTGCTTTTAAGCAAATAGTCGGAAGGCTCTTGAACCTTATGGTTTTAAGGTGGAAGAAGACAGGCACAAAACTGTATACCCGGGAGGTCTGACAAGCTCCTGAAATAAGGTAAGGTCGATTTAAGTCTTGTAAACGGAGAGAACACGAAGACTTTTTTGGAGAGGCTTTATATATTTTTCAATCATTAAAGCTGATTTTTGTGAATTCCTACAATTTTTTTGAAAAATGTTGACTTTTTTTTTTTTTTTGTAATATAAAAGTACCATATTATAAGGAGATGTTTGCATGAATTTTAAAAAAATTTTATCA
>CANQJO010000003.1 GCA_947624255.1 uncultured Ruminococcus sp.
GCTATCGCCTTACGAAGCGTCACTTTCACTAAATTTATCACAGATTCTTTGGTGACATTTTATATTGCAATTTTCAGACTCATAATTTTGAGTCATTTGCTCTTGACAAATATATGAGTTTGTAGTAAAATATAGTATGTGTTTTTATAATATTGCAAAAATTCATAAAAAGGCGGTATATATAAATGGGTCTATTCAAAGGAATTTTCGGCGCAAATGCCTACAGCAACAGAGAGCTGAAACGCATCGAGCCTATAAAAAACAAGGTCCTCGCTCTCGATGAGGAGTATCAGGCGCTGCCCGATGCAGAGCTTAAAGCAAAAACTGCCGAATTCAAGGAACGCCTTGAAGACGGTGAGACACTTGACGATATTCTCCCGGAGGCTCTCGCTACGGTCAGGGAGGCTGCGTGGCGTGTACTCGAAAAAAAGCCTTATCCCGTACAGATCATCGGTGCGATAGTGCTTCATCAGGGACGTATCGCCGAAATGAAGACAGGTGAAGGAAAAACGCTCGTAGCCTGCGTTGCATCGTATCTCAATGCGCTCTCCGGAAAGGGAGTCCACATCGTTACGGTAAATGACTATCTCGCAAAAACACAGGCTGAGGAAATGGGAAAGGTCCTGCGCTGGCTGGGACTTACGGTCGGCTGCATACTCCACGGACTTACAAACGATCAGAGACGTGAGGCTTACCGCTGTGACGTTACCTACGGCACAAATAACGAGCTTGGTTTCGACTATCTGCGTGACAACATGGTAACTCATAAGGAGGAGCGTGTTCAGCGTGTGCCGAATTTTGCCATTGTGGACGAGGTAGACTCTATCCTCATTGATGAGGCACGTACTCCGCTCATCATCTCCGGAAGAGGTGATAAATCCACAGATCTGTATTCTATCGCCGATAAATTTGCCAAAACGCTGACTCCCGTTACCGTTGTGGAAATGGACGATAAAGCCGATCAGGACGCACTCAACGAAACGGCAGACTACATCATTGACGAAAAGGCAAAGACCGCAACTATCACTCAGCGTGGTGTAAAAAAGGCTGAACAGGCATTTCAGGTGGACAATCTTATGGACTCCGAGAATATGACGCTGCTTCACCATATAAATCAGGCTATCAAGGCTAACGGCGTTATGAAAAACGATATTGACTACGTTGTCAAGGACGGCGAGATCATCATTGTTGACGAATTCACCGGCAGACTTATGATGGGCAGACGTTTCAATGACGGTCTTCATCAGGCTATCGAGGCAAAAGAGGGTGTCAAGATCAAGAGCGAATCAAAAACTCTTGCAACTATCACATTCCAGAATTTCTTCCGCCTTTATGCAAAGCTCTCCGGTATGACCGGTACTGCCATGACCGAGGAGGACGAATTCAAGGAGATCTACAAACTTGACGTTATCTCAATTCCCACAAACAAGCCTGTTATCCGTATCGACCACAACGATATGGTCTACAGCACGGAAAAGGGCAAGTATGCCGCAATTATAAATAAGATCATCGAGTGTCACGAAAAAGGACAGCCGATCCTTGTTGGTACAGTCTCTATCGAGAAGTCCGAGCTGCTCTCCGCAATGCTGAAAAGAAAGGGCATCAAGCATGAGGTGCTCAACGCCAAGCAGCACGCAAAAGAGGCAGAGATCGTCGCTCAGGCAGGTAAATACGGTGCAGTGACGATCGCTACCAATATGGCGGGACGTGGTACTGATATCATGCTCGGAGGCAATGCGGAGTTCCTCGCAAGAGCCGAAATGAGAAAGCGTGAGATACCGGAGGAGATCATCACCGAAGCCATCGGCTATGCCGATACCGATAACCAAGAGGTCATCGAGGCAAGAAAGCTCTACCGTGAGCTGTATGATAAGTTTAACGCAGAGGTAAAGGAAAAGGCTGTGGCTGTCAAGGAGGCGGGAGGTCTGTATATTCTCGGTACAGAGCGTCACGAATCACGCCGTATCGACAATCAGCTCCGCGGGCGTTCGGGCCGTCAGGGTGACGAGGGCGAAAGCTGCTTCTTCCTGTCGGTGGAGGACGATCTTATGCGTATCTTCGCCGGAGACCGCCTTGAAAACCTCATGAGAACGCTTAATGTCGCCGAAGATATGCCTATCGAGAGCAAGCTCCTCACCAGAATAATCGAATCCTCACAGAAGCGTGTTGAGGGCAACAACTTCAGTATAAGAAAGAACGTCCTCAACTACGACGATGTTATGAATACACAGCGTGAGATCATCTACAAGCAGCGTTCACAGGTGCTTGACGGCGAAGATCTCCATGAAAGCATCTTGAAGATGATGGAGGAGCTTATCACCTCTACGGTCAATACTTATCTCCCTGATGAGGAGGAAAAGGAGCACTGGAATATTGTCGGTCTGAAAGATTACTTCCTCGGCTGGCTCATCGGTCAGGAGGATCTCACCTTTGATGATGAGGAGCTGCAAAACGTTACCCGTCAGGAGATCAACAAGGCTCTCAGTGAAAAGGCAGAAGAGATATACCGGTCCAAGGAGGCTGAATACGGCTCTGAGGTAATGCGTGAGCTGGAGAGAGTTATCCTTCTTAAAGTCGTTGATACAAAGTGGATGGCTCACATTGATGATATGGAGGAGCTGAAAAAAGGTATCGGACTTCGCTCATACGGACAGAAAAACCCTGTTATCGAGTACCGTTATGAGGGCTTTGAGATGTTCGATGCAATGGTGGAATCTATCAGAGAGGATACTATCCGTATGCTCCTTACGGTAAGGCTGCAAAAGAATGTTGCTCCCGAACGTGAGCAGGTAGCAAAGCCCGATGCTCCCAATGCAGGTGCAGGTGACGGAAGTTTCTCGGAACAGGCAAGATCAAAAAAGATCGGCGATAACGATCCCTGTCCGTGCGGAAGCGGCAAGAAGTACAAGAAATGCTGCAAAGGTAAGGATAATAAATGAGTACGGGCGGATACAGCACTTTTGCCCGGTATTATGACGCTCTCACGCAAAACGTTGAGTACCGCAGACGGGCAGAGATGCTTCATCGCATAATAGAACGATTCAGCAGGGTCAAGGGGAATATTCTCCTTGACCTTGCCTGTGGTACAGGAAGTCTCTCGTTTGAAATGGCAGCTCTGGGATACGATGTTATCGGCGTTGACGGCTCTGAGGAGATGCTTGGTATCGCTTTGGAAAAAAAGTTTCACAGCGGTCAGCCGGTGCAGTTTATCTGTCAGGATATGCGGCAGCTTGATATGTTCGGCTCGGTAGATATAACACTCTGCGCACTTGACAGTCTCAATCACCTGCCCTCATCCGATGATCTCAGGAAAGTATTTGAAAGCGTTGCGCTGTTTTCTCAGCCGGGAGGGCTGTTCATTTTCGATATGAATACGCTCTACAAGCATAGGAATGTCCTTGCCGACAATACATTCACCTACGAAACTGACAATGTTTACTGTGTGTGGGAGAACTCTCTCGACCGAAAAAGCGATGAAGTGCGGATAGCTCTTGAATTTTTTGAGCGCCGGGAGGACGGCTCATATCTTCGCAGCAGCGACCGTTTTTCAGAGTGGGCTTATACCGATGATGAGATACTGCGGCTTCTGGGGGAGACAGGCTTTGAACTTGAAAAGCGGCTTGACGGCGACTCTTTCGGCGATCTCAGAGACGATTCGCAGCGCACACTCTATGTAACACGCTGCATACACAGCGGACAGGAGGAGTTGTAATGGGAAAATTATATCGTGCAATAACGGCGGACGGCTCGGCTTTTGCTGCCGTTATTGATGCAAAGGACATAGTTTCGGAAATCGAAAGGATACACAAAACCTCGGCAGTCATCACTGCCGGCTTGGGACGGCTGAGTATTGCGGCATCTCTTATGGGATATATGCTCAAAGGGAGAGATGATTCGCTTACACTGAGGATAGATGCCGACGGTCAGGCAGGTCAGCTCATTGCCGTTTCGGACAGCATGGGAAATGTAAAGGCTTCAGTGACCGATCCCCGTGTGGAGCTGCCTCTCAACTCACAGGGGAAACTCGATGTCGGCGGAGCTGTCGGTCATAACGGAACGCTCTCGGTGATCAAAGATCTTGGACTTAAAGAGCCTTATGTCGGCGTAATTCCTCTTGTTTCGGGAGAGATAGCCGAAGACGTGGCGCAGTATTATGCCGTCAGCGAACAGATACCGACGGTGTGCGGTCTGGGAGTGCTTGTGAATCCGGACCTTACAGTCAGAGCGGCAGGAGGCTTTCTCGTACAGCTTCTGCCTTTTGCCGGAGAGAGCGTTATCTCCGCCATTGAAAAAAATGTAGCCGCACTTCCTCCGATATCGTCACTTTTGGAGAGCGGCGCAGCTCCTGCGGAGATCGCTCACAGGCTGCTTGACGGACTTTCTCCGGAAGAACTTGACACTGCGGAGCCGGTCTACAGATGCGATTGCAGCCGTGAAAGAACTGAGCGTATTCTCATCAGCCTCGGCAAAAAGGAGATAGAGAGCATTATCTCTGACGGTGAGGATATCACCGTGAGCTGCCATTTTTGCGGCAGGAAGTATGTATTCGGTCAGGAAGATATGAGATCTTTACTAAAACGGGCTGTTGATATTGATACCTAATACTGATTTCACTCTAAAAACCGAGAAAACTATTGACTTTTTTATGATTTAATTGTATAATACACATAGACAGTATGCCTATCGGCTAAGTCGATATTATGTTTGCCTATAATACAAACGGCAGAACAGATAACAAGGAGGTCATAAATATGAAAAAACTTTTCTCAACCCCAAAAAGAGCGGTAATCTCCACAATATGTATCATGCTCATTATTTTCGGAATTGTAATAGCTGCATTTTTCATCTTCACAAGCAGATTTATCGGAAAATCAGAGGCTCAGGATATAGCCCTCAGAGATGCCGGTCTTACACGCAAAGAAGTCTCCGGTCTGCACGCCTCACTTGACCACGATGACGGCTGCTTTGAGTATGAGGTGGAATTTCACAAGGACGGCGCTGAATATGAATATGTTCTTGAAGCCGAAGACGGTGATATAATCTCCCGTGATATTGACGGAAGCGCTCCTATGAACAATAACTCACAGCAGACCGCTCAGAGCGCCGAAACTTCTCAAGGCAGCGAAACTCCCCAAAGCGGCATAACTCTTGACAGGGCAAAGGAGATCGCACTCAGCGATGCAGGATTTTCGGAAAGCGATGTTACATTCACAAAGCAGAAAAAAGACTACGATGACGGACATGATGTCTATGAGATCGAATTCTACAGCGGCAGCACTGAATATGATTACGAAATAGATGCTGTCACCGGAGATGTGATCTCTTATGACATTGACAAAAACGATCATGTGAACAATAACTCACAGCAGACAACTCAGAGCGGCGAAACTCCTCAAGACAGCGAAACTCCCCAAAGCGGCATAACTCTTGACAGGGCAAAGGAGATCGCACTCAGCGATGCAGGATTCTCGGAAAGCGATGTTACATTCACAAAGCAGAAAAAGGATCACGATGACGGACGTGATGTCTATGAGATCGAATTCTACAGCGGCAGCACCGAATATGAGTATGAAATAGATGCTGACACGGGAGATATGATCTCGCATGATATTGACAGAAGATAAAGACAGTGCGCTCCTGCTTGACAAAATCCGGCTTTTGGAATATAATAATATATGCTATAATTTTGACCGCTAAAGGAGCAATTTCCTATGTTCAAATATATTGTTCGTGACATAAAGCTCATAAAAGCTCATGATCCTGCCGCAAGGAGCGTCCTTGAAATACTTCTTGCCTATCCCAGCCTCTCTGCCATAAGAAGCTATCGTATCTCCCACTGGTTCTATACTCATAAGATGTTCACTGTCGCACGTATCATCTCTCAGCATTCAAGGCGGCGTACCGGCATTGAGATACATCCCGGCGCACAGATCGGCAAGGGACTCTTTATAGATCACGGCATGGGCGTTGTGATCGGCGAAACCGCTGTGATCGGCGATAACTGCCTTATCTATCAGGGTGCTACCCTCGGAGGCACCGGCAAAGATAAGGGCAAGAGACATCCTACGCTCGGTGATAACGTACTCGTCGGAGCAGGTGCAAAGGTTCTCGGGCCGTTCAAGGTGGGAAATAATGTAAAAATCGCTGCAAATGCCGTAGTGCTTTCGGCGATACCGGATAACTGTACGGCTGTGGGCGTTCCCGCAAGAGTTGTCCGCCGCAATGGTAAAAGAGTCGATCAATGCGTTACTCAGGAGATAGATCAGGTGCATATTCCCGATCCGATCTCTCTGGAACTGTGTGCTCTCAGAAGCGAGGTCGACTCTCTCAAGAGGGAGCTCGGTAAGCTGAAAGTCTCGCAGTAAGCTCCACAGCAAATGACTTCGGCATTTGCTGTGCCCCCCCGAAGGGGGGGGGGAGCGGCGAAGCCGCTGAGCTTACTGCAATGCGGCGGGTCCGGCAGCTTTTCACTATAAGAAATTACGTCTCATTCATAAAGGAGCATACATATGTATCTGTATAATTCCCTTACACACCGAAAAGAGGAGTTCATATCTATACGTCCACGTAAGGTAAGTATGTATACCTGCGGTCCGACGGTGTACCACTATGCGCACATCGGAAACCTCCGCACATACATCATGGAGGACGTTCTTCAAAAATACATCGAATATTGCGGACAAAAGGTCGAGCGTGTAATGAATATCACCGATGTGGGACATCTCACATCTGACGGAGATACCGGTGATGACAAGATGCTCAAAGGAGCAAAGCGTGAAAATAAAACAGTCATGGAGATCGCAGAATTCTACACAAATGCTTTTTTCAAGGACTGCGAAAAGCTCAACATAAAAAAAACGGATACCGTAGTGCCGGCGACCTCGTGCATCAGCGATTTCATTAAGGTGATCTCCTCTCTTATCGAAAATGATCACGCCTATATTGCCGGAGGAAACGTTTACTTCGATACTTCAAAGCCTGAAAAATACTATGTTTTCGGTGATGTCTCCGGCGAGGATCTTGCCGTGGGAGTGCGTGACGGCGTTGAGGAGGACTGCAACAAGAGAAATAAAGCTGATTTTGCGCTGTGGTTCACAAAATCCAAATTTGACGATCAGGAGCTTAAATGGGACAGTCCGTGGGGAGTAGGATATCCCGGCTGGCATATAGAATGCTCGTGCATCAGCATGAAATATCTCGGAGAATACCTTGATATCCACTGCGGAGGAATAGATAATATTTTTCCTCACCATACGAATGAGATCGCCCAGAGTGAGGCATATCTCGGACATAAGTGGTGCAATTTCTGGTTTCACGTGCATCATCTGAATACAGCCTCCGGAAAGATGAGCAAATCAAAGGGTGAGTTCCTCACCGTATCGCTTCTTGAAGAGAGGGGCTACGATCCGCTTGTGTACCGTTACTTCTGTCTGCTCTCCCACTACAGAAAATCACTTGTATTTACGTGGGAAAACCTCGATAACGCTGTTGTTTCGTACAACAAGCTGGTGGATAAGATCGTTCCGCTGATAGATGCACAGGGCAAGGTCGATGATTATGATTTCAAGCGTCTGAAAAAGCTCTTTACCGACTCTCTTGACAATGATCTCAATACCTCCATGGCTATAACTGCGATACATGAGGTCCTGAGATCTGATGCAGATCCGGCTACAAGACTTGCGCTCATCAAGGATTTCGACAGAGTCCTCGGTATCGGCATCGTTGAGGCTGCTGAAAAGATCTTCCACAAGGATGATGCGGAGCCTGTTCCCGATGAGGTCATGGCTCTCGTCCGGGAGAGGGCAGAGGCACGGAAAATTCGCAGCTACGCTCTTGCAGATAAGCTCAGATTACAGATAGAATCAATGGGCTATGAGGTCAGAGAGACACGAAAAGGTACGGAAGTAAAAAAGATCGAGCCGCGTATCGTCAGAATGCGTGACGAGAAAAAACAGGAAGATAAATAATGGCAAGGATATATCCACTATTCAGCTCCAGTAAGGGGAATTCCTCGTTTATCGGGAACGAAAATGCCGGAATACTTATTGACTGCGGCGTGAGCTTCCGCCGCCTTGCAGCAGCTCTCGAACTGAACTGCATTCCCATAGAAGCCGTTCAGGGAGTATTCATTACCCATGAGCATTCCGATCATGTAAGCGGATTGAAGATGCTTACAAAAAACACGGGGATCCCCGTCTACGGGCAAAAACGCACATTAAAGCAGTTATGCGACAGCGATAAGATCTCTCCGTGTTCACCAATAATAGAAATGCCGGCAGCGGTCGTCTGCGCCGGAATGGAGATAAGCTGCTTCAACACGCCACATGACACCGTTCAGAGCTGCGGCTACAGGATACATACCGCTGATGACAAGCTGTGCGCCGTATGTACCGATCTGGGACACGTTACGAAAGAGGTCGACAGAGCGCTCACGGGATGCAAATTAGTCCTGCTTGAATCAAATTATGATGAGGATATGCTGCGTACCGGATCATATCCCTTTTATCTGAAAGAGCGTATACTCTCGCCGAACGGACATCTCTCAAATGATGACTGCGCTGTTCAGGCGGCAAGGCTGATCGCAGCGGGAACGACACATCTTCTGCTCGGTCATCTCAGTCCGGAAAACAATCGTCCGCATATTGCTGATTCCGTCGTAGAAAACGCACTCAAAGGCTTCACAAGAAACAAGGATTATCTTCTCGGAGTCGCTCCTATGGAGACAAAAGGTGAGGCGGTGATCTTCTGATGAATATTCA
Organism: uncultured Ruminococcus sp.; assembly: GCA_947624255.1. GTDB lineage: Bacteria > Bacillota > Clostridia > Oscillospirales > Ruminococcaceae > Ruminococcus. Next base: position 8,760 of record CANQJO010000003.1, read on the forward strand.
CCTTATTGCCGTAGGAAAATTAAAAGAGGAATATCTGCGCAGTGCCTGTGCTGAGTACATAAAGCGTCTCGGTAGGTACTGCGCCTTGCGTGTTTGTGAGGTCGATGATTACAGACTGAGTGATGCGCCCTCAGAAAAGGAAATATCTGCCGCTTTAGAGAAAGAGGCTCTTGCAATAAAAAAACATATCAGGGGAGCTGTCATTCCGCTGTGCATCGAGGGAGAGCTTACGGACAGCAGAAAATTCTCGGAGAAAATAACCTCCGCTGCCGTCCGTGGAGTAAGCGATATCTCATTCGTGATAGGCAGCTCATACGGACTTTCGCCGAAAATAAAGGAAATGGGGAGTTTCCGGCTTTCCATGTCGCCAATGACGTTTCCCCATCAGCTTGCCCGTGTAATGCTTTTGGAGCAGATCTATCGGGCGTTTCAGATAGCAGAGGGCGGAAAATATCACAAATGACAATACCGAAGGGAGCTTTCATATGAGCCTGTTACAGTATATGCAGCTTAATAAGAAGGATAATAAGATACAGTATATCATTGCCGGATTGGGTAACCCCGGTCTTGAGTATGAAAATACACGCCATAACGCCGGATTTTCCGTGCTTGACACTCTTGCTGAGGAGCTTGGAACAGATATCAGCCGTATGCAGTTCAAGGGAAAGACCGCTGCTGTGGAGATCGACGGTGTGAAATGCCTTTTGCTGAAACCCGCCACCTACATGAATAACAGCGGAGGATCCGTCGTTCAGGCAATGAACTTCTACAAAATAGATATCGCTCATGTTATCGTTGTGTGTGACGATATTTCTCTTGAGCCGGGAAAGCTCCGTATCAGGCGGAAAGGCACTCACGGCGGACACAACGGTCTCAGGAGCATCTGTGAGCTGACAGGCAGTGACGATTTCCCGAGAATAAAGATCGGCGTGGGAAAAAAGCCTCATCCCGACTATGATCTTGCAAAATGGGTGCTGGGCAAATTCAGCATGGAAGATCGGGAGAAAATGGAGTCCTCCGAAAAAAATGCCTGTGAGTGCATAAGACTTATGGTCCGGGGAAAAACAGACGAGGCTATGAACAAGTACAACTCATGACGTATGGCAAGGAATTTGATATTATGGATATTTTTTCTCCCCTGTTCAAGGAGCTTCCCGGCTATGAGAGCCTGCGTGAAGCTCTGACAAAAAAGATCTCACCCGTCTCAGTGACGGGCATTTCGCATATACACAGGGCAAACCTCCTGACTGCCATGACAGACGGAGGGGTCAACCTGCTGATAGCCGCCTCAGAAGCCGAAGCCAAGCGGCTTTGTGATGATGCGAACACTATGGCAGGACGTGAGATCGCAGCCTTTTTCCCCTCCCGTGAGCTTTGTCTCTCTCCTGCGGACAGCGCAAACCATGAGTACGAATATATGCGCATTGCCGCACTCTCAAAGGCAGCAAAAGATCAATGCAGCGTTGTCTGCGCCTCAATTGAAGCCGTAATGCAGCCGACTATCCCCGTAGGAGTGCTGATCGCCTCTGCGCTTACTCTGAAACAAGGGCAGACCGTTGACCTGCACAAGCTGTGTACATCTCTTGCGGATATGGGATATCAGCGATGCGAAAAGGTTGAGGGAGCTTCACAATTTGCCGTAAGAGGCGGCATTATAGATATTTTTCCCGTGCAGGACAGCGCTCCTGTCCGCATTGAGCTTTTTGACGATGATGTCGATTCGATCTCACGCTTCGATACCGATACTCAGCGCAGAACAGAGCCTGTTGACTGTGTGGAGCTTTCTCCTGCCGGAGAGGTGCTCTACGACTGCAATGAGCTTGCCGGCAAGGTGGAGGAACTTTGCAAAAAAGCAAGAGGCAAACGTGCGGAGCTTATCCGCTCACAGATCGGTGCTGACGTGAACAGGCTGAGAGGCGGTGAGATACTCGCTCACGGAGTGAAATACTATCCCCTTGTTTACGGTGCGCCCACAACGATATTCGACTATATTGACGGTGCGGTGATGTTCAGTGACTATTCAGCCGTAATGGAAGCAGCCTCCGGCATTTATGCACGCTATAACGAGGATATAAAGCTGCTGCTTGAATCAGGTCAGCTCTGCAAGGGACTTGACGGCTACTGTCTTGAAATGTCTGCGGTGCAGGCTCTTGCCGAAAAGCACGTATGCTTATATATAAGCTCATTTTTGCAGGGCGGCGAGCGTATCGACTTCAGGCGCATCGTAAGCTTTGATGCTGCACAGACCGCTCCGTGGGGCGGCGAAATGAAGCAGCTCGTTGATGATCTGCGAGAATATATTTCACGCAAATACAGGATAATACTTATGGCAGGCAGTGAAAAAAGTCTGCCTGTTATAAAGCATGATCTTGAGGAGAACGGTATCCCCTGCGATATGGGCGAGTCTTTGCAGCCTGCTGTGGGGAGAGTATGCCTCCTGCCGGGGAGTTTCGGCGGCGGCTTTGAGTACCCCGAAACAAGGACTGTTCTCATTTCACAGGGGCGGCAGGGCGGCTCTTCACGGAAAAAAAATCAGCGCAAACGCAATAAAGCCGAGGAGATACGCAGCCTTGCCGATATCTCAATTGGCGACCTCGTAGTCCACTCCGCACACGGCATCGGCAGATTTATAGGCATCAACAAGCTCGAAATGGACGGCGTGACAAAGGATTACATCACTATACAGTATGCCGGCACGGATAAGCTGTACATTCCCGTGACGCAGCTTGATATGGTCTCACGGTATATTGGCGCAAGGGACGACTCCGGTGTAAAGCTGAGCAAGCTCTCATCGGGAGAGTGGCAGCGCACACGGAGCAATGTCAAGCGGGCGGTAAAGGACATGGCTAAGGAGCTTATACAGCTCTATGCAAAGCGTGAGAAAAGTCAGGGATTTGCGTTTTATCCCGATGATGAGATACAGCACGATTTTGAGGAGCGTTTTCCCTATGTGGAGACTGACGATCAGCTTCGGGCTGTAGCTGAAATAAAAGCCGATATGGAACGTCCCCGCCCTATGGAACGTCTTCTTTGCGGCGATGTCGGATTCGGAAAAACAGAGGTAGCACTGAGAGCGGCAATGAAATGTGTCCTTTCGGGAAAGCAGTGCGCCATACTTGCTCCGACGACTGTACTTGCGTGGCAGCACTATCAGACAGCAATGCATCGTTTTGAGCATTTCCCCGTGAATATCGAGCTGCTCTCACGCTACAGAAGTCACTCACAGCAGGAGGATATCATCAAAAGACTTAAACAGGGCAGGATAGACATTCTCATAGGAACACACAAAATTATTCAGAGGAATGTCACATTCAAGGATCTCGGACTTGCCGTTATTGACGAGGAACAGCGTTTCGGCGTTGCTCAGAAGGAAAAATTCAAGGAGACTTTCTCCGGCGTTGATGTTCTTATGCTTTCGGCTACACCTATCCCGAGAACGCTGAATATGGCTATGAGCGGTATACGGGATATGTCGGTGATCGAAGAACCTCCGCAGGACCGCCGTCCTGTTCAGACATATGTTATAGAATACAATACGGCAACGGTGGTTCAGGCTATCGTCCGTGAGCTTCGCCGTGGTGGTCAGGTCTACTATATCCACAACCGTGTCGAGAGCATCGCTGCCTGTGCCTCAAAATTACAGGAGCTTCTTCCCGAGGCACGTATTGCTTTCGCACACGGGAAAATGGACGAGGAGGATATGTCCGGCATATGGGAGCAGCTCGTTGAGCACGAAATAGACATTCTCGTCTGTACGACTATTATCGAAACGGGCGTGGACGTTCCGAATGTAAATACGCTGATAATTGAAGATGCTGACCGTTTCGGGCTGTCGCAGCTATATCAGCTCCGCGGGCGTGTGGGACGTTCAAGCAGGAGAGGCTATGCCTACTTCACCTACAAGCGTGACAAGGTACTCACCGAGGTGGCTGCAAAAAGACTGAGCGCAATGCGTGAATTCACACAGTTCGGCAGCGGTTTCCGCATTGCCCTGCGTGATCTTGAGATACGAGGCGCAGGCAGCATTCTCGGAGGAAGTCAGCACGGTCATATGGAGGCTGTCGGCTATGATATGTATCTGAAACTGCTGTCAGAAGCCGTTGCTGAGGAGCGTGGCGAGCAGCCCGAGAAGATCTCTGAATGTCTTGTCGATATACAGATAGATGCCCATATTCCCGAAAAATATATCCGCAGCATGAATCAGCGCATTGACATCTACCGGAAAATAATGCTCATAAATGAGGAGGAGGACAAGACTGACCTTATTGATGAGCTGATCGACCGCTACGGCGAACCTCCCAAAGCAGTTCTCGGACTTATCGAGGTGTCGCTCATCAGGAACAGGGCTGCAAGGCTGGGCATTACTGAGATCTCGCAAAAAAAAGGCTCTATGTACTTCTTCACGGAATATATGAACACTCAGCAGATCGCAGCTCTGCACTCGGCATACAAGGGCAGGATAACCTTCAACGGCTCCGGCAGATCATACGTTTCGGTAAAAATTCCGAACGGAGTGACGTCATTCGATATGATGAAGGAGACCGTGGATCTGGTCTATACCTGCAAATGAGGCACAATATAAAGAATGTTTTTATAAAGGATGTTTTTTATGGAACATTTCAAGCTATTCTCACAATATGCTCCTGCCGGAGATCAGCCGCAAGCCGTTGAAAAACTCGTAAGCGGCATAGAATCCGGAAAAAAGGAACAAATACTCCTCGGAGTTACCGGCTCGGGCAAAACGTTCACTATGGCAAACGTCATCGCAAGAGTGAACAAGCCGACACTTGTTCTTGCCCACAACAAGATACTTGCCGCCCAGCTCTGCTCGGAGTTCAGAGAGTTTTTCCCCGAAAATGCCGTGGAGTATTTTGTCTCCTACTACGATTACTACCAGCCGGAGGCTTACGTTCCCAGTACCGACAGCTATATTGAAAAGGATTCCTCCGTCAATGATGAGATAGATAAGCTCAGACATTCGGCAACAACGGCTCTTGCGGAGCGGCGTGATGTGATCATCGTGGCAAGCGTTTCATGTATATACTCTCTCGGAAGTCCGGACGAGTACCGCTCGATGGTCGTATCCATAAGAAAAGGCGCAGAAAAGCCCCGTGACACTCTTATTGACGAGCTTGTTCGCATACGCTATGAGCGCAACGATATTGCCTTTGAAAGAAATAAATTCCGTGTGCGGGGCGATGTGGTGGAGATATTTCCCGCAAGGTCAAGCGATACGGCTGTGCGTGTGGAATACTTTGGCGATGAGATAGACCGCATCTCCGAGATAAACGTTGTCACAGGCGAGGTAAAGGCAGAAGTCTCTCATGCGGCGATATTTCCGGCATCTCACTATATTGTGGGTGACGATAAAATGGAGGCTGCTCTTGCAGAGATAGACCGTGAGCTTGCAGAACGCATCGACTATTTCCGGAAAAATAACAAACTCATCGAGGCACAGCGTATAGAGCAGCGTACTCACTACGATATGGAAATGCTGCGTGAAGTGGGATTTTGCAGCGGCGTGGAGAATTACTCCCGTGTGCTTGCAGGAAGACCTCCCGGCAGTACGCCGCAGACTCTGCTTGACCACTTCCCGAAAGATTTTCTCCTCATAGTCGATGAAAGTCATGTGACACTGCCGCAGGTGAGAGCGATGTATGCCGGAGACAGGGCTCGCAAGACCACTCTTGTCGATTACGGTTTCCGCCTGCCGAGCGCACTTGATAACCGTCCGCTTAATTTCGAGGAATTCAATGCCCATATAAATCAGGCGATCTATGTGAGCGCAACTCCGGGACAGATAGAACGTGAAAAAACGGATACGATCGTCGAACAGGTGATACGTCCCACCGGACTGGTAGATCCGCTCATCATAGTGAAGCCGACTCAGGGACAGATAGACGACCTGCTCTCGGAGATAAATACCCGCTCGGCAAAAAATGAACGTGTGCTTGTTACAACGCTTACTAAGAAAATGGCAGAGGATCTGACCGCTTATTATGAGAATCTGGGCGTAAAGGTGCGGTATATGCACCACGATATCGACACCATAGAGCGTATGGAGATCATAAAAGATCTGCGAAGCGGTGTGTTCGATGTGCTTGTGGGAATAAACCTGCTGCGTGAGGGACTTGATATTCCCGAGGTAAGCCTTATCGCTATACTTGATGCCGATAAGGAGGGCTTTCTGCGAAGCGAAACTTCGCTTATACAGACTATCGGACGTGCAGCTCGTAATGCGGAGGGCGTGGTCATCATGTATGCGGATTCGGTGACAGGCTCTATGGAACGGGCGATCACCGAGACCGAACGCCGCCGCAAGCTCCAGATAGCGTTCAACGAGGAGCACGGTATCACTCCGAAAACAATAATCAAGGAGGTCAGAGATGTTCTTGAAATAACCTCAAAGTCAAAGATAGAGGATAAAACAAAGAAGAAGAGAATGTCCGCCGCCGAAAGACAGGCTCTCATAGACAAGCTGACCGCAGAAATGAAGAATGCCGCAAAACTGCTTGAATTTGAGCACGCAGCTTATCTGAGAGATAAAATAAAGGAGCTGAAAGGTGAGTAATTATCATGAAAGATAAGATCGTTATTAAAGGCGCAAGAGAGAATAATCTCAAAAATATAGACCTGGAGCTGCCAAGAGATAAGCTCATTGTCATGACAGGACTTTCCGGTTCGGGGAAATCCTCCCTTGCCTTTGACACCATCTATGCTGACGGTCAGCGGCGCTATGTAGAGAGCCTCTCCTCATATGCCCGTATGTTCCTCGGACAAATGGAAAAGCCTGATGTTGACAGTATCGAGGGACTGTCTCCGGCAATATCTATCGACCAGAAAACAACGTCAAAAAATCCACGCTCCACAGTGGGAACGGTCACAGAGATATACGACTATCTCAGACTTCTGTATGCAAGAATAGGTATACCGCACTGCCCTGTCTGCGGCAGGGAGATCTCACAGCAGAGCATAGATCAAATGGTCGATACCATTATGGAACTTCCGGAGGGCACAAAAATACAGCTCCTTGCACCCATAGTCCGCGGCAGAAAGGGTCAGTACGCCAAGGAGCTTGAAAATGCACGAAAAAGCGGCTTTGTACGTGTGCGCATCGACGGCATAATGTATGAACTGTCAGAGGATATACGCCTTGAAAAAAATAAAAAGCATGATATTCAGATCATCGTTGACCGTATCGTCGTGAAACCGGGTATCGAGTCACGTATCACCGACTCGCTTGAAACTATCTTCCGCCTGACGGAGGGACTTGCTCTTGTGGACGTGATAGACGGCGAGGAGATGATGTTCTCACAAAACTACGCCTGTCCGGAGCATAATATCAGCGTGGGCGTTCTTGAACCGGTGATGTTCTCGTTCAACAATCCTATGGGAGCGTGTCCGAAATGTACGGGGTTGGGCGTGTTCCGGCGTATTGATCCGGAGCTTGTCGTTCCGAATAAAGATCTGACCATTCTTGAGGGAGCTGTCAAGGCATCAGGCTGGAATACTCTTGATGAAAACTCTATCGCCATGATGTATTATCGTGCTCTTTCAAAAAAGTACGGCGTTCCGCTTGATGTCCCGGTAAAGGAACTTCCAAAGGGAGCGCTCGACGTTTTCCTCTATGGTACGGGAGATGTTCTCCTTGATCTGAAGCGTCCGAAAACACTTGGCGGCGGAAGCTATCGTGCTCCTTTTGAGGGCGTTATAAACAATCTGGAGCGCCGCTACCGTGACAGCAGCAGCTCATATTCAAAGGACGATATCGAAAGCTACATGAGTGAGGTGAACTGTCCTGTCTGCAAAGGAAAAAGGCTGAAAGACGAATACCTTGCCGTCACTGTGGGAGGAAAGAATATCAGTGAGCTTACCGACTTATCCGTTAAGGACAGCCTCTCTTTCTTTAGTGAGATCAAGCTGTCAAAGCAGGAGTCTCTCATTGGTGAGCGCATCATAAAGGAGATAAATTCCCGCCTCGGATTTCTGAAAAGCGTGGGACTTGAATACCTTACGCTCTCTCGTTCATCGGGAACGCTCTCAGGCGGCGAAAGCCAGAGAATACGCCTTGCTACTCAGATCGGCTCATCGCTCGTGGGAGTGCTCTATATCCTTGATGAGCCGAGCATCGGTCTTCATCAGAGAGATAATGATAAGCTCATTGCAACGCTTAAACGTCTGCGTGATCTGGGAAATACTCTGATCGTTGTTGAACATGACGATGATACTATGCTCGCTGCCGACTACATTGTTGATATCGGTCCGGGAGCAGGCGTGAACGGCGGACAGATCGTCTTTGCAGGAACAGTTGACAAGCTCATGAAATGCAGAAAATCCGTAACGGGGCAGTATCTGTCCGGCAAAAAGAAAATTCCTCTGCCGAAAAAACGCCGCAGCGGAAACGGAGCATTTCTGACTATCAAAGGCGCACGGGAGCATAATCTCAAAAATATTGATGTTAAAATACCGCTTGGAAAATTCATATGCGTTACGGGAGTTTCGGGTTCGGGGAAATCCTCGCTGGTGAATGAGATCCTCTATAAATACCTTGCCGCTAAGCTCAACAGAGCAAAGATCAGAAGCGGTGAATTTGACGGTATGGAGGGGCTTGAAAATCTTGACAAGGTCATCTGCATAGATCAGTCGCCTATCGGCAGAACTCCCCGGTCAAACCCTGCCACGTATACGGGAGTTTTCAACGATATACGTGATCTCTTCGCCAAAACAGCCGATGCAAAGGCAAAGGGCTACACAAGCGGAAGATTTTCATTCAACGTCCGTGGGGGACGCTGTGAAGCCTGTGAGGGCGACGGTATAATCAAGATCGAGATGCACTTTCTGCCGGATATATACGTTCCCTGTGAGGTCTGCAAGGGACGGCGGTATAACCGTGAGACACTTGAAGTACACTATAAGGGAAAATCTATCTATGATGTGCTGGAGATGACTGTCGATGAAGCGGTCGAGTTTTTTGAACATATACCCAAAATCGCACGCAAGCTGAAAACACTCCGGGATGTGGGATTGGGATATATCAAGGTAGGTCAGCCGGCAACGACACTCTCCGGCGGAGAGGCGCAGCGTGTAAAGCTGTCAACAGAGCTTTCAAAGCGTGCTACGGGCAAAACCATATATATTCTTGATGAGCCTACAACGGGACTTCATACGGCTGATGTACACAGGCTCATAGATGTGCTGCAAAAGCTCACCGATCAGGGAAACACCGTACTCGTTATTGAACATAATCTCAACGTTATAAAGGTCGCAGATCACATTATTGATCTTGGTCCCGAGGGCGGTGACGGCGGCGGAATGGTCGTTGCTCAGGGCACGCCGGAGGAGGTCGCTAAGTGCAGGCACTCCTACACGGGAAAATATTTGCTGCCATATCTTGCCTGAACGTTGGCAGGTAATACTGCTCCCTAAAAATCTGATAAACTTTTAGAGAGCGCCTGCGAGGACTTTCCTTGCAGGCACTCCTGTCTGATTTTTGCTTAACGAAACAGTTTTTCAGAGATGCCCTGTGAGATCGGTATCAGCCGTCAATTCTCACAACGCCGTTCTTTTCAAGGTTGAAGAGAAAAATGAATCTTGCTTCATCGAGACACTCAGGCTTTACCATGTAGTAGAGATACGTTTCTATGAGGTTGAGACGTGGTGAGGTACGCCCCTCTATCTTGAATTGAGTGAATCCCATCGGCACGTATTTTTCCCATATTGCCTCGGGAGAGATATGTGTACTCAGCCCCTTTATATCAAAAATGCTGCGGTCGGCACAGTCGCATTTCATCGCAGGCATACTCTGCTCCGTTTTGGCATCTATAAGCTGATTCGGATGCTTTTTTATATATTCGCATACCATTATCTGCTGCTGTCCGAGAACCTCATAATGCTTGGTACGCCTCCTGCATTGGGGATCACAGCAGGCATTTACAAGAATTTCACATTTTTCCTTATGGGGAATTTTCTCAAGCAGATCAAATTTATTATTCATATCATAGTCAAGAACGACCATATTGTAATCCTTTTCAAGCTCCTCACACAGCCTGTCAAAATCTGTAATGCGCTTGCAGGTGGAGCTTGTGATCTTGTAATTTGGATATGTTTTTCTGATATATTTTTCCAGAAGCGGAGAATTTACAATTACTTCATTCAGACCGTTATCGGCGATCTTCATTACCTTGTTGCAGAATTTATCATGGAGATGCTCATTTTTTATAAGCGGATTTGTAAATGTGAAGCGAAGCGGTATTCCCTGATTATTGAACGTTTTCACCACATTCTGCACAAATTCCGCATCAGAGACTCCCGGTGTGGTACGTCCGCCGTTCCACAGGCTCTGGGGAAATGCACCGTAAAATGAGCCTATTTCCACGCCCTCACGAAAAAATTGAGGGCAGTTTTTCATCATTGCGGTAAATACGAGGTTCAGCCTGAAATGCTGTGAAAAATCGGGCAGATGAAATTTTACATTCATTCAAATTCTCCTTATCTGAAATATAATAAACGCTATGCGTTTATTATATCATAAACAGATAAAAATTGCAATATGTTCATAGAATTTTCCGGTGAGCCACCGGCAGCATTCACGCCGCACCATTTCTGAGCAGGGAACAGCTCGTCGCACGCATAATACTAAACGGAAAACTTTATGTTCAAAAAAGGCTCACCGGAAAATTTTATTGAGCATATTGGAATTTTTATCCCTTTTTGATATAAGCAGCGTGACGCTGCACCCGATCACGCTGTACCATTTCTCAGTAGGAAACAGTTCTTCGCACGCATAATACTAAACGGAAAACTTTATGTTCAAAAAAGGCTCACCGGAAAATTTTATTGAGCATATTGCAATTTTTATCCTTTTGTGATATAATAATCCGGTACCTTTTATGAACCGAGGTTTGATCTATGGACTTAAAGAATGTTATTATCAGATTGTCAGAAACTCCGGGAGCTTCCGGCTGCGAGAGCAGAGCGGCGCTCACGGCTCTTGAAATGCTCAGGGAGGTGTGTCCCGGTGCGGAGATATCCGGCGGCAATGTTATCGGAAAATTCGGCACTCATCGTGACAGAGTACCCTCTCTTGTGCTTGATGCCCATGCAGATCAGGTGGGTATGATAGTCACTCACATCAGTGACGGCTTCATTAAAGTGGGTAATTTGGGCGGTCTTGACAGAAGACTGCTTCCTGCACAGCCTGTGACGATCCACGGAAAAAAAGACATTCCCGGAGTGATCTGCTCTGTTCCGCCGCATCTTTCTGACGGAGAGAAAGTCTTGAAACCGGGTGAAGTCAGTATTGATGCAGGTCTGACACAGGAGGAGGCTGAAAGTCTCATCGCTCCCGGAGATACCGTGACATTCCGTGTCGCCTGCCGTGAGCTTTCGGGCGGACGCATCACCGGAGGAGCTATGGACGATCGAGTCGGTATTGCTGCAATACTGCGCACTCTTGAACTGCTCCGGGGAAAGGAGACCGCTTTCAACGTAACAGTTGTATTTTCGGCTCAGGAGGAGCTTGGCGAGCGTGGAGCGAAGATCGCAGCATTCGAGATAGATCCGGATATCGCCATCGCCGTGGATGTGAGCTTCGCCTATGCAAAGGGTGAGGATAAATCAAAATGCGGATATCTCGGAAAAGGTCCTATGATAGGCATTTCGCCCTCTCTTTCACGTGAGATCTCCGACGATCTGATAAAAACTGCTCAGGCAAGCGATATTCCGTATCAGATAGAGGTCATGAACGGGCTTACCTCCACAAATGCTGACAGATACTCCGTGAACCGCTGCGGAGCGAAGACCTGTACTGTTTCAATACCCCTGAGAAATATGCACACTCCCGTTGAAGTGGCTGATCTGAGAGATATCGAAATGACAGCCCGTCTGCTTGCCGATTATATCGTAAAGGGGGAGCTGCAATGAAAGAGCTTCTTAAAGAGCTTTGTCTTCTCTGCGGTGTTTCGGGAAACGAAAACGCCGTCAGGGAGTACATCATAGATAAAATAAAGGACATATGCGAATACAGCGTTGATCCGCTCGGCAGCATCATCTGTCTGAAAAAGGGAAAACGCACTCCCGATAAAAAGCTGATGATATGCGCACATATGGACGAGGTCGGCTTTATCGTTACATCGGTTTCTGAGGACGGAACGCTCTCATTCGGCACTGTGGGCGGCGTTGATGCCTCTGTTGCTATCGGGCGTCAGGTGCTTGTGGGAGAACGCCGGCTTCCCGGTGTTGTCGGCTCTGCGGCAGTTCACAATCTTCCCACGGAGGAGCGTGACAAAGCGCCAAAAATAAAGGATATGTACATTGATATCGGTGCTGACAGCCGTGATGAGGCTCTGAGACTCGTATCTCCGGGAGACTGCGTTTATTTTGTTCCCGATTTTGAGGAAATGGGCGAAAGCCGTGTAAAGTGCAAGGCTATTGACGATCGTGCCGGCTGCGCAGTGATGCTGCGTCTTATGCAGGAGGAGCACGAATATGACACATGGTATGTATTCAACGTTCAAGAGGAGATCGGTCTGAGAGGTTCGGGAGCTTCGGCGTTTTCTGTAGCTCCCGATCTTGCCGTTGTTCTTGAAGCTACGACTGCTGCGGATATTGACGGCGTTTCGGGAGAAAAGCGTGTCTGCGCCCTCGGCAGCGGTCCGGTAGTATCATTCATGGACAGAAGCACAGTCTACGACCGTGAGCTTTTCCGCCTTGCATTTGATATCGCCGGAAAAGAGGGGCTGCCCTGTCAGACGAAATCTCTCATTGCGGGCGGCAACGATGCAGGAGCGATACATATCAGCAGAAAAGGCGTGCGGACGATAGCAGTGTCCGTTCCCTGCCGGTATCTCCATTCAGCATCGTGCCTTGCCGATATGAATGATATTGAAAATACGTACAGACTGGTGAGATCGCTCACCGGAGGAATTTACAGACTATGATAAAACGCATTGAACACGAATATGAGCTTGACCGTGAGCTTCTGCTTAAAACTCTTGACGGACGGAAAATGCTTGCATATATGAAGGCTTATGGTCCGGACTACGAATTCTGCCGCTTTTTCAAGCTGACCGACCAAAACGGCATCGGCTTCATGTTTATCATAAATTCAACGCTGATAATCTGCGCTGATGACAAGCTCTCCGCAAGCGAGGAGATAGATCTTTTCGTCAGTATGAATGTGCCGTTCCGCATAGAGGGCTGTCAGAGAATACTGCGGAGCATAAAGCTGCCGCAGAGGTATCAGGCACTGAACAGGACGGTCTTTCAGCTCGTTCCGTCAGAGAACCGTGATGAACTTGAAAAATCAGTGAATTTTTCACCAAAGCTCACCGAGGTCTACGATATACTTAGTGAGGGATTTCCGAATATCGCCGAATTTTCGCTATGGTACACGGACACTTCACATCGCTGCCGTCACGGAATGAGCAAGGTCTTAACATACAAGGACTCCACATCAGCCTCTATTGCTTATGATGTGGACGATGTTGTGCTTGTAAGTCAGGTCGCAACAAGAGTCTCCTCACGAGGAAAAGGCTATGCACGTGAATTTCTCGGCTGGCTGGCGGGATTCCTCACCGATGCAGGCAAAACGGCGTTTTTATACGCTCTTGATGTCCGTGTGGGATTTTACCGGGAGATAGGCTTCAAAGAGGTCGCTCACGAGATCGTTCTTGAGCGTATAGATGTCGAAAAAGAGAGCACTGCGAAAGGAAGACTTACAGATGAACAGCAGGATCAATGAAATATACGGATTCTCCCCCGAGCTTACGGCTCTTGCGGAAAGGGCTGAGGCAAACTGCGCCGAGGCTTTCAGGCGGACGGAGGAGATCGCAGAATACAACGGAGCAAAGGTGCTGAAAGCTTTTGCCGACAATAAGGTCAGCGAGGCGTGTTTTTACGGTTCAACGGGATACGGCTACGGTGACATCGGACGTGACGTTATTGACCGGGTGTTTGCGCAGGCTCTCGGAACGGAGGACGCTCTTGTACGGCATAATTTTGTTTCCGGAACGCACGCACTCTCCACTGCGCTTTTCGGAGTGCTCAGAACGGGCGACAAGCTCGTATCAATAACAGGCAAACCCTATGACACGCTTGAAGAGATCATCGGTACGGGCGGCACACCGGGGAACGGCTCTCTTGCTGATTTCGGCGTTGAATACTCGCAGGTCGATCTGAACGAGGACGGCACTCCCAGGTATGAGGAGATATCCGAAGCCGTTAAGGGCGCAAAGGCGGCATATATACAGCGTTCGAGGGGATACTCTCTCAGGCGTGCATTCACAGTTTCGGACATAGAAAAAATGGCTGCTGCAGCACGCCGCGGGCAGCCGGATATCATCGTCATGGTGGATAACTGCTACGGCGAATTTGTCGAGGAGCGTGAACCCTCCGCCGTGGGGGCAGATCTCATCATCGGCTCTCTCATAAAAAATGCCGGAGGCGGCATCGCACGCACAGGCGGCTACATAGCAGGAAAAGCCTCTCTTGTGGAGCTTTGCTCATATCGTCTGACCTGTGTCGGCATGGGCAAGGAGGTGGGCTGCACTCTCGGCATGAACCGTGAACTTCTGCTCGGATTGTTTTTCGCTCCCGATGTGGTGAGAAATGCGGTAAAAACGGCGATCTTTGCCTCTGAGCTTTTCACGCTCGCAGGATACGAATGCTCTCCCGGCAAAGACGAGATCAGGGGAGATATCATCACTGCCGTAAAATTGGGAGATGCCGAAAAGCTCACATCATTTTGCCGGGGAGTGCAGGCAGGTGCGCCTGTGGACTCCTTTGTAGTCCCCGAGCCGTGGGATATGCCGGGCTATTCGGATAAGGTCATCATGGCGGCAGGAGCATTCACTAACGGAGCGTCTATCGAGCTTTCTGCCGATGCACCGCTGCGTGAACCGTATGCAGTGTGGATGCAGGGCGGTATTACCTACACAAGCGGCAGGATAGGAGTCATGCTTGCTCTTGAAGAGATAGATCGTTAAAGGATCACATCGGTTACAAAATTCAACTAAAATATTACAGAAATAATACAAATTCATAATATTTTATTAGAGAAATGCTCAAACGGTTGACAATCTCGGACGATGCTGTTAAAATATATATGATGAGGTATTTGTCCGCTGTGACATTTCCGTCAAATAAGATATAAAGGAGGGGCTGATTTGGGAGAACGCAGATTCTGCTACAGATGTATGGAAAAATATGACTCCGATCTCCACATCTGTCCGTTTTGCGGATACGACGATACAACACCGCATGATCCCATGTACATAACCCCCGGTACGATACTCCGTGACAGATATCTTGTGGGTATACTGCTTGAATATAACGGCGAGGGTGCGACCTATGAGGGACATGATCTTTCTACAGGCTGCCGTGTCCTCCTCAGAGAATATATGCCTATCAATCTCTGCACCCGTGTGAGAAATAAGGCTACTATCAGCGTCAATTACAACAATCTTGCGAAATATAAGGCTTTCATGGCTGAATATACCGAGCTTAACAAGTCGCTTGCAAGACTGCGCAATGATTCAAATATAAATCCGGTGCTTGATATGTTTGCGGAGAATAACACCACCTACACTGTTTTCGAGCATATAAGCGGTGTCAAAATGCTGGATTATCTGAAAGAAAATGCCGGAGAGCTGAGCTGGGAACAGGTATCACGCATCTTTCCGCCGCTTTTCACCACTATAGGCAGACTTCATAATGCCGGGATAATCCATCGTGCCATAAGTCCCGATACGGTGTACATAACCGAAAAGGGAGAGCTGAGGCTCTCAGGCTTTTGCATTTCAGCAGTGAGAACTGCCAATGCCGGACTGGAATACGAACTTTTCAAGGGATATGCTGCTCCGGAGCAATACTCGGCAAGCAGCAGCAGCAGACAAGGCTCGTGGACGGACGTTTACGGCGTATGTGCGCTGATATACCGTGCGCTGACAGGCTGTATGCCTGTTGATTCGATGAGCCGCATGGATCAGGACGATCTCTGCGAGCCGCATATGCTCAATTCAAATATACCGCAGCACGTTTCGAGAGTTATCATGGACGGCATGAATCTCTCAGGCAGAGACAGGATACAAACCATCACCGAGCTTGTAACAAGACTTTTCGAGCAGCCTGCACCGGTGCGCCCTGCTGCGCCTGCTGCCGCTCCTGCGAATGAGGGATACCGCAGCTATGAACAGCAGCCTCCTGTTGACAGCCGTGAGCAGTACGGAGGATATCAGAATAACGGAGGATACCCGAACACCGGAGGATATCCGCCGCCGTATTACGATGACCGCAGCGATGATTACCGCTATGAAAAGGTCAATGCTGTGGACAGAATAAAAGTCCCGGTAATAATAAGCATCCTGCTTTTTGCAATACTGCTTATAATTCTTGTGGTTGTCATAAATGTATTGAAGCAGCCGCAATCCGACTCGGAAAGCAAAAGCCGGAACAGCTCTGCGGTGACGGATAATGTCGTTTCGGGGACTGTTGATCAAAGTACAGAGCCGTCTACCGCACCCAAGAATGTGGAAGTCCCGAAAATGGTGGATACATTCCTTGATTATTCAAAGGATAAATGGAAGGATTATATCAATCTTGATCCGTCCTACGAATTCAGCGATATCTATGATGACGGCATTATAATGGAGCAGTCTGTTGAGCCGGGAGAAATGGTATCACAGGGCTCGGTCATAAGGGTAACAGTCAGCAAGGGCAAGGAGTCGGCAATAATTCCTGACTATAGCGGCTATACGTGGGAGGAGTACAAGATAGAGCTTGAAAAAGCCGGTATTTCCGGCGCATATTATCAATTCCTCAGCACGAACGAATATGGTACGCCCAATACGGTCCTCAGACTTGAGGTGGACGGAAACACCGTATATCCGCAGTCATATTACAGCAAAAAGGACGGCAAAAAGTTAACTGTCTGGTATATTCCGGCAGATGCAGTATTCACCTCCCCGCCGACAACGGAGTATATCCCTCCCGAAACCGAACCTGTAACAGAGACTGAACCTACAGAACCTGAACCTACCGAACCGCCCGTGACAGAGCCTCCTGTGACCGAACCGCCTCAGGAGCAGACAAATCCCGAATACGGTGAGTGGTAAAGGATACGGATAACGGCGCAGAGGAGCACTCCTCGTGCGATGCTGATAAGGCGGTATCATTAAGGGAAGCCCTGATATTCAGAGCTTCCCATATTGTTTCTTTCTCCTCAGAAACAGATTTTCGTGAAAAATCAAAATATCTATTGACAAGCAGCCCATTCATGTGCTAAAATATACTTGTATCATGTTTGTCAGATCGGAATGCGGTATATGTGCCGATGTGGTGGAATGGCAGACACAGTAGACTCAAAATCTACCGCAGCAATGTGTGCGGGTTCAAGTCCCGCCATCGGCACCAGTGTGACGCTGAACTCGGTTCGTACAGGGTTCAGCGTTAATTTTTTTGCAGCTCGGCATATTCCGAAATTCATGAGAAGTTTTCCTTGACATTATTTTCCAAAAGCTGTATAATATTGTTGAACTGATAAGGGCAGCTCTGCACAGAGATCATGCGGCGGGAGCGCTGCCTGCTTTATCAAAAAAATTTCGGGTGGTAAATATGAAAGCTAAAATTATCAAATTGCTCAAGAATCCTATACTGTGGGTAATACTGCTCACTGCGGCAGCGGCTGCCGTCATATTTGCGTTTACCGTAACGAACCGACATTCTGATAATAATATCGACTCCCTTCCTGTTATCGCCACTGCCACTACGGAAGCGACCACCTCAACTACGACCGGCTCAACAACTACCTCCGCAGCGACTACCTCCGCAGCGACTGCGACATCGTCGGCAACAACATCGTCAGCAACGACATCATCAACAGTGATGACCGCATCAACAACAGAGGCAATTACATATTCCGCAGTAACTCACCCTGCGACCTCGCCGATACAGCCTCCTGTCTATACAGCTGCTCCTCCGACTACACCACCGGCGGTCGTTACCACGGCAGCTCCTCCGCCGCCCCCACCGACTACGACCATGCCTCCCTCACCGTATACACAGGTGGGCGAATCTCCCAACAGCAGCTTTTATCAGCAGAGACTCTTCATTGTGGGAGATTCGATCGCTAACGGATTCGGTGCATACGGCTTTATCCCCAAGGAGCATAATCTTGCAAAGGGAAGTCTTTCAATGGCAAACTATACGTGGAGTCAATTCCTTTACTATACTCCTGCCGGACAGACGGATTTCATCGGTGCTGTTGCATACTATCAGCCACAGCTTCTCTATATGTCTCTCGGTATGAATGATGTGAACTGGAATCCTGTTGACAAATGGGTAAATACGTATAGAAACGCTATAAATTCAATGCTTGCAAAAGTACCGAATATGAATATCGTGGTGGGAGCTATAACTCCTATCGACTATAACGGAACATTCACCTCAAATGCAAAAATAAGGCAGTATAATGAGGCTCTGAAAACAATGGTCGAGGGTCTCGGCTCACCACGGGTACACTACTTCGATGCATATTCTGTTGTTGCCGATCCGGCTACTCTTGCACTGAAAAGTGGCAACTCGTCAGGTGACGGTATTCACCTGTCTCCAAACTGCTATAAGCAGGTATTAAATGCAATGTTCAACTTTATGGATACTATCTCCATGAGGGAACAGATCGGATAATTTCTGCGCAGGTGTGTGCAAATGCTGCGCAGTATAAACAGGAGGAAATACTATGAAAAAAATAACGGCTGTCTCTGTGACTGCGCTGACAGCAGCAGCAGTCATCGGAACATCGGTCTTTGCCGGAAAATATACGGCTTCAGACCTGAGATCCCTTTTTGATTCTCTGACCGGTACAGCTCCGGTCACTGCCGAACAGGACGCAGACAGCAACGGAAGGGTAGACATCTATGATATGATCTCTATGAGAAAGGATACCGCCACGGGAGTGCTTGCCGACTCAACATTCTATGCCTCTGAGGAAAATGTGCGCTTTATCGGCAGAAACCTCTGTGACGGAGATATCACATGGCTCGTGCAGAGCGGCTCTGCGGTGGAGTTTACGGTGAACGCTGTCTCGGCAGAGATCACGCTCCACGGAGACAGCACTATAAACAGTGCTCCCGACTATCAGGCAAGATATGCTGTTATTGTGGACGGCGAGATCATCGAGGACAGTACCATGGGTACGGCTGAAAAAACCGTAAAGCTGTTCAGCGGTACGACTCCCAAAACGGCAAAGGTAAAGGTGATACATCTTTCAGAGGCTAATAACGGTGCGGTGGGAGTTTCTTCGATAAAGGTAAATTCAGATGCCGTAAAGCCTGTCGTTCCGACAAAGGCAAAAGACCTATGCATTGAATTTATAGGAGATTCCATAACCTGTGCATACGGCGTTGAGGGAGCGTCAAGCAGCGAATCGTTCAAGACAACGACCGAGAATTTCATGAAATCGTATGCTTACCTTACGGCTGAGAAGCTCGGTGCTGATTACAGTGCGGTATGCTACAGCGGTCACGGAATAATCTCGGGATATACAAGCGACGGAAATAAAAACACCGACAGCCTTGTTCCCACATATTATGAGCAGGTAGGCTCTTTCAAAGAATATTCACAGCCGTGGGATTTCTCAAAAAGAAAAAATGATGTGGTCGTTATAAATCTCGGAACGAACGATGCCACATACATTGACAAGAACTTCGATGAGCGTTCGGGTGAATTTGTTGACGGTTATGCGGATTTTCTGAAAACTGTCCGCAAAAATAATCCCGATGCGTATATTATCTGCACTCTCGGAACTATGGGCTGCACTGACGAATATCCTCTTATTGAGCAGGCGATAGAAAAATTCAAAGAAGAGACCGGTGATGACAGGATCTCCTCTTATCGATCGGTAACACAGACTCAGTCTGACGGCTACGGCTCGGACTGGCATCCCACAGCAGGAACTCAGCAAAAAAGTGCATACGTCCTTGCCGATAAGATATGTCAGGCACTTGGTATCGAATCCGATCAGGTAGGTCTTGATATGGCTGCCGATGCAAAATACGACATCAAATTCAACGAGGAAAGCGGTGCAAATGCGGCAACATATTTTTCTGATTTTGACAAGTCATATTGGATAAATGTTGTTACCGGCGGCGATTCTCCCGACGATATAGAGGCTGTTATCTCCGGAATTGAGCTGAAAGCCGGCGGAGGCTACCGTCTCACATTCAAGTGTACTGTTGCAGCAGGAGACGAGATCCCCGTCCTCATCAGAAGTGCTGACGGTTCGCAGATATATCTCAGTGAAACACTTACAGGCAGCGGAGAGAAAACTCCCTTTGAGGCTGAGTTCACGGCTCAGGCTTCCGATAGATCGGCAGAGATCGTACTTCAGGTGGGCGGTGTCGATTACCGCGGCACTACGCTGTATGATCTCAGACTTGAAAAAATATCATAAGAAACAACACCGCACAAAAAACGTGCGGTGTTGCTTTTCGTCAGCTTCTGATGCTGCTACTCATAAAATTTTACTGTACACCCCTCCGGAAATGAGGTGGGATAATATGTGCAGTCTTTTGCAATAGTGACCGATCTGAGCCTTGTATTGCGGAACGCTTTCTTTCCGATCATTTTCACTGATTTGGGGATCGATACACGTCTCAGAGCTGCTGCATTTGCGAATGCTCCCAGATCGGGAGTCTCTACAAGCAATGGAGTATACGTCACTACATCATTTTTGAGCTCATCAATTCTCCAGAGCGCATCGGGATACGGTTTGGTCATTATCTTCTCGGGACACTCGATCATTAAATTTGTAAACGGGAGACCCTTTTTTGTGTGTCCGTCAATTCTCCACATTGCATCCGGAAAAGATCCGATCATTAAATTTTGCGGCAGGTCGGGAACGCCATCCGGTGTTGGTTTCCCATTTATTATTTTCCATGTTGATTCTTCTGCCATCATTCAACCCCCATTGGGAAACCTGCATCCCGGTATTTTTGAGGATCTTTCATCTCCTCGGTCGTAAAACCGATGAAATTAGTATTGGTCGTAAGATTCGGTGCTTTGTCCTTGTTGTATATGCAGACATTTGTAGAACTGCAATTACCTTTTGAACAGTTAGGAGCATCGAAATCAAATACACAAAAATCATAGCGTGAATTGCTGACGATCATCGCATTCCTTTGCGATGTTTCTCCGGTTATCAAGCAATTTTTCAGCCTCATATAACCAAACGGATATATGTCATCAGCGTAATTACTGATGTTAAAATGACAGAATGCCGCATCGTAAATATCGCTGTCACTCCCGGAAACCAGCCTGCTAACGGTTCCCTCCGTGATAAAATTGAATGAACAATATCTCAGTGATTTAGTCTCATAATTATGTACATAAAACGGAGTTGACATAATTATTCCGGTGACAGTACAGTTTTCAAGATTAAACTGGTCAAGCAGATAACCTCCGGTGTGGTATACGTTTAGCAGTTTAAGATTTTTCAGCGTTCCGAGGTTATTACCTGAAAAGCCTCCGTTTGTTGTGTAGAGATTTTCGATCGTCCAATTGTTGAAATCCACTTCCGTTGAGTTGATATTCACTTTGGAAATGCCTTTGGGATAGTGCTCGTTCATGTCGATCTTTCCGCCGCCATCAGCAAATTTCACATATCCTGCGGTTTCATATGCGACGCTTACAAAATCCTCCCAATTGTCAACTATGTACGGATCTGACTTTGTTCCTTTACCTGTGTACATAAATTACCTCCGTTCAATCAATTTCTTCGATCCCCTCCGGGATGATCACATTTTCGACACTGCTGTAATTAAATGATACGGCATACAGCCGCTTTACAGCCCTTTGTCCCAATCTCAGCGGAATAATCGGATTTCTCTTTGCACCGATATAAAATATGATATCCGCCCCGTCCTCGTTGAGACTGTAAATGTAGTCAGGATCGTCTGTCTCCTGAAATCTCTGCCATACGAGCTGATCTCCCAAATAAGCACGGTCAACATCAGTACCGCCCACCGATTTGATATCCCGTGCATTATTCAGTATTCTGCCGGTACTTTCGTTAGCAGATATATTTTCCTCCGGCAATCTTTTCACCATCCTTTCTGATAATACCGATACTCTGCGCCGCCTGCGATGCTGCCTTGACCGGTATCAATATGCTGCAAAAGCGGTATCAGGCAAAGAGTCGATCATTGCAGTCAAAGGATACGATGTCACGGTATAATGACTTGAAACGCCTCGCACACCCGGAACATCCGATCCATGAGCCGCCACATATCCGCAATGCTTTCTCAGATGCTGATACAGCTTTTGTTTATGATCCGGATCACCTCCGTTCTTATTTAGTCACCGTTTTGGTGACTAAATATATTATATCACCAAAACAGTTATTTGTAAACTGTTGAAATCACCAAAATTTTGGTTGGATTTTTGTGCATAATAACCGTATCGGATTCTTTTTATTGACAATCTCTGATTTGGATATTATAATTGTAGGTGAGGTGATCGTATGTTTTGTCATAAACTCACACAACTAAGGGAATCGAAAGATCTTAATAAAAAACAAATGGCAGAAGAGCTGGGTTTGCAGTATATGACGTATTGCAGATATGAAAACGGTGAAAGAGAACCGGGATATGATGTGCTGCTCTCAATAGCAGAATATTTCAATATTTCCGTTGATAGTCTGATCGGGAACGACATGAAATTCACGATCTGTCCCCATGATGATGACTCGGCAAAAATAAAGTGTCCTGTCTGCGGCTATGAAAAGGTGCATTTTGTGAGATCCTCCGGCGTGGATTTCGGAGATGAAACGAGCTGCGGCTGTGCGGTCGAGTTCAAATGCGCCTGCGGACACGTTTTCTATCATGTTTTTGAAACATATAACAGCAATACATTCAGCCTGTATTCAGACAAGGACAGCGTCCTGTCAGAGCTTCCTGCCGCACGAAAAGCCGATTTGAGAGCAGCATCACCGGAGTACGATGCGGCAGAATTCAGAAGAAAATATCACAGGATAGACGCTCATGGGAAAAAGCTGCTCAATTCCATACTTGATCTTGAATATCAGCGCTGTCTTGATAACGGTAAAAAGGAGACATTCATTTTCAGACGGCTGAGTGCAAATAAGGCATCTGCCGGCTGCGGCTATGATCTGAGCAATGCAGACGAATGGAAAGAGATAGAGGTGATCGACACTTCTGAAGCAAGGCAGGCTGATTTTGCCGTCGAGATAGAGGGCGAGAGCATGATGCCCGAATTCGCCGACGGAGATATTGTATACGTTCAGCTTACAAAGAATGTTCCGGTAGGAAAAACGGGATTATTTATGCAGAACGGAAAAGGCTATGTCAAGAAGTGCGGTGAGGATCGGCTGATCTCTGTTAATGAAGAGTACGATGATATTTATCCCGATGACGGAAATATTGAATGTATCGGTCTTGTGATAGGAGTTGCTGAATTTCCCTGAATCTCCCGGCTAAAAAAAGATCCCTTGCCTGATAACAAGGGATCTTTATTATATGTTTTCCGTATCAATAAGCTTTTCCCCAGCAGACCATGCACTTTGCCGGTTTTCCGCAGCATACGCACTTGTCGCTGAGCTGTTCCTGCTCAAAGGGGATACATCTTGAACCAACGCCTGTTTTTTCCTTGACCTCATCTTCGCAGGCTTCATCTCCGCACCACATTGCCTTTATGAAGCCGTCTCCCTTTTCAAGAGACTCCGTGATCTCGTCAAGTGTAGTGCAGGAGTATGTTCTGCTGACCTGATTTTGCAGAGCCTTTGCGAACATTCCTGCTGTGGCTGCTTCGAGCTTTTCAGCAACAGCCGACTCAAGATCTTCAAGCGGAACAACGACTTTTTCACCGTTCCAGCGTGAAGCGATAACACACTGCTCCTGCTCTATATCCTTTGGTCCGATCTCAACACGTATCGGAACGCCTTTCATCTCATATTCAGCGAATTTCCAGCCGGGAGAGTTATCGCTGTCATCGAGCTTTACTCTTATTCCGGCAGCGGCAAGGCGTTCTTTCAGTGCGGCAGCCTTTTCGAGAACTCCCTCCTTATGCTGTGCAATGGGTATAACTACAGCCTGTATGGGAGCGACCGCCGGCGGCAGAACGAGTCCGTTGTCGTCACCGTGAGTCATAATGACAGCACCTATAAGACGTGTAGTAACGCCCCAACTCGTCTGGTGAGGCAGTACACGCTTATTCTCCTTGTCGGTATATTCGATGCCGAATGCCTTAGCAAAGCCGTCTCCGAAATAGTGAGATGTTCCGGCTTGAAGTGCCTTTCCGTCATGCATGAGAGCCTCTATCGCATAGGTGGAGACAGCTCCGGCGAACTTATCGCTTTCGGTCTTTTTTCCCTTGATGACAGGCATAGCGAGAGACTTTTCGCAGAACTCGGCGTAAACGTTCAGCATACGCTCTGTCTCTTCGACAGCCTCCTCAGCCGTTGCATGGATCGTATGCCCCTCCTGCCAGAGAAACTCACGTGAACGCAGGAAAGGACGTGTAGTCTTCTCCCAGCGGACAACGCTCACCCACTGATTGTACAGCTTGGGAAGATCACGGTAAGAGTGTACTATATTCGCATAATGCTCGCAGAACAATGTCTCAGAGGTGGGACGGACGCAGAGACGCTCCTCCAGCTTTTCGTTGCCTCCGTGAGTTACCCAAGCGACCTCCGGAGCGAAGCCCTCGACATGATCTTTTTCCTTTTGGAGGAGACTTTCCGGGATAAACATAGGCATACACACATTTTCGTGACCTGTATCCTTGAACATTTTATCGAGGATACGCTGCATATTCTCCCAGATAGCGTAGCCGTAGGGACGTATCACCATACAGCCCTTGACGCTTGTATACTCCACCAGCTCGGCTTTTTTGCATATATCTGTGTACCACCGGGCGAAATCCTCGTCCATTGATGTTATTTCTGAAACAAGCTTTTTATCCTTTGCCATTTCGGAACTCCTTAATTTTATCAAGATCGCTCTGTTGAGGCGGTCATTTTCTTCTTGTTTTATTTTTTCTGTCGGTACTGCGTTTGATATCGCACATACGCTCCTCACTTGTCTGCTTGAAATGGGACATCATGTCCTCGAATGTCATTTCAGAGGGAGGAGTTGTTTTTTTCGGCTCCCATACATTCGGTTTCTGAGAGCGCCGTTTATCGTCATTTTTGCGCTGAGGTGCGGCAGGTGCCGCCTTTTTGATCGAAAGGCTGATCTTACCGGCATCATTTATGCCGATGACCTTTACCTTGACCTCCTGCTCCTCGGTGAGGTGTTCACGGATATCGCTGACAAATGTATTTGCGATCTCGGAGATATGCACCATGCCTGTACCGCCGCCGTCAATATCGACGAAAGCTCCGTATTGGGTAATGCCCTTGACCTTGCCTGTATAAATTTTACCGATTTCCAATTGCATGATGACCTATGATCTCCTTTTATAATTTTTGAATGAAGCTCCCGGTATGTCGGATCAATCTCTTGAAGTGTCGTAGAATCTGCGCTCATCGGGATAAGCGTATCCCTGCTCCTCCATAGCGACCTTTTCCATGTAAGCGGACATATCATCGCTGTCGAGTATTCTCTGAAGTTCGGAGTTATCCGCCTCGTAAGCGTCGATCTTCTCCTGGATGCTGTCCAGCTCACGCTGTTTTTCAGAGCAGTCGCTTTCGGTGCTGATAATGAGGGCAGCACAGCCTACGGCTACAGCGGCAGCGGCGAGCCTCACCAGCATACCGTTAAAGAGGATGCCTCTTTTTTCTTTTCTGAGCTTTTTTGCTTTTTTAGCCATAAGCGAGCTCACGTCCTTTCACATGAGAGTGATAAAACATATCTCATATAATTATACTACAAAAGGCAGTATGATAGCAAGAGTTTTATGTATTATTTAATATAATTTACAGATTTTTTGGAATTTCCCACAAATTTTCCTGTGAATTTTTTACGCAGGAATATATACGCTCCCCATACGGGTGCGGTGACAGCTTTCAGAAGCGCTCTCAGCATAAAGGATATCTTTCTCATGAGAGCGCACACGATGTTCCCTAATGTGAGGAGATAAAGTACGAATCCGATGAGACTTCCGGCGGCATAACAAAATCTCAGCTCGCCACGTGCCGCAGCAGAAGAAAAGCTCAGCAGACAAAGTGCGAATATGCAGGAGAAGACGATATCCTCGATCATTACGAGCCATTTGTTATGCGGGAGAAGTATGCGTGCCGTCCGGAAAACGTCATACACCACGCCCATGAATGCACCGAGCAGACATGAGAGCCCGAAGAGAACAAGCTCCTCACTTACCGGGAAGAATGTTTCGGGGACGTTCATCGGAACAGCCTTCCCAGAGCCGAGATCGGACCCTTTCTATCCTTATCGCCGTAGATCAGGCTCCATATATCGCCGGAGACCGTCATATTGCCGTTCTCCACACTCATAGCCTCGATATGCAGCTCCCGTCCCTGAATAGTCAGCTCTCCGAGTTCCGTGAACAGCGTTATCTCCCTTTCATCGAAGCTGTCCACATCGGTGATGCCCGAAATGCTCAGGCTTTTGCGGTTTTCAAGAATTATACCGTGATTTTTTTTTACAGTCTTTTCCTGCATAAGCTCATCCTCCGTAAATCAGTCTACAGAAAATTGTATGCAGGGACAAGCCGGGATATTACCGGCTATACGTTATAGATGATCTCGGAATAAGAGGGTATCGGCCACTGAGCGGAGGGGATATTCAGCTCTGTTTCGTCAGCTATCGAGCGCATGATATCCATTTCCGCAAGAACGTTCCGGCGGAAAAATCTCGCCTGTTCAAGAACATTCTTTATGTTCACAGCTTTATTCACCAGATCTTCAAGCCGCTCTATTGATTCGTAGAAGCGGTCGGACAGTGCACCCAGTTTTGCGGCGATCTTCTCCTCAGTGGCAGAGGTAACGCCCACCTGCTTTTTGACAGCTATAGAGCGGCAGAGTTTCTCCACGTATTCAAGCACTGCCGGCAGCAGCTGTTTGCGTGCCATTTCTATCATGGTGCGTGCCTCTATGCTTATTGTCTTTGAATATTTTTCAAGGTGGATCTCCTTGCGCGCTGTCAGCTCGCTCTGGTTATATATGCCGAATTTCCGCAGTATACGCAGATTCTTTTCATCCGTATAGTGAGGCATACAATCAACCGTTGAGGCATAGTTCGGCAGACCTCTCCGCTCAGCCTCTTTCACCCATTCGGGCGAGTAGCCGTCGCCGTTGAATATGATCCTCCTGTGATCTTTGAGAACGCTTTTCAGCAGTTTCTTGACCTCCGACTCAAAATTGTCAGAGCCTTTCAGCGGTTCAAGTATCTCTGTGAATTGACTCAGCTCCTCGGCAACGATAGTGTTCAGGAGTACATTCGGACAGGCGATATTGTCTGATGAGCCTACCATTCTGAATTCAAACCGGTTTCCGGTAAACGCAAAGGGAGACGTTCTGTTGCGGTCGGTGGAATCCTTCGGGAAAGACGGCAGAGCGTTCACGCCGATGACGAATGTCTCATTCTGCGTTTTATAGACGGTGTCCTCCTCAATGGCTTTCAGCACAGCATCAAGCTCCTCCCCGAGAAACATGGAGATTATCGCCGGAGGAGCTTCGTCTGCTCCGAGGCGGTGATCGTTTCCGGCAGAGGCGGCAGAAAGTCTCATGAGATCGGCATATTCGTCAACGCCCTTTATAAGTGCGCAGAGTATCGTCAGAAACTGTAGATTCTCCATGGGAGTATCTCCCGGATCGAGAAGATTCTGACCGTCATCAGTGGACATTGACCAGTTGTTGTGCTTTCCCGAGCCGTTGACACCCTCAAAGGGCTTTTCGTGCAGAAGACACACAAGACCGTGCCTCAGTGCGACTTTCTCCATGACCTCCATAGCGAGTTCGTTCTGGTCTGCGCCTAAATTTGACGTTGTAAATACGGGAGCCATTTCATGCTGTGCGGGAGCTACCTCGTTATGCTTTGTCTTTGAGAATATCCCCAGTTTCCACAGCTCCTCATCAAGGTCGGACATAAATGCGGCGATCCTTGGTTTGAGGTTGGCGAAATACTGATCGTCAAGCTCCTGACCTTTTGGCGGATTAGCGCCGAAAAGCGTTCTTCCCGTCAATATGAGATCTTCACGCCGGTCGTACATTTTTTTATCTATGAGGAAATACTCCTGCTCTGCGCCTACGGTCGATGTAACACGTGTCACATTCTCATTGCCGAAGAGCTTGAGGAATCGTACGGACGTTCTGCTGAGAGCCTCCATAGAGCGCAGCAGAGGGGTTTTTTTATCGAGAGCTTCTCCCGTATAGGAGACAAATACCGTAGGTATGTAGAGACTTCCCTCCTTGACAAAGCAGTATGAGGTCGGATCCCATGCCGTATAGCCTCTTGCGCTGCTGGTCCGGCGCAGACCTCCCGACGGAAATGAGGAGGCATCGGGTTCGCCCTTTACCAAGGATTTTCCTGAAAACTCCATAATTGCCATACCGTTTGCAGTCGGAGCGATAAAAGAGTCGTGCTTTTCTGCGGTCGAGCCTGTCATCGGCTGAAACCAGTGGGTATAGTGAGTTGCACCCTTTTCCACAGCCCATTCCTTGATCGTATTGGCAACAAAATCAGCGGTGGTCATATCAAGCGGTTCGCCGCCGTCAATAGTTTTTCGCAGTGTCTTGTAGATATTTTTCGGCAGCCTTGTTTTCATTACCTCATCGTTGAAAACGTTGCAGGCAAAGATATCGGGAATATTTGCGTTCATAAAAGCCTCCTGCAAGAAATAGTTACAGGCAGTCGGGACTACCCATGCTTTATTACAGCATTAAAAAATAAATAAATGATGTATGTTTATTATAGCATAATGCAGAAAAAATGTCAATGATATTTGAAAGCAGCACTCTTATCAATAATTTTTAGCTCTATTATGCACAAAACCTTGTATAAAAAGCTGATAAATGATTACATTTCAGAAACTTTTTGCAATATTGCTTGAAATTATGAATATTCGGTGATATAATATTGTTGTCCTGCTCATTTGTTCCGGGGCTGTTTTGTGCGGAGATCCCGCAATATCGTCAAAGGAGGAATACGATGAAAAGGCTCACAGCATTGCTCCTCTCCGCATTGATGCTCGCAGCGCTATGTATCGGCTGCGCCGGCAAAAATAACAGCATCATCGGCAAATGGAGCTATTCCGATACTGACACCTACGGAGGATATATTTTCGGGGATAACGGAAAGGTCAGCATTTTCCATGATATTTCAGAGTCGATCCATTTTGAGAACGATGCTTTTGTATTCGCTGATAATCGTATTGAAGGCAGCGGCATCTCTTATGACGGTTCGCTCCTTACCGTTGAAGACTCCGGTCAGTCTCTTATGGAGCTGCGGCGCACAGGTGAGGATTCTCCGGGAAATAAAGACGGCGAATACAGGCTTGAGGGCGGCATCATGCTGAGTTCACTGAAGCTCTCGATGGATATCCCCGTTGATTCCGAAGCAGTGATCCTGCTCGATATATACGGCAGCAGCGTTACTATCACCGCTGTAGATATCATGGATTATTCCTATGACGGCAAACTGCTCAAATTCAGCGGCTATCCCGCAGGTCAGGGCGCTTCTGAGGAGAGCTCGGGCAATGAGACAGTTATCTCCGGAGATGAAATGCGTATAAAGCGCTCTGACGGCAGCGAACGTACATTGAAAAAATGCGGCTGATCTAAAAGTTGAAGCGGCAGAAATGCCTTTCATACAGCGATCCGCTTGAAAAAATGATATGGGAGGGGAAAATAAAAAGAATGTAAGCGGTATCGTCCCGGCGTATGTGCCTCTCTGAGGCATACGAAAAATCGACCAAAAAGTGACTGACACAAATTACATGAAACAGCGGAAATATTCCCAAAGATCTGAAATTGATAAAAGGAGAAAATTACTATGAAAAAATTATTGGCTATGCTTATGGCTTGCATGACACTCACCTGCGCTTTCGCTTCATGCGGCAAGGACAAGGACGATGACAAGGAGGATACAAAAAATTCTGTATCCGACAGCAAGGACAAGGATTCCGACAAAGACAGCGATGAGGACTCCGACAAGGACAGCGACGAGGACTCCGACAAGGATAGTGACAAGGATTCCGACAAGGACAGTGACGAGGATTCCGACAAAGACAGTGACAAGGACTCCGACAAAGACAGTGACAAGGATTCCGACAAGGACTCCGACAAGGACAGCGACAAGGATTCCGACAAGAACAGCGACAAAGACAGCGACAAGAATTCCGATAAGGACGATGATAAGAACAACGATAAGGGCAGCAGCTCGATCGGTTCAAGCAAGCTCTCGGAGAAGGATCTCATCGGTGAATGGGATATGGATGATGAAGAAATGTCCGGAATGGGCATAAACATGGGCTTTGAGTTTGAAAAAGGCGGCACAGGCTCTATCTACATTGATGCATCCGAAATATTTGTTTTCAACGGCAAAGATTTTATTGTAATGGGTGATACCGTACCTGCGGACGAATGGTCCTTTGACGGCACAACTCTCACTGCTGATGATTCCGGCGAGACCGTAAGCTTCAAGAAGACGGAGTCTATAGGCTCAAGCAAATCAGACGGACTGTACTCTCTCTCTGCCGATGCTGCCGAGGAAATGGGTGTGGGAGATTCAGCACTCATTGAATTCATCGGCGACACAAGCCGTATCATAATGAAAGACGCTATCAGCTACGAGATCAAGGGCGATAAGATCGGGCTTACGGCTTCTGATATATTCGGCTCGGGCGGTGGAGAAACTTCCGAAATGAGCGTTGAATTCAGCGGCAGCAAGATGACACTCACCGATGAAGACGGCGAATCAATGACATTTGTAAGACGGTAATTTTAGGGCAGCACCGCATAAGGGTGCGGTACTGCTTTAAGGCAAATCTGTAATATACAAGGTGGAGATCTGTATGAAAAAATTATTGGCTATGCTTACGGCTTGCATGACACTCACCTGCGTTTTTGCATCATGCGGCAAGGATGAGGACGATGACAAGGAGGATACAAAAAATTCCGTATCCGACAGCAAGGATAACGACAAGGACAGCGGCAAAGACGAGGAGAAAAGCACTGAGGCAAAGAAGACCGAAGCCGCTTCCAAGGCTGAGGATAAAAAAGATGATGATGATGAAAAGGACGAGGATTCACCGCTCAATGCAAAGCCGGATAAAAGCGCCTCTGAAAGCGATATAGTCGGCAAATGGGAGATGAAGGAGAGCTATTATGAAGGAGAACTGATAACCGATCTGTCAATGGGCTTTGAGTTTTATGACAACGGTATTGTCGGATATTATCAGGATGACGAATATATATCTGCTGATTGGACATTGTCGGACGGCATTGTCACCTATACCGAAATTGGAGGCGATGCGTTAGAGCTTATCTACTCAGATGATACGCTTATTTCAACTGACGGAGAATCGTATTTTCTGATTGAAAAGGTTTCATCATTAGATATCGACTACAGCCCTGAAGATGCTTTTGAGGACTACTGGTCAGTATACGGTGATGACAATTTTGTATTTCTTTTCGATGACGGCAATTTTACATTGTGCGAAACAGATGTAAACGATGATGATTGCTACTTTGATGAGGACGGAAACTTTTACATGGATGATAAGCCGACTTCGGATGATTGTGTGTCATTTGACGGTACAAATCTTGTGATAGATCACGAAAGATCCGGTTTGTATTTGAAAATGAAAAGGATCGGCGATATCGGTTCCGGTAAATACGATGGAATATATACCCTTATCAGAAACAGTACTGATGATTTTGAAGGTCAAGATGTTGAAATATTGATAATAAACGGCAGATGCTATGAAGAGGATAAAAATCTCGGAACATACAGCTTTGATAAAGGTGTGCTCACGATCGAACCATCAGGTGACGACACAGGAGAATTAGGATCAGGCATTACCCTGAGAGTCGGCTGCACCGATGATGATGAAATATACCTGATAGATGAAGACGGCGAAGAAATCAGATTGGAAAGACAAGACCGGTAAGGCTTTAATTATTATAATATTCAGGGAGAAGATCTATATGAAAAAGATGGTATCATTTTTAACGGCACTCACACTTATGGCAGGCTTCACTGCCTGCGGAGACAAGGACAGCGGCGAAAAGAAGGAGAAATCCGACGGCATCGAGGGCTCATGGGGCATGGAATCAGACGATACTGCCGTAACTATGGTCTTTGATGACGGAAAGATCTCAGCTGCCGTAGTTGTTCCCGATTTGCTTGAATTTGACGGCGACAAGGTTTTGTTCGGCGGTGAGGAGCTCAGCGAGGACGACTATGAATTTGACGGCAAGAAATTCAGCTGCTCGATGCAAGGTCAGAGCATTCTTGAAATGGAAAAAACAGGTGGCGGAGAAGACAACTACGACGGTGAATACAATATCACCGGAGGTGTGTTCAGCTCAATACTTTCAAGCGCATTAGGCGCTGAGGAAACTGATGCTGATATGTCACTTGTCGTTGCCGGTGATACAACAACATTCGTATTAAATGATATAGCCGACTATGAGGCTAAAGACGGAAAGCTCACTATCTCCGGTGTAATTTCATTTATAAGCGATGCAGCGGACGGTGAAGATGAGGCAACCGTAGAATACAAGATCAACGGAGACACACTGACTCTCACGAACGAAGACGGTGAAGAAACAGAACTGACCAGAAAATGATCTCACCGTGACCATCGGAGGATAATTTTATGAAACGCTTTATTGCTTTTCTCCTTGCCTGCATGACATTCTCTTGTGTCCTTGCCTCGTGCGGCTCGGCAGACGATGAATATGCAGGAGCATTAAGCTCCGACAGCGATGATAGAAATGCTCCGGAGGAAGAAAAAACCTCTGAAAAAGATAAATCCTCAGAGAAAGATAAAACCTCCGAGAAAGACACAACCTCTGAGAAAAACAAAACCACAGAGAAAGACACAACCTCAGAGAGAGACACAACCTCAGAGAGAGACACAACCTCAGAGAAGAATACCACTGCCACGATCACAGAGCCTGTCACCGAAGAAAAGAAGCCGCTTATGGAAATTCCGTTTAATGCCGGAGATGTTCCGTTTCAATCGGGACATCTCACAGACGATGGCAGCTCCAAATGTGTGTATTCCATGTGGTTAGACATTTCACAAAATAAGGACCTTGTCTTCAACGGAGAATTTGTAAAATTCAGATTCAAGGTGAGCCGGAACGCTCCGCAGGGAGTATATCCCATGGATATTAAGTTTGACGGCTCAGATGTGAACGGTA
Organism: uncultured Ruminococcus sp.; assembly: GCA_947624255.1. Taxonomy (GTDB): domain Bacteria; phylum Bacillota; class Clostridia; order Oscillospirales; family Ruminococcaceae; genus Ruminococcus. Next base: position 42,103 of record CANQJO010000003.1, read on the forward strand.
TAAGCTGCAATGATAAGGTGAACACGATCAGCGGAAACATAGGCGTGAAAACACCCGTGACAGCTCAGGAAAAAATGACCGGATCCACAGTGTATGCCGAAAATGTCACCGCCGAAGCAGGCAGCGAGATCGAATATATCGTCAGCTTTCAGGATAATCCCGGAATTGCCGCATTTATCATCTATCTGAATTATAATGCGGATATTTTTGAATATCTCGGCTGCGAGCCGGTGGGAGAATTCAAGGAAGCGGCAAATAAGCTCACCACGGGCAGCATCTCATAAATACTTATCAGCAGTCATAATACTGAAAAACCGTGAAAAATTTGCGGACAGACCATGCATTTTACAAGGAAAAGGAACGAAGCCGTACCGATGTATGCCGAGTCACTTTGACGCAGTAAAAGGTGCGGGACCTTCGCAAAGGTTCCCGGTTTTTAGAGTGAGATCGGTATAAAATCACGGGAAGCAGGCTTCCTGTCTGGAGGATTTTAAATGATAGTGCAGCTAATACTGCAAATTATCCTTATAGCTCTTAACGCTGTCTTTGCCTGTGCAGAGATAGCAGTAATATCCATAAATGATACACACCTTGAAAAGCTCGCTGCGAGCGGCAATAAGCGAGCCGTCCGTCTGAAGCGTCTCACCGAGAGTCCCACACGCTTTCTTGCTACGATACAGGTAGCGGTGACGCTCTCCGGATTCATCGGCGCTGCTTTTGCAGCCGACAGCTTTGCCGAGATCCCGGTGAGAGCGATACTGAAAACGGGTATCTCTGTCAGTGAAAGCGTGCTGCGGTCGGTTTCGGTAGTGCTGGTAACTCTTGTGCTGTCATATTTCACACTTGTGTTCGGAGAACTCGTTCCCAAGCGTGTGGCAATGAAACACTCGGAAAAGCTGGCACTCGGCATGAGCGGCTTTATTGAACTCGTGTCAAAGATATCTGCTCCGCTTGTATGGCTGCTGAATATCTCGGCGAACGGCGTACTGCGCCTTATGGGAATTGATCCGGAGGCGGAGGAGGATACCGTCACTGAAGAGGAAATACTTATGATGTCAGATGCAGGTGCTGAAAAGGGTACTATTGACGAGGACGAAAACCGTATCATAAAGAACGTCTTTGCATTTGACGATATGACTGCCGGTCAGATATGCACTCACAGGACAGATGTCTCCGTACTCTGGAGCAATGACGATATCAGCGTATGGGAGGATACTATCCACCGGACACGCCATTCGATCTTTCCCGTGTGCGGTGAAAGCGTGGATAATATCGTGGGAGTGCTTAATGCTAAGGACTACTTCCGCCTGGATGACAAGAGCCGTGAGAATATAATGCAGAACGCCGTCACCGAGCCTTATTATGTTCACGAGACGATGAAGGCTGACAGACTCTTCCAACAGATGAGGCAGAGCGGCGCAGCGCATTTCGCTGTAGTCGTTGATGAATACGGCGGAATGAGCGGCATTATCACCGTGACTGACCTTGCGGAGCAGCTCATAGGCGATTTTGCCGATGATGATGACGGCGATGAGCCGAGGTTTGAACAGATAGATGACAATAGCTGGATCGTTCCGGGAATGATGTCTCTGAGCCAGCTCAGCGATGAGCTTGATATCACTCTTCCGGCGGATAAGTACGACACTCTCGGAGGCTACGTGATCGCTTTGCTCGGAGAGATCCCAAAGGACGGCACTCAGGTAAGCCTTGAGACAGACGGACTCCACATTCTTGTCCGGGAAGTAAAGCATCACCGGATAGAGGTCTGTACAGTGGAGAAAATAAATACCACCTCTGATAAAGATGACAATGCAGATCCGCAGTAACCTTAAATATAATTTATGTTCGGCATCCTTGATGAAGTACAGAATTACACTCCAAGTTGATATATTCGTGCTTGTCTGTCAATCAATGATATTATAGTGAACGTCAAAAATAATTTGACATTCACTATAATTTATTTTTTAAAGTGCCTCGCACATCCGTACGCTTATGCTTGCTCGTGACACTTGACTTACACTTGACTTGTTTCTTAAATAATGGTATAATTATATTAAGTATCAATTTGTAAAAGGAGGATGCCGGAAAATGAAGGTCACTCTTATCTCTCACACTCCCGATCCCGAAAAGCTCGCAGCTACTGCCGCAAAGCTCTGCTATTCCTCTGCCGGGATCTCTTCGCTCAGGGAGGGACTCACCTACGACAAAACCGAAAGCTATATAGATATGCTCGTTTCTATCGGACACGAAAGCGTCATGGAGCACGTGAGCTTCACTTTCGGCATTGAGGGCATATCACGTGCCTGCTCTCATCAGCTCGTCCGCCACAGGATCGCCTCATACTCTCAGAAAAGTCAGCGATATGTGAATGAAAATGCCTTTGAGTACGTCACTCCGCCCGAAATAGAGGCTATCCCCGCAGCAAAAGCCGAGTATGACCGTATCATGAGAGAGATCACCGGAAGCTATGAAATGATCGCCGATCTGCTCACGGAAACTCATAAGGAGAAAATGCTCTCTGACGGCATTAACGCTGATACGGCAGCTTCAAAGGCAAGAAAGCTTGCTAACGAAGACGCTCGCTTTGTTCTTCCGAACGCCTGCGAGACAAAGATAGTCGTTACTATGAATGTCCGCTCGCTCTTTAATTTTTTCCGTCACCGCTGCTGTAACCGTGCTCAATGGGAGATACGTGAGGTCGCCTGCGAAATGCTCAGGCTGTGCCTTAAAGAAGCTCCGCATATTTTCAGACACGCCGGTCCGTCATGCTATGTTACCGGAAAATGCCCGGAGGGAAAAATGTCCTGCGGAAAAATAAAGGAAGTAACGGAACGTTTCGGCAATTTTATGAATGATGCCGCAGCAGAACGTTCTGACCAATAAATTTTTATGAAAGGAATTTCACTATGATCTACGTTTATCTCGCAGAAGGCTTTGAAGAAACGGAAGCTGTCGCTCCCATTGATATGCTCAGACGCAGCGGAAAGGAGGTCATTACCGTCGGCGTCGGAGACAGCATCATCAAAAGCTCTCACGGCGTTCCCGTTGTTGCCGATATCATAGCTCAGGAGGCTGTTCTCAGCAATGAAACGGAGATGATCGTACTCCCCGGCGGTATGCCCGGAACTCTTAATCTTGAAAAGTCTGAATACGTTCAGGCGGCAATAGATCACTGTGTCAGCAATAATATCCCGATCGGTGCTATCTGTGCAGCACCGTCCATACTCGGTCACAAGGGACTTCTCAGAGGCAGGAACGCCGTTTGCTACGAGGGCTTTGAGGCTCAGCTTGAAGGCGCAAATGTATTGGATATCCCCGTTGCGGAGGACGGCATCTTCATCACCGCAAGAGGTGCGGGCGTTGCTGTTGAATTCGGTCTTAAACTCGTTGAAAGAGCTGTATCAAAGGCTGAGTCCGACAGACTTCGTGCAGCTATAATGTGCGTCTGATATGGAGGATAAAAATACTCTCAGGAGGTTTTACTCACATATACGTGAAAATATCCCCGACAGATCCGGCAGAGACAGGCTGATTGTCAGGAATATCCTTGAGCTGAAAAAATTCTCGGAAGCCGATACCGTACTGCTGTATGCTTCTTTCCGCTCCGAGCCCGATACCGCCGAGCTTACTCGTATTCTTTTGAAAAGTGGCATAAGACCTGCTTTTCCGAAATGCTTTGAGAACTCGGATATGAAATTTTTCCACATATGCTCTCCTGATGATCTTGTTCCCGGAAAATTCGGCATTTCAGAGCCGTCTGAAAGCTGTCGGGAGGCTGTTTATACGGACAGAACGGTCTGCATCGTTCCCGGACTTGCTTTCACCGAGCTCGGCGGCAGACTGGGTCACGGAGGCGGCTTTTATGATCGTTTCCTCCAAAAAAACAGTGGGATCTTCACTATAGCTCCGGTCTATGAAGCGCTTATTGCACAGGAGCTGCCGCTTCTGGAGCATGATATTAAAATGGATATGATCGTAACCGAAGAAAGGAAGGTATCATGCGATGAGCAATAATGATGACCTTGTAAATAATATACTCCGTGAGCTTGATAACGCTCCGAAAGAAACTCCTCCGGCGGAAACTCCTCCCGTGGAAAAGCCCTCCGGTAAGGAGGGCGGCACCGCCGAAAAAAGCACTCACACAGAGGAAACTCCGCATGAGGAAAAACGTACACCCCGGAATAATGCCCCTCTGAGAAATACTCCGCAGCAAAATGACCGCAAGCCGGAGAGAGCGTATCCTACTCCGGTGAGAGAAAATAACTCTGCACCGCCAAGAAGAAAAAAGAAAAAGAAAAAAAGAAGCCGTCTGCCGGGAGTGCTTATCCTGACCACATTCATTTTTGCCGTATCCATATGCCTTTCAATGGTGATAATCGCATTCGGCAAGGATATGCTTGGTATAGGCAAAAGTGAAAAAACCGTCCCCTTTGTCATAAGAGAGGGCGCTACTACTCAGGAGATCGCAGATCAGCTGAAGGACGATGGGATCATAAGGTCTCCTAAATTCTTCGTGCTGTTTTCAAGGCTGAGGAAATCAGATGCGGCATATATCGCAGGAGAGCATTACCTGCGCCCGAATATGGCATATGAAACAATAATCAGCAACCTTACCACAGCAGAGGATATAGTCGGCGAATCCGTTGAGGTGACGTTCCCGGAGGGCATCACGCTCTATGATGCGGCAGATATTCTCCAAGAGAATAATGTCTGCTCAGCCGAAGACTTCATTTTCTACTTCAATTCGGGCGACTACGGCTTCGATTTTGAGAGTCGTCTGCCCACTGATTACTCGCTTAAATTCTGCCGTATGGAGGGCTACTGCTTCCCTGATACGTACATCTTTACCGAGGGAATGGATCCCGAACAGGTCTGCATGAAGATATACTCCAACTTCAACAGCAAAATGGAGGAAAACGACCGCTATGAAAAGCTGGCGAAAAGAGGAGTATCTCTTGACGAGCTTATCACTCTTGCATCTATAGTGCAGAAAGAGGCTGCGACCGTCGATGTCATGAATGCCGTTGCATCGGTATTCTGGAACAGACTTGAACACAGCGATGAGTTCCCGCTCCTCCAGTCAGACCCGACTACGAATTATGCGCAGAACGTTATCAAACCGCACCTTGAAGTCGTCAACAAGACAATGGTCGATGCCTACGACACCTACGTCGGCGCAGGACTGCCGCCCGGAGCTATATGTAATCCCGGCACAGATGCTATTGATGCCGTTCTTGATGCCGTTGATACACCGTTCTTCTACTTTATCGCAAATACCTACACCGGCGAAACAATGTTCGCTGAAACTCTTGAACAGCATGAAGCAAATCAGGCTCTGATAGAACAGCAAATGGCTGAATACGAAGCTGCTCAGCAGGAGGAACAAAATGAATAAGCCGGAACTCCTTTCTCCTGCCGGAGATGCCGAACGCCTTGAAGCAGCTCTCAATTATGGTGCTGATGCCGTATATCTGGGACGAAAACAATTCGGTATGCGTGCATCGCCGGAAAATTTCACGAAGGAGCAGCTTGTCACGGCTGTGAAAGCGGCTCATGCAAAGGGAGTCAAGGTCTACCTGACGTGTAATACTCTCCCCAGAAATAACGAGCTCCCCGGCTTTGAGGGATTCGTCAGAGAGGCTGAGGAGGCAGGCATAGATGCTCTGATCGTGGCTGATATCGGTCTTCTGATGATGATAAAGCGCATCGCTCCGGATATGGAAATACATATCTCCACACAGACCGGTATCGTCAACTATGCCGCTGCAAGAGAGCTTTTCGATATGGGCGCAAAAAGAGTCGTCCTTGCAAGAGAGCTTTCTCTTGATGAAATTGCTGAAATACGTGCCAAAACAAGCCCTGAGCTTGACATTGAGGCATTCGTACACGGAGCTATGTGCGTCTCCTTTTCGGGAAGATGCCTGCTCTCACAGTATCTTGTGAACCGTGATGCGAACCGTGGTGAGTGCGCTCAGCCGTGCCGGTGGGGATATCATCTCATGGAGGAAAAGCGTCCGGGAGAGTTTTTTCCCGTTTTCGAGGACAGCTCCGGAACGTATATTCTCAACTCCAAGGATATGTGCATGATCGAACATATAGATAAGCTTGCCGCCGCCGGGATCACGAGCTTTAAGATCGAGGGACGTGCAAAATCCGCCTACTATGTGGCAGTTGTGACCAACGCCTACAGAATGGCTATTGATGAATTTTTACGCTCCGGCGGTGATTTCAGACTGCCTGACCGGATACGTGACGAGGTCTTCAAGGTAAGCCACAGGAAGTATTGTACCGGCTTTTACTTCGGAACGCCTCCTGATTCGCAGTATTATGAAAACAGCGGTTATATACGCAATTATGACGTTGTTGCCGTGGTGGAGGAATGCCGCAGCGGAATGGTGTACTGCACCCAGCGGAACAGATTTTTCGCCGGAGATACCGTGGAGCTTATTTCACCCTCGCAAATGCCGACTGTCATGACACTCAATGAGCTTTTCAACGAAGATGGAGAGCCTATTACAACTGCCAATCATGCAATGATGAAGTTTTCGTTCAGATCGGATAAGGTATTTCCTTCCGGAACATTCATCAGAAAAGAAAATCCGTAATATAATAATACAAAAACGCCGCTTGACAGCGGCGTTTGTTCATTCACTGTATTTTTCACGGAGAAAGGCTATCTCACGTGCATATCCGTCAATATCATTGGGAGTCTCCAATATCATCGGAAGACCTCTCAGCGCAGGATGCAGCATCACCCTGACAAGAGCCTCCGCACCGATATGCCCCTCTCCTATTTTTGCGTGTCTGTCCTTATGCGCTCCGAGGGGATTCATGCTGTCATTGAGGTGTATCGCTTTCAGCCGGTCAAGTCCTATGACCTTATCGAACTCCTCCAGTACGCCGTCAAGATTGCTGACGATATCATATCCGCCGTCCCAGACGTGACAGGTGTCAAGGCACACTCCGAGGACATTGTCATGCTCAGTCAGATCAATTATCCGGCGAAGCTCTTCAAAGCGGCTGCCTATCTCAGAGCCTTTTCCCGCCATAGTTTCAAGAAGAACGGCAGTCGTTTCATCTCCCGTAAGAACGGAGTTAAGCTGTTCGGCGATAAGATCTATTCCCTGATCTATGCCCTGTCCCACATGACAGCCGGGATGAAAATTGTAGTAATTTCCGGGAACTGCCTCCATTCTGCGGAGATCATCCGCAAGTGTGTCATGTGCAAACTGACGTATTTTCTTATCAGATGCACAGCAATTCATGGTATATGGAGCGTGAGCAACTATTCTGCCGAAGCCTTTTTCATCAGCGAACTCGTGAAACCGCTTTATATCGTCCGAATTCAGCTCTTTAGCAGAACCTCCTCTCGGATTTCTCGTGAAAAAAGCGAATGTATTTGCATCAATAGCTGCCGCTTGTTCAGCCATTGCCCTATATCCCTTTGATGATGAAAGATGACATCCGATGTAAAGCATAAACTCCTCCGTGTCAGACGATAGTGACCTTCTTCATGATCTGCGGCTTAACGGGCTTATCGCTGTGATCAGTGGGAGTTTCTGCGATCTCGTCAACGACATCCATTCCGTCGATCACCTTTCCGAACGCAGCATACTGTCCGTCAAGATGAGGAGCGTCCTCATGCATGATGAAGAACTGCGAACCCGCCGAATCGGGAGCCATTGCTCTTGCCATTGACAGCACGCCTCTTGTGTGTTTCAGATCGTTTTTCACGCCGTTTGCGGCAAACTCTCCCTTGATATTCCAGCCGGGACCGCCTGTGCCGTTTCCTTTGGGACAGCCTCCCTGTATCATAAAACCGGGGATAATTCTGTGGAATGTAAGACCGTCATAAAAGCCGCTTTTCACCAGCTTTTCAAAATTCGCACATGAGATGGGAGCAATATCGGGATAAAGCTCGATGCTTATTTTTTTTCCGTTTTCCATTTCGATTATAACCATTTTTTACCTCCGTTAGCCTATTGTGATATGCAATGTTCCGGGAGTTTCGCTGCCGGGCTGCTCTTCATCAGCGGGCTGAGTTTTGCTTGGATGATCCTCCTCATACTGCTCAAGAACACTCTTTTTTGAAGTGGTCTGAGATGTCGTCTGCTGCGGAGCTTCTCCCTGCGGGATCGTTACGTACTCAGTTGCGGTAACTCTTCCGAGGATATCCGTCACATACTCGATCATTGTGGGAGCTTCTGTAGTTACCTCGACATATTTTGTTCCCACGACTCGTCCGAGAGTATCGGTTGCATATTCGATCTCCGTTACCGGCTGAGGAGCAGTCGGCTCAGCAGGCTTAGTGCCGATAACTCGTCCGAGAATATCGGTGACATACTCTATCTGAGGGGAGGGTGACTGTTCATCAGAGCTTTCATCGCCGGCGACAGTATCGTTGACGGGAGCGTTCGTGATTTCCGAAGAGGTGTTATTATTCTCGCTGAGCGTGGCAGATGAGGTCGTTTTGTTTTTCCGGTTAGCATTTTCAATGCTTGCGGTACATGATCTGCCTGCGATTATAACAAGCAATGCCGCAAAAAGAGCTATTACCATTGCGATGATCTTCTGATTTTCCAAGAGCTCTCCCCCCTCCTGACCGGTTTGCAAATATATTATAACCCTTTTTTCAGCTTTTGTCAACAGCTTTGCAGAGCGGCATCAGGATCTCCCGATAATTATATACAGCAAAAAATATCTGAAAAAAATTTCCCTCAGACTATAGACAAACAGAAAAAATTGTAGTATAATGAGTTATATGTGACAAGTGCTGACATCGGGCAGCAAGATAAATGATGTTTGTTTCATACAAAACATCCGGAATAGTATAGATATAAAAATTGGAGGAATTTTCAATGAAATGCTTTAAGAAGTTCGCTGCGGCTGTTTCAGCGGCAGTGCTGGCAGTAACTGCATCAGGATGCAGCGCTCCCGGAGCTTTGACATTCGGCAGCAGCACAAAGAATGCCGTGACCATAGACGGCTATGAAGTCAGGGCAGGCGTATTTATCTATAATGAAATGAATGCCTATAGTGAGGCTGCTTATGAGATCTACTCTCAGACACAGGAGTATCCTGCTCTTGATGATATCAAGAAAGCAACGATCGACAGTGTGACCTCAACAGACTGGATACAGAACAAGGCGACCGAGTATTGCAGAAATTTCGTTGCCGTTGAAAAAGAATTCGACAAGGTCGGATTACAGCTCTCCGCCGAAGAGCTGAGCGAGATCGACGAGGTAGTCGAAAGCACCGCCTCTGATGAGACTCTGAAGAAAAACGGTATCGGAAAGGATTCGATATACGATATTTGTGCGAATTCTTATAAGCAGAGCGCTCTTTTCAAGCATTATTACGGCATAGACGGAGTGTACGGCTGCTCAGAGGACGACCTCAAACAATATTTCATCGACAACACCGCAAGAATAAAATATTTCTCCGTAAGTCTGGCTGATCCGGAGGGTGAGGCTCTCGGCGAAGATGAAAAGAGAGATCTCGAAAACGAGGTCAAGAAGTACGTTGAGGAGATCAACAAGGAGAGCAGCACTCTCGACAAAATGTACAAGCTTGACGAAATGAAAGAGGAATACAACGATTACGTTGAGGCACATACGACCACTACTACCGACACGGGAACAACGACTACTACAACCACCACAACAACGACCACTACGTCAGGCGAAACGACCACCACTACCACCGATCCTTACGCAAACGAAGTCACGGTGACAAAATATACCACCACAACTCCTGCGGTGGGGGATGCCGCCGTTGTGACAACTGCCGCCGAAACAGATGCTCAGAAAGCGGAAAAGGCGTTCAATGACAAGATCTTCGGCGAGGATATGCCTGTCGGTGAGGCTGTCAGCTATCAGTATGATGACGATACGATCTATGTTGTGATAAAGGGCGACATAAAAGAGCGTATGACTGATGATGACCTGTGGAGCGAGGATATAAAGGATTCAACGCTTCAAAAACGTTATGCGCAGGACTTCACGGATATGATGAAATCGCTTGCCGATTCCTATACTGTGGAGCGCAATAAAAAGGCATACAGGCGGTATGATCCGTTTGATCTTGACTACGGAACTTCTGCATGATAATATAAATCCCCGGATCTTCTTCGATCCGGGGATCTTTTCTTTCTATAGTCATTCTATCACTGCTATGCCGTACAATACAAAGGTCGTTGACGGATCCTGCATATTTATAGACACGTTCAATGTGCCTGACTGCTCCTGATAATATCCGACATCACCATCAAGTCCTCCCCATGTCCACGGAAGATCGCTGCTCACGGGGTTTGTTTCTCCATTCACTGTTACGTTGACAGTTCCCATTGATGCATTGGAATTCGACTGAAACAGCAGCATTATTCCTTTTCCCTCTACAGTAAAGCTGAGCGGATCGTTTCCGTTTTTGCTGAAAGTGAAACCGTTTTGCGAATACGAGGAATTATTCGTTCCGGAGCTCCATGAGCCTTTCGAGAGGTTCTGCATCTCTGCGACTGTCAGCAGTCTTGCGGTAGAATACTCCGCTCCGAATACCGTACTGTTCGTTACGGTGTATTCCTCCGATGTATTCTCGCTGCGCAGAGCCTGACGATAATAATATCCGATACAATCCGCAATGAGCTTATGACCTCCGTCACCGGGGTGGATATTATCGCCGCTGCCGTAATCGCTCCATTTCAGCGTACCTGCGTTGATAGCGTTCATTACGGCATCTTTTCCGCTTATCAGAGGAAGATCGTAATTTTCAGCGATCTTCGCCATCCAGCTCTGACATGAGCCGCCCGATTCGGTACAAAGAGTAATAAGCACTACTGCCGGTCCATTCTCCTGTGAAAGACACTTCTTCACCAAGGATTCATACGATTTTTGGAAACGTGTGCCGTCCTGATCGTTTACCGCAAATTCAATGAAAATGATATCCGCATTTTTGGCGAATACATCATTATCTACACGGAGATTTCCGACAACGGACGATGTTCCTGCCATACCTGCGTTGATATAGTTGACGTTTCCGCCCGTACCGAAAGTGTCACTGAAATAATTGCACGAAAGATTTGCATAGCAATTGGCGTGTGTGCTCGATGAACCGCCTGCTGTTATAGAGCCGCCGAGGTAAGCGATATTCACCTGTTCACCGCTTTGCGCCTTTGATATTTTATCACGTATCCTCTTTGTATTTCCCACACGATAGAGGCTATCCTTGTACATTTGCAGCCTCTCGGGCGAAACGTCCTCCTGATAATTATCCCAGTCACCGGATACATTATTTTCCGGCGGATCTGCGATCTGCTTTCTCAGGCGAACAAGATCAAAAGCATCTATCACCTCATTTTTATCCATATCAGCTCCGATCTCACATTCATCAGACCTTGTGAGAAGATAATCACTGAGAGTTTTGATATCATCGCCGTTTACTTTAAGATCACCGTTTGCATCGCCTGTTTTTATCACCGTGGGCGAACCCGTGACCTTTACAAGATCAATATAAAAATCCGTGAGAGATTCTGTTGTTTCGATGTAAATAGAAAGATCGGACGCTCCCTCCGGAACAGTGTATGAATCATTGGAAAGAACCGTCCATTCGCCGTTCGGCGCTGTTTCAAGAGAGATAGCATCATAGGCTGTTGTACCTGTGCTGTCGGTATATTGGAGAGAGAATTTCATTTCAACAGGCTCGCCGCTCTCCTGATAAACGGCAGCAGATATGTTGTATTTCTCTCCTGCTTTCATAAAAGATGAGGCATCTCTCGAAGCGCCGTTCCATGTTGCTGTTCTTCCGCTTACAAAGAGACTGCATTCATCGGAATATGCCTTATCGGATGTCCAACCGACAGTCGAACCTCCCCTCGCAGTAAAAGAATCGTTTGTTGTCTCGAATTCTGCCGTAAGCAGATTTGCAGCCGACACATATGCAGGCCGCTGAACGGCAGGCGAGATCGTAAAGGTCAAAACTGCCGCTGATATTGCTGCGATCCCTGTTCTTTTTTTGTATTTCATCATATTACTCCTTTCACGCAAAATTTTCCTTATATACATCATACAAAATATTCACGCAATTGTCAAGAAGAAATTTCAAAGAGATCGGCTTGCACGAGCAAATTTAACAAAAAAATAATAAAATCAATATCTTAAAATATTAAAATATTATTAGAATATGCGTTTTGTCCACCAAATGTTCATTTTATCCCTTGACATGATTTTGCTTTTAATGATAGAATGTTATAAACTGTAAGTGACTTAATATATTCTTCTTAAAGGAGGGGTTCTGTGAAAATCAAAAAATTTATCTCCGCTGTGTCAGCGGCGGCACTCACGATCACATCGGCATTTGCGGCAGCTCCCACTGTTCTGACAAACGCAGAAAATCCTATCGTGCAGACATCATTCACGCCCGATCCCGCTCCCGTTGTTTTCGGCGATGAGCTTTGGGTATTTACAGGCAGAGACCGCAATGCGGACAACGATTTCTACTATATGACCGGCTGGCAGGCGTTCTCTACCACCGATATGAAAAACTGGACAAATCACGGCTGCTTTCTTGAAGACGATGATTTTTCGTGGTGCAATGAGAACGATGCATGGGCATCACAGTGTATCGAGCGGAACGGAAAATACTACTTCTACTTCACCACGACAAATAAAAGCGGCGGCGGACGGGCAGTCGGTGTCGCTGTGGCAGATTCTCCCGAAGGACCGTATAAAGATGTTCTCGGCAAGCCGCTTTGCGGTCCGAACTGGGATTACATTGATCCCACGGTCATTATCGACGATGACGGGCAGGCTTGGCTGATGTTCGGCAATCCCACCTGCTACTACGTTAAACTCAAAGACGATATGATCACTCTTGACGGCGAGATAAAATCATTCGATATGACAACGCAGGCTTTCGGTGAGGGCAAGAACGGCAGTGCATACGGCGAAGGTCCGTGGATCACAAAACACGGCGATATGTACTATCTCGTTTATGCCGGATTTTACGGCTCGGACGGCGGAGAAAGCATCTGCTACTCCTATGGTCCATCTGTTACCGGTCCGTGGACGTTCGGCGGAAAGATCACACCCGAGAGCAACTGTTTTACCACTCACGGCGGAACAATAGACTATAAGGGACATTCCTATCTGTTCTATCACAAAAACGGCTTGCCCGGCGGCGGAGCTTTCAAGAGAAGCGCAGCCGTAGAAGAATTTACGTACGATCCTGACGGCACTATCCCTATGATCGAACCAACGGACAGCGGTCCGTCCCAGCTTGAGGCATTTGATCCCTACAAAAATGTCGAGGCTGAAACAGGAAGTTGGTTCTCCGGAGTTGAAGTCGAGCCTGCCGGCAACGGAACTCAGGCAGTCTCTATGATCAACAGCGGTGACTACATAAAGATCAGCGGAGTTGATTTCGGTGACGGCGCAGCAAAATTCACGGTAAGCGCTGCCTCAGCCACGAACGGCGGAACGATCGAACTCCACCTTGACAGCGAAAACGGTCCTATCGTAGGAACTGTCACGGTCGGCAGCACCGGCGGCTGGAAAAACTGGGAGGAATTTTCAACATCGGTGAGCGGTGCATCAGACAAGCATGACCTTTTCATAAGATTTTCCGGCGATGACGGATACCTTATGAATGTTGACCGGTGGAAATTCGAGAAAAAAGGTTCATCATCGCTCCCCGATACAGATCCGCCCCTTTCCGGCGATGAGCTGCTCCGGGAAACCTTTGAGAGCGGTGCCGGCAGCTTTTCCGGAAGAGGAAGCGCCTCTGTTGCGGCATCAAGCTCGGAATATTACGAGGGAAGCCGTTCACTGTTTGTTTCGGGCAGAGATGCCGCATGGAACGGTGCAATTACAGATCTGCCCGCATCATTCAAGGCAGGAGAGGCATATTCATTCAGCGTTAATGTAATGTGTCCCGCATCGGGCAAAAAGGATCTTTTCTATCTCACCATTTCATATACCGATACTGACGGCGAAACAAAATATGACAAGATCGCCCGTGGTGCGTGCATGGGCGGTAACTGGATACAGCTCTCTGATACCTCTTATACGCTGCCTGCCGGTGCGACCGATATGCAGGTGTATGTTGAAACCGATTCGGGACACTCCGACTTCTATATTGATGATTTTGTGATCGCCTCCGAGGGTACGGAGATCGGCGGCGCAGGCTGTGCATATATGCTCACTCCCGGCGATGTTTCATGCAACGGATACATCAACGCACTTGACCTTGTTCATGCCAGAAAAGGCTTGATCAGCGATTCCTACCACTCAGACACCGCAAGGACAAATGCCGATGCCGACCGGAGCGGAACGGTCGAGGTGAACGATGTCGTTCTTATTTCGGAATTTATAATGGGCAGGATCAAGGAATTCCCCGATAATTCGCCTGAACCGCCTGTTCCGGAATATGAGTACGATCCGGCGGCTTCATACAAGGAAGCACCCTCGAACTATTTCTCAATGAGTGACTTCAAGGGACAGCTAATCAACGAAACGTATACGGGCATCAACGGCACGAAAAAGCTAAATGTCTACCTGCCGCCCGATTACGATGAAAACAAGCAGTACAACGTCTTCTATCTTATGCACGGCGGCGGAGAAAATGAAAACGTTCTTGTAAACGATTCCGATAAATTCTATGTTCACTGTATGATAGACCATATGATACAGAACGGAGAGATCGAGCCGATGATCGTTGTATTCCCCACATTCAACGGCTGTCCGGACGGCGCAGGCGATGTATGGGACGAAATGAAACAAAGCATCGTTCCGTTCGTGGAGGGAAAATATTCGACCTATGCCGAGAATACAACTCCCGCCGGACTGGAGGCATCAAGAATGCACCGTGCCTACGGCGGATTCTCAATGGGCGGCGGCTCAACGTGGAACGTACTCATCAATGATAATGATTACTTTGCATATTATATGCCGCTTTCAGGTCATTGCTGGGGCGGAGCTGCTCCCATACTCAACATTATGAATAATCATAAATACAAGGACAGCACTTACATTTTCGCAGCAACAGGTACGGAGGATATTGCATATGGCAATATGTGCGATCTCATCAATGAGCTGAAAAAAGATCCGGCTATTAAATTTACATCGGATTTTTCAAAGGGTAATTTCTACTTCCTCGAAGCAGCCGGCAAAACACATTGGTGGGGCTTTGTGAAGCATTATGTGTATGTTGCACTGCCGTACTTCTTCCATGAAGAGGGATAAAACTTAGCAAAATTACGGGCATCTCTGAGATTTGTTTATCCCGAAAGGGACGATCTCGGAGATGCCCTGTATCCGATATGTAAAAAAATTAAAAATATCTGAGAGGTCTTGACAAATTCTCTTTTTTGCGGTACAATAAAAATGTTATTTGTGAACAAAATATTTTATAGTGAACGTCAAAAAAATTTGTCGTTTATTATAATGTTTATGCTTGCTGATAATTGCCGCTGTGGTGGAATAGGCAGACACAAGGGACTTTGATGTTTGCACGCACAGCTTATACCGATTTCTTTCCGAAAGCCGTGCAGGATCTGCGAACAGACTGTGCCTGTTACAGGGAAAAGTGACGAAGCCGTACCGGGACGTATGTCAAGTCACTTTGATGAAGTAAAAGGTGCAGTATCTTCGTTACGTCGGATTTTAGAATGAAATCAGATCGGTACGTGCGTCTGCGGCAGATCCGCAGAGAGTGCCCGCAGAGAAATTTGCGGTGCAGAAGTCAGCTAAAACGGTGAATGCGCAAACAGAACGCCGTGCTAACCCCATAAGGGTGAGTGTAGAGACTTTACACTGACTGCCTTAGTCCGAAAGGATATGGTAAAGACAAAGTCCGGACTACAACATACGATCCCGTATGGCTATGGTGACATAGAGTAGTATGAAAATCCCTCGCCGGCGACGGCGTACCGGTTCAAGTCCGGTCAGCGGCACCATTACATTGAAAGGAGTTTTTCACCATGGATATCAAGGACAAACTGAGCGATATAACCGACAAGGTAAAAAATGATAAGGATTTCACAAAAAACCTCAAGGAAGATCCGGTCAAAGCTGTTGAAAACGTAACCGGTATAGATCTTCCCGATGACAAGATCGACAAGGTAGTTGATACTGCTAAGGACAAGCTCGGCGATATTGCTGATAAGTTCAAAAAATAAGTTCAAGGGGCAGAAAATTCTCTGCCCCTATATTATTGCGCTTTTCAGCACTTTTTCATAATGTAACGGATCATCTCCCTGAGTTTGCCGAAAAGTGAGCCGAAGCCTCCTCCGGAAGCGCAGTCTGAAGGCGTTGTCGAAGCAGCAGTGGTCGTTTTTGCGGTAGTCTTCGGAACAGTTGTACTTATCCTTGTCGTGGTTTTCTGAGCGGTTGTCGTTCTCACAGTAGTAGCAGCAGTAGTAGTAGTAGCAGGTTCGGTATTTCTCAGAGTTGTGGTCACAGTGTCCGGACCATCGGTGATGACTTCTCCCGAAAGTCCGTCAGCAGATGCAAAAAACTGAGTCCAGTAATATACACCATTGCGGTATGTAACTCCAACGCCGATATACTCTGCGTTTCTGCTGAGAATATTGGCTCTGTGACCGGATGAATTCATCCAGCCGTCCATGACTGTCTCGGGAGTGCGCTGACCATAGGCAATATTCTCACCTGCATAACGATAGCGTATACCCATATCGGTTATCGCTGTAAAACAGCTTCTTCCATCGGGACGGGTGTGGGAGAAATACCTCTGTATCTCATCTGCACGTTTGAGAGCTGCCTCATTGAGCTTATCCGAAAATTTCAGCATGGGAAGTCCGTCAGCGGCACGCTCACGGTTTACAAGCGCAGCCACCCTGCGTGCATACTCCTCGGTCTGAGAGTTTGCATACTGTGCGGCAGCATCTGCACCGATACTGTTCACGGAAGCTCTCTCAGGCACTGTCAGCATCACGGAAAATGCCATGAAGCAGACCATTAAAAGCGAAATAATTTTTTTCATGAAATAACCTCCTTTGAAGAGTGAGCTCATCTCTCCGCTTTTAATAATAACATTATCCGTCACACAAAGTCAATGCAAAAATATTACCAACACCGGGATCGGCGTCAGTCTGCCGCTTGACAATTTTTTCTTTTTGTTGTACAATAAGTATCGTAGATCTCTTCGGAAAATAACGCACACCGTACATCAAATTTTTTGCAATATGACAATATCCTCAGAGGAGACCTATTGATTATATGAAACGAGGTTGTTTTATGCTTAAAAATAATGAAAAATCTATGGACAAGATAGTCGAGCTTTGTAAATCAAAGGGCTATGTTTATCCCGGCTCTGAAATATACGGAGGACTTGCTAATACATGGGATTACGGTCCGCTGGGCGTTGAACTCAAAAATAATATCAAAAAGGCTTGGCTGAAAAAATTCGTACAGGAGAATAAATATAACGTCGGACTTGACAGCGCTATCCTTATGAATCCTCAGACATGGATCGCCTCCGGTCACATCGGCGGATTCTCAGATCCTCTCATGGACTGCAAGGAGTGCAAAACACGCCACAGAGCTGATAACCTCATCGAGGATTTTGACGGAACAAATGTCGCCGGCTGGAGCAATCAGCAGATGACCGATTACATAAATGAGCACAAGATCCCCTGCCCCAACTGCGGAAATCACAACTTCACCGATATACGCCAGTTCAACCTGATGTTCAAGACCTTTCAGGGCGTTACCGAGGACAGCAAATCTGAGCTTTATCTCCGTCCTGAGACAGCACAGGGTATTTTCGTAAACTTTGCCAACATTCAGAGGACTACAAGAAAAAAAGTCCCGTTTGGCGTTGCTCAGGTAGGCAAGTCGTTCAGAAACGAGATCACTCCCGGAAATTTCATTTTCCGTGTCAGAGAGTTTGAGCAGATGGAGCTTGAATTCTTCTGCAAGCCCGGCACTGACCTTGAGTGGTTCTCCTACTGGAGAAGCTACTGCCATGATTTTCTGCTCTCTCTCGGTCTGAAGGACGAGAATCTCCGCCTGCGTGATCACTCTCCCGAAGAGCTTTGTTTCTATTCAAAGGCAACTACCGACTTTGAGTATCTGTTCCCGTTCGGCTGGGGCGAGCTGTGGGGCGTTGCCGACAGAACTGATTACGACCTCACTCAGCATATAAAGACAAGCGGAAAGTCTCTTGAATACTTCGATCCCGAAACAAATGAGAAGTATATCCCCTACGTTATCGAACCGTCACTCGGCGTTGAGAGACTATTCCTTTCGATAGTGACAGAGGCTTATGACGAGGAGGAGCTCACCTCTGTTGACAAAAACGGCAATGAGAAAAAAGAAACTCGTACAGTTATGAGACTTCACCCGGCTCTTGCTCCGTTCAAGTGTGCCGTACTTCCTCTCGTGAAGAAGCTCACTCCAAAGGCAGAGGAGATCTATGAAATGCTCTCAAAGAGGTTCATGTGCGATTTTGACGAGAGCGGTACTATCGGTAAAAGATACCGCCGTGAGGACGAGATCGGTACACCTTTCTGCATTACCGTGGATTTCGATACGATCGAAAAGGACAACTGCGTTACTGTCCGTGACCGTGACACCATGCAGCAGGAGCGTATTCCCGTTGATGAACTGGTGAATTTCCTTGAAAAGAAGACCGAATTTTGAATAAAAAATTACCGCACAGGGTTTTTCAACTCCCTGTGCAGTTTTGATTTGGAGAAAGATATTCGCCCGCTAACCTACTATGCCGGAGCGTTCAATGCCCTCGGTGAAATATTTTTGCAGGAAAATATACATCACAAGCAGCGGAGCTATCGAAACAAGACAGCCTGCCTGCTTCCAGACGATCTGCTCACGGGGAGAGATCTGTATCGTTGCATCACCAAACAGACGGAGTTTCAGCTCACTGTCAAGATTATAGAGCATGGTCGCCACAGTCCTTGTGTTCTGAAAAAACATGGTACTCACATAGTAATCGTTCCAGTACCATACCACGGAGAAAAGAAATACCGTCAGAAATGATGCCATAGCATTTGGTATCATCACTCTCAGAAAGGTCATCAGAGGCCCGCAGCCGTCAATGTAGGCGGCATCTTCAAGCTCCTTCGGAAGTCCCCGGAAAAATTGCCGGAAAATAAGTATCATTAGTCCGGAGCGTATGCCGTTCGCCGTCATCGCCGGAAGATACATAGTCAGCATATTGTCAATGAGATTGACCGTAAAAAGTCCCTTTATCCCGAAAAATCTGAACCGGAAAAACAGCGGCAGCGAGATCACCTGCGTGGGAACGAGTATCATCAGTATGACAATGCCGAACAGGAGCTTTTTTCCGTGAAAGCTGAACCGTGCAAATCCGTATCCCGTGACGGCGCATGATATCACCTGAAAGCAGGCACAGCCTAAATTAAGGAGTGCTGTGGTGCGGAGGGTGTTCCAAAGATCCATAGCCTGTATGGTCTCTCTGAGAACGCTGAGCGTATAATTCCGTGGTATCCACATGACCGTAGGATCATTCATATCACTTCGCTCACGAAAGGTGCAGCTTATCATGTATATCAGCGGATAGAGTATTACAAAGCTCAGTCCGAAAAGTATTACAAAACGAAATATCCTCCACAGTATATCAGCACTTTTTCTACGTGACACGTTCTGTCACCTCCGTCAATCATTTTCATAGAATATGATCCTTTTCACAGCGAATACAACGATACCCAGCGCAGCAAGGACTACTCCGAAGTATATCCACGCCATTGCCGAGGCAAGTCCGTAATTCACGTCCCTGCTTTGAAGTGTCAGTATACGGCGCATTGCGGTATTTGTCGGACTTGTGAATGAATCTATCACCGTAAATATAAGATTTGCAAGGACGAACGGGCTGACATACGGCAGTGTTATCTTCCAGAAAAAATCCCACCCCGATGCTCCCTCTATCATCGCAGCCTCTTTTGCGGCAAGGGGGATATTCTGCAAAGCCGCAAGAAACAGCAGTATCGGAATACCGCTGCTCCAGACGATGCTGAAAACATTATCAGCCACAGCCGAGATATAGGCAGTCATTTCTTCGCTGATGCCGTAAATTCCCAGAAACTGCATAAGCTCTCCCACAAGATCGGTGGAAAACATGGTAGAAAACTGCGAAGCTTCGGAGTTTCCGCTTGTCTGTAGGTCGCCGCTTATTATGCCGAATACAGGTCCTGTGGCGATTATCACCGGAAGAAAAAATATCGCTCTTGCAAGTGTCCGTCCGTGAAACTTATCATTCAGCAGAACGGCTATAAACAACGAGAATATGAGTATCAGCGGAGTTTTCCACGCTGTCTCAATGAGCATATCCCGGAGATCACGTGTAAACTCCGGATCTTTGAAAAGAGCATCAGAGTAATTCTGCAAGCCCTGCCATTTCATGGCAAGTCCGCCCGGTTGAATAATTACTTTGTTAAAGGAGTACCACAGTGATCTTCCGAGCGGTATCAGGAAAAAGACGATCGTTCCCACAAGCCACAGCCCGATAAATCCGTAGCCGTAAAGTTCCTTTCGCCTGCTGTAGGAGAGTCTGATGCGCTGTTTGTTTTTTTCATTCATGAAGCATCTTCTCCCCCTTGAAAATAACTGTCTATGTCAATGAAGATCTCTCCCGCACTGACCGTACCGTTTTTCATATCGGTGATGACCTTTGTGCCGTCGGAATATTCAGTGGTGATGATATCTCCCGAAACATCGTACTCCTCAATAGTGCAGGCGCCGATCTTTTCAAGGAGCGGACGCAGCAGAGCATACTCCTCTCCGGCAGTGTCTGTCCGGCCGCTGCTTTCCGCATAAAAGAGCGTATCAAGCTCTGTATCTTTCAGAACGCTTGTCTCTTCGCAGATCATATCGTACCTTAGACAGCTTCCGGTCGCTGCCGCCATAAGCAGCATGGTACGGGAGTCGGCACTGCCGTTCACAGCCGTGGTGGAGTACGGCACAAGTCCGTGAACGACTATCTGATAAAAGGGGATATCTCTGTCGAAAATATCAAATCTGCTTGAGCTGAGCGGAACATTCTTTATATGGCTCACATAGGGCAGTGCATAGGCGTTTGCTCCGTCTGCGATAATTCCCCCCGGGAGAGTTTCGTCCAGCCGGCTATAGCTCTCGGTGAGCAGATCCATAGCATCGCTGCGTGAGGTCGTATGCCTGCCGTAGTCTCCGTAGAGGGAGGTCGTCAGCTTTGAGGCGGCAACGCCGTAAAGCCCCGATCCGGCATAGCTTTCGGCAATGCCGGAGGACACTTTTCCGAAATATTCGGGTGAAAGCAGAGAGAGATTTTTCCTAAATCCGTCGGGAATGCCGTATGCCCTGTCATAGCTGACGATGCGTGAATAAGCTCCCGATATCCTCACCGCCGTATCGGTAAAGGAGTAGTAGCCGTTTCCTGAGCGGAAATCTCTGTTGTCCGATGCAGGATATAAGCTCCAGCCGTTGCCGCTCACATAGCTTTTCAATGAGGAGAATCCTTTTTTTCCGCCAAGAATATGCGCCGGAACAGCATCGGTATCAATTTTATTGCCGATGCCGTCATTCGTCCAGTTTTCGTAAGATATGACCATATCCTCTGCGCCGCTGCCTTTCAGCCGTGAGAGTATCCCCTCCGCCTGTTCAAAGCTCGTCACGGACTGTTTCACCGTCATGGGTATGCCGAGTATTGACTTCTTTTTCTGCACGCCGCCGTACAGGTCGATATACAGCGGAGCAGTATTCTCATCAGTGCGGACGGTCATGCCCTTTTCCTCAATGAGATACCGTCTGTACCGCCGTGCGATGCCGGAGTAGTCCGCACTCCCCCCGGAAACGGGATAATAACGCATCTCGATATCGCCGGTCTTGATACCGCCGTTTTCAAATACCGTAAAGGCTTCATTGCCGTTTCCCGACATATAGTATGTGTCCGTTCCTCGCAGCACAAAGGTAAAATTGCAGAAATTATATCGTGTTCCGGGATCTCCCGAAACCTGAACATTCAGCCGGGCGTTGGCATCTCCCCGAGCTGCGACCGCAAGCAGGGCGTTATTCTCTTTGACAATACCATAGACCGGGAGGTATATCTGCTCGGTGACAGCTCCCCTTGACGTGGGAACAGCAGTTATATCACGTCCGTAGACAGGCTGAGAGTAGGAGGAGGCTTCCATAGACTTATTATTATTGAAATTGACGATCGCTCCGCAGCCGTCGGGAATGACAAAATATCCCTCCTCCTCATCAGAGGCAGCCCCGAAGCTCCCCATGATCGTTACTTCGGTGGCAATATTCGAGCTGTTTGTCTCGGTGATCGAATCGGCTTTCAGGAGTGCTTTCAGGCAGTCCTCCTCAAGAGTATATTCCACGGGGATAGTAAATCCTGCATCATATGAATATTCCACACGAATTCCGTTCTCAATGTCAGTGACGGAGATATCACATTCATCGGAAAACGAGGCAAGAGGATTTGTATTGTTCCTCCTCTGCGGAACACCGTAATTCATAGTATTTGAGGATCTCATGCGCCGTACAAGAGCTTCATTTGCAGAGGTATCCTGTGAGGCATCGGGAGGTGTTGACCACCAGATGTATCCTGTCTCCTTGTTTTCAAGTCCTATGACAGCATCTCTGTAGTCTGCGATCATTCTGTAGCTGCTGTTTTCGGCGCAGCATCGGAACACTCCGTAAAAGCGTGTCATATCCTCCGAGAGCTGTGCATACTCGTCCGCAGTTTCGCCGGTGTAGATCCTCATGCCGTTTTCTGTGCGTGAAAAGGTGAACTGCGCATCAGTGGACTTATTATCCTCCGTCATTATCATAAGCGTTTTGCCGTCATCTGTAAGGAACGCATTTTTGCTGTCGAGAGTGGATATCACCCGACAGACATTTTTTATCCTGCCGCTGTCGTCCGTTATGACAAGGAATCTTCCGCCTGTGCTGATGTAGCGTATTTCTCCGTCCCTGTCGGCCAATTTGTTGAACCGTGCTACCGCTCCGGAGCTGCTCAGAGCAGCGGCATCTCCTATCTCTTTAGCAGTCTTGATATCGGCTTCGGCGGCATTTACTTCCTGCTGACGCTGACCGCTGATATCCTCATCTTTCTCCGGTTTTCCGCCGTGAGATGCCCATATCTCCTCCTCATAATTTTCATCTCTTATGTAGAATTCTATCCCCTCTGCGCTTCCTGCAAAAGTGAGGAGTTTCTCCGCATCAGCCGGCTTAAAATCGGGAGTTTCCACCGCTTCACCACGCTTTTCTTCGGGAGAGTCTTCGCTGTCGGTATATACCTCTGCACCGCCCGAAACGCCTGACGGAGCATAGCGGAGATCTCCTCCGGAGGTAAATGCCGAAACAGCTGCGAGAATTGCCGCAATATATTTTATTGTCCTTAGCAATGAGATACACCTCCCTTATACCGATCTCACTCTAAAATCCGAAAATCTTTGCGAAGATCCTGCACGGTCCTTATCAGTATCGGAATTCCTGACAGGCAGCCCTAAACTCGTATCCTGTAGGAGATCTCCGTATAGAGCGTTGAAATAAAGATATAGACCTGCTGTATCAGCGACATGAAAAGCACCAGCAGGAAAAGCATAACAGCCATTGCCGCAAATGTAAGCAGCACCGAGCCTGCTGTTCTCAGGGGAGAATATTGGTGGACTGACTTGACCGCCGAGAACATCAGTATCACCGTCCATGCAATGCCGATGATCTGCACCGCCTGAAGAAATACGTATTCGTCCCGTATCAATATGTGCGAGAGAAATGTTCCGATAAAAAGCTGCGCCGTATACGGAACAAGCGCATATGCGCTGTAGATGAAGATATTCCGAACCGAGCCCTCTCCGTCGAGGAATGTAGAGACAGCTCTTCCGGCGATCACCCATGCTCCGAAGAGCACGAAACTCCTGATGATATACGGCATAATCGAGAACGTCTTGTCATATGAAGCTCCGAACTGAAAGCCGGAAAGTCTTCCGCTGACGATCTCTCCGGCAAAAAGCAGCACAAGCACCACGGCGGCAACTTTGACCGAGCCTGATTTTTTCCAACGCATATCCTCAAATCCCTCGATCGGGTGCATGACAGTATACCTGAGCCGACCGTTCTTCTCCCACTTGTTAAGATTCTCTTCCGGGTGCTTTTTACGGCGGTATTTTTTTAGGAGAAATACTCCCGCCGACAATACAATTATCCCGAGAAACAGCTCTCCGCCGTATCGCTCCGTAAGCAGTGAGCGGTATCCCTCAAACGCCTCGTCGTACACCTTCGGAGATGCCGCAAGCCGTGCATACTTCATTGCTTCTCTGTAACGCTCCTGCCGCAGAAGTCCGCAGGCTATGCCGAGATATGCTCTTGTGTAGTTTCCGTCCCTGCGCAGTACCTCGTACCACGAGCCGAGAGCCTCCACATAGAAACCGTCATTATACATCTCATTTGCCTTGTGGACGATACCTCCGAAATCCGTCTCTTTGAAGATCGTCACCGTATTTTTCGCAGAATCAGCCACATATAGCCTTGTGCCGTATGATTCGAGAGCTGACGGAGTCTCAAAGCCTCCCTCCTGATGAGCCTTTGCTCCCATGATGAAAAGCAGAGCGCAGTTCTCATCATACTGAAAAATACGTCCGGTAGTGTAGTCAAGGCAGTTGATACAGCCGTTTTCAGAGATGTCGATATCAATGAAAGCCGTCTCTAAAAGCTGATTCTGAGCCGCATCGTACATGGGAGTATGGTCGCCGAAAGTAAGTTCAAGATCTGCAAAAATATTTTTTCCTGCTCCTCCCAATTTTTTTACGATGTCCACTTTTGAAGACGATGATGAGGTGCAGGTATAAATAAAGTCTCCCCGAATGTCAAATCCCGAGATACCGGCAGGGATATTCCGGGTACGGCGTGCTTTTTTCTCCTCGGAGGAGAAAAAGCTCTCAAAATTATCTCTTATGACCTCAGCCGTAGGCTCTGTTCTGTTTGCGCCGTAATATCCGGCGAAACTGCCGTCGGGAGCAAACATAGCCGCTCCGGTGGTAATGCTGCTGAGGACGACATAGATATTGCCTGCCTTATCGGCAATGACTTTCTGCGGAATGAATGTGGGAGCAGTGTAAAGCTCCGACTGAGGCCTCGTTATCTCGGTGATGACCTTACCGCCGGACACAGCAAGCACCCGTGAGTTTCCGCTGTCCGCAATATACATTACTCCGTCAGAGACATACACTCCGGTTGGAGCGTTAAGTTCTGTGATACTGCCGTCAGGCTCAGTGAAGCTGTCGTAAACATTAAAAACATTTTCGAGCAGGCTGTCTGTTTCGATTATCCGATCATTATCACTGTCAGCGATATAGAGCGTTCCGTCACCGGTGAAAAACAGATCTGCCGGAGCACTGAGCGCTCCTAAGCCCATGTCATATCCTGAGACGACCTTTTCGGGAATATAGCCTGCCTGTGAGGGTACGGCCTCTCCAAAGCGGTCGTATGTATAAACCTCATAGGGAACATCCGCATGAGCTTTCAGAGGTATCATCAGCAGAAAAATTCCGAGAAATACGGCAAAAAATCTTTTCATAGCCTACTCCTTTATCCCGGAGTGCGCCATGGTCTCAATGACGTATCTCTGTGCGAAAATGAAAACAATGACCGGCGGTATCAGCAGAAATACTGCCGCCGCCATAGCGATCCCTGCACGTGCCATTCCGGAGGAGGCTGCCTGCATCACTGCTGTGGGCAGTGTCTTGTACTGCTCATCGAATATGAGCGATCCCGACTGTATGTTCCACGCCGACCCGAATGCGAATATCATCAGTGTCATAAGAGCCGGCTTCTGATTGGGAATTACTATCTGCCGGCATATGCGGAAAAGTCCTGCGCCGTCCACCTTTGCCGCATCTATTACGGAGTCAGGCATCCGGAGCATTGACTGCCGCATCAGAAAAAGTCCCATAGGTGACGCTACGGAGGGCAGTATCAGTGCCGCAGGATCGTTTATCAGGTGAAGTCTTGACAAGACGATATACTGCATTATGTAGATCACATTGCTCTGATAAAGCAGTGCCGTGACTATCAGTGCATTTATTGCTTTGCTGCCGGGAAATTGACACTTCGCCAGAACAAAGGCTGCCATTGAAACGCTTACGCATTGCAGGACCGTCACCGATACGGTGATGAAAACGCTGTTGAATACATACCTCGAAAACGGCACACGGTTCTCACGGAGAGCTGCAAACATATCAGAGAAATTATCCGTTGTCGGGCGCAGCGTGTAGAGCTTCGGCGGAAAGATGAACAGCTCCTCCACAGGCTTTACAGAGGTCACCACTGTCAGATATATGGGAAATGCCATAAAGATACCCAACACGGTCAGAAACAAAAATATCCCCACCGTACCGGCATATTTTCTGCCGGCAGGTCTGTTTGAGGCTTTTAGCCTGTGAGCCATTTTCATCACCGCCTTTTGTCAGAGAGAAAAATCATACAGATCACAGATCATCTGCGGAGAGAAGCCTGCCTATGATCTTGTTGCATATGAACATCATCAGAAAAATTATCATGCAGATCGCCGAGGCATATCCCATTTCATACCGCAGCCAGCCATAGTCGTAGGCGTGCGACATCATCGTATCCGCCTGATAGTCCGTACTTGGAAGTCCGACAAGGTTCTGAGCTACCGTTCCTGCCGTGAACGAGCTGACGATCTGCATTACCGCCGCAAACAGGAGCTGCGGCTTCATGGAGGGTATTGTTATATAGACAAGCTCCTGCCACCGTGAGTTCAATCCCTCGATAGCTGCTGCCTCATATTGTGAACGGTCGATATTCTGAAAGCCTGCTCTCAGGGCAAGAAAGCCTGCTCCGAGCGAGATCCAAAGCTGCACCGCTATCGTCACCCAAAGGACATACCGACCATCGGTGAGCCACTGTATCGGTGAGGTTATTATCCCGGTATCCATGAGAAACGAGTTCAGATAGCCGTTCATATCTCCGCTGAAAATAAGCTGCCAGACGGTGTACACTCCCGCAAATGAGGGTATGTAGAATATCAGCGTAAAGAGAGTTCTGAAAAACGGGGGAAGCTCGTTTATCAGCCACGCAAGCAGAAAACAGAGGATATAGCTCAGCGGTCCGGTGAAAAATGCGAATATCATAGTGGTGCGTATTGATCTGAGAAATATCTTATCCGAAAAGAACAGCGCCCGATAGTTGGAAAATCCCACAAATCGGGGTTTATTCACCATGTCGAAGTCTGTAAATCCTATGGGGAGCGACATTACTACCGGCACAACGGTAAATATCAGAAAGAGTATCATAAAGGGCGCAAGCATACCGTAGCAGGCGGCATTTTTCTTTATATCCTTCCACAGGACTGAGCTGCTCCGACCCGAGCTCTTTTTCATGACGATCACCCTCCCTTTTCAGAAGATGCAGCGGCACGCCGCCCGATCTCCTCGTTTATCTCCTTGTTGTACCGGATAAGCGTATCTCGCGGGTTTTCATGCTGATTTACCGTCTCACGAAAAGCATTCATTATGTTTCTTGTCACGGCATACGATGCCTGAATTATCGGCAGCTCTGCAAGCTCCTCCTGCTGCGCACGCAGGCGTGAAAGCTGCTGTGCCGACCAAGAAAGCTGTCCGAGAGCCTCAAGATTCGCCGTGTCGAAACGTCCGAGAATTCCGGAGATGCCCTCTATCCGTGATGCGTACTGCACCTGTGTATCAGCTCTTGTGAACCATTCGATAAAGCGCCATGCGTCCTCTTTATTTTTTGCACTGTTGAATATGACTGCTCCCGAGCCGTTGGAATTTGCCGCATGAGAGACTGTGCCGTCAGCCTGTTTTGTGCCGGGAACAGGGCAGAATTCCCACAGACCGCTTATCTCCGGAGAGGCTGCTTCAAGCTTGTTTGCAAAAGTATAGTCCTGAATGACGATCGGGTACTCTCCTGTTCTGAAACGGCTGAAAGCATCGTATGTCTGCTCGAACGAGTATTCGGTGTAGAAGTCCGTCCATTCTTCAAAGGAATCTACCGCATCGGCGCTGTCAAGCACAGAGGCTGAGAGTGTGCTGTCATAGTAGTTCATTCCCTTCTGGAGCATCAGCATGGCAAATGTATGCCCTGTCTCCGTGGCAGGAGACACACCTGCTGACGGAAGAACAAGCCCGACAGACATATAACTCCTTTGTATCGCAGGGAGCATATCCCTCAACTCGTCCCATGTTTCGGGAGGATGGTCAAAACCAAGCTGAGTGAGGATATCCGTCCGATAAAACATCATTGGGAAACTCTGACTTATGGGGATACCGTAAATTCTGCCGTTGTATGTATACTGAGTGAGTGCGCTTTTCTGAAAACGCTCTGTCACAGCAGAGAGATCATCAAACCGGGTGAGATCGGTAAGCAACCCCCTTGACGCAAGGTTCACGGGAAACTCTCCTCCCAGAAAAAGCGCCGCATCGGGAGCTTCACCGGCAAGGGCAGCCTCTACCACTCCGCTTGTTACAAGACTTACGGCAACGGGAATACCGTATTCAGGCATGAACCTGCTTTCGGTCAGCTCTCTGACAGCCTGTGCCTGATCACGTCCGAGACTTATCCAGACATTCACAGCTTCATCGTCACTCACACCGGAGAGTGCGGTGTAGTCCTCAAAGAAAGAGCCGATAAATGACTTGAACCGGAATACAGCCGATCTGCCGAGGCTTTTTTTACAATCGGAAAAGCTCTCATCGGCAGAGGCAAATTCAATATAGTCGATCTCAAGAGGCTGGTCACGGTACTCTTTTGTCCATGCGTAAACAGCGGTCATGCTCTCCTTTATCTGCGCAAGGTAGGAGGGAATTTTCAAGGGCTTTTCAGTACATTTGTCAAGTACGACCGTCAGCCGCTCGATTATCGCCGCCTCAGAGCCTGATGAGCCGGAAAGCGATTCGATCTCCCTTTGTGCGCTTTTCAGTTCGCCGGAGATGCGGCTCAATTCGTCAACAAGTCCGGGAATTTTTTCGTGAACGTAATAATCGGTGTATTTATCGGGAGCAGGTCCCGTTATCATAAGTATCTGCCTGTAGCATGAATTCAGATCGTCAACGGCATTGTCTATCCTCATCAGCGAGCTTCCCGTTTCACCGGGAACAGCTTCCATAGTGAGAGTGTGGTCAGATGCGGCATCAAGGTAGATGTACAGGTCATCGCCGTCTGCTTTCGGTGTGACGATGTTCCAGTCTCTGCCGTAGAAAAATTTCACCCGATCGAGTTCCTGACACGGAACAGTTCCGTCAATATAGATCCTCCTGACGGAGTACATACCTCTCATTTCGTCCTGACGTGCCTTTATCCCGATTTTGTACAGACCGGAGCACGGAATTTCTTCACGGGGGATTTCCCACGTGACAGACTGTCCTGTTTTTTTCCAGCTTTCATCGCCGATCGTGTTGTATCTCAGCTTCACCGGATCGGAGGGAGAAACATTACAGCTTGTATTATCATATGTGGGACCAAGAGAAGGATCGGACTTATATGCCGCATTTTCGCCCTCTATGCGGAATACTCCCCCGGTGTTATTTTGTGAGCTGCCGGGCTGTGCGGAGACATATTCGCTGTAGGAGGGGATCTCTCTGTTAAAGAAGCGGAAACTCTCAAGAGCAAATCCGCCGCCCTGCGAAGAAAGCTCCACACGGTGAGAGCCTTTTTCAAAATAAAAAACAAGGGGCTGAGCGAAAAGACCGTCCGGGTCGGAGATGACTTGGGTGAGGAGTTTCTCCGTCTGCACCTGAACGGGGCGGACATCGTTGCCATGAGAGTCCCTGAGTATATCATTTTCGCTTACCCACACCCTGCTGAGCATAAGGCGTGATGCCTGCTCATAGGGCAGAACACCGTCAATGGTCACGGATAGCTCTATTCCGGTGCGCACCGTACTCATGGGGCAGTATTTCATTTCAAGACAGTATATGCCTGTTTCGGGGATATCGACGGTATAGGAGACAGCTCCCTGACCGTCATGCCACAGGAGGACATTATCGGCAGTGATTCCCTGAATTATGTAATCTCCGGCAGAAGCTCCGCCCTCTGCCGAAATGAAGTCTCCTCCGCTGAGGCATACCTCGCACTCCGGGCGGCTTTTGTCGGAATGGAGTGCGAGATACTCTCCATAGGAGAGTATCTTCGTATCGAGAGGCTCAATAGAATAATAATCCTGCGCCATTGCGGAGTATGTCTCCGGTGAGGCGTAATATTCCTGTTCAGCGGCAAGAGCTGCGGCAGGGATAATGAAACCTGCAAAGGTAAGACAGCTCAGCAAAGCAGCAACAGCTTTTGCGGTAATATTTTTTCTCACGGCTGCATCATCTCCGGCACCATATACTCGCCTCTATTGCAAAATATCCGAATTGTGCGGTCTGCAATATCGTTTAATATAGTATAGCAGATTATTCCGCTGTTGTCAAATTTACACGGTCTTTATGCTCTGCTGTCCTAATTTTTATCCTTTTGCTTGAAAAATACCGATGCCGTCAGTCCGAACAGCAGTGCCGCAGTAACTCCTCCTGCGGCGGCAGTAAGTCCTCCCGTGAAAATACCGAGAAACCCGTCACTTGATATCGCCTTGCGTATGCCCTCGGCAAGCAAATGACCGAATCCCGTAAGAGGTACGGTAGCTCCTGCGCCCGCAAAATCCGCAAACGGCTTGTATATCCCTACTGCCGAAAGTATCACGCCTGCCACGACATATCCCGTGAGGATACGTGCCGGAGTGAGTTTCGTGTAGTCAATAAGGATCTGCCCCACGGCACAGAGCGCACCTCCCACAAGAAATGCTTTAATTATATCCGTCAACATATTATAACCTCCTTATGTGGACAAGATGTGAGATCGCCGGAATGGACTCTCCCTGCTGCAGTGACATAGGCGACATAAGCGCACCGGTAGCGGCAAACAGAATATTGCTCGCCTCACCCCGTTCAAGCATAGGGAGAAAATATCCGCTCAATACGCTTGCACTGCAGCCGCAGCCCGAACCGCCGCAATGGGTGTCCTGAGCCTCCGGATCAAATATCATCGCTCCGCAGTCACGATGCTGTGAAGAGATGTCTGTTCCTTGCTTTTGCAGCACCTCAACGAGCAGACGGCTTCCCACTGTGCCGAGATCGCCCGTAACGATGAAGTCCGTATCCTCCGGCGTCAGACCTGATGCATCAAGATACCGCTTTATTGTCTCAGCCGCTGCCGGAGCCATGGCACTTCCCATATTGTTTATATCCGAAATGCCCATATCGGCAATTTTTCCGATACAGCCGCCCACAATGGCAATATCTCCCTTGTCTGCCGATAATATCACCGCTCCCGATGCCGTACACGTCCACTGTGAGGTGGGAGTTCTCTGACCGCCGTATGAAAGCGGAAATCTGAACTGCCTCTCTGCCGTGGAGAAATGTGACGAGGTGACGGCTATTGCACGCTTTGCAGCATTATTTTCTACAAAATGTGACGCAATGACCAATCCCTCCGCCATTGTAGAGCAAGCACCGTACAGTCCGAGAAAGGGTATCTCCAGATCACGAAGTCCGTATGCCGATCCGATACACTGATTTATAAGATCACCCGAACAGATCACATCAATATCCTCTTTAGTGAGCGAGGCTTTTCGCACTGCAAGACTGACAGCTTCAAGCTGAAAGCGGCTTTCAGCCTGTTCCCATGTATCCCTGCCGAAGTGACTGTCCTCAATGATCTCATCGAAGCAGCTTCCCAGAGGACCTTTTCCCTCCTTGCCGCCGGCGACCGAGGCATAGCTCTCTATCCGGACGGGAGTATTAAACATAAACGCTCCCTGAGCGATCTTTACTGACATATTACCAACTCCAAAATATTTTTTTCCAGTGATTATTTTATCCGATGACGGCACAGATATTCACAGAAAAAATTTCAAAAAGGTAGTGACAAATAAAAATAAATATGGTATAATCAATTTATGGCAATACTGCAAAGGAGGGTATTTATGATAGCCGGTGTCTCTACAGCCTGTTTGTATCCCGAACCGACGGAGGAGAGTCTGTACGATCTCGCCGTAAACGGTATCTCTGCCGTGGAGATCTTTGTGAATACCCATTCCGAGCTGAGGAAAAGCTATGCCGTCAATATTGCTGAGATCCTCAGACGCTTTGACATGAGGTGCGTATCCGTTCACCCGTTTACCGGCGAAATGGAGCAGTTCATGCTCTACTCCGCTTACGAGCGCAGAACGGAGGATATCCTTGAATACTACAAGTATTTTTTTCGGTTCATGAATATCACGGGAGCAAAAGTGTTCGTTTTTCACGGCGGAAAAGCCGTCCGCAGCACTGAGCTGTACTGTGAGCGATTCAGCCGCCTTTTCAGGCTTGGAAAGGAGTTCGGCATCACTGTGGCACTTGAAAATGTCACCCGATGTCAGAGCTCTTCGGCAATTTATGTCAGAGAGATCATGAAACTGCTCGGCGATGAATTTGCCTTTGTGCTTGATACAAAGCAGGCTGTCAGAGCCGGAGAGCCTCCCGAACGCTTTATTGAGATAACGGGAAACAAGCTCGTACACGTGCATATCAGCGACAGCAGCGAAATGGGAGACTGCCTTCCTATCGGAAAAGGACGTGCGGATATACGGGGACTTCTCAGAAAAATATACCTGAATAACCCGGAGTGCAGTGTTGTTCTTGAGCTTTACAGAACAGGATTCGGCAGTGTCGGCGAGCTTGTTCACAGCTATAATATCCTGTCAAATATGACGAAGGAGTGCGAATTATCATGAAATGTCCCTTCTGCGGATTCGAGGATTCAAAGGTAGTGGATTCCCGGCCTGCTGACGATAAGATCCGCCGGAGAAGAGAATGTATCAAGTGTACGGGAAGATTCACCACATATGAGGCGGTAGAAGTTCCGCTGCTTATGGTTCAGAAGCGTGACGGCACATTTGAGCCGTTCGACCGTAACAAGCTCATAAAGGGGATCTTCAGCGCAATAAAAAAGAGACCGATCACTATAGATCAGGTCTCGGAAATTGCCGACTATGTGGAAAATCATTACGCCAATGCATTGCAGATGATAGCTGAGACACGGGAGATCGGCGATCTGGTGCTTAACCGGCTCAGAGGGATAGATCCGATATCGTATATAAGATTTGCATCGGTGTATGAGGATTTCACTGATATTGCAAGCTTCGTTGAGGTTATCAGCGAGCTGGAAAAACAAGGTGTTCAAGAGACAGACGTTTCCAATGAAACAGAAATCTCTGAATAATATAATAGACCTTATCTGAAACCGGAAAGCGCCGGATAACTCAAAAAACAAGTCATACAGCGTTTCTGAGGCGTTCTGAGAGGTCTGATAACGGAGGTCACTAAGATGAATAATTTTCTCGGCACATTCAACGACAGCTCTGCACAGAGCACATTTTCACAGGAGGATATCAGCAAAAACGGCGTAGTTGGCGCTATCGGGTATATCATACCTATTCTTTTCTTCCTGCCCATACTCATGAACAAAAATTCCTCATACTGCAAATTTCACGCCAACCAGCAGCTCACATGGCTGATATTCGGTGTGGTATTCGGCGTCGTTTCAGCTGTTCTGAATCTTATCCCTGTTGTGGGAGCTGTCATCACAATTATCCTGGGCATCTTCTTCCTTGCAGTTGCTATCTGCTTAGCTTACGGAGCTTTCAAGGGTATGGCTCTGAGATTACCTTTCATAGGCGATCTTATCAACATCTTTTAATTTTCGGGAGATCGCTTTCAGCTCACTGAAAGCCTCAGCCCTCCCGCATCCTCGCTGTAAACCATTGATGCAACGGCTGTGTCGTCGCAGACAAGCAGCTCTGCAAGCATCTTCTTACTTTCGGGACTGTAATTTTTTACCTGATAGACGTAGAGCATCGCATCTCTTCCGGCATACTCTCTGAGCGGAAGTCCCTGCTTATCCTGTATGAGAGCGTATTCCTCATAGGCGGCGGAAAAATCACCGGGGATCGTAATGCTTTTTCCTGCGATCTCCTCGACCTCCCAGCCGTGAGAGGCAAAGTATTCGATCCGCTGTGAGGGATTTGCCGCAGCAACGGCAGTTTTATCGGTCGGCGAAGTCTCACTGTCGGGATAAAGCAATGTGACAGCAGCAGCCGCTATTACAGCGGCAGATATGAAAACAGCAGTTTTTTTCTTCATGATGAAGTACCTCCGGAAAAAAGTCTATAGAGCATCTCTGATACTATAGTATTCACCTCCGGAGGAATTTTATACCATAACAAGATCGGAGAGTGAGATCACGTTGAGCGATAATATCCGCCTTGATAAATTCATATCCGAACGCACTGAGCTGTCAAGAAGCGTCATAAAGCAGCTTGCCTCAAAGGGCGGGATACTCGTGGACGGGGCAGCCGTGAAAAAAACCGATACGAAGATCGATCCGAAAAAAAATACAGTGACCGTCTCCGGCAGAGTGCTTTCCGCCCGGCGGGATCACTATATCCTGATGAACAAGCCCGAAGGATACGTTTGCTCGACCGGCGACAGGGACGGCAGGACTGTCATGGAGCTGATACCCGACGATCTGAGGACAAAGGGAATGTTTCCGGCAGGAAGGCTCGACAAGGATTCTACCGGCGCTCTCATTATCACCGATGACGGAGATCTTGCCCACCGCCTGCTTGCTCCGGGACATCATGTGCCGAAAATCTATATTGTGAAACTTGCCAGACCGTTTCAAAATAAATATATTGACAAATTCGCCGCCGGAGTAGTCCTATCCTCAGGTGAAGAGTTCCTTCCGGCAAGGATAATACCTGCGAAAAACTGCGAAAAACTGGCGTTTGTCGAGATCTGTGAGGGAAAATACCATCAGATAAAACGAATGTTTGCGGCTGTTGAAAATCATGTTGAAAACTTGCACAGAATTTCTGTCGGAGGATTGATTCTTCCCGAAAAATTGGGCATCGGCGAGTGTATGGAATTATTGCACAAAGATGTTGAAAACTTGTTTTCGCCCCTCGATTTTGAAAAGTTTTGCCGGGATTTTGAGGACGATTTTTCGGCAAAACACATAAACAAATAATTGTAAGTTTGTCAATTTAGCATCTTGAAATATTTCATCTTTTTTGGTATTATATTATTATAGCTGATAGTGGAGACATCAAACGTCAGCAAGAAATTATGAACTGGAGGACTGGATCAAATGGCAGGCTTAACACTTAAAGGCATTTATAAAAAATATCCGGGTGGTGTTGTTGCGGTTTCGGATGTTAATTTAGAGATAAGAGATAAGGAATTTATCGTTCTCGTCGGACCTTCCGGCTGCGGTAAATCAACAACTCTTCGTATGATCGCCGGACTTGAGGAGATATCAGAGGGCGAATTGTATATCGGCGACCGTCTTGTAAATGATATCGCTCCCAAGGACAGAGATATCGCAATGGTTTTCCAGAACTATGCTCTCTATCCTCATATGACGGTTTTCGATAACATGGCTTTCGGACTCAAGCTCCGCAAAGTGCCCAAGGACGAGATCGAAAGAAAGGTAAACGAGGCTGCTAAGATCCTCGACCTCACTCACCTCCTCGACAGAAAGCCGAAGGCTATGTCAGGCGGTCAGAGACAGCGTGTGGCTCTCGGCCGTGCTATCGTTCGTTCACCTAAGGTATTCCTTCTTGACGAGCCGCTCTCAAACCTCGATGCAAAGCTCCGTGCTCAGATGAGAACCGAGATCTCTAAGATCCATAAAAAGCTGGGTACTACGTTCATCTACGTTACCCACGATCAGACCGAGGCTATGACCATGGGCGATCGTATCGTCTGCATGAAGGACGGCTTCGTACAGCAGATAGATACTCCTCAGAACCTCTACGAGAACCCGACAAATAAGTTCGTTGCAGGATTCCTCGGCTCACCTCAGATGAATTTCATTGACGCTGTCCTCAAGGAGGAGTACGGTCAGTATATCGTTGAATTCGGCTCTGAGGATTCAAGAACCGCCAAAGGCGTGAAGTATCAGATCATCGTTCCTGAGTCAAAGGTAAATGACGATCTGGGCAGCTATGTCGGCAAGGAGATCATTCTCGGCGTTCGTCCGGAGAGCATTCACGATGAGGAGATGTACCTCTCCAACGCTACAACAGGCGTTATTGATGCATATGTCGAGATCACTGAGCTTATGGGAGCTGAAACATATCTGTACCTCCTCTGCGAGGGTATCCCGCTTACCGCAAGAGTAAGCCCGAGATCTACCGCAAGACCGGGTGATGATATCAAGGTAGCTATTGATCCTAACAGAATACACATCTTCGACAAGGAGACTGAAAAAGCTATAGTCAACTAATTTTTCATAATAACATATCCTTTTCTGTTCCCCTTAAAACGGGAACGCAGAAGGCTGTCCGCATCATTACGGGCAGCCTTTCTGTTTTCGGGATCATCGTCTGTCTGAAGAAGTCTCGCTTTTATCCCGGTGATCTTTATCGTCACGGTCATCGTCTTTACCGCCCATGATATCATCAACAGCATCGGTTACGCCGTCTGCAATATCACTTCCGGCATCTCCGATATCATCAATGATGCTGTTTGCGTCATCTTTTGCGTCATCCTTTACATCGTCCTTGTGCTCGGTAACAGAACTCCTATCAGAGTTTGAATCGTAGGGAGTGTCCTGAGAGCCGCAGGCTGTAAAGGCGCATACCGTCAATAATATGGAGCATATCGCTAAAAGCTTTTTCATGCTACTATATCCTCCGTTTTTATTCATTGAGGAGTTTTCCACAATGTAATTTTATTGTTTACACATTTTCCCCGTTTATCCACAGACTTTTCAACTTTTTCGACCTGTAAGAATATGTATTTTCCGTTGTTTTCCACTTTTTCCACAGAGTTTTCAACAGTGGGAAGCGTGATTTCACAACGCTTTCAACACATTGTGGAAAATTTTTCCGAAGCTGTGTGGAAAATATTTCGTCAGACACCCGTGTATTTTCAGTCAAGTTGCGTTCTTGACAATCTCTTGATAATAGTGTATAATATAATTACATCTGATGCAAATTATGCTTATAAGCAGCACCGCACAATGAACGCCTTACGGCTTTGCACATAATCTGCTTGCATTAGTAATCATGGAGGTAATACTATGAGTGATAAATCAAAAAACGGCAGCAAGATCACTATAATCGGTGCAGGAAATGTCGGCGCTACTGTGGCTTATACCTTCGCAGTTGCCGGAACGTGCTCCGATGTGGTGCTCGTCGATATAAATAAAGCCAAGGCTAAGGGCGAGGCTATGGATATAAGGCAGGGCGTATCCTTCGGTCACAACGTTGAGGTTTGGGACGGCTCATATGAGGACGCTGCCGGCTCGGATATCGTTGTGGTAACGCTCGGTTTGGCAAGAAAACCCGGTCAAACTCGTCTCGATCTTGCTCAGACAAATGTGAATATCGTCAAGGAGGTAATGCCTCAGATCGCAAGATTTGCTCCTGATGCGATCTACATCGTGGTAAGCAATCCCGTTGATATCCTTACATATGCTATCCTGAAATGTACGGGACTTTCTCTCGGACAGGTCATAGGTTCAGGCACAGCACTCGATACATCACGTCTGAGATCAAGCATTGCCGATCATGTGGGGCTCAGTCCTAACAGTATCCACGCCTATGTTTTCGGAGAACACGGCGACACCTCCATGATACCGTGGTCTATCACAAATATCGCAGGTATCCCCATGGAGGAATACTGCAAGGATCAGGATCACGCCGATATCGACAAGGACGAGATCGTTGAGGAGGTGCGCAAAGCCGGAAGTGAAGTCATAAAACGCAAGGGCGCAACATTTTATGCAATAGCTCTTTCGGTGAATAAGATCTGCGACTGCATTCTTCGTGACTCAAATAATGTTATCTCAGTGTCCACGCTTGCAAACGGAAGATACGGCATCAATGATGTGTGTCTGAGTCTGCCGTGCGTTATCGGCGGACACGGCATAGAAAAAGAGCTCTCTCCCACGCTTACCGATGCAGAGGTAGAGAAGCTCCGTGCAAGTGCGGAGGCACTTAAATCAGTGATCCGTCAGCTTGAATTTTAATAGTACAATGACGTACCGACAGTATTCCCGCCTTGCTGAAAAATGCACAAGGCGAGTTAAACTTCGGTACATTTTTTTAAGGAGTGATCTTATGAGTATGAATGATACCCCCTCCGGCGAAAGAGTCCACATCGGGTTCTTCGGCAGAAGAAACGCCGGAAAATCAAGCGTTGTCAACGCTGTCACCGGTCAGGAGCTGTCTCTCGTTTCTGACATAAAGGGAACGACCACCGATCCTGTCACAAAAGCTATGGAGATCCTTCCCCTCGGTCCTGTAGTGATAATTGATACTCCCGGCTTTGATGATACCGGCACTCTCGGCGAGATGAGAGTCCGCCGGACAAAACAGATCCTTGACAAAACGGATATTGCCATACTTGTGATCGACTCCGCCGAGGGAGTCACCGATGCCGACAAGGAGCTTATAAATATTTTTGACGAGAAAAAGATCCCCCACATAACAGTGTATAATAAATCCGATATCGCCGCCGCCGAAATTTCCGAAAATGAGATCTCCGTCAGCGCTGTCACCGGTGATAATATCAACGCTCTGAAAGATATGATCGCCGCATTGGTGAAGTCCTCCGGAAACGACCGCCGCATTGTAGGAGATCTGCTCTCGCCCTGTGATACCGTTGTGCTTGTAACGCCAATTGATGCTGCTGCTCCGAAAGGAAGAATGATACTCCCACAGCAGCAGACCCTCCGTGATATACTTGACTCCGATGCCGTTGCCGTGGTGGTAAAGGAGCATCAGCTTGCTCAGGCATTAGAGACCATAAGATCACCCCGAATGGTCATCACAGACAGTCAGGCTTTTCATTTCGTGAATAAAATCGTTCCGGAAAACATTCCGCTTACATCATTCTCTATTCTCATGGCAAGATATAAGGGTTTTTTAGAGTCCGCTGTCCGTGGAGCAGAGGCGATCTCCTCATTGAAGGAGGGAGACAGAGTGCTTATCTCCGAAGGCTGCACGCATCACCGTCAGTGCGGAGATATCGGCAGTATAAAACTCCCGGCACTGCTGAAAAAATTCACCGGCTCAACACCGGATATCACTCTCAGTTCGGGACGTGATTTTCCCGAAAATCTCAGCGGCTATAAACTCGTGATACACTGCGGAGGCTGTATGCTCACCGAAAGAGATGTGCTCCACCGCAGGGATATCGCCGGATCACAAGGTATACCGTTCACGAATTACGGCATCGCCATCGCAAAAATGAACGGCATACTTGAAAGAAGTCTCAAAGCTGTCAAAGGCTGAACTTATAAAACTCCCACTGCATAATATTATATTGGTGTGTCAATAATATTATCGATGAAAAAAATACGGGCAGCAATGCTGCCCACGAACGGGAGAAATATTATGTCAGTTAAAAGAGGAGAGATCTATTACGCCGACCTCAGCCCCGTGGTAGGCTCTGAACAGGGCGGCATCAGACCGGTACTTATAGTTCAGAACGATGTGGGAAACAGACACAGTCCCACAGTAATTGCGGCAGCCATTACAAGTCAGCGTGATAAGACGCATCTGCCTACCCACATCGAAGTTCAGGCTGAAAAATGCGGTCTTGCAAAAGACAGCATCGTACTGCTTGAACAGATACGCACTATCGACAAAAAACGTCTCAAAGACAAAATGGGCGAGCTTGATCTGCGCTCTATGAATAAGGTGAA
The DNA here is from genome assembly GCA_947624255.1 of uncultured Ruminococcus sp. Taxonomy (GTDB): domain Bacteria; phylum Bacillota; class Clostridia; order Oscillospirales; family Ruminococcaceae; genus Ruminococcus. Next base: position 81,849 of record CANQJO010000003.1, read on the forward strand.
CACTGCACTTTCCATTAGTTTCGGACTGGAGATCTGATGCCGATCTCACTTGAAAAATGCGCATAATATCGGTATCACCGCACTGAATCCCAACGCCGTGAGCATTTGCTGTGCAGTAAGACTGACCGTCTCAAATACTACCTGAAGCTGCGGTATCGTCACCGATGCCGCAAGCACTGCAAATGAGATGAGCACTGCGCCAACGAGCTTCATATTGTTGAAGATGTTGATATGCAGCAGTGAACGGCTCTCAGATTTGCACTCGAATACATGGATAAGCTGCGACATCACAAGCGTCACAAGAGCAGCAGTTCTGCCTGCCTCCTGTGAACCTCCCAGTCGCATTACCGTGGTAAAGGAGGCAAGCGTGGATAAGCCGATGAATATCCCACGGAAAATTATTTTCCACATCAGACCGCCTGAGAAAAATCCCTCTGTGGATCTTCGGGGCGGTCTGTTCATTATGTCGCTCTCCGGCGGTTCAAGTCCCAGAGCAATTGCCGGAAGCCCATCGGTGACGAGATTCACAAGAAGTATCTGTACCGGCAGCAGCACAATGGGCATTCCCATTATTATACCAAGAAACATGGTCAGTACCTCACCTATATTGCAGGAGAGAAGATATCTCACAAATTTCCGTATATTGGCATAAACGCAGCGTCCCTGTTCGACGGCATCTACGAGTGTGGCAAGGTCGTCATCAAGCAGGATAACGTCAGCAGCCTGCTTGGTAACATCTGTTCCGGTCAAACCCATCGCTACCCCTACATCAGCTTCCTTGATCGCAGGCGCATCGTTCACGCCGTCACCTGTCATGGTGACGATCTCACCACGGCGTTTGAAACTGCGGACTATCCTCAGCTTGTGGACAGGCTCAACACGGGCAAAAACTGTATATTTTCCGATCTCACGGTCAAGCTCATCATCGCTCATACGGTCAAGCTCTGCGCCTGTGATAGCCTTGCCGTTTTTCAGAAGTCCTGCTTTTCTTGCAACAGCAACGGCTGTATTTTTGTGGTCGCCTGTTATCATGACCGTCTTTACCGAAGCGGCAGCACATTTTCTTATAGCTGCTTTTGCCTCTTCACGGGGAGGATCTATCATTCCCGAAAGACCGAGAAAAATCAGCTCACGGCAGTGCGGCTCGAAGCTCTCGGAATCGCAGTATGCAAGAGCAAGAACCCTGAGTGCCCGATCGGACATCTCAATAGCACGGTTTTCTATACGGCGGCGTATCTCGGACGTGATCGGCAGCAGCTTGCCGTCTGCGTCCATATAGCGGGTACATCGGGGAAGAATGACCTCCTCCGCACCCTTATAGTACATTCTTTTTCCTGTGGGAGATGTACTGTGAACTGCCATGAATCTGTTTTCACTGTCAAAGGGATACTCATCCAATTTTCGGCAGCTTATCTCTAAAGAGGAACGTGTAATACCGGCTTTTGCCGCTGCCACAAGCAGTGCTGTCTCGGTGGGATCTCCTGTGACCTGCCACTCTGCAAGGGTGCGGTTTCTGCCTTTTGTTTTTCCCGGAGATATCACTGCCGTAGAGCACAGCACTCCGCACTTGAGAGCCTCAGTGAGAGCGTGATCCTGCTTTGGAACAGCTCCCTTTTCGTTGGTGATGCTTCCTCCCATTCTGTATCCCATGCCGCTGAATGAGAAATTCTCCCCAACGGTCGAAAGCTCAGTCACGGTCATTTTGTTTTCGGTGATAGTTCCCGTTTTGTCAGAGCATATCACCGAAGCGCAGCCGAGTGTCTCAACGCTGTGCAGCTTATTCACAAGAGCGTTCTGTTTCAGCATCCTGTTCACCGCAAGAGCAAGAGCGATCGTAACTGTTGCCGGAAGTCCCTCGGGTATCGCTGCAATGGCGATCGTGATGCCGGTCATCAGCATGGTGAAGACATCTTCTCCTCTGAGCACTCCTGCCGTGAACACAGCAACGCACACCGCAAGGCAGATGAGCGCAACGACCTTTCCAAGCTCGGCAAGCCTCTTTTGAAGAGGTGTCGGCTCACGGTCGATATCGGTGAGCATTTCGGAGATCTTTCCCATCTGCGTATTCTTTCCCACAGCGATTATCCTCGCACAGCACGTACCCTTGACCGCCGATGTGCCGCAATAGACGATATTCTCCTTGTTGAGAGAGTTATCTGTATCATTGACATTCCCTTGCAGCTTTGCAACAGCTTCCGATTCGCCGGTGAGTATCGCTTCATCAGCAAAAAATCCGGAGGAGCGCAGGATAACGCCGTCAGCAGGGATACGGTCGCCTACTTCAAGCTCGATAACATCATCGCACACCAGACGTGCGGCAGGTATCTCCTGTAATCTGCCGTCTCTGTAGCATTTAGCTGTGGGAGAGGTCATTGATCTGAGGGCTTCGAGTGTGTGTTCGGTGCGGAACTCCTGTATAAATCCGAGTATGGCGTTCACCAGCACTATGAGGATTATTGTGACTGCATCTGAGATCTCTCCGAGCAGTATCGAGACAACGGTAGCGCAAAGGAGTATCATCACCATAACGTCCTTGAATTGTCCTATGAAGATACCTGCGGCACTTGTACGCTTGCTTTCACCAAAAACATTTTCGCCGTCAGCTTTAAGCCTTTCGGCTGCTTCCTTTTCAGTCAGACCCATAAAATTCACCCTTTCGGAGGTTGTACAATAAATTTTATGAGCCGTATCCGAAATGTAGAACGAAATATCCGGACGCTGAATGCGTCCGGATAGGAAAATCATATATACCCGGCATTTGCTGCGCAGATCTGCAAGATCAATCCTTGCCCTGCAAAAGCCTTACTGCTTCATTGAGTCTTTCAACGCTGTTGGTGTTGAGCTTATCTGACAGTCTCAGACGGTCAAGCTCCTTCTTAAACGCAGAGAGATCGGCTGCTGCTTTTTTCATTATTTCCTCATTCTGCACCTGTTTATCTTCAAGGGCGCACACCCGCTTTATAAGCTCATTCACGTTGGCAGCAAGCAGCTCGTTTGCCTCATTCTGTTTTTCACCAAACTCCATGAGCTTTGCTCCGGCTTTGAGCGATGGTATTTTCTCATGTCCGTCAAATGTTTTCATGCGTTCGTTGGTGAGTTTTTTATCAGACATATTCTCCCCTCCAATAGTTCAGGGTATCGGCGATAGTCTGCTCCATAGAGATCTCTGCCTCCCAGCCGGTGTCGTTTTTTATGAGCGAAACGTCCGGCTCGATGACGGGAATATCCGCCGCTCTCATGCGTGTCGGATCATTTTTTACTTCAATGGGCAGCCTTGCCATTTTCAGGGCAGTACTGAGGATATACTGTATTTCGACAGCCTTTCCTCTGCCCACGTTGTATATTTTTCCCGAAACTCCCTTTTCGCCGAGCAAACGGTACGCTCTGACAACATCTCTCACATCGGTGAAGTCACGGCGTGCGGAGAGATTACCCACTGAAATGACAGGCTCGTGTCTTCCTGCCTCAATTTCAGCGATCTGCCGACAAAAATCGGAGATCACAAAAATCGGAGACTGTCCCGGACCTGAGTGATTGAAGGCTCTCACCATAACGATATCCTTACTGTAGGCACGGGAGTATATCTCACCGAGCATCTCCTGGCACACCTTTGTTGCAGCATAGATATTTCCCGGTCTGAGCGGTTCGTCCTCCTTGAGGGGACAGGCATTTTCACGTATAAAGCCGTACTCCTCTCCCGAACCGATCAGCACAAGCCGAGAGCTTTTCCGTGCAGCTCTGTGAGCCTCCAGGACATTTATAGCTCCGATAACATTTATCTCAGCGGTGAGAGCAGGCTTTTTCCACGAAACGGCAACGGAGCTCTGCGCTGCAAGATGATACACCGCATCGGGAGCAATTTCATTGAAAATATTGTCCACTGCGCCGCTGTCAAGGATATTCAGCTTGTGAACAAAGCGATGATCTATATTCTCCTCCGGAAGACAGGTAGCGTGGACCTCCATGCCGGAGCTTTCAAGCTCACGGATAAGATATCCTCCAACGAAACCGGCTGCGCCGATCAATAAAGCCTTCATAGATCTTCTCCTCTCAGTACTGCCGTAAGCTTTTGCAGGGCAGCTCTTCTGCTGAATTCCCGGCGGACTCTTTCCGCACTGTTCCTGCCGAGCTTTTCCCTGAGAGGCTTATCCTGCGCAAGACGCATTATCGCTTGTGCGAGAGCCTTTTCATCGCCGGGAGGAACGGTTATTCCTGTAACGCTGTCAAGACTTACCCACGGAACTCCTGTGGGCAGAGCCGTGTTTATCACCGGTTTGCCGTATATCATGGCTTCAAGCTGGACTATGCCGAATGCCTCACTCTGTGCCACTGAGGGCAGAACGAATATATCGCAGTCACGATAAGCCTTTTTCAGATCTGTGTCAGAAAGAAATCCCAGAAAGTGAATGTTATCTCCTGCGCCGAGGTCTTCCGCAAGAGCACGCAGCTCCGGTTCAAGCTCTCCCGTACCGGAGATGAACAACTCACAATCAGAAGTAAGGGCAGCGGCTTTTATGAGCACATCAACGCCCTTATAGTAGACAAGTCTTCCGGAAAAAAAAACCTTGACACTGTTTTCATTGCGGCATTTTTTCGTCAGGAAACCGCACTCCCGCACCGACAGATACTCCTGCGGATCAATGCCGTAGGGAACAACGGCACATTTCTTCCTGAACTCCGGGAGATACTCCGAGCCGGTGATATGTCCCTCGGTAGCGGTAATGATGCAGTCGGCACGGCGGAGCAGCCACATCATGAACGGCTTGTACACAAGCATGAGTTTTTTCTGCTTTACCACGTCACTGTGCCACGAAAGCACGATCCTCCCCTTATATCCGGAAAGCAGAGCAGCCGCATCAGCAAGGGGAAACGGCATATGAATGTGGACAACATCGGCTTTTTTCGCCATTTTTCCGAAATGCCGTATAAATGAGAGCGAGATCGGACACTTGAAATATGTTCCCAGACTGCCGCAGCGCTGAACGCATACGCCATTGATCTTCTCACGGCGTGTTCTGCCTCTGTCGTCACGGCAGACAAGCACACGCACCTTGATATCCTTTACTTTGCTGAGATCCTCCGCATATTGGCGCACGAGTGTCTCAATACCGCCCACATGAGGAAAATATGCCTTATTCACCTCAAGAACACGCATTACATCAGCTCCTTGTATACATCAAAAAGCGCTTGTGCGGAACGCTCCCAAGTGAAAACTCCGGCTCTTTTGTGCCCTTTCTCTGCGAGAGTTTTCCGCAGCTTTTCATCGGCGAAAAGCCTGTACATTCCCGAAGCGATGCTTTTCACGGAGTACGCATCGCACACAAGTGCGCAGTCACCCGTGACCTCCGGCAGCGAAGCCTCGCCCGATACAAGAACCGGCACGCCGCACGCCATAGCCTCGAGCGGCGGCATTCCGAAGCCCTCATAGAGTGACGGAAACACAAACGCCGTTGCTCCGCTTATAAGGGGAGTCATATCCTCTGAGGGAACGTATTCTGTGAAGATGACCATATCCTCAAGTGCGAGTGCTTTTACACGACTGTAGATATCATCGTTAAGCCAGCCCTTTCCTCCGGCAAGCACAAGTTTCGGAGCATCAGCGCCGATCTTGCGGACAATTAGAGAATATGCCGAAATAAGCCGTCTGAGATTTTTCCTCGGCTCGATAGTACCGACGTACAGAAAATACTCTCCGTTGATGCCGAGTGAGTTTTTCACCGCTTCGATACGCTCCCTGTCACGGCAGGGATAGAATTTTTCGGTATCCACACCGCATGGCACTACCCGCAGCTTTCGTTCATGCTCCGGGAAATACTTGATTATCTCCCGTTTCGAGAACTCTGAATCCGTGACGATAAGATCGGCACGCCGCATTGATCTTTTAAGCCCCGTATTAAGCATAAGGAGCGTCCGTCCCCTGACCGTACCGGGAAACGCCTTGTACACCATATCATGAACAGTGACAACGATCTTTCCGGAAACTCCGGGAGGTACGATATAGTTGAAAAAATGCGTGATCTGTGAGTCGTTTCCGAAAAAATAAGAGTATGGAACAGGTAAGACCGCAGAGGCGGCTCTGTAGGCATAGCCGGAAAAATCAGAGTATTTCAAGCGGATATTCTCTCCGGCGATATTTTTCACCCGAATAAGACGCTCCTTATCGCCGCTTGTAAAGAAGCTGTACCGGAATTTTATCTCAGGGTGAAGCTGTGCAAGAGCGAGAGTCTGTCCCACCTCACACCAGCCTATACCCGTTATTCTGTCGCTCACAAGAGGAGCAGCATCAAACGTGATCTTCAACCACACACACTCCCTACCATTTCAGACAGCAAATACCCGATAAGATCCCGGCATCTGTTATGCCGTCTTCAATGACATTATATGATATTGCTTATCTTTATTTCCTTTTCAACAAGTTCAAGATCGTTCTTCACCATGCGCTCAACAAGATCGGAGAATGAGATCTCTCTCTTCCAGCCGAGAGCTTTTTCTGCCTTTTCGGGATTTCCCAGAAGTATATCTACCTCGGCAGGACGGAAGAATTTGGGATTCACCTTGACTACCGTCTTTCCCGAAGCCTTGTCGATACCGACTTCGTCAACGCCCGTACCCTGCCACGTGATCTCAATTCCAACGTGTCTGAAAGCAGTCTCAACAAACTCTCTGACAGTCCTTGTTTCATTTGTAGCGATAACGTAATCATCGGGAGCGTCCTGCTGAAGCATCAGCCACATGGCACGCACGTAATCCTTTGAGTGTCCCCAGTCACGCTTTGAATCCATATTTCCCAACTCAACAAATTCCTGAACGCCAAGCTTTATCCTTGCAACAGCATTTGTGATCTTTCTTGTGACGAATTCAAGTCCCCGTCTTTCGGATTCGTGATTGAAGAGTATACCCGAGCAGGCGAACATACCGTAGCTCTCACGGTAATTCTTTGTTATCCAGTGACCATAGAGTTTTGCCACACCGTACGGACTTCTCGGATAGAACGGCGTTGTCTCACACTGGGGAATAGCCTGCACCAGACCGAACATCTCAGAGGTAGAAGCCTGATAGAAACGGCATTCGGGTTTGACAGTCCTGATAGCCTCCAGCATATTTGTAACTCCGAGAGCGTCAATGTCTGCCGTGCCGAGAGGAGTGTCCCAACTCGTAGCTACGAACGACTGTGCCGCAAGGTTGTATACCTCGTCAGCCTGAGAGATCTTCATAGCGGAAATAAGCGAGATCGGATCGGTCATATCGGCGTATATGAGATGTACCTTATCTTTCAGGTGAGCGATATTTCCGTAGTCAACAGTTGATTTTCTCCTCCAAATGCCGTAAACATTATAGCCTTTTTCGAGAAGAAGCTCGGCAAGATAAGAGCCGTCCTGACCGGTGATACCTGTTATAAGTGCGTTTTTCATAATAATACTCCTTTATATCAGTTCTGTTCTGCCCTGTTCACGAAGCTGTGCAATGACCTTTTTGACGTCCTGAGTGCTGTTCTTCGAGCAGACAAGCACAGCATCGTCAGTATCTATGATGATGATATCCTCCACGCCAACGGCTGCAATAAGCCTTTTTCCGGCGCATATAGTGGAGCGTTCCGCTCCCACGGAGATGACATCTCCCTCAATGTAATTACGGCTGTCGTCAGTTTCGTTGATGCGTTCCACGGCAAGCCAGCTGCCCACGTCGTCCCAGCCGAAACTGCCGGGAATGGTGTAGATATTTTCAGCCTTTTCCATGATGCCGAAGTCAACCGATTCGCTGCGGAATGCGCTGAACTCCTTTTCAAGGACGGCTGTGAACTCCGGTTTGCCGAAAGCATCGCCTATCCTGACAGCTCCCTCCCAAATATCGGGCATGAAGCGTTTGATATTCGCCATAATTGAGGAGACTCTCCACACGAACATACCGCTGTTCCAGAGATATTTTCCCGAGGCGATATATTTTTTAGCAGTGGGAAGATCGGGTTTTTCAACAAAGCGTTCCACCTCGTAGGCATTGCCGCACTCCCTGCCGAAATTGATGTAGCCGTAGCCTGTTTCGGGATATGTGGGAGTTATGCCGATGGTGACGAGATTCTCTCCGCTTTCGGCAACGGTGACAGCTTTTTTCAGCGTATTGATATAGATATCCTCATAGCCGATAAGGTGATCCGACGGCAGCACAAGCATTACCGCATCATCGTATTTTCTGCTTATGACGGCTGCCGCAAAGGCGATACAGGGTGCCGTATTGCGGGCACACGGCTCGGCGAGGATATTCTCACAGGGAATATCGGGGAGCCGGTCACGGACAAGCTCTGTATAAGCGGCATTTGTTACGATGAAAACGTCCTCTGCCGCCACAAGAGGGGCAAGGCGTTTCACGGTTTTTTGTATCATTGTCTCTCCGTCTGAGGTGAGAGAGAGAAACTGCTTAGGACATGAACTGCGGCTTTTCGGCCAGAAGCGTTCGCCCTTGCCGCCTGCCATGATGACTGCTGTGATCTTCATTTGTTATTCTCCTTTTCGTCATATGCCGTAAGGATCCCTTCTTCCGTTTCGGCATTTGTTTTTCCGGGAAAAAGCATCGTTTTGAGCGTCATGAGGATAATTTGCAGATCCATTCTGACGGAGTAATTTTCTATATACATGAGATCCATTTTCAGCTTATCATACGGAGAGGTATCGTACACTCCCGTGACCTGTGCGTATCCGGTCAGACCGGCTTTGACTTTCAGCCGAAATCTGAATTCGGGCATATCCTTTTCGTACTGATACGTAAGCTCCGGACGTTCGGGGCGTGGTCCGACTACCGACATATCTCCCCGAAGAATATTTATAAGCTGCGGAAATTCGTCAAGGCGGAATTTTCTCAGCACTTTTCCCACGGGAGTTATCCTGCTGTCCTCTTCCGAGGCAAGCTGAGGAATGCCGTCCTTTTCAGCGTCAACGATCATGCTCCTGAATTTATAGACGTAGAATTCCTTTGCATCAATGGTGAGCCTTTTTTGCTTGTAGAAGACCGGTCCGCCGTCACAGAGTTTTATCGCAACGGCAGCCGCCGCCATGAACGGCAGAGAGAGCAGCAGTGCTATCAGAGAAAAAATTATATCAAAGGCACGCTTTACAAGCCGCTGTTCAAAACTGAGTCCGTAATTACGGCAGAGCAGCAGCGGTGTATCAAAAAGGCGTATATCATCAGCACCTCTGATTATAATATCCGATATTTTCGGTGCAATATACGCCCGCAGAGATCTGTCAAAGCAGAATTTCAGATAGTCGTTGCGCTGCTCCGGAGGGATGTCACAGATTATCACGCCCTCATATTTAAGTATCTGCTCTCTTATTTTATCCGGTGATTCATCAATGCTGACGGATTCGCAGATCATATACTTGTCCACACGCCGGCTCATTTTCAGAACAAGTGCGGCAGCCTGACGGCTTCCGTAGAGAATAATGAGCTTTCGGGGAGGGTAGATCATAAAATAGACTTTTCCGGTGATGAACGTCCATATTAAAATGAATGCAACGTCGGCAAACGTCATGATGATTATGGGATAGGCGTTCATGAAATCTCTGCCGATGAGACTCACCAGAAAGTAGGCGACAACGTTCACGCATACCATCGAGATCATCTGAGAGTACAGAATATCGGTTTTTTTCAGATATCCGAGTCTGAATCCGCCGAATGCCTTGAAGAAAAGCATGACTATGAGAGCATAGATACCGATGAGTACCCAGTTTCCTCGGCGGTAGAAAGGCAGGACGATCACTTCGCTGTAGAATTTATACCAGACAAATGCGAATATGCCTGCAAGCACTCCCAGCAGAACTACAGACATGGCGAATGTCACGGATCTTTTGTATAGGTCTTTTTTGTTGTTCATATAATTTCCTGAGATATCCTCGGATATACACAGGCTCCTGTTTTTTCTTTGTTCGGTGTTGCCGCAAATCAGACCTGCTCTCTGAAACAAGAATGTTTCCGGCGCATAGGAATATTATAGCAGATTAAGCAGGTCATGTCAAGAAGAATGACTAAATTAAATTCTCAGAGGGATCTGAAATGATTTTTGAGTATTGACATTGAACCGTTAAGGTGCTATAATTAAATTATATATGGCATTCTCTGAAACCTGTCCGCTCAGGCAAAAATCAGACGGGTGCGGTATATGTGCATAGGTCAGGCTTACTCATGTGTAGAATATATATAACTCAGTTAAGCTATCGCTCCGAAGTTGAGTTTTATACCGGTCTCATTCCGAAAACCGTGCAAGATCTTCGCAAAGACCCTCGTGTTTTAGAGCGAGATCGGTATTATCCCGAATGCGCAAAAGGAGATAACAGAATTGATAAAAACAATAAACGGCATGAAAATAAACTACGAGCAAAAGGGCAGCGGAGAACTTGTTGTCCTCCTTCACGGCTGGGGGAGCAATATCAAGCTCTTTGCCAACCTTATCGACCTGCTCTCTGTGAAATATACCGTTATAGCTATGGATATGCCCGGATTTGGTGAAAGCGATGAGCCTCCGTCGGCGTGGTGCGTTGACGACTACGTTGATTTTGTTGCGGATTTTCTCCGTGAGACCGCTGCTCCGAAAGAGGTGACACTGCTCGGTCATTCGTTCGGAGGCAGAGTCATCATAAAACTCCACAGCAGGAAAGATCTGCCGTTTCGCATAGTAAAGACCATTCTTGTGGACAGCGCAGGTATCCTCCCACCGAAATCAAATAAAAAAAGCCTGAGGACTCGCTATTACAAAATCGGAAAGGCTGTACTCTCTACCGGCATCGCAAGGAAGATCGCTCCCGATGCGCTTGAAAATTTCCGCAAAAAAATGGGAAGTGCCGACTATGCCGCAGCCTCTCCGCTTATGAGACAGGTGCTTGTCAAGGTGGTAAATGAAGATTTAGAGCCTCTTCTGCCGAATATAAAATGTCCCACGCTCCTTGTGTGGGGAGTCAATGACACGGCAACACCGCTTTCAGACGGTGAAAAAATGGAGAAGCTCATTCCCGATGCAGGTCTTGTAAAGCTTGAAAATGCGGGACATTATTCGTTTCTTGAACAACAGTATATATTCAACCGTGTCATGTGTTCCTTTATGAAGATAGATGAAAAGGAGATCACCCGATGAATGCTGCACTTTTCATATATGTCGCTGTCGCCCTTGTGGGAATATTATTTTTCGCTCTGAGAGAGATCCATATGCTCCAGCTCAACGGCTATAAAACACCTGAGCACCTGCGGTGGATGAAAAAAAATTTCAGAAGATATATTTTTCCGATCGTGCTTTTTGCCGGACAGTTTATCATGATCGCAAATGCAGCGTTTATTATCCCTTTTGCGGTCTTTAACGCAGCGTTCGCTGTTATCTTCAAGCCGTCAAAGAAATTCAAAAAGCCGCTGAAATATACCGCAAGAGTAAAAAGAATGACAGCGACTTTCTTTATCCTGACAGCTATAATATTTGCGGCTGCTTTCTTTGTCGATACTCTCCCATGCAGAAGTAACGAATGGAAGCCTTTACGTCACATAATGCCGTTCATTCTGACAGGATCTGCATTATATCTCACGCCTGTACTCGTTCCGCTGTCGAATCTCATAAATAAGCCGATAGAAAAATCTATCCAAAGATGGTATATAAACGATGCTGAGCGCATACTCCGTGAAATGCCCGATCTCCGCAAGGTAGGCATAACCGGAAGCTATGGAAAAACATCTATGAAGTTTTACCTCAGCGAGCTTTTAAGCTCACAGTATGACACGCTGAAAACTCCGGAAAGCTTTAACACGCCTATGGGAGTGACTATCACTATCCGCACAAAGCTGCGCCCCACCAATGAGTATTTCATCTGCGAAATGGGCGCAAGAAGAGTTAAAGAAATAGATGAGCTTTGCCGTATAGTCGAGCCTCATGACGGTATCATAACTTCGGTAGGTCCGCAGCATCTTGAGACATTCAAAAGCATTGAGAATGTAGTCTCCACAAAATTTGAGCTTGCCGACCGGGTGCAGTCTCACGGCGGAAAACTCTACCTCAACGGCGATAATGAACTTATCAGAAAAAAAGCTCCCGAATATAAAAACGCTATCCTCTACGGAACGTCAGAGGGTTGCGATTATCGGGCAAGTGATATAACCGTTTCCGGAACGGGAACGGAATTTACCGTGACGGCTCCCGGCGGTGAGAGCTGCCGCTATTCGATGAAACTCCTCGGCGAACACAGCGTACTGAACATTCTCGGAGCAATAGCCTACTGTCACGGAACGGGTATTCCTTTAGAGAAACTCGTGCTGCCCGTCAGGAGGATCGCTCCTGTTCCGCACAGATTGCAGCTTCTTGACAAGGGAGGAGATGTGACATTCATAGATGATGCTTATAACTCCAATCCGAGCGGCTGCCGTGCGGCACTAAAAGTGCTGGAGCTTTTCGATGCGTGTAAGATACTCGTAACTCCCGGAATGGTGGAGCTTGGCGCAAAACAGGAGGAGCTTAACAAAGAATTCGGCACAGAGGCAGCGGCTGTATGCGATTATATTATCCTTGTGGGAAAAACTCAGACCGAGCCGATATATGCCGGAATTTCAGATGCCGGATTCAATATGGATAAGGTTTTTGTGACTGATTCGCTGAGCGATGCGCTCTCAAAAATACAGAGCTGCAAAACCGACAAGAAAAAGATCGTCCTTCTTGAAAACGATCTGCCTGACAATTATTAAAATTATGGGAGGTATCTTACCATGAAAATAAATCTTGCTGTCCTCTTCGGAGGAAAAAGCGTGGAGCATGAGGTCTCTGTCATTTCGGCGGTTCAGGCTATGGCTTCAATGAATAAGGAGAAATACAACATCATTCCCGTGTATATGACAAAGGGAAATGAATTCTACACCGGCGAAAAGCTGTTTGATATAAACGCTTTTAAGGATATCCCCGCTCTCCTTTCGGAATGTACCGAGTGCGTTTTTGTCCGCAGTGAGGGAAAAGTCCGGCTTATCCGCCGGAAAATGAAAAAATTCGGCAGCAATCTTATCTCCGATGTAGATGCAGCATTTCCCATAGTTCACGGCACAAATGTTGAGGACGGTGCGCTTCAGGGATACCTCCAGACGCTTGATCTGCCTTACGTCGGCTGTGATGTGCTTTCATCGGCGGTCGGAATGGATAAGTATGTCATGAAAATACTGCTGAAAGAGGCAGGTTTTCCTGTGCTTGACTGCTGCCGTTTCTCATCGTTCGAGATAACCGATCCGGAAAAATGTGCCGCAAGGGTAGAGGAGCGTTTTCCCTATCCCGTTATCGTAAAGCCGATAAATCTCGGTTCAAGCGTTGGTATCTCACGTGCCGATGACCGTGACTCGCTGATACGCTCAATGGAGGACGCTTTTTCTTTTTCAGACCGGATCCTTGTAGAGCCTGCCGTTGTGGAGCTTAAAGAGGTAAACTGCTCTGTGGTCGGCGACAGCGAGGAGGCTGAGGCTTCCGTCTGTGAAGAACCTGTACAGGCAAAGGGAGAGGAAATACTCAGCTATGAGCAGAAATACACAGGCGGCGGAAAATCCTCCGGCGGCAGCAAGGGAATGGCTTCACTTAAACGGAAGATCCCGGCGGATATCACTCCTCAGCAGGAGGAATACATCAGGAAAATTGCCGTTGATGCGTTTAAGTATCTGGGCTGCGGAGGCGTTACACGTATTGATTTTATGATAGATACGGCATCTGACAAGATCTACATAAACGAGATAAATACCATTCCCGGCTCGCTCGCCTTTTACCTCTGGGAACCAAAGGGCGTTAAGTACAGCGAACTCCTTGAACGTATGATACAGCTTGCATTGAAACGCTACAGACAGCGTGAAAAGATAAATTACTCGTTCGATACGAATATACTCGCTATGGGAGGAAGCTTCGGAGCAAAAGGAAGTAAGCTCAACAAGTGACACCGTGAAATTCTTGAACTTTCAGGAAAGGGGAATTAAAATGACTGAAAAGGAAAAACAACAGGCAGGTGAACTGTATAACGCCAACGATCCCGAACTCGTCGCTGAGCGTGTGGCTGCGAAAAAGCTGTGCATGGAGTACAATCAGATAACGTATAACGATTATCAGAAAAAAGAACGCCTCCTTGACCGGCTTGTCGCTCTCAGAGGTGAAAATACGTGGATAGATCCCGATTTCTACTGCGACTACGGCTACAATATCATCATCGGAGATAACTTCTACGCCAACCATAACTGCGTTATCCTCGACTGCGCAGAGGTCGTATTCGGAAACGACATCTTTATTGGTCCGAACTGCGGTTTCTATGCGGCAGGTCATCCCATTGACTTCGAGGTACGCAACCGGGGGCTTGAATATGCAAAGCCGATAAAGGTCGGAAATAATGTGTGGTTCGGCGGAAATGTCTGTGTGCTTCCGGGCGTGACTATCGGTGATAATGTTGTCATAGGCGGAGGAAGCGTTGTTGTGAACGATATCCCCTCCGGCGTTGTTGCTGTGGGAAATCCCTGCCGTCCTATACGTAATATAGACGAGAGAGATAAGATCACCATTGATGCCGAAACTCCTGCGGAGGATACTTCAAAGCCGGAAAATACCGAACCTCCGAAACCAAAAGGGACAAAGGCGGTTACGGAAACTCCCAAGGCTGAGGAGACTGCAAAAGCAGAGAAATCTCCCAAAGCAAACAGGACTATCGGGATAAAGGAGGTATCCGTAAAGGGCGCAGTGAGCAACAGTCAAAGGCTATCCTCCGAAAAAAATGAAAAGAAAAAACACAGATAGGAAGGTTTGTTAAAATGTTTGAAATTCTTGAAAAGAAAGTCCTCAATCCGACCGTAACACTTATGAGGATAAACGCTCCCCGTGTGGCTAAAAAGGCTGAGCCGGGACAGTTCATAATCCTGCGTACCGACAGTGAGGGTGAAAGAATTCCCCTGACTATAGCCGATTATGACAGGGAAAAAGGTCAGGTGACAATAATTTTTCAGATCGTGGGAGCTTCCACCGAAAAACTGAATCATCTGAATGAGGGTGACTGCCTACAGGATTTTGTCGGTCCTTTGGGACGTGCGACTGAAACAGACGGTCTGAAAAAAGTGGCTGTTGTAGGCGGAGGTGTCGGCTGTGCCATAGCCTATCCCGTGGCAAAGAAGCTCCATGAGCTCGGCTGCGAGGTACATTCGATCGTTGGTTTCAGAAATAAGGATCTCGTTATCCTTGAAGATGAGTTCCGTGCGGCTTCGTCAAAATTTGTGCTGATGTCCGATGACGGCTCTGTAGGTGAAAAGGGACTTGTTACCGATGCTCTGAAAAAACTTATCGAGAGCGGCGAAAAATACGACAGAGTTATAACAATAGGCCCTCTCATCATGATGAAATTCGTCTGCCGTCTCACTAAGGAGTATAACATTCCTACCGTTGCATCTATGAATCCGATCATGATAGACGGTACGGGAATGTGCGGAGGATGCCGTCTCACTGTTGACGGAAAAACAAAATTTGCTTGTGTTGACGGTCCGGAATTTGACGGACACCTCATAGATTTCGATGAGGCTATGGCAAGAGGAGCAATGTACAAGACCTTTGAGCGCAAGGCTCATGAGGAAACCTGTAAACTTTTTCAGGAGGTAAAGTAAAATGCCTAATATGTCACCAAAAAGAAATGAAATGCCCGTACAGGCTCCCGATGTGAGAAATAAGAATTTCAGCGAGGTAGCTTTAGGATACACCGAAGAACAAGCTATTGACGAGGCAAAACGCTGTCTCGGCTGCAAAAACAGTCCGTGCAGGGGAGGCTGTCCCGTACAGATAGATATTCCCGAATTTATTTCCCATGTGGCAGAGGGAGAGTTTGAAGAGGCTTACAATGTCATCACAAGGTCAAGCTCGCTGCCTGCTGTCTGCGGACGTGTCTGCCCGCAGGAGAATCAGTGTGAGTGCAAATGCGTAAGAGGAATAAAAGGCGAAAGTGTCGCTATCGGCAGACTGGAACGCTTCGTTGCCGACCGGCATAACGCTCAGCCGGCAGCTCCCGTGGAGAAACCTGTCTCGAACGGTCATAAGGCAGCCGTGATAGGCTCAGGTCCTTCGGGACTTGCCTGCGCCGGAGATCTTGCAAAAAAAGGCTATGATGTCACTATTTTTGAGGCTCTTCACGTTGCCGGAGGAGTGCTTTCATACGGTATTCCGGAGTTTCGTCTGCCAAAATCTATAGTTGCCAAAGAGATCGACGGACTCAAGGCTCTCGGTGTTAAGGTCGAGACAAATACGGTCGTTGGAAAGACTGTCTCTATCCAAGAGCTTATGGAGGACGAGGGATTCGAGAGCATATTTATCGGCTCGGGAGCAGGTCTTCCGAGATTTATGAATATTCCCGGTGAAAATCTCAACGGAGTGTATTCGGCAAATGAATTTCTCACAAGAATAAATCTCATGAAAGCATATAAGCCGGACAGCTCAACTCCCGTTCAAGCAGGCAAAAAAGCCGTTATCGTGGGCGGAGGAAATGTCGCAATGGACGCTGCCCGCTGCGCCAAGAGAATGGGTGCAGATGTAACTATCGTCTACCGCCGTACCGAAAAGGAGCTGCCTGCCCGTGCCGAAGAAGTGGAGCACGCCAAAGAAGAGGGCATTGTGTTCAAGTTCCTCACAAATCCGACAGAGATAAAGTCAGATGAGAACGGTCGGGTAAGATCGATCATCTGCCAGCAGATGGAGCTTTCAGAGCCTGATGCCTCCGGACGTGCAAAGCCTGTGCCGATAGAGGGGGCTTTCATAGAAATCGAGTCTGACTGCATAATTATGTCTATAGGAACATCTCCGAATCCGCTGATAAAATCTACCACCGAGGGACTTGAAACTCAGAAGTGGGGCGGTATCATCGCCGATGAGGACGGTCTAACCTCAAAAGAGGGCGTTTACGCCGGAGGAGATGCCGTTACCGGTGCGGCTACCGTAATTCTCGCAATGGGCGCAGGCAAAAAGGCTGCGGCAGCGATGGATAAATACATGACGGAAAAATAAGGATATCAATATACATATTCACAAAATATTCATAAACGGCGTGGAATCATCCTGCGCCGTTTATACATTATCAATAAAATTGCATAAAAAATTTCTACAGGTGAAATCATCGTCATTCTGCACAAAATCTATTGACTTTTTTTTATATCGGTGATAAAATAACAGTATAAAATAAATTGCACCGGCATATGCATAACTATGCCGTGATGCAAATTTTTGGGAGGGTATCATGTTTAAAAATTCAATCAGAGTGAGGTTTGTCGGACTGTCTACTGCTGCACTGTGTATGATGTCCGCACTTACATTCACTGCTCCGATGAAAGCTAATGACGTTATCGCTGCCGACGGCGAGCTTACAGCTTTCGAGATCACGGAGGAAATGCAGATCGGCTGGAATCTTGGTAATACTCTTGATGCCACAAGCGCACTGAGCAATCCGGGATTAAGCTCCGAAACTGCATGGGGAAATCCCGTCACCACTAAGGAAATGATAGATGCTGTCAAGGCTAAAGGCTTCAATACCGTGAGAATTCCTACCACCTGGTATCAGCATCTTGATGAAAACAACAATATTGATCCGGCTTGGCTTGCCCGTGTTAAGGAGATCGTTGACTACTGCTTTGCAGACGATATGTACGTTATCCTTAATGTTCACCATGAAGAATGGGTAAACCGTGCGGATCTCGGCTCAGCATATGATGAAATGCATACAAAGCTCATGGCTATCTGGTCTCAGGTCGCTGAGGAGTTCAAAGACTATGACCAGCACCTCATTTTTGAGTGCATGAACGAGCCTCGTGCCGCAGGTACAACTCATGAGTGGTGGGGACCGGAGCAGAGCGAGGTCGATACGATAAATAAACTGAATGCCGACTTTGTAGAACTCATCAGAAGTATTGATTCTCCATACAAGGATAATCGTCTGCTGATGATACCTGACTACTGTGCGTCCAGCGACAGCTCTATCTATTCAAAGCTCGTTATTCCCGATGATGATTTCATAGCCGTTTCGATCCACGCATACTCACCCTACGGCTTCACTATGGATGCTACGCTTGCAGATCACAGCACATATACTACAGCCTACAGCAACGAGCTGCACAGCATTCTCAAGGGTCTGAGAGATACCTTCATAGATAAGGATATCCCGGTCGTACTTGGCGAATTCAGTGCTTCAAACTTTGATAATACCGAAGCAAGAGTTGAATGGGCAAACGACTACATCTCCACTACAAAAACATACGGTATCCCCTGCGTTCTCTGGGATAACAACGTAAAGGGCAACAATGAGGGTGAAGCTCATGGATATCTCAACAGAAGCGATCTCACATGGTATGAGCCTTCCGAACCCGTTGTTGACGAGATGATGAAAGTCATCGCTGACGATTCTATCCCGTGGGGCGGCGAGAAGAAAGCTCCTGTTATCGAACACGATGATCTTTCAACAGGAAAGAATATCTTTGAAGGTCCTGCTGAATTAGATGCTACAGTAGATAACGGAAACTGCACTCCCGGTCTTAATGTGACATGGGCAGATCTCGACGGCAAGGACGTTGCTGTAGAATTTACAGGCGATGCCCCTGTTATCGCTCTCACAAACGATGAATGGGAAAATTGGACAGAAGTAAAGCCCTATGATGTTGACACCGAAAAGGGCATTGCATACTATTCATGCACCGATATTGCCGCTGCATGGGGCGAAGATAAGGTCGATGCGATAGCACATCTCTTCTCAAGAACAAACAGCGTTACAACTGTCAAGAATATCTATCTTATCAACGCTTCCGGTGCGATAGTTGATCCTCCGGAGGACAATACGATCATCTATACTCTTGACCTTGCTGATGCTGACAGAAGCGGTAAACTCGTGCTTACATTCGAGTGCGCTCCCGGTTCAACTATGAACGGCTGCGTCGGATTTATGCTTGACGACTGGACTGCCATTGAATGGGAAGGCAAAACAGATGCTGACGGAAAACTTGTCGTAGAAATTGACATGGCTGATATTCCTGAGAGCGTTAAATCTGCACAGGCACAGGTATGGTGGTGCGATGACAAGGATAATCTCGAATTCAGCTATGAGGTAGTTACTGAGGGCACAACAACACCAAGCGATGAGCCTGCTGAGGTAAATTACGGAGATGTTAACTGTGATGATTCAGTTGACCTTGCTGATGCCGTACTTATCATGCAGTTCAGCGCAAATCCCGATGAATACGGCAGCGGAAAGCCCAACGGCATTTCTGAGCAGGGAATGATAAATGCTGACGTTTACGGAAATGACGGCATTACCAACAGAGATGCGCTTTCTATCCAGAAATTCAAACTCGGACTTATAACATCTCTTCCTGAGCTTGAAGTAGTTCCCGTTGCACAATAATTTGACCGATATCTCCCCGGACTGTCATTGTCCGGGGAGTTTTTTTATACAGTAACATTTTTTCTCAGTGGAGCATATCATATAGTACCTTTTATTAGGAGCTGTTTTTATGTCCCATGAGATATTCCTCGCTGCAATTGTCAGTTTCGATACATTTCTTGCCGCATCAGCGTTAAGCAGCAGCGGCATCAGGATCCCTCCTCCGTCTGCGGCAATTATCAACATCATCGGAGCTTCTGTTCTTGCACTTTCTATCGGTTTTTCAAGATTTTTAGGGGAATTTATTCCTGCTGATATTTTTTCCATGTGCGGAACGATCCTGCTTGCGGCATTAGGCACTCTCACTATAATGAAGAGCCTTGTACGCAATCTTGTGAGAACGCTTTCCGAAAAGGGGGAGCTTTCACTGAAAATAAAAGGCAGTGCTCTGGTGCTGAAACTCTATCTTGACGATACTGCTGCCGACATTGATGACTCGAAATTTCTTTCACCGCTTGAGGCTGCTGCTCTTGCGGCTGCAAGCTCACTTGATTCAGCCGCTACGGGACTTAGCTGCGGAGCTGCGGGTTTTCGACCTGTCATTTCGCTTATATACGCTCTTATTTTCGGAGCTGCCGCTGTTTTTTTCGGAAGTCTCACAGGCAGAAAAATATCCTCCCTGAAACACGATTTCTCGTGGCCGGGAGGAGTTTTACTCATATTGCTTGCATTTATAAAATGATCACATTCTGTATATAACTATCTCCGGCTGATCAAAAAGCCTGAGCTTTCCAAGACCTGCCGAAACAAGGAGTTTCATTTTACCGAGAGTATACACTCCCTTTGAGTAGCGCGGAAAAAATTTTCTCTCAGGTGAAAGCAATCCCACGCCGAAAAGCCGTACCGCTCCCCCGTGAATATGTCCGCTGAGAACATATTTTGCTCCCCATTTTGCATACTCCTCTGCGAAAAGAGGATCATGGGCAAGCAACACTGCATCGGGAGGAGCTTCCCCCACAAGGGAGATGATATCATCACAGGTGAGCTTGTCAAGATCACGATAGCCGCCGTTTTTCTTGTAAATGCTGTAGCTTTCCTCTATGCCGACAATGAATATCTCCCTGCCGCAGAGGACTGTTTTAACCGTTCTGTTGCGCAGATAATTCACTCTCGTGCGGCTGATTTTCTCGAAAAAAAGAGATTTTTCCTTATCCGGAAGACTCTGCTCATGATTTCCGGAGATCATATAGACAGGAGCGATCCCGGCAAGAGCTTCAAGAGTTTTTATTGCTGTTGAAAAATCAGTTTCAGTGCGTGAAACGAAGTCTCCGGAGATAAAAATTATATCCGGAGACTCTCTTTTTATTTTTTCGATGAGCTTTTTATTATCTCTGCCAAAGCGTCTTTTATGCAGATCGGAGATGTGTGCCGCTGTGATGTTTCCTCCGAGATCTTCATGCCTAACCGTAAGAGGTACATTGCTCAGAACTGCACAAGCCGTCAGCGAAGTTAATACTATAGGTATAAATTTCACTCCTCGAGATCCTCCGGCTCATCTTCGATTATGACCTCATTCTGCTCCTCAATGGCAGCTTCGGCATCTGCAAGCTGTGCCTGTTCCTCGGTGAGCTGCTCGACCTTTTCGGTCTGAGCATTATCATCATGCTCGGCACGGGTAAATGCAACGACCTTTGCGCCCTCACCGACTCTCATGACACGAACTCCCTTGGCAATTCTGCCCATTATCCTGATATCACTTGCAAGTATCCTGATGATAATTCCGTCACTCGAAATGAGGATAATATCGTCTTCTTCATCGACAATTTTGATTCCGCAGACATGACCTCTCACATCATCGACCTTATAGTTGGTGATGCCGTAGCCTCCTCTGTTTTGTACCCTGTAGCTGTCAAGATCTGTTCTTTTGCCGTAGCCGTTCTCAGTGACAGTGAGAAGTGTTGCTCCGGGGCGTATACGTGCCATTCCGACGACGCAGTCTCCCTCACGGAGCTTTATCGCCCTCACGCCGTGAGCTGAACGTGACAATGCTCTGCCCTTGTCCTCCTCGATGCGTATAGCCATACCGTTTCTCGTAGCTACGAAGATCTGTTCATGACCGTCAGTCATGCGGACACCGGCGATCTCGTCACCCTCGTCAAGACCAATGGCGATAAGTCCGTTTTTCCGGACATTTTTGTAAAGCGAGAGATTCGTCCTTTTTATCTTACCGTTCTTTGTCACTATGGTGATAAATTTCTCATCGCTGAAATCGGTAGTCTTTATCATGGCGGTGATCTTCTCTCCGTCGGTGAGCGGCAGAAGATTTATCAGGTTAAAGCCTCGTGAAGCCTTTGAGCCGTCCGGTATCTCATAGCATTTGAGCTTGTACATTATGCCCTTGTTTGAGATAAACAGAACGTTTGCGTGTGTGGAGCATATAAACATCTCCTCGACAAAATCCTCCTCACGCTGCTTCATTCCGGTGATGCCACGTCCTCCTCGTCTCTGCGTTTTGTACTCGCTGACAGGCATTCTCTTGATATAGCCGTTATTCGTCAGAGTTACAACGCAGTCCTCCTCGGGGATAAGATCCTCTATATCTACCTCTCCGCTTACGGATTCAATATCGGTACGGCGTTTATCGCTGAATTTTTTCCGTATATTATTGAGATCCTCCATGATTATTTCATACACACGATTTACATCGGCAAGAATATCTTCATAGTCGGAGATCTTTTTCAGCAATTCAAAAAGCTCGTCAGTGATCTTCTGCCGCTCCATTCCGGTGAGTTGTCCGAGACGCATCTGTACGATAGCTTCGGCTTGCTCCTGAGAGAGTCCGATCTGCTTTTCAATGTGTATTCCGGTGAGATCGTAATCCGACCTGTCAAGAAGTGCAGAGATATCCACATCTTTGAAACGCTCGATCATGCGTTCCTTAGCCTCCGGAAGTGCCTTGCTTGTTCTGAGAATATCAATAATTTCGTCAATATAGTCAGCAGCAAGAACGAATCCCTGCAAAATATGGGCACGCTCTAAAGCTTTGCGCAGTTCAAAGCGGGTACGTCTCTGAATGACCTCGACCTGAAAATCAAGGTAGTTGCTGAGCATCTGTTTCAGCGTGAGTATCTTAGGCTCGTTGTTCACGAGCGCAAGCATGATAATGCCGACAGTGTCCTGCAGTTTTGTAAGTGCAAACAGCTTGTTCAGAACGATCTGCGGAGCGGCTTCTTTTTTCAGCTCAATGACGATCCTCATGCCCTCTTTGTCTGATTCATCACGCAGATCATATATACCCTCAATGCGCTTATCCTTGCAGAGCTGGTTTATATTTTTAAGTATCAGCGTTTTGTTGACCATGTAGGGGATCTCATCAACGATGATGCAGTTTCTGCCCTTTATCTCCTCAAAATGCGTTCTTGACCGGAGAATTATTTTTCCCCTGCCCGTACCGTAAGCCGCACGGATACCGGCTTTTCCCATGACAATTCCGCCGGTGGGAAAATCAGGACCTTTTATATGCTCCATAAGCTGTTCCATAGTGCAGTCGGGATCGTCGATAAGGAGCTGCAAGGCATCAATGACTTCTCCTAAATTGTGTGGAGGTATATTTGTAGCCATACCTACAGCGATACCTGTAGAGCCGTTTACAAGCAGATTCGGAAATCTGGACGGCAGCACCGATGGCTCTTTTAGTCTGTCATCGTAGTTTGGTACAAAATCTACTGTTTCCTTGTTTATATCGGTAAGCATATCAAGGCACAGCTTTGCCATTTTAGCCTCGGTATAACGGTAAGCCGCAGCCTTGTCGCCGTCAATAGAACCGAAGTTTCCGTGACCGTCAACAAGGGGATATCTCATTGAGAAATCCTGCGCCAGGCGCACGAGTGCATCATAAACAGAGGCATCTCCGTGAGGATGATACCTACCAAGAACTGCACCGACCGTATCGGCGCATTTTCTGTATGCCTTATCAGGTGTAAGTCCGTTTTCATGGAGAGTATATAGTATTCTCCTGTGTACGGGTTTGAGACCGTCCCTTACATCGGGAAGTGCTCGTGAAACTATGACCGACATCGCATAATTCAGCATGGAATTTTCCATTTCATCAACGATCTCGGAATTTATTACCTTTGAATTATCGGTATATAGCAAAATTTGACCTCCTTATCAGAAGAAGTATTCTCTCCGGCGTTACGATGCACAATTTCTGACAATTTCAAGCTCTTTCTCTGTGAGATCTTCCTTGGGGATAATATAAAAAACATTTTTTCCCGAAAGCAGCAGAAAGAAGCTGTCATATTCAAGTATTTCCAGATCGCCGTTTTTCTCCAGACGAGTGTGCTCCGGCATGGGATCTATATCATCGGGAAAATCAATATCCTCGTCATTGTCATCGCTCTCAGCACTGACGGGAGCTTTCACGGTAGAGATATCCACATAGTCACCGGCAATGCAGATCTTATAGACCGGCTCGCCCATTTCTCTCACGGCATCAACAAGGTTATTGCGCATTTTTCTCGGATTGAACCACTCACGGAATGCAAACGCCGCACAAGCCGCTATGAGGATATATGCGAAAACGTTTCCGGGATCTTTCACAGCCGCATAGATAAAATCAGCCGCCAGTATAAGAAACAATCCCATAAATAAGTAACTTTTCGGATATATGTACTTTTTCTGGAACGCTCTGTATGCCTCACGGAAAAGATCATAAGAGACAGTATATTCTTTTTCAAGCAGATAGTTTTCTTCCATACCGTCCCTCATATGTCAAGATCCTGAGCGAATTTTGCGTTCTTTTCGATGAAATTCCGTCTCGGCTCGACCTTATCTCCCATAAGAATGGTGAATGTCTCGTCAGCCCTGAGAGCGTCCTCCATAGAGATCTTTATGATAGTGCGACGCTCCGGATCCATAGTAGTTTCCCACAGCTGCATGGGATCCATTTCACCAAGACCTTTGTAGCGCTGTACATCGGGCTTGTATTTTCCCTCTTCCGAAAGCTCTGAAATATATCTGTCTCTCTCCTCATCAGAGAAAGCGTACCGCTCGTTTTTGCCCCGTGATACCTTGAAAAGAGGCGGCTGGGCGATGTAAACGTTTCCGTTGGTTATAAGAGGTCTCATGTAACGGAAAAAGAATGTCAGCAGGAGCGTTCTGATGTGCATACCGTCTACATCGGCATCTGCCATGATTATTACTTTTCCGTATCTCAGCTTTTCAATGTCGAAATCCTCGCCTATGCCCGTTCCGAGAGCCGTGACCACCGGAGCAAGCTTGTCGTTGCCGTAAATGCGGTCTATACGTGCTTTCTCCACGTTGAGCATTTTTCCCCACAGCGAGAGTATTGCCTGATAGCGTCTGTCACGCCCCTGTTTTGCCGAACCGCCGGCGGAGTCTCCCTCGACGATATAGATCTCTGTATAGCGATTGTCTCTCTCTGCGCAGTCGGCAAGTTTTTCCGGCATGGAGGTCTTTCCGAATGCGTTCTTGCTGCGTTCAGCCTCACGAGCCTTTTTCGCCGCCTCACGTGCTTTCAGAGCGGAGATGCTCTTTTCAAAGATCATTTTTCCGACATCGGGATTCTCCTCAAGGAAATTCATAAGCTTTTCCATGACGAGCTTTTCAACAAAAGGCTTTACTTCGGGATTTCCAAGTCTTCCCTTTGTCTGACCTTCAAACTCACACTCTGTCAGCTTTACCGAGATTATGGCTGTCAGTCCCTCACGAACATCATCGCCCGTGAGTTTCTCCTTATCTTTAAGAAGTCCCATTTTTCTGCCATATTCGTTTATGACCTTTGTGAGAGCGTTCTTAAAGCCCGTTTCGTGCGAACCTCCGTCCTTTGTGTGGATATTATTCGCAAATGAAAGTATAACTTCATTATAGCTGTCATTGTACTGCATTGCTATCTCCGCAAAAGAGTCTCCCTGCTTTCCGGAGATATATATTACCTCACCGCTGAGACTTTCGAGACCTCTCGTGGCGTGGATATGCTCTACAAACTGACGTATTCCTCCCTCATAGTGAAGCGTTTCTGAGAGGATATTCTCCTCGTCACGCTTATCGGAGAATATTATCCTTACTCCGGCGTTGAGAAATGCCTGTTCACGGAGACGTTTCAGCAGCACTTCATAATCGTAGACAGTCGTTTCAAAGATCTCATCGTCCGCTTTGAACATTACGCTTGTACCTGTTTCTTCGGTATCGCCGATGATCTTCAGCTCCTCGGAGTAGTTTCCACGTTCAAAACGCTGAAAATAAACATGATGACCGTCCTTGACCGTAAGCTCCAGCCACTGCGACAGGGCATTGACAACAGATGCTCCCACGCCGTGAAGACCTCCCGAGACTTTATATCCGCCGCCGCCGAATTTTCCTCCCGCATGGAGCATCGTATAAACGACTGTTGCGGCAGATATTTTCTCCTTGGGGTGTATTCCTACGGGAATTCCTCGTCCGTTATCCGAAACACGGATAATATCTCCCTTTAGTATCTCAACGGTGATCTCTGTGCAGTAGCCTGCAAGAGCCTCATCAATAGAGTTATCAACAATTTCATAAACAAGATGATGAAGACCTCCCGGACCGCTTGAACCGATGTACATTCCGGGACGCTTTCTTACGGCTTCAAGCCCCTCCAGCACCTGTATGTCATCTGCGCCGTAGCTGATGTCATTCTGCTGATTTTCTGCCTGACTCATAATTTACCTCCGTTAAGGCAGCATCGCACAAACGCTTTTTCAGCGTTGTTGCCGATAGCTGTGATATATATATTCTTTCTCTTTTTCTTTCAACGGCTACTATAAAGCTTTTGGGCATCTCGTAGGTCGTATACACGCAATTTTTTTCCTTTTCAGCCCTTTCAAGGAGCTTTTTTGTACACTTTTCAACAGTTGTATTCTCAATGTCGAAAATTCCCACTATATTTTTAGTATCGACCATATAGCCGCTGCCGATGTGAAGATACATTCAGCATTCCTCCGTTATCCTGCCGCCGCTTATTCTCATGAGCTTTCCCTTTATCTCCGGCAGAAGTGAGCTTTCATTGCAGACCGTGATAAATACCTGCATTCCCTTTATCATATCGAATATGAATTTCTGCCGGGTGCTGTCAAGCTCTCCCATAACGTCATCAAGGAATATCACGGGAGCTTCTTTTGAACGCTTTCTGAATATCTCTGCCTGAGCGAGTTTCATCACCAGAGCGGCACTTTTTACCTGCCCTTGTGAGCCGAAATCTCTTGCGCTCATGCCGTTTATTTTTATGAGGATCTCATCTCTGTTGACACCGGAGTGTGTCATGCCTGTTCTGATGTCGTACTCCTGAGTTTCACGCAGTTTCTGAAAATACTGCTGATAGACGACCTCGTTGCATGGTTTTTCAAAATCCTCCGGCTTGAAGACCGAGGATCTGTATTCAAGCTCCATGATCTCTTTGCCGCCGGATATCGTTTTGTACAGTCTGCCGCAGATATCGTTTATCTGAGCAACATACTCATTGCGCATATACGAGATCAATGTTCCCTCATGAGCTGCCTGTCTGTCCCATATCTCAAGCTCCGAGGGAGAGGCGTTCCCTTGCTGTATCTCTTTCAAGAGCGCATTTCTCTGATTGAGTATGAGATTGCTTTTGTTTATATGCACCACGAATATCGGATTCAGCTGTGAAGCTGCCATATCAATAAAATTACGTCTTCGCTCCGGAGAGCCTTTTATAAGCTCCACATCATCGGGAATGAATGCAATGCACTTGAAAACATCAAACAGCGCACTTGTACCTCTCTGCTTCACGCCGTTGATGTGTATGATCTTGCCGGTATTTTTTGTCATTTCATAGCTGATGTTGTGCTGTCTCAGACCGTCAAGCAGTCTGATCTCCGATCTCATTTTGCTGCCGGAAAGATGAATGTAGTCTTTTTCCTTAGAGCCGCGGAAGCTCCGGCAGCCCGAAAGTATCCACACAGCTTCAAGGAGATTTGTTTTACCCTGAGCATTTTTTCCGGAGATGATATTGTAGTCAGGATCGGGATCAAATGATATTCCCGTGAGATTCCTGAACCCGTCTATTTCCGCATGAGTTATCCTCACTCTACCGTTACCTCTTCGTTTCCTAAAGCGACGATATCTCCGGGATGTATTTTCTTTCCTCTCATGGTGCAGACCTCGCCGTTTACCGTGACCTCTCCTGCCTGTATGAGAGCTTTTGCCTCACCGCCCGAACCGGTAAGGGCAGCAAATTTCAGGAGTGCATCGAGTTTGATGTACTCCGTTTCTATCCTGACAGTTCTCATTTTTTCTCCTTATTTTTTGAGCTGTATAGGCATTACAAGGAAGATGTAGTTATCTCCCTCCATAGGAAGCATCTCAATGACCTTCATAGGACCGTTGAACCTTACCCGTACCTTATCTCCCTCGGCAGCTTTCAGTCCGTCTATCAACAGCTTATTGTTGAAACCGATCGTTAATTCTTCGCCGGAGATATCAGCCGGAATAACATCGTTGATCCTGCCTATGCCGGTTTTGCAGCTTATTCTGACTGCGCCGTCCTTTACCTCGCAGTGTATGGGCATTTTATTTTTTTCGTCAATGATGAGCGAGCATCTTTCAAGGCTTGCTGAAAACTCTCTCTTGCTGATAATTACCTCTGTCTTACATTCATTCGGAATGCTGACTCTGTAATTGTGGAAAGTTCCCTCCAACAGACGTGATATCACAAAAATTTTGTCTATCTCGAAAATGATATGACGGTTATTTGTGAATATCTTACATTCGTTTTCAGAATCCTCCCTAATAAGCGAGGATACCTCTGTAAGAGCTTTTTTCGGCACGACAAAGCTGTACTGCTCACCGCACTCCATAGGCTCTGTTCTTATAGCAAGTCTGTAGCCGTCAATAGCGACCATTCGGAATGAGTTATCCTGTATCTCGAAAAGCTCGCCCGTAAGGATAGGCTTACTTTCGTTCACAGAGGCTGCATAGCTTGTCTGATTTATCATAGAGCGCAGAAGAGTCTGCTTTACGGTGAAGCTCTTCTCTGCGTCAACGTTTGGAAGCTCGGGATATTCGTCGGCGGATATTGCCTGAAAGCTGCATTCCGTATCATCGCAGGAGATCTCAACGGTGAGATTTTCATTGATAGAAAATTCTATAGTCTCGCCGGACATACGCCTTGTGAACTCGCTAAAGAGGCGGGAATTCATGACGAACTCTCCGCTGCCCTCGGTTTCAGCGATAACGGATGTTCTGATACCAAGCTCGAGATTGTAGCCGGTCAGATCAACCGAATCATTGTTTATCTGTACTTTTATACCTTCAAGTGCGGCGATGGTCGATTTCTGTGATACCGCACGTGAAACATAACCTATTGCCTCGCTGAGCGAAGCTCTTGAACATTTGAATTTCATAGATTTTCCTTTCTGAAGGGTGTTTATACTGACAGCTCCCGAAAGATATCGGCTGATGATGATATAATAAGATAAGTATTATATATTTTGTATTTGTTGTATAGTCCGGGGAAAAGTCAATATGTCCGAATTTTTCCGAAATAAAGCCTTTTGCTTGTCCACAACGGTGTGTTGTAAATTTGTGGACAAATGTTTAATGAGCGGCTGTGATGAATGTCTCTGTTGAATTTGTTTGCGTTTGTGGAGTTGAAGTTGACGAAAAGTGGAATATTTCGTGGAAAAAAATTACTTATCAACAGGAGGTGTTTAATTTGCCGGAAGTTGAAAAGTTGAAGGTTGAAAATTATTTTATAAAAAATTTTCCATGAGCTTGTATCTGTGCAGATACGGTTTTTTACATCATGTTGAATTCTCAACCAAGTTTTCAACACTCTGTTGAAACACCTGTTGACAAAATACTTTTCAACATACGGTGTGTCACCGCTCTCAACCACGCTTATCCGTCATTGGTGAAATTTGACGTGTCGTCATATATCATGAAAACAGATCATTTCATCAGGCTTTGCTTTTATCCCTTATATTTTTCATGAGATCTTCAACGAGACTTTTCAGGTTAGGATCTTTCTGCATTGCCTCGGTGATGCTTGTGACGGAGTAAACAATAGTAGAGTGATCTCGTCCGCCGAATTCCGTTCCGATAGATGCAAGGGGCATCTGAGTGATTTCTCTGACCACATAGATCGCTACCTTACGGGCAATGGAAATTTGCGCCGAACGCTTGTTTGAGCGAATATCATCGGGAGATACTCCATAGACGGTAGATACCTCGGAAATTATCTTCTCAACGGTTATAGGTATTGGCTGCTCGTCCGTGAGTACGTCTCTGATGACGCTCTGTGCCATTGATATGGTGATCGGACTTCCCGCAAAATGATTGAGTGCCTTTAAGCGCAGGACGGCTCCCTCAAGCTGACGTATATTTGATTTCAGACGGTTAGCCATAAATTCGCCTACCTCGCCGGGCATCTTCAGCTCTAAAAGCTCGGATTTACGGTTGATTATGGCAAGCCTTGTCTCATAGTCGGGCGCAGAGATATCGGCGATCAGACCTCCCTCAAAGCGTGTGCGGAGTCTCTCTTCAAGAGTGAGCAGCTCCTTTGGCGGCTTGTCCGAGGTGATAACTATCTGCTTGCCCTCCTGATGAAGCCTGTAGAAGGTGTGGAAAAATTCCTCCTGCATACGCTCTTTTCCGGCAAAGAACTGGATATCGTCTATCAGCAGAAAATCGGCATTTCTGTATTTATCGTGAAAATCGGATATGAGCTTCGTATTCAGAGCGTTAATAAGATCGTTGCCGAATGTTTCACTGGTGGCATACACAATATTCAATTCGGGATGATTTTTTCTGACCTCGTTGGCGATAGCTGTTATAAGGTGAGTTTTTCCCATTCCCGAAGGACCGTAGATGAACAGCGGATTATAGTCGGGAACAGCTTTTTCTCCGCAGTTTTTAGCTACTGATTTGCTGCACGCAAGTGCAAATTCATTTGAACGTCCCTCGATGAATGTATCAAAGGTGTAGTCATATTTTGCGAATTTATATGATTTTTCAAGCTCGGCGTTTTTCTTTTCAAGCTCATCATAGGTGGGAACGCTCACCGGCTCAGGCTCATCGGTTTCTACATTTATGATAATATTCACGTTGAAACCGAGCACCTTACTGAATGCCTCTTTAAGAGTTTCGCCGTATTTTGTCATAACGATATCCTTCTGGAAATCTGTCTGGATCACAAAAATTGCATCTGTTCCGTTGAAACTCACCGGTTTCATCTGATCTATCCAAGTAGTAATTCCTATTTCAGGTATCTTATCATTTTCAAGGCAATATTTTTTTACATTTTCAAAAACTTCCTCGAATGAATTCATATTAAACCTCCGTATCAGATAAAATATAGACGATCTCCGAAAAAGATGTTCCGGCAAAAAGCAGCTATGTACAGCATTTGATACATCTCCCTCCGCCATAGTGCGCCTGCCCGGGAGATCAGATAAACAGTTTTTCAGAGAATGCCCGAAGATGATCGTTTGCTGACGATCTGCCGGCAACGATACTTTCCTATAATAATATATACATTATATCACAGAAAAGAGAAAATTGCAAGCATTTTTTAAAAATTTTCCCTCCCGGTAATGAGTATATATCCCGAACCGGAAAATATGACCGTGAGATATATGTTTTCCGTCATCTTGTCTAAAATCGAATTCTTATAATTCATCTGTGTTGTAAATAAATATGAAAAAAATGTAAACTTTCTCATAAGCTATTGACATATCTGTGATTTTGGTATATAATCTGTAAAGTGTAATAACAGCAGAAATAAAAGCTGTATGTATATGTGTTTCCCGGAGAGGAGGTCCGATTCAATGAAAAGAACTTACCAGCCTAAGAAGCTCCACAGAAAGAAAGAGCACGGCTTTATGAAAAGAATGGCTACCAAAAACGGCAGAAAGGTTTTAGCTCGTAGAAGATCTAAGGGCAGAGCAAGATTAACTCACTGACGAGGTTGACCACAAAAACGTTTTTTGTGGTCTTTTTTGTTAGAAATAACGAACATTCTGTGAGATATGCTCTTACCGTACCGTATCAGGGTGATGATTATGCTTTATACCGAGATCCTCAATGAAAACC
This sequence comes from uncultured Ruminococcus sp., assembly GCA_947624255.1. Lineage (GTDB taxonomy): Bacteria > Bacillota > Clostridia > Oscillospirales > Ruminococcaceae > Ruminococcus. Next base: position 113,315 of record CANQJO010000003.1, read on the forward strand.
GTGATTTTTTGCGGCTTTATAAAAAAGGCAGATCAACTGCCTCAAAGTATTCCGTTATCTATGTAAGACCTAACGGCTTTCCTTATAACAGACTCGGCATCACCGCCGGAAAAAAAATCGGCAATGCTGTTCACCGCAACAGAGCTAAAAGGATCATCAGGCTCGCTTATCAGAGAGCTGAGGCGGAGCTTCCTGTCGGAATAGATATCGTTATTGTGGCAAGAGCTCCGATCTGTGAGATAAGTTCCGGCGTTTACTGCCATTATATGGGCAAGTACGCCGTTCCGGAGATAATGAGGCTATACAGAATGTTTCCCGTTTATGGGAATATTTCGGGACTGAGAAGATCAAGATGAAGTATCCGGCAATGTTATTGATAAAATTTTATCAGAAATTCATATCTCCGCTGTTTCCTGCTAAATGCAAGTATCACCCCACGTGCAGCGCATATGCTCTCACAGCATTTCAGCGATTTGGTTTCTTCAGAGGTTCGCTCCTTGCCGTGTGGAGGATACTTCGATGCAATCCGTGGTCAATGGGCGGCATAGATCCCGTCCCCGAAAAATTTACTTTCAAGAGAAATATAAATGCCTTTTTGTTTGAAGATGAAATAGAGAAAGAGGACATCAATAATGATTAAGAGGGATGAAATTTGAACGCACTTTATGATATCATCGGTATCCCTTTCGGATATCTTATGCTGCTTATAAACCGTTTTTTCAACAATTATGCTTTTTCGATAATTATTTTTACCGTTGTGACAAAGATACTTATGTTTCCGGTAAACTATAAAACTCAGAAAAGCTCGGCTCGTATGCAGCTGTTGAATCCAAAGCTCGAAAAGCTCAGAAAGAGCTTTCAGAACAATCCTACAAGACTTCAGCAGGAGCAGCAGAAACTGTACGTTGAGGAGGGCATAAATCCTATGGGAAGCTGCCTTCCCGCATTCATTCAGATGTTTCTGCTCTTCGGTGTGCTTGACGTTGTTTATAAGCCTATAACTCACATTTTACGCATAAGCAAGGACGTGAGAAGGGCTGCCGCCGGCATCGCCGGTACAAAGCTCTCAGACCTCAGATGTGAGCTTCGCATGATGAGTGATCTGAACAGCGATTCCTCAAAATATTCGGCTCTGGGTGAGAATTTCATGTCAAAGGTGCATGAATTCAGCGATAATTTCACACTTTTCGGAGCAAATCTCGGCGCATATCCACAGCTGCACCCCGATACTTGGACAAAGGAAGCCTTCATTCTTTTTTGCATACCGTTTCTTGCAGGTCTTGCACAGCTTCTGTCTTCGGTTTACAGCATTGTCCACCAGAAAAAAACTAATCCCGGTGTGCAGGGGGGCGGATGTCTCACATTCATGATGATTTTCATGCCGCTGCTTTCCGTATGGTTCGCATTTCAGGTACCTGCCGGCGTGGGATTCTACTGGATCTGGTCAGCCCTTTTCAGTTTCCTTATTCAGTTAGGTCTTAACCTGTATTTCACTCCGGAACGCTCTGAGGCTATCAATCAGAAAGAAAAAGAAAAGGCTCGCATCTATGCCGAAAAACACCCGGAGAAAAAGACGTTCATGCAGCGTATGATGGAGCAGCAGGAGCTTCTTGAGCAACAGCAAAGAGGCATGAAAAAACAGAACGGCGAAAAGTTCTCAAGATCGGAAATGAATAAGTATAACCGTGAGCGCATCAAGGAAGCAAGACGGCGTATGGCTGAGGATTACGGCGAAGAATATGATGATATTGATGAGGATTGATTCCTCATGGGAGGTATAAATATGAACAAGATCTTTACGGCAAAATCTGTTGAGGAGGCTAAGGCTCTTGCTGCTGCTGAGTTCAGGACCGATGTGAAAAATATCAGGTTCGAGGTTCTTGACGAGGGAAAAAAAGGTTTCCTCGGTCTGGGAAAAACTGATGCAAAAGTCAGAGCAATATATGAAGCTCCGAAAAAGCAGGCAGCACCTGTTCAGCCAAAGCCTGTTGTGAGTGAACCTGCTGCTAAAACAGAAACTCCTAAAACAGAAACTCCTGTACAAGTAAAGGCTGAGGAGGAGTCAAAAGCTCCTGTTGTTGAGGATCTCAGCGAAAAAAAGGAGAAAACAACTTCGGGAAATTCCGCAAAATACGCGGCTGATGATTTCAACGTGACGGAAAATGCCGAGCTTATCACTGATGAATCGCTTATAGCTCCAAAGGTAAAAATTGCGAGAGATTATATTGATTCACTGCTCACAGCTATGGATATAAAGGCTGAATTTACCGTTTATCAGAGCGAAAACGGTGCTGTTATAAACATCGACAGCGACAATAACGGAACGATCATCGGCAGGAGAGGCGAAACTCTTGATGCGATACAGTATCTCTGCTCGATTATTTCCAACAAGGGCGACAAGGATTATTTCAGAATAACTATTGATTGTCTCGGCTACCGCAGCAAAAGGAAAGAGACTCTTGAACAGCTTGCCGCTAAAGTTGCAAAAAATGTTCTCAGAACCGGACGCTCACAGCCGCTTGAGCCTATGAATCCTTATGAGAGGCGTGTGATACACTCTGCCGTTGCCGAAATTGAGGGTGTTTCCTCACGTTCTGTGGGCGAAGAACCGTATCGCAAGATAATAATTTCCTCGAACAATCCGAAAAGAAGACGTGATAACAGACGTCCGAACGACAGGAGAGGAAGCAATCCGAAGAAGGATTTTGAGAGACGCAATGTTGATCTCTCGACCAGTTTTGAAAAGGACTACAAAAGACCGAAGCCCGAGGATAACATTGAGGGCGGTCTTTATGGTAAAATAGAGCTTTGATAAAATCGCCGTACATTCTTGTACGGCGAAAAAATTAGGTGATAGATAATATGTCAGTGATCGCAGCAATTTCAACTCCCAATGCTCCGGGAGGGATCGCCGTTATACGTGTGAGCGGCGAGGGAGCAATTGATGTGGCAGCACGTGTTTTTCGTGGAAAAGATCCCCGCAAAATGGAGGGATATACCTGCGCATACGGCTGTGCTTATGACGGCGATGAGCGTCTTGATGACTGTATTCTCACGGTTTTTCGTGCTCCGCACAGTTATACCGGCGAGGATACGGCGGAATTTTCATGCCATGGCGGACTTTACGTAACGAAGCGTATTCTTCGTACGCTGCTGAATAATGGTGCTGAAATTGCTCAGCCGGGGGAATTCACAAAGCGTGCTTTTCTTAACGGGAAACTTGATCTTACTCAGGCAGAGGCGGTCATGGATATCATTTCCGCAAGGGGCAGTGCCGAACTCAAAATAGCGGAGGGACTTCGTGAGGGTGCTGTTTTTCGGAAAGTGAACAGCTGTTCAAAGCGGCTGATGAAGCTGCTTGGTGATCTTGCCGCATGGAGCGATTACCCGGATGAGGATATCCCATATGTCGAGCCGGAAGAACTCTCCCATGAGTTAAAATCTATCAGGGAGGAATTGAACTCTCTTTTGAAAAATTATGATTCGGGAAAGCTTCTTCGTGAGGGAATACCTACAGTTATTGTAGGCAAACCTAATGTCGGAAAATCAACGATTTTTAACAGTCTCAGCGGCTGTGAAAGGAGTATTGTCACTGATATCGCAGGTACAACACGTGATATTGTCGAGGAGAGCGTTATGCTTGGTGATATTACGCTCCGTTTGTCCGATACTGCCGGGATTCATGAGACAGAAGATATTATAGAGGGTATCGGTATTAGGATCGCTGAAAAAGCTCTTGAAAATGCGCTGCTTGTTATCGCTGTTTTTGATGGAAGTTGTCCTCTCACGGCGGACGATTTTTATTTGTTGGATAAGCTCAACGCTCACAGAATTATTGCCGTTATAAATAAATCCGATCTTGAACAGAGACTCGATGAGAGCATATTTCAAGAAAAAAATATACATACTGTATTTATTTCGGCTAAAAATTCTTCAGGACTTACAGAGCTTCGGTATGCTGTTGAGGAGATGTTCAGCCTGAATGAAGAGTGTTTCAGCACTGCTACAGCAGCTAATGAGCGTCAGAAGAATTGCATTGTATCAGCCCTTGATTCCGTCACCGAGGCGATAAATGCTCTTGATCGTGGAGAAATGTTGGACGGTGTGAATGTTCTTTTAGATGAAGCTGAACAAAGTTTACTTGAATTGACCGGTGAACGTGTTACAAATGCTGTTGTTGATGAGGTTTTTTCACGTTTTTGTGTTGGAAAATGATGTTTCACGTGAAACAAAAGGAGAAAAGCTATGATCTATCAGATGGGTGAATACGACGTTGCTGTGGTAGGTGCCGGTCATGCAGGAGTTGAGGCTGCTCTTGCATCGGCAAGGCTTGGGTGCAGAACGATAATGTTCACGATCTCTCTTGACCAAATTGCAAATATGCCCTGTAATCCGTCGATTGGCGGCACAGCAAAGGGACATCTCGTCCGTGAGATCGATGCTCTTGGCGGAGAGATGGGAAAGGCTGCTGATAAATGTATGATACAGAGCCGGATGCTCAACCGTGGAAAAGGGCCTGCTGTACACAGTCTTCGTGCCCAGATAGATAGAGTAAAATATCATAATTACATGAAATTTACCTGTGAGCGTCAGGAAAATCTTTATATAAAACAGGGTGAAGTTTCGGAAATTATCGTTGAAAACGATAAAATTGTCGGTTTACGGACATCTCTCGGAGCTGAATACAAGGTCAAGGCTGTTATAATTGCAACGGGAACATATTTGAAAGGGAAAATTCATATCGGAGAGTTTTCATATGAAAGCGGACCTGATTCGGCTTTGCCAAGTCTTTTTTTGTCAGAAAGTCTTAAAAAAATGGGAGTCCGGATTCGCCGTTTCAAAACGGGAACTCCCTGCCGTGTAAGCCGCAGAAGCATTGATTTTTCCTCTATGGAGCGTCAGGATGGCGACAGTAGAATAATTCCGTTTTCTTTTGAAACATCTGCAGATGATTTGAAAAATATTGCAAGCTGTTACGTCACTTATACAAATAGTAATACTCATCAGATCATCCTTGATAACCTTGACCGCTCACCTCTTTATTCGGGCAGGATCGAAGGAGTAGGGCCACGATATTGTCCGTCAATCGAGGACAAAATTGTACGTTTTTCCGATAAACCGAGACATCAGCTTTTTGTTGAACCAATGGGAATTGAAACAGAGGAATTTTATCTTCAAGGAATGTCTTCATCTTTGCCGGAGGACGTTCAGCTTTCTTTTTTAAGAACGATAAGAGGTCTTGAAAATGTTGAGATCATGCGCCCTGCCTATGCTATAGAATATGATTGCTGTGATCCTACGCAGCTTTATGCAACTTTAGAATTTCACAAAATCTCAGGCTTGTATGGTGCAGGTCAGTTTAACGGAAGCTCCGGATATGAAGAGGCTGCTGCGCAGGGACTGGTTGCCGGTATAAATTCAGCTCTTAAAATCAAATCAAAGTCTCCTATGATCCTTGACAGAGGAAGCTCGTATATCGGCACGCTTATCGACGATCTTACAACAAAAGGCTGCACTGATCCCTATAGAATGATGACTTCTCGCAGTGAGTACAGACTTGTTTTGAGACAGGATAATGCTGACCAACGCCTTACACCGATCGGTCATAGCATCGGACTTATTTCCGACCTGCGATACAATAGAGTGGTCGAAAAAATGAGAACTATTTCTGATGAAATAAAGCGTGTTTTATCTGTGAATATTGCTCCAAGCGATGAAATCAATAGTTTTCTTTTGGATCACGGAACTGCTCCACTTACTACCGGCTGTAAGCTGGCAGATCTTATACGCCGACCACAGCTCAATTATATGATCCTCAAAGATTTCGATCCGAATCGCCCCGAGCTTTGTGATGAATTCAGCGAGCAGGTCGATTTGCAGATAAAATATGAGGGATACATTTCTAAACAAAATGCTCAAATTGAGCAAATGCGTCAGCTTGAGGGTAAAAAACTCCCGGCAGATACGGATTACTCTGAAATAAGGGGACTCAGACTTGAAGCAGCTGAAAAGCTCAATAAGATCAAACCCTGCTCAATTGGTCAGGCATCACGCATTTCGGGCGTTTCGCCCTCAGATATTTCAGTGCTTATCGTTTGGCTGCAAAGGGAGGGATTGTAATGCTGCCTGATTATGATGTTTCACGTGAAACATTTCAAAAATATGATATTCTTTTGACTGAGAATATCTACAAAAAACTTGATATTTATGCCCAATTCCTTGTCGAATATAACAAAAATGTTAATCTTACGGCAATCACGAAACCTGATGAAATTCTCGTGAAACATTTTCTTGACAGTATTTATGTGGCAAAATTTGTCTCATTTGTTGATGGTGCATCTTTGATAGATGTCGGAACAGGTGCAGGATTTCCCTCAATTCCTTTGAAAATTTTTTATCCGCAGATCAAAATTACATTACTTGATAGCTTGAACAAGAGGATAACTTTTCTCATGAAACTCTGTGATAAACTCGAAATTGAGGCTGATTTTATATGCGACAGAGCTGAAAACGCATCAAAAATGGCACAATATAGGGAAAAATTTGATTTTGCTTGTGCGAGAGCTGTTGCAGGGATGTCCCGGTTATCGGAATTTTGCCTTCCTTTTGTCAGGATAAATGGGTACTTTTTTGCATTAAAAGGTCCAAACGAGCAAATCTCGGAAGCGAAAAATGCTGTTAAAATACTCGGAGGAGAAATTATCTCCGAAAACGATTACCGGATCGAAAATGAAAACCGCAAGCTTATACTTGTAAAAAAAATATCGCAGATTTCGCCAAAATATCCCAGAAACAGCGGTCAAATCAAAAAGAATCCCCTTTGAATAAGGGGATTTTTCTTTTATTATTTTATATTTTCAGAGTTATCAACGAAATTTTTGTGTGGCAATTATTTCCCATTGGTGATAGAATTTAATTACAGGCTTTTGCTGAGTTTATTTTAGGAGTTTTTATCATGTCCGGTTTATTTAGTTTTACTAAGGAAAAACAGGTCAACAAGGTCCTTGAGATTGAAATTGACCTTATACTGCCAAATCCTCATCAGCCCCGAAGAGAGTTTTCTGACAAGGAAATTGCCTCTCTTGCTGAGTCAATTGCTCAGAACGGTATCCTACAGCCGATTTCTGTTCGTAAGATTGACGATAAATATGAGCTTATTGCAGGGGAGAGACGTCTTCGTGCGGCAAAAATGTGCGGTTTCAAGGTGGTTCCCTGTATCGTACACGAAATCAGCTCTCGTCATTCTGCCATTCTTGCGCTTGTAAAAAATATTCAGCGACAGGATCTCTCATTTTTTGACGAGGCTTCGGCAATTGAAAAGCTCATTTCTTATTATGGAATGACACAGGAGGACGCTGCACTGAAGCTCGGTAAGGCTCAAAGCACTATTGCAAATAAGCTTCGTCTGCTGCGTTTAACTCAGAAGGAACGAGATTTTATTATACAAAATAATCTCACTGAACGTCATGCACGTGCGCTTCTTAAACTTGCGAGTGCCGAGGAGCGTCTGGTTATACTTGATAAAATCATTAAAAATAACCTGAATGTTGACCGCACCGAGCGTCTTGTTGATGAGTATATCGGCTGTCAAAAGGAAAAGGCAAGCTACAAAAAACGCTCCAAGGTTTTCCAGAATGTGAGAATTTTTGTTAATACGATCAATAAAGCTGTTGAAACGATGCAGGCTGCTGGAATTTTCGCTGACTCGGAGAAAATTCAGAGCGATGAATACATAGAGTATCGTGTAAGGATACCAATATCCGGAAAAATATGATTGTTTCACGTGAAACATTTTCTCTAAAAATTTGCTTCTGCATATTTACAAGCAGAAAAAAAAGTGATATAATATTATTATAAAGCTTTGAAAGGAAGATTTTATGGGAAAAATTTTCGCCGTTACAAATCAAAAAGGCGGCGTGGGAAAAACGACTACTGTAGTAAATATTTCTGCATTTTTCGGTTCAAGGGAGCTCAAAGTCCTGTGCGTTGATGCCGATCCGCAGGGAAATACTACCACCGGTTTTGGAATCAGCAAAAAATCAGTGAAATTTACAACATATGACATCCTTACCGGTAAGGTTCGTGTTCAAGAGGCTGTTATTGATACTGAATTTGAAAACGTCTCGCTTGTTCCTGCAACTGAGGATCTCGCAGGCTGCGAAATTGAGCTTGCAGATTACGAAAACCGTGTAAACAGGCTTAAAATGCAGCTTCTTTCATGCAAAAATGATTATGATTACATAATCATAGATTGTCCGCCGGCTCTGGGAACAATAACTATCAACGCCCTTGTTGCCTGTGATTCAATAATTGTTCCCATGCTGGCAGAATTTTACGCTCTCGAAGGTCTGTCTCAGCTTGTGAGTACGATCAAAATCGTAAAAAATAACTATAATCCTGCCCTTGAAATAGAGGGGATACTGTTTACCATGTTTGACAGCAGGCTGAATGTCGCTAATGACGTTGTTGCTGAGGTGGAAAAATATTTCCCGGAGAAAGTTTTCAAAACAAAAATTCCGAGAAATGTCCGTATCTCTGAAGCTCCAAGCCACGGAAAGCCTGTGATGTACTACGATAGATCCTCAAAGGGTGCAGAATCATATGAGCTGCTTTGTCGTGAACTGCTCGGTGAGCCGCTCACGCTTCCAAAAAAGAAGCGGAGAGGTATATTTACATTCAACAAAAAATAATCGGAAAGGAGTGCCCGGTTCAGGGTAACTAAAATTATGTCAAAGGGAGGCTTAGGTTCAGGTCTTGGTTCGCTTTTTCTGGAGAATACAAGCGATGTACAGGTAAAAAAGGTGCTTCGCATCTCAGAAATTGAGCCGAATCGAGATCAGCCAAGAAAAAAATTCAGCGATGAAGCTATCACTGCTCTTGCTGAATCTATCAGGGAGCACGGTATGATACAGCCGATCCTTGTTCGTCCAATCAGTAACGGCGGCTATCAGATAGTTGCCGGAGAGAGACGCTGGCGAGCTGCAAGAATGCTGGGTATGGACGAGGTTCCTGTCAATATAAGAGAACTCAGCGATTCAGAGGCTATGCAGATCGCAATTATAGAGAACCTCCAGCGTGAAAACCTTAATCCGGTGGAAGAAGCTGCCGGATACAGTGATCTCATAGAAAAATATGGTATGACGCAGGACAAGGTTGCCAAAATGGTGGGAAAATCACGCTCGGCAATTGCCAATACAGTCCGTCTGCTGTCACTTCCAGAGAAAGTGCTGAAAATGCTTGAAAACGGCGATATTTCGGCAGGTCACGGACGTGCGCTCCTCGGTTTTGAGAATGAAGAGGAGCTTATTGCAACAGCTGAAAGAGCCTGTGGTGACGGTTTGACCGTCCGTCAGGTGGAAAAAGCTGCACAAAAATCAGCATCTAATGAAGAGCCGGTTTCCAACAAAAAAATTGATAACTATTTTGTGGAGATGGAGCTCTCTCTGAACGAAAGGCTTGGAAGAAGGGTAAAGGTCGATTACGGAAAAAATAAGGGTGCGTTGATCCTTGAATTTTACGATAAGGAAGATCTCGCTGCTCTTGCCGATAAACTTGTAAAATAAGGAGTGTCATTATGATCGATATTAAACTCATCAGGACAAATCCTGAGCTTGTAAAAGAAAATATCAGGAAAAAGTTTCAGGACGAAAAGCTTGATTCTGTGGACAAGGTCGTTGAACTGGACAGAAAATATCGCCAAACTAAGATGGAATGCGACGATCTGAGAAATCAGCGCAAGACTAAAAGTAAGGAGATCGGCGCTTTCATGAGCCGTGGCGAAAAGGCTGAGGCTGAGGTGATAAAAGCCGAGGTGAACGAGATCGGCGTAAAACTTGCGGAAAAAGAGCAGCTTGAATCCGAGCTTGAAGCGCAGATCAGAGAGATAATGCTCACGATCCCGAATATTATTGACGAAAGTGTTCCAATCGGCAAAAATGATACCGAAAATGTGGAGGTTGAGCGTTTCGGTGAGCCTTTTGTACCTGATTTTGAAATTCCATATCATGTGGATATCATGGAGAAGGTGCATGGTATAGATCTCGACAGCGCAAGAAAAACAAGCGGCAACGGATTTTACTATCTTTGCGGCGATATTGCCCGGCTACAGTCGTGTATCCTCTCTTACGCACGGGATTTCATGATCAACAAGGGATTCACATACTATATTCCGCCCTTTATGATACGCAGCGATGTTGTCACCGGTGTTATGAGCTTTGCCGAAATGGAGGGCATGATGTACAAAATTGAGGGCGAAGATCTTTATTTAATTGGTACAAGTGAACATTCTATGATCGGTAAATTCATTGATACGATCATTCCTGAGAATGAACTGCCGAAAACTCTCACAAGCTATTCTCCTTGTTTCCGCAAGGAGGTCGGAGCTCACGGAATCGAGGAGCGTGGAGTCTACCGCATACATCAGTTTGAAAAGCAGGAGATGATAGTTGTCTGCAAGCCGGAGGAAAGTATGGATTGGTTCAAAAAGCTGTACAGCTATACTGTTGAATTCTTCCGAACGATGGATATTCCGGTGCGTACACTTGAATGCTGCTCAGGCGATCTTGCTGACCTTAAGGTCAAGAGTATTGATGTAGAGGCGTGGTCTCCACGCCAGAAGAAATATTTTGAAGTGGGAAGCTGCTCTAATCTGGGCGATGCACAGGCAAGAAGGCTCGGTATTCGTGTGAAAACTGCTGGCGGAGGTAAATATTTTGCGCATACACTGAACAATACGGTTGTTGCTCCTCCGAGAATGTTGATTGCTTTCCTGGAAAATAACATTAACGAAGACGGCAGTATAAGGATCCCCGAGGTCCTCAGACCGTATATGCACAAGGATATTATAAACGTCAAGTAATGTTTCACGTGAAACATTGAGATACATAAAGAAAGACCGCATAATGCGGTCTTTTTTGTTACATATCGTTTCTGTTTTCGAGAGCCTTGAAAAGCGTTACCTCATCAGCATATTCGAGAATACCTCCCACGGGAAGTCCGAATGCCAGACGGCTAACACGCACTCCCAAAGGCTTTAGCAAATTTGCAACATACATGGCTGTGGCATCTCCCTCAACAGTTGGATTTGTCGCCATGATGACTTCCTCAACACCGCCCTGAGCGATCCTTGATAAAAGCTCCTTTATACGCAGTCGGTCGGGAGTGATGCCGTCCATCGGAGAGAGCAGTCCGTGAAGTACATGATAAACACCATTGTACTCACGTGTACGCTCAAAAGCAGAGACATCTTTTGGACTTTCCACCACGCAGATCACACTTCTGTCACGCTGATCGTCATCACATATAGGACAAATATCACGCTCAGTGAGATTCTGACAGCATTTGCAGCTATGGACGTTCAGCTTGGCGTTCATAAGCGCATCTGCGAATGACCTTACGTCCTCCTCGTTCATAGACATTACGTAATAGGCGAGACGCTGTGCGGTTTTCATGCCGATTCCGGGCAGGGAGGCGAATTTCTCCGCCAATATTACAAGCGGAAGCGCACTGTGGTCAGCCATTAAAACAGTCCGGGAAGGGAAACGCCTCCGGTGATCTTGCTCATTTCCTCTTCGGTCGTAGCGTCAATATTTCCCACAGCTTCGTTTACGGCACTGATGATAAGATCCTGAAGCATTTCAATATCCTCCGAATCAACGACCTCAGGCTTGATATTCAGGGATTTGATGAGCTTTTTGCCTGAAACGACAACCTCTACAGCTCCGCCGCCGGCAGTTGCGGAGAATTCTCTGCTTTCGATATCCTCTTGAAGCACAGTGATCTCGTCCTGCATTTTCTGAGCCTGTCTTATCATAGAGTTCATGTTCTGAGCGCCGCCGCCCATATTCTTTGGTATTCTTGCTTTCATAATTTTAATCTCCTTAAATATTTTTGAGCTTTTCCCGTGAAAATTATTTTCCGGGATAAGCTGCTATATAACGGCAAGAGCCGTATAAAGCTTATTCAACGTCTGTACTTATGCCGCTGCTTTGTGCTTTTTTGATAAGCTGTTCAGCCATGTTTTTTTGTTCCTCCTCAGTGGTGGTACATCTGGCACGGATCGCATATTTTTGTCCGAGGACATTATAAATCGCACGTCCCAGTGATATGGCATTCTCCTTGCTGCTTTTCAGCAGCGTAATAAAGAAGCGGTTTTTCGACTGTATAATAATGACATTTCCGGCAGTAGCAGCGGTCGAGCCTTCAAGGCTTGCGGCAACTGCGGGGTTCAGCCGCTTGAATTCCTCCAAAACCTCCTCCCACCTGTCACACGGAGTATATTCCTCCGGTTTCATGGAGGTTGTATCCACATTCGGAGTAGGTTCGGCATCAATGGCAGGGCTTTCTGCCGTGAGTATCTCCTGCTTTTTCGGGGGAGTATTCACTCCTGCAAGCTTATCCTCAAGCATTTTTATTTTATCATAAATTTCAGAATTGTCAACCACCTGCGGCAAATCAACATTTCCGCATATCCTTATAAGGGACATTTCAAACTCAATACGCCTGTTGAGAACACGATTCATGCGTTCACGGCAATCCTGAAATGATGTCAGCAGAGCCATTATACGCTCGAGAGAGTTTTTTTCAGCGAGTTTTTTCAGACGTGATATCTCATCGGGAGTACATACCATGAGCTTTTCCGCAGTTTCGGGAGATGCTGTCAGCAGCATGATATTTCTCAGCTGAGTGATAAGCTCCTCACAAAGCCGCATCAGATCTTTGGACATATCGTACAATGCTCCGGTGATCGAAAGCGCATTTGCAGCATTGCACTCCGTAACAGCCTCAAGCAGGTCATAGACATACTCTTTTCCGGCGATACCTGCCGTATTTGAGACTGCCTCAGCGTTTATCTCATCGGCGCAGGCAGAGCATTGGTCAAGGAGCGAAACTGCATCACGCATACCGCCGTCAGCGAGTTTTGCGATCATGGCAGCGCCGTCCTCAGTGAGTTTCAGATTCTCCCGGGAGGCGATATACAGCAGACGTTTTGCGATATCCTCGGCTTTTATCCTGCGAAAATCATATCTCTGACAGCGAGAGGCAATAGTTGCCGGAACCTTGTGAATTTCTGTAGTAGCGAGTATGAATTTCACGTAATCCGGAGGCTCTTCCATTATTTTCAGCAGAGCATTGAACGCACTGGGCGAAAGCATATGGACCTCATCAATGATGTAGATCTTATACTCTCCACGTTCGGGAGTGTACACCGCACCGTCACGGAGATCACGGATATCGTCAACACCGTTGTTTGAAGCGGCATCTATCTCAACAATATCGGTAAGAGCGCCGCTGTCGGCATCACGGCATATATCACATTCAAGGCAGGGATTGCCGTTTTTCATATTGCGGCAGTTCACAGCCTTTGCAAGAATACGTGCGCAGGTCGTTTTTCCCGTACCTCTTGAACCTGTAAAAAGGTAGGCGTGAGCTGTTTTCCCGTTGATTATCTGATTTCTGAGTGTATCGGTGGTATGCTCCTGAGAGATAACATCATCAAAGGTCATAGGCCGCCATTTTGTATATAAAGCCTTGTACATAATTTTAACACCCTTTAGCAGATCAATTTACATTATTTCGATCGTTTTGATCGTTCTGTTCCGGAGCAACGGTCTTTCTAATCTCATCGTAATATTGTTTGAATCCTTGAAGATCATTTATATTGTTGAGAACAGCTATGCGATAGAGGTTTTTGCTGCGGTCAAGGTCTCCTGTAAGGAGACAGGCTATGGCAGCACCGCCGGCAGCAACAGCATAATTCTCATGACGCACCAGAGCCTCCTGAAACCATTCGAGAGCTTTTTCACCCTCGTTGAGGTCAAGGTACATACGTCCCACATCGGTGCGTATCAGATCGGCAAATTCGTGATCTGTGTCGATCAGACTGTTATAAATTTTCATAGCCGAGTCAACATCACCGTCAGCAGCGAAGCATCTTGCCGTAAACAGCGGAAGAAGCGGCATATTAAAGCCATTCTCCTTAGCCTTTTCATAGCTCAGCACTGCATTTGGAAAAATTCCCAGAAGGTGGTATGTTCTTCCACGGTAGAATGAAAGTACGCCTTGTTCCTTTTGCGAGAGCTTATAATTTCCGGTGTCGATCTCTGTGAATATCCGGAGCGCCTCCTTGATATTATTATGATGAAACAGATAAAGTCCCTGCTCAAACAATGCGGAGGATCTATTGATATGCGTGAAGCAGTCATCAATGATATCCTCATCGTAGGCATGGAATATTTTTGTGCCATAGCCGGAGATCTGATTCACCACGCAGACGACATATGATACCAAAAAAATCATAAACCAGCTCATGAGCAGATCATCAAGTGCAATTTCAGTTCCCATAAACAGATACCAAAACAGCAGTAATATCATTGAAAAGATACCTGTGAAAGCAAACGCATCCATGAGTGATCTTTTCATGCAAAGAAAAACACGTTTTGTGCGGCGCAGAAGAATTGACAGAAAAAGCACAGCAGACCTCCTCTCGGACAAAAAATTCCGGAACATAGATGTGCAGGCTTGCTGCGGCACACAAAACATACCGCTTAATGCTGCTCGGTCTCCCGCCTGACATGGTTCACGGGGTCATGTTGCACAGGGCCCGCACATCTATATTCCGGATTTAATGAGCAGACAATAGTGCTCTTATAATATTATACCACAGAGAGATGCCATTGTCAATACTTTTTTCGTAAAAAATTGAGGCAGCACGTGTTTGCAGTGCTGCCTCAGAAGAATTATTGCTGTTTCAGCCAGGGTATCATATCATTGATAACTCCGTTAGAGGACAGATATGCGTAATAGCTGAGTATCATCGAGGCATCACGTGAATCTGTGAGGTAGTTGTTATCCACATCTGCGGCAGCCTTTTGTATTCTTGTGAAAGTGCCCGAGCTGCCTGATGAAAGCTCCGCATATTCGCTGAGTATGGCTGATGCGTCCACAGCAGTCACCATTCCGTCAAGATCAACGTCACCGAGCTTTGTCTCATCTGTCAATGCAGTAAGCGAAAGATCCCCGGTTACGGTGAGGGTATATTTCTCGTCAGTTGATACGCTTTTACCGTCAATGAGCCAATTGGTGACATAATGTCCCAATTCGGTAGGTGCGGAAACGGCGAATGTGCTTCCGACAAAGCGTATATATTTTTTTGTTGAGCCGTCACAATCCACGGTAATGGAGGATATCTCATCCGGAGAGAGTGTAATTTTCGCCGCAGCAGAAGCAAGCTGATAATTTTTTGCAGCCGAGCCGGTGAGAACGATACCGGAGACATCAGCGGTTACCTGATCGCCATTGAGTGTGACAGCATCAATATTGAGCTTATCGTAGTCGATATCCACATCGTCCCCTTTGATAGAGTTTGCAAGGACACGAGTTTTTTCCGCATAATTTACATCGGTAAGAGTTACAGATCTCTTGCTCACGGTCAGCTTTTTCTTCACTGAAGCTTCTTCATAAAAATAATTTTCGGGAAGCGTGACAGTTATTTCAGCCGAGCCTGCGCCCTTTATCGTAACAGTGCCGTCGTCCGAGACTTCAGCCACATTTTTGTTGCTGCTTGAATATGTGTAATTATTTCCGCCGCTGCCTGAGTTTGATGCAGAGATCTTGAACGGAGTATCGCCGTATGTTTTGCTGCCGAAGTCTTCGACGGTTATGCTGCGGCGAAATTTTGAATACGTAAAAATCTGCGTCCAGTACCAGCCGTAGTAGCTGCCGGGGATATAGACAACGCCTATGCCGATATCCGTGAAATCAGATCTGAGAATATTAGCTCTGTGTCCGGTGGAATTCATCCAATTTTTCATAACGGATTCGGGAGTCGATGCTCCGGCGGCGATATTCTCTCCCATGCCGAGATATTGAATATTCATTTCTTCAAGGACGGTATAGCAATCCGTACCGTCGGGACGTGTATGTTCAAAGAGCGTATTGATCTCCTGTGAGCGTACAGCTGCCGCCTTGCAGAGATCGCTGTTCAGTCTGAGAGGTTCAACGCCGTTTGCGGCACGCTCCTGATTAACGATCTTGAAAACCTCATTTATGTAGTCTTCATATTGTGATGAAGCGTCTGTTTTTACGGGTGATATCAGCGGCAGAGAAATTACAAAAACGGCGAGACACATCATCAACGAAAAAAATCTTTTCATACAGATCACCTTTACTGTTTTTTTTTGTTTTTATTTTTTTTGATAGTTTTCCTGACAATAACTCTCAGGCGTTCGCAGGTTTCTTCGGGAAATTCCGTAATAAATTTTATTGCCTGAGAGCGAGCCTCCTCCGATGGCAGATGCAGGAATCTGTTGAAGAAAATATAGATCTCTCCATAAGCTGAGAATATCTCGTCAACAGCTTCAATGCCCTCCGGAGTCAGCACAACGCTGTTGGCAAAATCCTCATAAACGAGTCCGAAGTTAGCCAGACACCGGAGCATCTTGCTCACGCTTGGACGGGAAACTCCCAGATATCTTGAGATAGTAACGCACCGTACATACTCATTTGTGTCAGAGAGCTCCTTTATAGCAACAAGATATTTTATCTGACCGGCGCAAAGCTTCATAAAGAATCTCCTTTCGGTTATTTATCTGAGTCAATGAGATGCCGGTAGCCTTTGAGATATACTGCTCCGGAAATGACCGTCAGAGCGGTTGAGATCCAAATAAGCGCAGGAATTACGATATTATCCACTGCATTAACTGCGCCGGAGGGGAGATCTGCATTAAAATCACCGCATACAGTCAGCCGGCAGAGTATTCCCACAATAGTTACCATTGTAAAGGCAGTTTTGAGTTTTCCCCAGATACCGGCTGCGACAACTACGCCGCTGTCAGCCGCAAGAAGTCTAAGACCGGATACCATGAACTCTCTTGCGATTATTATGATGAGCGGTATCGCACTCATTCTGCCGCATTCCACAAAAACAGTGAGAGCTGATATCACCAGCACCTTATCGGCAAGAGGATCGAGGAATTTTCCGAAATTGGTGACGAGATGATGCTTTCTTGCGATATTTCCGTCAAGAGCATCGGTAATTGATGCGGCGGCAAATATCAGCAGTGATATCATATAGTGACAGGGGATATCAATATAGAAAAACAGCAGAAAAAACGGTATCAGAAACACTCTCAGGAGCGTCAGTTTATTTGGCAGATTCATTCTATCACCTCACCGATAAGATCGTAGTCAAGAGTGTCGGTTATCCGGACAGTGACGTATTCACCGATGGAAAATTTCCTGTTTCCGGTAAAGAAAATGATACCGTCAATGTCGGGAGCGTCCATACGTGTTCTGCCGAACCAGCACTCCGCATAGCGGTCGAATCCCTCAACCACGGTTTCAAGCTCACAGCCCATGAGTTTCTGATTATTTTCCGCACTTATGAGCATTTGCTGCTCCATGAGGATATCCGCCCTGTGTGAGGCAGTCTCCTCATCTATCTGATCGGGATACTCTGCCGCTTTAGTGCCCTCCTCCTGAGAATAGGCAAAGCAGCCGAGCCGGTCAAATTTTACCTTGCTGACGAAATCGGCAAGCTCATTGAACTGCTCCTCAGTTTCGCCGGGGAAACCGGTTATCAGCGTAGTGCGCAGTATGACACCGGGGATCATTTCTCTTATATGGGCAAACAGATCTTCGAGAGTCTTTCTGCTGCCGTAGCGGTTCATTCTGCGGAGAATATCCTCATTGCAGTGCTGAATGGGAATTTCGAGGTATTTTACCAGTTTTTCCTCTTGTGCGATGACGGTGAGCAGCTCATCGGTGATGCGTTCGGGATAGCAGTAAAGCGTTCTTATCCAACGCAGACCGGCTATTCTGCAAAGGCGTTTCAGCAGTTCGGGAAGCCTGCTCTCTCCGTAGAGATCTTCACCGTAGCGTGTTGTATCCTGAGCGACAACGATAAGCTCGGTGACACCGTTTTCCGCAAGAAATTCAGCTTCTTTTATAAGCTCCTCCATAGGAACGCTTCTGAATTTTCCACGTATCATGGGTATAGCGCAGTAAGTGCAGCAGTTTGAGCAGCCCTCCGCAGCTTTGAGATATGTAAAGAACGGCAGCGTTGAGATGATGCGTTTTCCGGTGAGTTCAAGCTCTGTTTTCTGAGGAAATGAGATGTATCTTTCTCCGGCGAGTACGTGATCGAGAACGTCAATGATATCCTTATCAGCACCGATGCCGACAACAGCATCAGCCTCCGGGAAAAGCTCCGCAGCCTCGTCACGGTATCTTTCCACAAGGCAGCCTGTAATTACGATTTTTTTAAGCGTGCCATCTTCTTTAAGTTTAACAAGCTCCAGAATATTTTCAATAGCCTCCTCCTTAGCGGACTGTATAAAGCCGCAGGTATTCACCACGGCGACATCAGCCAGACCGGGTTCAGTCACAAGCTCATAGCCGTGCGCTCTGAGTTTATAGAGCATACGCTCTGAATCTACTAAATTTTTCGAGCATCCGAGTGATACCATTCCAACCTTGATAGCCATTTAGTCCTCCTCTTCAAGATCGTCGAAATATTGTCTTATGCAGTGGTTGATCTCTCCGAAATTATACCCCAGCCGTGCAAGAGAGGCTTTTGCCTTTTCGATCTCCCTGCGGTCATGCGGATCTGAGAGTCTGTCCGCATATTTATTATATATAAGCTCCATGAGATTTTCCTCAAATACATCGCAGTATTCTTCAAGAGCGTCTTCGATGATATCACGGTCAAGACCTTTCATGTGCATTTCATATTCAGCCCTTCGTCTGCCGTGTTTTCTTCCCTTTACGAGAGTTCTTGCAAGCTGAGCGGCATACTGTTCATCATTTATCATGCCGAGTTTTTCAAGCTTGTCAACAACGGAGGTACACAGCTCCTCATCGTTGTAAGTTTTCATAAGTTTGCCGAACATTTCTTTTCGGGAGTATGCTCTGTAGTCGAGACGGTACAGTGCAAACTGATATGCTCTCCTGAGATCTGAGGCTTTCAGTATATCCTCCAGTTCATCGCTGCTTATCTGTGAGCCTTTTCTCAAAGCGTGATCGGCGACTATATCTGCGTGGAGGTAGATTTTTTTCTCCTCGTCAAGCTCTATCTCATATACGGAGCCTTTATATTTGCTAATATCGGATATTATCATTCAGCCGGAAACTCCTCATCGGCGGCAGGAGTGAATTCCTCAAAATCCTCGTCAATATTTGCAAGGATATCATCGCTCTCCATACCGCTATTATCTTCGGAGGTGCTGTTTTCTTCGATATCAGCATCATCATCGGCGGAATTTTTGCCCCTGCCCCTTTTCGATTTTGGATCCTTTTTGTCAGGCTTGACCAGAGTGATCTCATCCTTACGGGCAAGTATCTGCTCCTCCAGATCTTTCATAAGTTCGGGATCGTTTTTCAGCAGCTCCTTGACATTATCACGTCCCTGACCGAGTTTCTGATCCTTATAGCTGAACCATGAGCCGCTTTTTTTAATGATCTCAAGATCTGTTGCAAGATCGAGTATCTCGCCTGTACGGGAAATTCCCGTGCCGTACATCATATCGAAGGTACACTCCTTAAAGGGAGGTGCTACCTTATTTTTGACGATCCTGCACTTTGTAGATGCTCCGATGATCTCGCTTCCGTTTTTGATGACCTCACCCTTGCGCACGTCGATACGCACAGAGGCATAGAATTTCAGAGCACGGCCGCCGGGAGTAGTTTCGGGATTACCATACATAACGCCGATCTTCTCACGTATCTGATTGATGAAGATAGCAACGCAGTTTGAACGTGATATTGCAGAGGTGAGTTTTCTCATAGCCTGAGACATAAGTCTTGCAAGCTGACCTACGTGAAGATCGCCCATTTCGCCGTCAATTTCAGCCTTAGTGGTCATTGCGGCTATTGAGTCAATGACGATAACGTCAATAGCACCCGATCTTATAAGTGCCTCTGCGATCTCAAGAGCCTGTTCGCCGCTGTCCGGCTGTGAAACAAGAAGATTCTCGATATCTACGCCGAGAGCCTGAGCGTACACCGGATCAAGAGCGTGTTCCACATCTATGAATGCAGCCTCGCCGCCTGCTTTTTGTGCCTGTGCAGTTATAGAAAGTGCGACCGTGGTCTTACCGGAGCTTTCAGGTCCGTAGATCTCCACAATACGTCCTCTTGGAACACCGCCTATACCGAGAGCCATATCGAGTGTCATAGAGCCGGTGGGGATAGCGTCAACATTAAGTGTCTTAGTCTGTCCCAGACGCATAACAGCTCCTGCGCCGTATTTTTTCTCTATCATTTTGATAGCGCCCTCAAGAGCGGTTTTTTTGTCCTCCTTTGCAGTAACTCTTACTACTGCGGCTTTTTTTGCAAGTTCCTTTTTACCCATGATAATGCCTCCAATTTTTTGCCGAGACGCATCTCACTATCCCGGCGTTATCATTTCTGAACGTTATATCCTCAAAACCGTTATCTTTAAGTATCCGGGAGATATCCTCATGCTGCCCCATTCCGCATTCATACATGAGCACTCCGCCGCTGACGAGAGATCTTTTCCACAGTGAAGTGATCTCTCTGTAGAATTTCAGACCGTCCTCACCGCCGAAAAGAGCCTCTTTCGGTTCATATGAGACCTCCTTTTGCAGTGACCGCATATCCGCTCCGGTGAGATACGGCGGATTGCATACAATGATATCAGCCGCAGGGAGCAGATCAACTGTCCGTGAGTCGAGCACATCTCCGGAAATAATTTCTATATCCGCATTGTTGAGTGCAGCGTTTTCACGGAGATATCCTGTTGCTTTTTCGGACAGCTCCACTGCATAGACGTGTGATCCCGGCAGCTCTTTTTTCAGCGTTACGGCGATGCAGCCGCTTCCGCTGCAAAGATCGAATATTACGGGAGAAGGATCTCTATGAAAAAATTCCGATACATGGTCAACGAGCGTTTCCGTATCGGGACGGGGAATAAGCACTCCCTCTCCGACCTTGAACGGATAGCCGTAGAACTCCCATTGTCCGAGCAGGTACTGCAAAGGATACCCCTCGCTGCGTTTTTTTGCGATCGAGAGTATCTTCTCCGAAATACGGGGAGAGACCTCATCTCCTGAATTCATAAGCGGAGCTTTTTCATTCAGCATATCCTGAAAAATGCACATAGCGTCAAATTCCGGAGAGTCCGTTCCCTGCATGATTTTCACGCACTCCCGGAAAAGCTCCTGACGGCTCACCAGTTATCGTCCGCCTTATCCTCCGGAATACAGGGGGTAAGTGCAGCAATAGCACACTCTATCATGGAGTCGTCAGGTTCACGGGTAGTGATCCTCTGCATCGCAAGACCGGGAGCGGATAGTATTTTTGTGAGGAGATTGTCATTGCGTCCGGCGAAGCGTATACACTCATATGAAACGCCCACCACCAATGGCAGCAGCACCAGACTTGCAGCGATCCTTTTCCATGTGACAGTGAACGGCACAAAGCACATCACAAAAATGCTGATTATCAGAACGATAAAGATAAAACTTGTACCGCATCTTTTGTGGAATCTTGACTGCAAGCGTACATTCTCCACGGTGAGCGGCAGCTCAGCTTCGTGGCAGGCAATAGTTTTATGCTCAGCACCGTGATACATAAACTGACGCTTGATGTCCTTCATTAAACTTATGAGAGCCATGTATCCCACGAAAATCGCTATCTTCATAACGCCCTCAACGACCGAGCGAATAATGCGTTTATCGCTGATGCCGGGGATAAGCCCTGCTATCCACTTTGGCAGAAACACGAAAAGTCCCACCGCAAGGAAAATTCCCACGATCATACCGATGTACATCATGGCATTGAAAATAGCAGAAGCCTCTTCCTCCGCAGCTTTTTCCTCCTCGGTGAGCTGTTTCTCCGCAGATCTCATCATATACTTATATCCCTTGACGAGAGAAGTTACAAAGGAGGTGCAGCCTCTCACAAGGGGAACTTTCTTATACCACGGAGCGTTTTTTCCGCCGTTTTCTTTCCACGTTTCAACGTCAACGCTGCCGTCCGGAAGACGGCACGCCATAGCACCCGTATCCGGACCGAGCATCATTATGCCCTCGATAAGTGCCTGACCTCCTATCTTGGACTTGAATTTTTCACCGCCGGATGAATTCTTGCTCATATAAAATGTATTCCTCCTTGAAGACACTAAATGATGAATTTACTTTATAGCCGGAAGCCTTATGATGACCTCTGTACCCTTGCCCTCACCGGGACTGTCTATTTCGAGAGTGCCGCCATGCATTGAGATTATCTCATCGGCGACAGCAAGTCCGATACCCGATCCTCGGCGTGTATGGTTTGCCTTATAGAATTTTGTTTTCACCTTTGAAAGATCTGATTTTTTTATGCCGCAGCCCGTATCCTTTACCGAAACAATAACGTTCCCCTCCGACTGCATCGCCTCGACCGTGACGGTATCGCCGGGTGAGGAGTATTTCACAGCATTGTCGATAATGTTGATAAAGACCTGACGGATACGGTTTTTGTCGCCGAAGACAAACGGGAGCATTTCAGGCTCGTGGTAATTTATGGTGATATTGTCACGCTTTGCCTTGTCGCTGTATATAAGCACAGCATCTCCCAGCTCGGCAAGAATATCCATATTTGAGCTTTGAAGGGTGAAATGACCGTTCTGCATACGGGAGAAGTCAAGCAGCTCCTCCACCATCTGCGAGAGTCGTTCTGTTTCATTGACAATGACTCCCACGCCTTTTTTCATGGTATCGGGATTATTTCCGCCGTCGATCATCAGTGTTTCAGCCCAGCCTTTTATTGCAGTGAGAGGTGTTCTCAGCTCATGTGAGACTGAGGAGATGAATTCATTTTTCATAGCCTCGGCATTGGAAAGCTCATCAGCCATATGATTTATGGCAGTACACAGCTCTCCGATCTCGTCATTGCTGCTGTTGCTTATGCGGACGGAGAAATCTCCCATAGCGAATTTACGGGCAATGCTGCTTATCTGGCGTATAGGCTTTACGATAGAGCCGGCAAAGTACAATCCCGTAGAGATAATGATAAGTATTACAAGAATACAGATGAGTGTTACTGCGGCAATGTAATTTTTAATGGTATTGTCGATCTCTGAAAGGGATGTCACCATTCTCACCGAGCTGAACTCGCTGTTTATAGAGGAGATCGGCACTGAAACGGCAAGTATTTTCTCGCCGCCGGAAAGTCTTCCTATATACGAGCCCTCTCCCTTTTCCATAGCCTCCTCAAAGTCAGGCATAATGGAGTCCTCGTCCGGCGAGAAACCTGAAGAAGTGAGCACAACTCTGCCCTTTGAATTTATTGCCATGAGCTCGATCTTGTCTTTTTCGTTGAAAGTTTCAAGCATATTTCTCATTTCGGCTGAGAAATTCGAGGCGCTGTCCTGAGAGTGTATGCTCAGAACGCTGGTCACGGCGTTCACCTTAGATACGAGATATTGTTTTGCAGAGCTGTAGAAGTATGTCTGTATGGCGTAGATTATCGCCATTTCGATCACCAGCAGAGCAAGTACGATAACGCCCAGATTATTGACTATCCAGCGTTTTGTGATACTCTTTTTTGCCATTACTGCAAATCATTCCATTTATAGCCGTAGCCCCATATCGTTATGATGAATTTCGGGCTTGAGGGTTCGTCCTCGATCTTCATGCGTATGCGTCTGATATTCACATCAACGATCTTGTCATCGCCGTAGTAGCTCTCTCCCCATATATGATTGAGTATGCTTGCACGGTCAAGAGCGGTATTCTTGTTATTCATAAAGAATTCGAGTATCTGATACTCCACCTGAGTCAGCTCAATGGGAATGTTGTTTTTTGTGACGGTGCGGCTTTTCAGATTCAGCACGAACGGACCGGATTCAATAACAGATTGTTTTTCATTTTTTATGAAGCTCATGCAGACTCTTCGGTAAATAGCGTCCACTCTTGCGGTAAGCTCTGAGGGAGAGAACGGCTTTGTGATATAGTCGTCTGCGCCTATCATCAGACCGCTCACCTTATCCATTTCCTGAGTTCTTGCGGTGAGCATTATTATGCCGATAGTTGAGCTTTTCTCACGTATCTTTTTGCAAACGGTAAAGCCGTCAATACCGGGCATCATTATATCGAGAAGTACAATATCGAAGTTGCCCCGCTCCTCCTCAAAGGTTTTCAGGGCAGCCTCGCCGCAGTCAACATCTACCACATCGTATCCGGCACGTTTGAGATTGATGACGACGAATTCCCGGATAGCAGTTTCGTCCTCACAGATAAGGATCCTTTTCATAAAATCACCTTTTCAAATCATAGTAATAGCGGATATATCATTACCAAAGTGCGCAGGAACGGCACATCACGGTGCTGTGCCCGTATCGGGTTCTTTTGATCTGAAACCTAAAGCGGCATCGCCTGCGCTTATAGAAAGTCCGTCGCTGTACTCCTCTGGATACGGAGGAATATACACCAGATATGAAGAATCTCCTCTTGTATGCATCAGCATATAACTGCTGCTGAGACGGTCGTTGCGTGAGGGCATATCCTCGGCACAGAAGATCCGCATCAGCTCTCTTCCGGGCTGACCGTTCTCCGGCGAGAGGAAAACGATCTCATCGTTTATGTTATCCCGGCGGACAGTGACCGTACTATTCCATTTATCGGGGAATATGAAAATATATCCCTCATTCAGACTGTAGTATGAGGAGTATTTCACTTTAAGGATACCGTCCTTATTGACGTCAGTCCATAAGGTGAGCTTCATCTGTTCGCTTTCGGACATCTCCTCATAGCCGGGAGCGATGGTCTGCACAGGTATTTCGAGAATACCGTCACCGTCCACATCATAGGAGGAATACCCCACCGGACGAAGCGTTTCGAGGGAGTCCTCCGGGGTGGCAAAGACCTTGTTCAGACCGGAGCTGTCCATATAGATGACATCAGTCTGTATCGAGCCTGTGGCTGAGAGAGCATCAATATAAAGCCCTTTTTGACCTCCGTAGAGGCTGCCGTAGCTGATATTTTCAAATTCGGTGAAACTGCCGCTGAGCTCGGCATTGTATTTATGGTATTTGCCGTCAGCGTCCAGCTTGTAAGCCTGAGCCTCTGCCGCAGAGCCGCCGGAGCTTCCCGTCAGCAGGAGAAATTCATTTTCCAGATCGCCGTCCAGATCGGTCACATCAATGAATGAACACGCCTGAGAGAATGTTTGTTCGATGACTCCGCCGGCAGGACTGTAATTATATATGGCGACATTTTTTTCCGAACGGTTTATCAGGCTGCTGCCGATGATGAGATTTATGCGCTGATTTGAGCCAAGCTGCGATATCATCACTTTGTCGATCTCAGCACCCTCTGCCGGAGTGTCGCACACCGACCGCCATTTGCCGTCATACTGGTCAAGAATATTTATCCTGAGCGTATTTTCCTGAGCGGTGAGGCTTGTTTTCTCGTAGAAGACCACAGCTTCGCTGCCGCCGTCCCCGTCAATATCCTCCACGATAAAGGCAGATAGATACTTTCCGGATTTTGGATATTTCAGGCTGATGTTAGTTCCGGCGGCATCAGTCAGTGCGTTGTATATCTGCTCCTGTTCGACACTGAGCTTCGGAGGTGCCATGAGATTATCTATATTCGAGCCGAACGAGCAGCCGGGCAATGTCATTATCACCGCAAGAAGCGGGATCAGCCTTCTGCATGAGTGCCGTGGCACGGATAGCCGGTTCATCTTTCAGAAAGCGGGATATACTCTCTCTCTTTGGCGACAGCCTTGTATGCCGGACGGATTATCCTGCTGCTGGTGAGGATCTCCTCCATACGGTGGGCAGCCCAGCCGGACATTCTTGCCACGGCAAACAGCGGAGTAAAGAGATCGTCCGAGATACCAAGCATTCTGTATACAAGACCGGAGTACATATCCACATTGGCGCACATGGTCTTTTCGCTGCCCTTGACCTGGCGGAAGACTTCGGGCGTAAGGCGTTCGATCGTATCAAGCAGGCGGAATTCAGCCTCGATCTCTTTGCCGGCAGCCAGCTCAAAGGCTTTCTTTTTCAGGATAACGGCACGAGGGTCGGAGATAGTATATACGGCATGACCCATACCATAGATGAGTCCCGAGCCGTCATTTGCCTCTTTGCGGATAATTTTTCCGAGATAATCGGCGACTTCGCCCTCGTCTTCCCAGTTTTTGATATTTGCCTTGCAGTTGTCAAGCATTTTGATGACCTGATGATTAGCTCCGCCGTGACGGTGTCCTTTTAGCGAGCATATCGCTGACGAATATGCGGAGTAGGGATCTGTTCCGGAGGAGGTCAGGACACGGCAGGTAAATGTTGAGTTATTTCCGCCGCCGTGTTCAGCCTGCAGCATAAGCAGACAGTCAAGCATCTGCGCCTCCGCACGGCTGTATTTTCTGTCAGGGCGCAGGAGCGAAAGTATACACTGAGCTGTATTCTCATCGTAATCTATGGGATGCATTATCATGCTCTTGTTATCGTAGACTCTTTTCTTGACCTGATATGCGCTTGCCATGATGACCGGTAGCTTTGCGATAAGGTTGATAGCGGTCGTCATTTCCTTTTCGATACCCTTGACCTCGCAGTCCTCATCGTAGGAATAAAGCGCAAGAACCGAACGTGCAAGCTTATTCATGATATTTTTTGACGGAGCTTTCAGTATCATATCCTCCACGAAATTGGCAGGAAGATCACGCTGAAGCGAAATAAATGTATTAAAAGATCTCAGTTCCTTTTGAGATGGCAGTCTTCCGAAGAGCAGGAGGAAGACGGTCTCCTCGAAGCCGAAACGATCCTCTTTTTCGACATTTTCCACAAGATCTGTGATGCTGTAGCCTCTGTAAATGAGCTTTCCGGGGATAGGCTCGACTTCTCCCTCATTGAGTATGTAGCCGTGGACGTTACATATTTTTGTGATACCTGCAACTACTCCTGTACCGTCGCTGCGGCGCAGTCCTCGATTAACACGGTATTTTTCGTAGAGCTGCGGCTCTATTGAGGAATTTTCTGTCAGTTCTCTGCATAAATCTGTAATGTTGATGCTTGAAAAAAATGATGGCATAACGATCACACTCCTTATAGAAATTCATATTCAATTATAACACAATTCCTGCGGAATGTCAAGGCTTGCAGATCATTTTACTTATCAGGGAGGTTTTTACTATGAAAGCTTATCTTTCGCTCACACTCATACTTGCATTGTCTGTCACTGTGCTGCCGGCAGTACCCGTTTATCTGTCGGGAACGCACCCTCCGGCAAGCAGCACCTCCTCGCCGGACAACCCTGCCGGGAGTACCGATGCATCGAAAAATAATGAAAGCACCGATAGTGTTTCACAGACGACAGCAGCATCGTCTCAGGCGGACAGCATTGCCGATCACACCGGAGATCCCTACCATGTCCTTGATGTCTCCACCGGAGAGATACTTGATGTTTCAGAGCGTGACTACGTTATCGGAGCAGTCTGTGCCGAAATGCCTGCCGCCTTTGAGACGGAGGCTCTGAAAGCTCAGGCAGTGGCAGCTCATACGTATGCCGAGCGTCAGCGTCTGCGTGAGAAGACTGCCCCCACTCCTGAGCTTAACGGGGCGGATTTCTCCAACGACACATCAAAGTATCAGGGATATTTCACCGAAGATCAGGCAAAACAATTTTTCGGGGAGAATTTCGACGAATACTACAAAAAAATAAGCAGCGCCGTTGATGAGGTGCTGCCGTATATGATAACGTATAATGAGGAGCCGGTCATTTCGGCATTTCACTCCATGTCATCGGGAAAGACCGAAAGTGCCGAAAATGCGTGGGGTGCGGCTGTGGAGTATCTTGTTCCGGTAGACAGCTCCTATGATCTTGACGCTCCCAAATACCGTGAGGAGGTCACGTATGAAAGTGATGTCCTGAAAAACAAGCTCGAAACAGCTTTTCCGGGCATAGTGCTGGGAGCTGACATCGCTTCATGGATAAATATAGCATCTGTATCTGATTCGGGAACGGTGCTCTCCGTTTCTGTGGGAGACAGGACACTCACGGGAAACGATGTCCGCACTGCGCTTGCACTGCGTTCAGCCTGCTTTGAGGTGAGTGCTTCGGACAGCAGTGTGACGTTCACCACACGGGGATACGGTCACGGTGTGGGAATGAGCCAGTACGGAGCCAATGCTATGGCAGCCGAGGGCAAAAGCTGGAGGGATATCCTTGAGCATTATTATCCGGAAACAAAGATAGAGGAGATCAGGTGAACTGCATCGCTCCGGTCTTCTCCATCATGGTGAGGAGCGTAAACCGAGCCTCGTCACGGCATTCCGGCTTTGCCATGTAGTACATATACGTCTCCAGAACGTTGACTTTTCCGGCAGTACGTCCCTCTATCTTGAACTGTTCAAATCCCATGGGAACGTACTTCTCCCAGATGTCATCGGGAGAGATGTGGGTTTTCAGATCCCTGATCTGGAAAAGTCCTCTCTTTGCGAACTGACAGCTCCTGAAATTTTCGGGATCATGAGCGGCATGGTCGAAGGGTACATTCGGGTGACGCTTGATGTGCTCACAGAAGGCTATCTGCTGCTGACCGATAGATTCATAGTGCCTTGCTCTCACGGGACACTCCGGCTGACAGCAGGCATTCACGAGAAATTCAAGATCCTTTTTACGTGGGAGCTTTTCGAGAATGTCGAATTTGTTGTTGAGATCGTAATCCACCACAACGATATGATAATCCTTTTCCAACTCTGCGGTGAGAGCCTCTGCCGAGTCAAGCCTTTTGCAGGTAGAGCTTGTGAGCTTGTATTTCGGGAAATTCCGCCGCAGGTAATTTTCAAGGCATTCAGACACAACGATAGCTTCATTCAGACCGTTGTTTGCGAGATTGAGTATCATGTTGCAGCGTTCATCGCTCAGGTGTTTTTTCTCTAAGACAGGATTTGTGAACGTAAAGCGCAGAGGTATACCACGCTCATTGAAGATCTTGATAACGCTTTTGATGAAATTCTTGTCAGTCATACCGCCCTGTGGTCTTCCGCCGTTCCAGAGGCAGGGAGGAAATACACCGTAAAAGGAAGCTATCTCCACGCCCTCACGGAAGTATTCGGGGTGATTTTTCAGAAGATCTGCAAAAAGCAGATTGAGTTTGAAGTTTCCGGAAAAATCCGGAAGATGAAAACGAACTCTCATTATTATGAACTCCTTTATGGGCATTATCCTTATTTTTCTATGCAGTCTCCTCGTTCGGCGGATACAAAATATCCTGCGCTTTCGATGCGTCTTTGAAGACAGCCCCGGCATTCGGCAGCCTCTTCGCCGGTGCAGATCTTATTGTCATAGAGATCGTATTTTTTTCTGACTCTGACCGGAGAGAGATTGGGCATCACCACGTTGCAGCCTGTTTTCAGTCCCTGCTCACGTCCGGTCGGAGAGATCGTACCCAGTGCCGTAGTTGCCGGGAGCAGTACATTCGGGAACATGAGCCTGAGTAATCCCAAAAGCCGCAGCGTCAGCTCAAGAGTGCCTCCCCTCTCGTTTGCAAAGGGAGTGCAGTGATGCGGTACAAACGGACCGATCCCGATCATATGCGGACGCAGCTCTTCAAGAAAGCGCAGATCGGCGATAAGGTCAGAGACAGTCTGACCGGGTGCGCCCACCATGAAGCCTGCGCCTACCTGATATCCAAGCTCACGGAGAGTGAAGAGACAATTTTTTCTGTTGCTCAGACTCATCTCTGACGGGTGAAGACTTCTGTACAGCCGTTCTGATGCAGCCTCGTGGCGCAGGAGATACCTGTCCGCACCGGCATTTTTCATGCGCTGATAGCTTTCCCGTGAGCGTTCGCCGAGGGAAAGCGTTATTGCACAGTCGGGGTAGAGCCTGCGTATCTCCGATATGATACCGCACATCACATCATCGGTGAAATACGGATCTTCGCCGCCTTGAAGAACGAACGTCCTGAATCCGAGTTCATATCCCTGCTGACAGCATGAGAGGATATCCTCTTTGGAGAGGCGGTAACGCTCAGCCTCGGAATTTCCGCATCGTATACCGCAGTAAAGACAGTTGTTTTTACAACAGCTTGATATCTCTATAAGACCCCGGAGAAAGACTTTTTTCCCGTAGTACCGCTGTCTCATACTGTCGGCACGGCTTCGCAGGAGATCGGCAGTCTCCTTGTCATCAGCCGCTATAAGAGCGGCAAGCTCGCTGTCGGAGAGCCTTTCACCGCAGTAAAGACGATCAACAAGTTCGGTCATATTATCCGCCCAGCCTTATCATTTCGTCAATGCATTTTCTTGCGGCGGCGATCAGTGCATCGTCCATGATGATCTCCTCGCCGCTCCTGCCTGTGAGAGCATTGTAAACATCGGGCAGTGTTGTGAGCTTCATATTGCGGCAGACAAGATTTTTCGTCAGAGGATAGAACATCTTGTCGGGGCAGTCGTATTGCAGATGCTCTGAAATGGAATTTTCTGTGCCGATAATGAACTCTTTGGCATCTGATTTTTTTGCATACTCCATGATTCCCGATGTAGAGCCGACATAATCCGCAAGCTCCACCACACCGGGAACGCACTCCGGGTGAACGAGGAGCAGCGCATCGGGGTGCTCATTTTTTGCGGCGAGAGCCTCTTTGGGGGTAACTGCCGCATGAGTCGGACAGCCGCCCTGAAGCAGCTTTATGTCCTTTTCCGGAACGTTCCGGCGGATATAGTCTCCCAGATTGCAGTCCGGAATAAAAAGAATTTTATCGCTGTCAAGAGCTCTCACGATTTTCAATGCGCTGGAGGAGGTCACACATACATCGCAGACCGTTTTAAGCTCTGCCGTTGTGTTCACATAGGCGACCACAACACGCTCAGGATCTGATGCCTTCACGGCGGAGATCATTTCAGCGTCCATCTGTTCAGCCATGGGACAGCCGGCGTCCTTGTGCGAGAGGATCACACGCTTATCCGGCGAGAGTATCTTGGCAGTCTCAGCCATAAATCTCACACCGCAGAAAAGAATATTTTTTGAAGTCGTATTTTTTGCATCAACGCTCAGCTTGTAGCTGTCGCCGGTAAAGTCTGCTATCTCCACGATCTCCCTTGCCTGATAGCTGTGGGCAAGAATGACCGTATCGGTCTCTTTTTTCAGCCGGAGTATTTTTTCCTGCAATTCTTTGATATTCATGATAAACCCTCTGAGATCATATCTCTGCGATGACTTCCACCTCAGCCAGTACACCCTTTGGAAGTGTCTTCACTGCCACGCAGCTTCTTGCCGGCAGAGAGGTGAAATATTTTCCGTAGATCTCGTTGAAAGCGGCGAAATCATTCATATCCGCAAGAAAGCAGGTGGTCTTCACTGCCTTGTCAAAGGAGCTTCCCACTGCTCTGAGCACTTCGCCGAGATTTTTCATGATCTGCTCTGTCTGTCCCTGTATATCCTGAGCCTCTACCGTATTTGTTTCGGGAACGATAGCGATCTGACCGGAGGTATATACCAATCCTCCCGAAACAACAGCCTGTGAGTACGGACCTACAGCGGCAGGAGCTTTATCAGTGTGAATTTTTTTCATGATGAACATTCCTTTCAATCGTTTACTATTGAGAATCCGTTATCTTTCAGAGCTTTGCGGATCTCTTCAATGTGTTCGTAATTCCTTGTTTCAAGGACGATGCGCAGATAGCAGCCGTTTACTGCCGAGCCCTCGTTTGCACGTTCATGGTGAATTGAGGTAACATTGCCTCCCAGATCGGCGATGATGCGTGAAACGTCCATGAGCTGACCGGGCTTGTCGATAAGCTCTATCATCATTGAGCAGTTTCTTCCCGACATGAGAAGACCTCTTTTGATAACTCTCGAGAGGATCGTAACATCAATGTTTCCTCCTGACAGCAGACAAACTGTCTTTTTGCCCTTGATCGGGACTTTGTTGAACATTGCCGCTGCCACGGAAACAGCGCCCGCTCCCTCGGTGACGAGTTTCTGCTGCTCCATGAGAGCAAGTATTGCGGCAGAGATCTCGTCATCGCTGACAGTGACTATCTCGTCAACATATTCCGAAATGAGACTGAATGTATTCTCACCCGGCTCTTTCACGGCGATACCGTCAGCAATGGTGGATACACTGTCAAGACATTCGATCTTGCCGTCTTTCACGGAGTTGTACATACTGGGAGCGCCTGCCGCCTGTACGCCGTACACCTTGATATTCGGGTTAAGGCTTTTTATTGCGAAAGCAACTCCCGAGATAAGTCCGCCTCCGCCTATCGGAACGATAACGCAGTCCATATCGGGGACTTGTTCGATAAGCTCCAGACCGATAGTTCCCTGACCGGCGATAACGTCCTCATCATCAAAGGGGTGAATGAAGGTGTATCCCAGTTCGTCACGCTGCCTGAGAGCCTCCTGATAAGCGTCATCGTAAACGCCCTTTACGAGACAGACCTCCGCACCGTAGCTTTTTGTAGCCTCCACCTTTGAGATAGGTGCGCCGTCAGGAAGACATATCACCGATCTGATGCCGTTTTTTGCCGCAGCAAGAGCAACTCCCTGAGCGTGATTTCCGGCGGAGCAGGCTATAACTCCCTTTGCCTTTTCGTCCGCAGAGAGCTGTGACATCCTGTAGTATGCTCCTCTGACCTTGAAAGAGCCTGTTATCTGTAGATTTTCCGTTTTGAGATATATCTCTGATCCGGGATTTATCTTTGGCGCATGAATGACGTCCGTTTCACGAATTACCTGTTTCAGGATATATTTTGCGTGATATATTTTATCAAGTGTAAGCATTCTGAACCACCCTTCAGTCGGAATCATGCTTTTCAGCAAGTAATGTGTCAATAAGCTGCCTTGCCGTTCTCGGAGAGCGTCCGCTGCCCTGAGCCGCAAACTGTTCAGCCCTGAGAGCAAGCTCCTCCCGGGGCATCTCCAGCCCCTTGAGAGCGGCTATCTCTGAGGCGATAGCAATATAAGACTTTTTATCGGGACGGCTGAAATTAACTCTCAGACCGAATCTTGCCGCAAGAGAAAGCGTCTCCTGCATAGTATCGTTGCGGTGGATATCGTCGCCCTCTCTGTCGGAGAAACGCTCACGGACAAGGTGACGGCGGTTGCTTGTAGCGTATATCACCGTATTGTCGGCACGTGCGGAGACAGAGCCTTCAAGTGCAGCCTTTAGTGTGCCGAAGCAGTCCTCACCTGCATCGAAGCTGAGATCGTCAATAAATATGATGAATTTCAGCGGATTGCCGGCTATTTCGTCAATAATGGCAGGAATATCCTTTAACTGCTCCTTTGTTATCTCAATGAGACGCAGTCCCCTGTCGGCAAGCTCATTCAGAACGGCTTTGACCGTCGAGGATTTTCCTGTTCCGGCATCGCCGTAAAGGAGCACATTCTGAGCCGGTCTGCCCTCAATGAGTGCGAGAGTATTATCCAGCACCTCACGCCTTTCACGCTCATAGCCGAAAAGCTCCGGAAGCCGCTGTCTGTCGGGAAATTTCACGGGAGTGATCTTTCCGTCATTCATGGTAAACATACTGTACCTTGCATACTGACCGTAGCCGTGTCTGTGAGCAAGATCCAGCCGTTCAAAATAGCTTCCGGCAATGTCAACGGGTGAATTTGTCCACTCGGGAAGAAATCCGTCATAATCGAGATCTTCCGTAATATCCGCAGGTGTCAGCTCCGAAAGCTCCTGAAAGAACCGCAGCTCGTTTATGAGACATTCAGTCATTTCCTTTGGGACAGCTTCGCCCTTTGCTGATTTTCTGATATAAAAATTATCGCATTCGAGAACGGCTTTAAGGATATGCTTACTTATGTCGGCAGATCCCGTTTCGTACAGTGAAGAAACAACATCGCAGTAATGCGTTATAAAATTTGCGGTATCATCCGTATCAGCCGAAAAAAGATACATCAGATCGCTTATGACCTTATCCTTGCCCGTTTCACGAAGAATAACGACAGAATTTCGCTTCAGGGCAAGAGCTTCGAGCTTTTTACTTTGCATCACAGCTCACCGAGGATCTTTTCCGTCATAGCTGCACAGCCGATCGCAGCAGCACCGGAGTCTCCGACGATATCGGCAGTGCGGAATCCCTTTTCCAGAACACGGTCAACGGCATTTTCGATAGCGTCAGCCTCATCTGCAAGACCAAAGGAATAACGCAGCATCATTGCCGCTGAGAGGACTGTCGCAATGGGATTTGCCTTGTCCTGACCTGCAATGTCGGGTGCTGAACCGTGGATAGGCTCGTACATTCCTCTTGTGGTGTCTCCGAGTGATGCGGAGGCAAGCATACCGATAGAGCCTGTTATCTGAGATGCCTCATCGGAGAGGATATCTCCGAACATATTGGAGGTGACGATAACGTCAAACTGCCGAGGATCTCTCACAAGCTGCATAGCGGCATTATCGACCAGCATATCACTGTACTGTACATCGGGATACTCCTTAGCCAGTTCGTGCATGATCTTTCTCCACAGGCGTGAAGTTTCAAGAACGTTTGCCTTGTCGATGCTTACGACACGCTTGTTTCTTTTCATAGCCGTTTCAAATGCAACACGCCCGATACGCTTGATCTCGGTGATGCTGTAAGCCTCGGTATCGAAAGCCTCCTCGCCGAATTTTCCCTGACGGTATCCCCGCTCACCGAAGTAGATACCTCCCGTGAGTTCACGCACTATCATGATATCGAATCCCTCGCCCACGATCTCATCTTTGAGGGGAGAGGCACTTCTCAGGGCAGGATAGAGCTTGGCAGGGCGCAGATTTGTGAAAAGTCCCAAAGCCGAGCGTATGCCGAGCAGAGCCTTTTCGGGACGCTTATCGCCGGGCATATCGTCCCATTTCGGACCTCCCACCGCACCGAGGAGCACACTGTCACTCGCAAGGCAGCCGTCAACAGTTTCCTTGGGGAGAGGTTCTCCTGCGGCATCAATGGCGCAGCCGCCGATGAGGTAGGGTGTAAAATTGAATTTATGACCGAATTTTTCAGCCGTTTTTTCAAGCACGGCAACGGCGCTGTCAACGATCTCAGGACCTATGCCGTCGCCTTTAAGTAAAGCGATGTTGTATTCCATTTTGATAAGTTCTCCTTTTTTGAAGTCAGTGCAGCACTGTCATTACTTTATTACTCCGTTGCTTATGGACTGAACGAGTCCTCCGTTTTCGATGATCTTCTGGACAAACTCCGGGAAAGGCTCAACGGAAAATTCTTTTCCCGTGGTGAGATCTCTGATAATGCCGTTATCAAGATCGGCCTCAACAGTATCGCCCTCGCTGAGAGCCTCTGCTGCTTCGGGACATTCAACGATCGCAAGACCGATATTTATGGCATTGCGGTAGAATATCCTTGCAAAGCTCTTCGCTATGACGAGAGAGATACCGCTTGCCTTGATGGCAATGGGAGCGTGCTCTCTTGATGAACCGCAGCCGAAATTCTGGCCGGCAGCGATGATATCACCGGGCTTTACCCGGCTGACAAATGTTTTGTCGAGATCCTCCATGCAGTGAGCGGCAAGCTCGCTGTGTTCACTGGTGTTGAGGTATCTTGCAGGGATAATAACGTCAGTGTCAACGTTATCGCCGTATTTTATCACATTGCCTGTATATTTCATTTTCCCATTACCTCCCACGGACTTGATATTTTTCCTGTTACCGCACTTGCCGCAGCGGTTGCCGGACTTGCAAGGTAGACCTCTGAGCCTGTGTGTCCCATGCGTCCTACGAAGTTTCTGTTAGTGGTCGTAACGGCACGTTCACCGTCTGCAAGGATACCCATATATCCGCCGAGACATGGTCCGCAGGTGGGTGTTGAAACTACCGCACCGCTTTCGATGAATATTTTCAGAAGTCCTTTCTCCATAGCGTCAAGGTATATCTGCTGTGTGGCAGGAATTATTATCACACGAACGCCGTCAGCACATTTTTTGCCTTTCATGATCTCAGCAGCGATCTCTAAGTCTTCGAGTCTGCCGTTGGTGCATGAGCCGATCACCACCTGATCTATCGGGATCTCTCCGAATTCGCCGAATGTTTTTGCGTTTTCGGGAAGATGCGGGAACGAAACGGTCGGTTCGATCTCGGAGAGGTCGATATTGATGACCTGATCGTAAACGGCATCATCATCAGCCTTATAGATTACCGGTCCGGATCCGCCGTGTTCTCTGATATAATCAAGAGTGATGTCGTCCACTTCAAAGATGCCGTTCTTAGCGCCTGCTTCGATAGCCATATTTGCGATACAGAGACGGTCGCTCATGGAAAGTGATGAGAGTCCCTCGCCCGTAAACTCCATAGAGCGGTAGAGTGCGCCGTCCACACCGATCATTCCGATGATATGGAGGATAACATCTTTTCCGGAGACATATTTTCTCAGACTTCCCGTGAGGTTGAATTTTATCGCACCGGGAACTTTGAACCATGCTTTTCCGACAGCCATGCCGCAAGCCATATCCGTAGAGCCTACACCGGTCGAGAAAGCTCCGAGTGCGCCGTAGGTGCAGGTGTGAGAATCAGCGCCGATAACGACATTTCCGGCGGTGACAAGACCTTTTTCCGGAAGAAGAGCGTGCTCGATGCCCATTTTTCCGACATCATAGAAGTGAGTGATATCCATATCGCCGCAGAAATCACGGCACATTTTGCACTGCTCGGCAGCCTTGATATCCTTATTCGGAGCGAAGTGATCCATGACCATTGTTATTTTATTTTTGTCGAAAACGCTGTCTTTGCCCAGCTTTGTGAATTCCTTTATAGCCACGGGAGAGGTGATATCGTTTCCCAACACGAGATCGAGATCGGCAAGGATAAGCTGTCCGGCTGAGACCGACTCCTTTCCCGAATGAGCGGCAAGGATCTTCTGAGTCATTGTCATACCCATTGTAAAAACTCCTTTTATTTTTTGTTGATTATAGCACCCTTATCAGCAGAAGAAACCATAGCGGCATAACGTTTGAGGTAGCCTGTGATATTCTCCTTTTTCTTTATGGGCATTGTCCGTCTGCGCTCCTCAAGCTCCTCATCGGAGACTTCGAGAGTTATGCTGTAGTTGGGAATGTCGATAGAGATGATATCGCCGTCCTTTACGTAAGCGATCGTACCGCCGTTTGCGGCTTCGGGCGATACATGACCTATAGCTGCGCCTCTTGTTGCGCCGCTGAATCTGCCGTCCGTGATGAGTGCGACAGACGAGCCGAGACCTGCGCCCTGAATAGCTGATGTGGGAGAGAGCATCTCTCTCATTCCGGGACCGCCGGCAGGACCTTCATAGCGGATAACAACAACGTCTCCCTCTTTTATTCCGCCCTCGTAGATGACCTTTATAGCCTCCTCCTCGCTGTCGAATACTCTTGCGGGACCTTTATGAACGAGCATTTCGGGAGCAACGGCGCTTCTCTTTACAACGCATCTGTCGGGAGCAAGATTTCCTCTCAGCACAGCGATACCGCCCGTTTCACTGTATGGATCGTCGATAGGACGTATTATTGCGGTATCACGATTCACGCAGCCTGAGATATTCTCTCCCACGGTCTTGCCTGTGACAGTCATGCAGTCGGTGTTGATGAGATCCTTTTTGGCAAGCTCATTGAGGACAGCATAAACGCCTCCGGCTTCATTAAGATCCTCCATGTAGGTGTTGCCCGCAGGAGCAAGATGGCAGAGATTCGGCGTTTTTGCGCTTATCTCGTTTGCGATGTCAAGGTTTATGTCAACGCCGCATTCATTGGCGATAGCCGGAAGATGCAGCATACTGTTAGTCGAGCAGCCGAGTGCCATATCAGCAGTGAGAGCATTATAGAATGCCTTTTCTGTCATGATGTCAAGGGGACGGATATTTTTTCTCCAAAGCTCCATGACCTGCATACCTGCCTCTTTTGCGAGTTTCAGTCTCTCGGAGTATACAGCCGGGATAGTGCCGTTTCCTCTGAGTCCCATGCCGAGCACCTCGGTAAGGCAGTTCATAGAGTTTGCAGTATACATTCCGGAGCAAGATCCGCAGGTAGGACAAGCATGATTTTCAAAATCCTCCACGTCTTCGGCAGACATTTTTCCGGCAGTATACGCTCCCACAGCCTCAAACATGGAGGAGAGGCTTGTTTTCTTTCCTTTTACGTGACCTGCAAGCATAGGGCCTCCGCTGACGAAAATAGTGGGGACGTTTATTCTTGCGGCAGCCATCAGCAGTCCGGGAACGTTCTTATCGCAGTTAGGTATCATCACAAGAGCATCGAAGTGGTGAGCAAGAGCCATGCACTCTGTAGAGTCGGCGATCAGGTCACGTGTAACAAGAGAGTATCTCATTCCGGCGTGTCCCATGGCGATGCCGTCACAGACGGCTATAGCCGGGAATACTACGGGAGTACCGCCTGCCATAGCGACACCGATCTTTACAGCCTCAACGATCTTGTCGATGTTCATATGTCCGGGGACGATCTCATTATACGAGGAAACGATA
This sequence comes from uncultured Ruminococcus sp., assembly GCA_947624255.1. GTDB lineage: Bacteria > Bacillota > Clostridia > Oscillospirales > Ruminococcaceae > Ruminococcus. The sequence continues at coordinate 151,728 of CANQJO010000003.1, forward strand.
CCCACCAAAGGGCGTTTCATTTCCTCTTTTGTCATTCCGAGCGCATTGAAAAGGGAGCGCTGTGATGCCTTTTCAACGCCCTCGCAGAAGTAATTTCCGCTCATTTTATATCACCTCAGTTTAATTTTTTCGGGAGTGTTTTCCGACATATAGAAAAATGGTGAGCCGGCAAAAAAACGACAGCCGTGATATGCTTTAAGTTCGGACGGAATTTTCTTATAAGATCCTGCATTATATTGATCTATACTGCTTTGGCGCAGAAAGCAAGGATTGCCGTCTGCGCCGCAGTTTTCCGATCTGCATCAGTTATTGATGAGCTTATCCTCGTCACTCCAGCTATAGAGCTTTCTGATCTCAGCGCCTACCTTTTCAGCAGGGTGCTCGGAAGCGAGTTTTCTCATAGCCTTGAAGTGTACCTGACCGCCCGCATCGGACATATCAAGCAGGAAGTCCTTTGCAAAAGTGCCGTCCTGGATATTTTTCAGGATCTGTTTCATAGCCTTCTTGGTGTCCTCGGTGATAACCTTCGGACCGGAGGTATAATCTCCGTATTCGGCAGTATTTGAAATGGAGTATCTCATTCCTGCGAAGCCGCTCTGATAGATAAGATCAACGATGAGCTTCATTTCGTGGATACACTCAAAATAAGCGTTTCTCGGATCGTAGCCTGCCTCAACGAGTGTCTCGAATCCTGCCTGCATAAGAGCGCATACGCCGCCGCAGAGTACAGCCTGTTCACCGAAAAGATCGGTCTCGGTTTCGGTTCTGAATGTAGTTTCAAGAACGCCTGCACGTGCTCCGCCGATAGCAAGACCGTAAGCGAGAGCAAGCTCCTTAGCCTTACCGGTAGCATCCTGATGAACGGCAACAAGACACGGAACGCCCTTGCCTGCCTGATACTCGCTTCTTACGGTGTGACCGGGTCCCTTGGGAGCGATCATGGTAACATCAACATCAGCAGGAGGAACGATGCAGCCGAAATGGATATTGAATCCGTGAGCGAACATGAGCATATTTCCGGCTTCAAGGTTGGGAGCGATATCTTTTTTGTACATAGCAGCCTGCTTTTCGTCATTTATGAGGATCATGATGATATCAGCCTGTTTTGCAGCCTCAGCAGCGGTAAATACTTCAAATCCCTGAGCAACGGCTTTATCCCATGATCTTGAGCCCTCATAAAGACCGATTATCACTCTGCCCTTGTCTCCGAGGGATTCTTTGGCGTTGAGAGCGTGTGCATGACCCTGGCTTCCGTAGCCGATAACGGCGATAGTCTTTCCGTAAAGGAGGGAAAGATCACAGTCCTGTTCGTAAAATACTCTTGCATTTTCCATTTTTAAGATACTCCTTTTTTGATTTTGATATATGTAACTGCGGTTGCAGTTATCGTCATTTGATGTTATACCGATCTCACTCTGAAACCTGAGGATCTTTGCGAAGAGCCTGCACCTTTTACTGTGTCAAATTGACCCGGCATATGTCGGTACGGCTTCGTCACTTTTCCTTGTAAAGGCACGGTCTGTCCGCAAATTTTGCACGGTTCTCGGAATAAAATCAGTATTATTTTGTTTTCAGGCAGTTATCTCCCCGCTCTATAGCAACGATCCCGGTGCGGCACATCTCCATGATGCCGTAGGGTTTCAGCAGTTCGATGAATGCATCTATTTTAGAAGTTTCGCCCGTCAGCTCGCAGGTAAGTGACGTGGGAGAGTAATCCACTATCTTTGAACGGAATATCTCCACAGCCGTCATAACGTCCTGACGTGACTCGGTCTTGTTGCGCACCTTGATGAGCAGCAGCTCACGGATAACGGTATCCTTGCGTTCAAGCACCTCGACCTCTTTTACATCGTAGAGTTTCTGGAGCTGGCGGAGTATTCGCTCCTTGATGTCGTCATCTCCGTGGAAAGATATTGTCATACGTGAAAATTCGCCTGATTCGGTCTCGCCCACGGTGAGACTGTCGATGTTGAAACCACGCCGGGTGAACATTCCGGAAACACGTGAAAGCACTCCCGAAACATTTGAAACGATAACGCCGATAACATACTGATCCATACGTGTCACCTCACTTGATCTCGGTAATGATATTGTCGATAGAGCCTCCCGGCGGCAGCATGGGGAGAACGAATTCATCGCAGTCAATTATACAGTCGATAACGAAAGGCTTTTTCAGTGAGAACGCTTTCTCTGCCGCAGCCTCAAGCTCTCCGACGGTTGAGCATCTTGCGCCCTGAGCGCCGAAAGCCTCGGCGAGCTTCACAAAGTCGGTACTTCTGTTGAGCGTAGTGTTTGAGTAGTGTTTCTCGAAGAAGAGTGTCTGCCACTGGCGAACCATTCCCAGCACGCCGTTGTTCATTATGACGATGACTACGGGAGTGTTCCGGGAAACAGCAGTAGCAAGCTCATTCAGATTCATGCCGAAACTGCCGTCTCCGGTAAAGAGGATCGTCTGTTTTCCCACAGCAGCGGAAGCACCGATGGCTGCGCCGAGACCGTATCCCATAGTACCGAGACCGCCGCTTGTGAGGAAAGTTCTCGGCTTTTTCAGGGGATATCTCTGAGCTGTCCACATCTGGTGCTGACCAACATCGGTAACGACAACAGCATCTTCGTCAGCATGGCGGCTGATCGTATCAATGATCTCGTACGGAGTGAGCCTTTCCTGTGCGGGAGTTCCGGCGTTATCACAAGGAGCGGTGCAGCTTTCGCAGTTCTTCTCACGGTGAATTGAATCCGCTCTTTCCCTGCGGAGTTTCTCCTCATCACGAAGCTGCTGTATTCTTGCTTCCCACTGCGGATTTTTTCTTTCATCGACCATTTCGATAAGTCTGTCGAGAGCATCGCAGATATCGCCGTTTATGCCGAGCTGAGCCGGAATATTCTTGTGTATCTCGGCGTTATCTATTTCTATATGTATGATCTTGAAATTCTTTGCGAAACGCTGCTTGTTGCCGGTAGCCCGGTCGCTGAATCTTGCTCCGAGGGCGATAACGAGATCGGCCTCGTCCTCAGCCATTGAGGAGGCATAATGACCGTGCATACCCTGCATTCCCAGAAATTTCGGGTGATCGTAGGGAACGGCTGAAAGTCCCATGAGAGAGCATCCCATAGGAGCGTCTATCTTCTCCGCAAAGGCGATAAGCTCTTTTGATGCTTTGCCTGAGATTATACCGCCTCCGAAGTAGATATACGGACGCTGACAGGCGTTTATCATTTCAGCCGCCCGGCGGAGCTTTTCCTCAGAGGCAAGTGTCAGGGGATACGGGATAGCCGGAGCAGCTTTGGGTTCAAATTCCGTGACAGCGGTCTGAACGTCCTTGGGAATATCTACGAGGACAGGGCCGGGACGTCCCGATTTGGCGATGCGGAAAGCCGTTCTCAGCGTATCGGCAAGCTCTGTGATATCCTTGACGATGAAGTTATGCTTTGTGACGGGCATCGTGATGCTGACGATATCGACCTCCTGAAAGCTGTCACGTCCGATGAGACTGCACGGGACGTTTCCGGTGATCGCTACCAGCGGAACGGAGTCAAGGTAAGCTGTGGCGATGCCGGTAACGAGATTCGTAGCTCCCGGACCTGATGTTGCGATAACAACGCCTGTTTTTCCCGTGGCACGAGCGTAGCCGTCAGCGGCATGGGCAGCGCCCTGTTCATGGGCAGTGAGAACGTGCTTTATCCTGTCGCTGTTGAGGTAAAGCTCGTCAAAGAGGTTGATGACCTGACCGCCGGGATAGCCGAAAACGGTATCTGCTCCCTGTTCGATGAGAGTCTCGACCACAATTTTTGCACCTGATATCTTCATGATAAACTATCCTTTTCTGTAAAATTATTTCTGTGGATCACGGCAGCACCGCACAAAGTCCGACAGCGGCTCTGTGCGCCGTCTGCCGCCTGATATGGTCAATGCGGACAAATTTGCCGCTGACTATACAAAACGACCTCCGACGGCTGCCGGAGGTCTGTAAGCGTCATTGCTCTGAAAAGGGATATAAGCAATTACTCAAAAGTCCTTGCGGCAGCAGGAATCACAGCTCCGGATAATGACCTCGCTGTTGATAATGACTATGCCGTAAATTATAATGGCAGTTCTCATAGTATCCCGCTCCTTGAATAATGCTTATAAATGTTCTTACCTTATATAATAGCACTTTGATCTCATAAAATCAATACGGAATACGTTTTTACTGTAAAATTTGTAAGTTTTCCACAATTCGCAATGTTGAAAATGTTGAAATATTGTGCTGAGAGATCATTTCGCCTGTGTTATGAGTTTGTTGACAGCGCTCACCAAAGCCTTGACCGAGGACATAATTATATCGTTGTCAGTGCCTGTTCCCCAGAAGCTGTTCTCTCCGGAGATTATCTCTACATAAGAGACCGCCTTTGAGCCCGAACCGACTTCGAGTGCGTGCTCTGTGTAGGTATGGATCTCGTAATCCAGATCAAGATACGAGCGCACAGCATTGCTCACCGCATCGAGCCGTCCGTTTCCGGTGTCGGTAGCAGAGGCTTTTCTGCCGTTGTACTCTAAAGTTACGGTCGCCTGTATGCCGCCGGTCTGTACATAGTGAGCCTCGGTGACATTCAGAGGCGTGGTGATATCAACGTAATTTGTCTTGAAGATCTCATAGACCTCGTCAGGGAGAAGCTCCTTGTGCTTGTGGTCTGAGACGCTCTTTACGAGATATCCGACGTTTTCACGCATTTTTTTCGGGAGATCATATCCGAATCTCGTTTCGAGGATATAGCCGATGCCGCCTTTTCCGGACTGGCTGTTGATCCTGATAACGTCCGCCTCGTACTCACGTCCCACGTCATGGGGATCGATCGGCAGATAGGGAACGTTCCAGTAGGGGGTGTTTTTCTCTTCACGCCACTTCATTCCCTTTGCGATAGCGTCCTGATGAGAGCCGCTGAATGCCGCAAAGACGAGCTTTCCGCTGTAGGGCTGACGTGCATTGACGGTCATACGTGTCAGACGGGTGTAGAGCTCCGTGATCGACGGGATATCGCTGAAATCAAGCTCCGGATCAACGCCTTGTGAGAACATATTCATTGCAAGAGTGATGATATCCACATTACCTGTGCGCTCACCGTTGCCGAAAAGCGTTCCCTCAACACGGTCAGCACCTGCAAGAAGTCCCATTTCCGTATCGGCTACGGCGCAGCCTCGGTCATTGTGGGGGTGCAGCGAGACTATGACATTTTCACGGTATTTGAGATTCTCGCACATATATTCGATCTGATTTGCGTATACGTGCGGCATTGAGTGCTGAACTGTTACCGGGAGGTTGATGATGACCTTATCATTGGCAGACGGCTGCCAGATATCCAGTACGGCATTGCATATCTCCAAAGCAAATTCGGGCTCTGTGCCGGTGAAGCTTTCGGGAGAATATTCAAAGCGGAAATTTCCCTCGTATTTTTCACGGTATTCCTTGCAGAGTTTAGCTCCCGAAACGGCGATCTCGATAATTTCTTCCTTGCTTTTGCGGAAGACCTGTTCACGCTGTGCAACGGAAGTGGAGTTGTAAAGGTGAACAATGGCGTTCTTGCAGCCTTTGAGAGCATCGAACGTTTTCTTGATGATGTGCTCTCTTGACTGTGTGAGCACCTGAATGGTGACATCATCGGGGATAAGATCCTGCTCGATGAGAGTGCGGCAGAAGTCGTACTCTGTCTCCGAAGCGGCAGGGAAGCCTATTTCGATCTCCTTGAATCCTATTCTCACCAGCTCGGAGAAAAATTCGAGCTTTTCGCCGAGGCTCATGGGGATTATCAGTGCCTGATTGCCGTCTCTGAGGTCAACGCTGCACCAGATGGGAGCTTTGTCGATGTAGGATCTTTTTGCCCAATTCATGTCTGTTTTCGGTGCTTCAAAAAATTGTCTTGTGTACTTTTGATAGTTTTTCATAATTACCTCCTGTAATACCGATCTCATTCTGAAAGCCGTGCAGGATCTTCGCAAAGATCCTTGGGTTTTAGGGTGAGATCAGCATAAAATGTACGAGATCATTCCGACAACAAAAAAGTCTCTTCCATGCAAATAACATGGAAGAGACGAAGTTGCGATGTACTCCGTGGTACCACTCTTCTTGCTGCAAAAATACAGCCGCTCATCTGCGTCGGATAACGCATATCCCTATAACGGGGGAAGCCGTTCAAACCTAATCACAGCAGCACGCTGCTTTCAGCCGACTGCTCAGGGAGGAGCTATACCGACGCCTGCCTGCTGCCTTTCACCACACGGCAGCTCTCTGTCAGGTCGGACGAGGGCTTTATTTCCCTTCAGCGCATTTATAATCTGTAAGGTAATTATACACCGAAAAATCGTATTTGTCAAGGGTTTTTTAAAAAAATCCGAAATTTTTTTCGGAGAGTTTCTCACAGCCTTTTTATTTCTTGATTTTGACAGCAGAATATACAAAAACAGCAGATATTTTTATGTAGGATTTGTTCTGAATAACAAATATGTCTGCCGGAGTATATATTTTTTCTCCTGATTATGCTATAATAAGTGTGACGCAGTATGTATCAAAGGTCAGTATATGTTTATGAGAAAAGGTGATCATATGTCAAAAAAACAGATAAGCAAGGAAAAAAGCATCAGAAGAACACGCTTTCTCACAGAGCTTGTGATCTGCGTTGTCCTGTTGGGTACGGGAGTCCTTTTCATAAAAAATGCTTTTGATAACGTCAGGACGGTCAAAGCTCCCGAAGAAGAGCAGACGACTGCTCCCACAGAGCCTACCGAGATGACTACGGGCGCACCCGATCCGGATAAGATCATCTTCGAGACATCAAACGTCAAGACGAAAGAGATCTTCACCGGTGATCTTATCCTCGTGAACAATCAGCACCGGTATTTCGGAGGCGGCGAAGATCTGGTGAGCATTCTCGAAAAAAATGACGAAACAGGCAGAACGAGCTTCACTGCCGTTGATTACGACTACAAGATACTCAGTGCAGTATATGAGCCGATGGCTCGTATGATAGACGATTTTTATGAATATTCCTCACTGGACGATCTCATGATATACGGTTCATTCCGCACGACCGAGTTTCAGCAGCAGCTTTATGAGCAGGATCTGCAGAATAACGGAACAGACTCCTCGACACGTGTGGCGAAGCCCGGCTACAGTGAGCATGAGACCGGCTATGCCTTTGATTTCTCCCGGTACGAAAAGGGAACGGGAGCTCCTGTGGATTATGACGGAACGGGCGAGTATGAGTGGTTTGCGGAAAACTGCGCAAAATACGGCTTCGTGATCCGCTACACCGAAGAAAAGGAGAGCATCACCGAAATACAGGACGAGCCGTGGCATTTCAGATATGTGGGTATCCCTCATGCGTACTATATGATGAAGAATAACCTCTGCCTTGAGGAGTATATCGACGTTGTGAGAAATCATCCCTACAGCGGCGATCATCTCAAATATACCGATGACAGCGGTCAGGAGTATGAGGTGTATTTTGTCGAGGCAAGCGGCGGTGCGGAGGATAATAACAGCGTGCCGGTTCCTGCCGGTGTGAAGTATGAGATATCGGGAAACAATGTTGACGGATTCATTGTCACCGTATATGTTGATGTGAAAAACAACTCCTGAGGCTGACCTTGTCTTTAAATCGGGAGAACGCTTTAGGGCAGCACTGCGCATAGCTTTTGCGGTGCTGCCCTTGATTTTTCGGCAAGGTTTAGTTTGCAGGCAATAAACAGGCTTTCAGCGATTAGTACAAAATCACCATAGAATACGACCGAAAAAGGTAATTTTAGGTAAATTCTACAAAAACGCATAAAACACTTGACAAAACGCCACAATAGTGATAAATTATATTTAGCACTCAAAGAGTGAGAGTGCTAACGAATATAAGGAGGACGTGCGGACGTGGACGACAGAAAGCTAAGGATCCTTGCTGCCGTGGTCGATGAGTATATCAGGACCGGCGAGCCTGTCGGTTCAAAGGCTGTTTCCAAGCTGGATGGTATGAGAGTCTCCCCGGCTACGATAAGGAACGATATGGCTGCCCTTGAACAGCTTGGATATCTTGAACAGCCGCATACCTCCGCAGGACGTATTCCTACTTTCGCAGGCTACAGACTCTATATCGACAAGATCATGAGCCCTCCCGATCTGCCCGATGAGGAAAAACACAGACTGGATATGATGCTGGGCGGCAGTGACACTCCGGAGGAGCTTCTCGTCCGGAATGCTGCGGCGGCTCTCACAGAGCTTACTCAGTGTGCAGCCGTGGTGTCAAAGGCAGTTCCGAGATTCTCGGTGATCTCAAAGGTGGAGGTCATTCCCACCGGTAAGAGACTGTACGTGATACTGCTCATTACCTCCAACGGAAGCATAAAGAATAAGGCTTGCCGTCTGGAATTCGACCTCAGTGCCGAACAGCTCGAATTCTTTACACATTATATTGAGGAGAATCTCAGCGGCGTTTCGGTCGATGAGCTTTCAGAGGAAATGTTCGATAAAATGGTTGCTGCCGTGAGCGCATATATGGTCTCGCTTTCACCTCTTGTAAAGGGAATATGCGAGCTTTCAGAGGACCTTCGTCAGCAGGAGCTGACCGTCAGCGGAGGAGAAAAGCTGCTCTCATGTGACGAGCTTGACAAAATGGAGGTCGTGAGATTCATCGAACATAAAAACGGTCTCAGTGAACTGCTTGAGGATACGTTCAGCGGTATACAGGTCAGGTTCGGTGCGGAAAGCAGCAGCTTTGCCATAGGTAATTCCAGCCTTATCGTCTCAAAATACAAAAAGGACGGAAGAGAGGCAGGTTCTCTCGGGATCATCGGTCCCATGAGGATAGATTATAAAAAGGTGATACCGTATGTGGATTACCTTACTGAGAAGATCTCAAGCCTTATGTCGGGCGGAGATGAGGACTTCGATCAGGAGACGGCGGACGGGATCTCCGAGCCGCAGAAAGGAGCATCAGATGATGGAAACAGATAAGACAACGGATGATATCACTTCTGAGGAGGACACTCCGCAGCAGGAGGATACCATTCAGCAGGATACAGATATCCCGGAGACGACCTCCGATGAGGAGGACGCTGTAAGCGAATATAACGATACAGCCTCTGAATATGCCGCCCTTGAGGAGGCACTCAGCGAGGCAAATGACAAGTACCTCCGTCTCTATGCCGAGTACGACAACTACAGAAAGCGCACGGCAAGAGAGAAAAATGAAACGTATCAGAATGCGTCTGCCAAATGTATAAGCGATCTTCTTCCGGTGATAGACAGCTTCGAGCGGTCTCTTAAGTCGGAATGTGCCGATGAGAATTTCAGAAACGGAATGAATATGATCTGGGGACAGCTTAAAGAGTTCCTCAATAAAATGAACGTCACGGAGATAGAGGCACTGGGTAAGGAATTCGATCCCAATATACACAATGCCATAAGCCGTCAGGAGGGTACAGACTACGATGCCGACCGGGTGTGCGCTGTCTACCAGAAGGGCTATATGCTGGGAGATAAGCTCATACGTCCGGCAATGGTAGCTGTCGCCTGCTGACGATCAATATTGCAAAGCAGATCAGATCTTTGTTGTATATAACATATACCGGCATTAAGCCGGAATATTTCAGGAGGTTTTTACTATGGGAAAAATTATAGGAATCGATCTTGGTACTACCAATTCGTGCGTTGCAGTCATGGAGGGCGGAAACGCCGTAGTTATCCCCAACTCTGAGGGCGCAAGGACAACTCCTTCCGTTGTTGCATTCACAAACAGCGGCGAGCGTCTTGTAGGTCAGGTGGCAAAAAGACAGGCGATCACAAACCATGACAGAACAGTCTCCTCAATAAAGAGACACATGGGTTCCGACTACAAGGTAGCTATTGACGGAAAAAATTACACTCCGCAGGAGATCTCGGCAATGATACTCCAGAAACTCAAAGCCGATGCTGAGGCTTACCTCGGCGAGCCGGTAACTGAGGCTGTTATCACTGTTCCCGCATACTTCACCGACTCACAGAGACAGGCTACAAAGGATGCCGGTCAGATCGCAGGTCTCAACGTAAGACGTATCATAAATGAGCCTACCGCAGCCGCACTCTCCTACGGCATTGACAAGGAAGAGGATCAGACCGTAATGGTATACGACCTGGGCGGCGGAACGTTCGATGTGTCTATCATAGAAATGGGCGAGGACGTTCAGCAGGTGCTTGCTACGGCAGGAAATAACCGTCTGGGCGGTGACGACTTCGACCAGCGCATCATCAACTGGATCGTTGACGAATTCAAGAAATCAGACGGCATTGACCTTTCACAGGATAAAATGGCAGCTCAGCGACTCAAGGACGCAGCCGAGAAATCAAAGATCGAGCTTTCATCGACTACCACTTCAAATATAAATATCCCGTTCATTACCGTTGATGCTTCCGGTACGCCGAAACATCTTGATCTGACACTCACTCAGGCAAAGTTCAATGAGCTTACTGCCGATCTCGTTGAGGCTACTATGGGACCTGTAAGACAGGCTCTCAGCGACAGCGGACTCAGTGCGTCTGAGCTGAATAAAGTGCTTATGGTAGGCGGATCTTCACGTATCCCCGCTGTTCAGGAGGCTGTCAAGAAGTTTATCGGCAAAGAGCCTTTCAAGGGCATCAATCCCGATGAGTGCGTAGCTCTCGGAGCTGCTTATCAGGGCGGAGTGCTCGGCGGCGATGTAAAGAACGGACTGCTCCTGCTTGACGTAACTCCCCTCTCTCTCGGTATTGAGACAGCAGGAGGCGTCTGCACAAGAATGATCGAGAGAAATACGACCATTCCTACGAAAAAATCGCAGGTATTCTCCACATATGCGGATAATCAGCCTGCCGTTGATATAAACGTTCTTCAGGGCGAGCGTGAATTTGCACGTGATAACAAGCAGCTCGGAACATTCCGTCTGGACGGCATCGCTCCCGCTCCGAGAGGAATTCCGCAGATCGAAGTAACATTCGATATCGACCAGAACGGCATTGTACACGTTTCCGCAAAGGATCTGGGAACAGGCAAGGAGCAGAATATCACCATCACGTCTTCGACCAATATGTCCAAGGACGACATCGACAAGGCTGTAAAGGAAGCCGAGCAGTACGCTGCCGAGGATAAAAAACGCCGTGAACAGGTCGATACAAAGAACGAGGCTGAGAACCTTGTATTCCAGTGCGAGAAGGCTCTTGCCGATTTCGGAGATAAGGTATCGGCTGATGAAAAATCAAACATCGAGGCAAAGTGCGCATCGCTCAAATCTGCTATAGAGGCTGATAATCACAGCGAGATAAAGTCTCTCAAGGAGGAGCTGCAAAAGGCGTTCTACGACCTCTCTGCAAAGATCTATCAGCAGGCAGGCCCCAACGGAGCTGGTGCGGCAGGCGGAGTTGATCCCTCACAGTTTGCCGGAATGGGCGGAGCAGCAGGCGGCAGCTCTGACGATGACGGCGTTGTTGATGCGGATTTCACAGAAGTATAATAGGACAAGGCAGAGGATACAGCCTCTGCTGAAAGGGCGAATTTATTTCGCCCTGTCCCTGTTTAAGGAGAATCATATATGGCTGACAAAAGAGATTACTATGAGGTACTCGGCATCGGGAAAGGCGCATCCGAGGACGAGATAAAAAAAGCCTTCAAGAAAAAGGCAAGAGAGTTTCACCCTGACCTCCACCCTGATGATCCCTCCTGCGAGGAGAAGTTCAAAGAGGTGAATGAGGCGTATGAGGTGCTTTCAGATCCTGAAAAGAAACAACGTTACGATCAGTTTGGTCATGCAGGCGTTGATCCCTCCTACGGAGGCGGCGATATGGGAGGCTTCGGCGGCTTCGGTGATATGGGCGACATACTTGAAAATATCTTCGGAGGTTTCGGCTTCGGCGGAGGAGCATCACGCTCGTCAGCAAATTCTCCCAGAAGGGGCTCGGATATACAGGAGTCAGTCAATATCACGTTTATGGAGGCTTGCAACGGCGTAAAACAGGAGATTCATGTGAACCGTATGTGTACCTGCGAAGACTGTAAGGGCAGCGGCGCAGGCGAGGGTACGACAGCAGAGATCTGTCCCGACTGCCACGGACGGGGAAGCGTCAAGACTACTCAGAGAACACCATTCGGAGCGATATCCTCGACTAAGCCCTGCCCTCATTGTAACGGCAAGGGAAAGATCATAAAGAATCCGTGTACCAAGTGCCGTGGTCTGGGAAGAGTTCGTGCTCAGAAGACGGTATCCATAGATATTCCGGCAGGTATAGATGACGGACAGGTAATTCGTCTCAGCGGTCAGGGAGACTGCGGAGCGAACGGCGGTCCTTCGGGAGATCTCCTTATCAGCGTGAGCGTAAAGAGTCACCCTCTGTTCAGGCGTGACGGATACGATATCCACTGCGATATCCCCGTTACTTATACCGAAGCTGTTCTCGGTGCGGAGATCGTTGTTCCGACCATTGACGGCGATGTGAAGTATACTATCAGCGAGGGCACTCAGACCGGTACGGTATTCAGACTTAAAGGCAAGGGAGTGCGCAGAGTTCACCGCACAGACAGAGGCAACCAGTATGTGAAGATATATGTTGAAGTTCCGAAGAATCTCACAAAGAAGCAGAAAGATCTGCTGAAGGCATTTGAGAATTCTCTCAGCGAAAAAAATTATGTCAAGCGCCAAAGCTTTTTCGAGAAGCTGAGATCAAAGCTCGATTTCTGAAATACAGCAAGTGATGCAGTCATGCCGTGACGGTGTGGCTGCATTTTTGTATGATGACATATTTTTCCGCAAAAAATATCATTCACCCCTTGAAAAATCTCTGATATAATGGTATAATAGTAGTATCTATAACGGATAACCCTCTCAAGGAGCGATTTTTATGATTTGTTCACAGTGCGGAGCTGAAAATCCTGCGAAGTTCAAATTCTGTGTCAAGTGCGGCAGCAACCTGGAGGATCCTCAGGAGATCAACATCGAACAGATCGACATGGGCGGCTATCACAGCGAGGAGGAGGGAGAGCAGGGCGGATTCAGTTTCGGCAGCGGAACGTTTACCATAAGCGATACCGCCGTAAGTTCCGGTTCGTCGTCGGAGCTGTACACTGCCGAAGAGCTGAATGATGACGATGAGGAATTTGATTTCAGCAGCTACGATGAACCCTATATCCCGAAACTCGATACGGAAAGACTCTCACTTCCCGATCCGCCGCATCAGCAGAATGCCGGAATGTACGGCGGCAGACAGACGATGGGTATGCAAAGTCCTCAGATGACCGGTATGCCGAATATGCCAAACCCTCAGATGAACGGTATGCCGAATATGCAAAGCCCTCAGATGACCGGTATGCCCGGTATGCCAAACCCTCAGATGAATGCTATGCCGAATATGCAACCCTCTCAGATGAACGGTATTCCCGGCGGAGTACAGGGAGTGCCGCCGATGTACAGTCAGCCGATGATGTATGGTCAGCCGCAGATAATCGGTTACGATGCAAGCGGTATGCCGATCTACGGTCAGCCGATGATGTATGGTCAGCCGCAGATAATCGGCTACGATGCGAGCGGTATGCCGATCTACGGTCAGCCGATGATGTATCCGCAGATGCAGATAATCGGTTACGATCCGAGCGGTATGCCTATTTATGGTCAGATGTATGGTCAGCCGCAGATGCCCCATGACACGGGCGGTCAGCCTTATCAGCAAATGCCGGGAATGCCCGGTATGCCACGGATGCCCGGAGCTTCTATGCCGGGAATGCCTCAGTATGGTGTGCAGCAGCCGGTGCAGGAGCCTCCCAAGGAGGATAAAAGCCGGGTAAATGTTCCCGATGATTTCTGGGAATTCTTCGACGGAGGAAAATCAGGCAGCCACAGCGATGCCGATGATTTCTTTGACAAGCACGGCGGTGACGGAGCATCTTCGGATATGGGCAGACTCAAACGTTTCGAGCATAAGCGCAACGATTTTATGGGAGATACTCCTCTTGTGGACGCAGACGATCTTGTGCCGAATACGTCCGCAAAATTCAATAAGATGTATATGCGGAAGACCGAAACGGTCAATGCCGATGATCTTGCCGCCAAGGAAGTGACAAAGACTCAGGATATAATGGGCATCACCGAGGAAGTCAATGCCGATGACCTTGACGCTCATGAGAGCATCAGTTCGGGAATAAGCATGGACTATGCCGGAGAAGCCGATGCTGACAGCCTTGAAGCATACGTTCCCGAACATATAGAGGCTATCATGGCTCAGGCTGAGGAGGCGGTCGAGGCACTTCCGAAGAAAAAGACTACCTACAACGACGAGATAGACGCTATCGAGCTGCCTGAATATATGCAGGCAAAGAGATCCGTCAAGGACGATACACCGGAAATTCCCGGCTTGCCGGAAATTTAGGCATCTGCCGCACAAGCTGCGATGCTATACTGATCTCATTCCGGGAACCGTGCAGGATCTTCGCAAAGATCGGCGAGTTTCAGAATGAGATCGGTATCAGCTGATAGATGTACTGCCCGAGGAGATGATGCACCGTTTCACTCCCTGTCTGATGCCGTGCTTTTGCATGGCACGATCCTTTGTGATACGATGCAGCACTCCGGTCAGGAATGATGAATAATCAAAAAGGAGAAGAAAAATGAAAAAGTTTCTGAATGAATTCAAAGAATTCGCACTCAAAGGCAATGTAATGGACATGGCGATCGGTGTCATCATCGGTTCGGCTTTCGGAGCTATCGTCACTGCATTCACTGAAGATTTTATCAACCCCATAATCGCCTGCATCGGCGGCGCAGAGATCGCCGGAAGAACACAGATCGGCAACACGGGCGCATACATAGAGTGGGGACACTTCATCACATCTGTTATCAATTTCCTCATCATGGCATTCTGCATTTTCCTGATGATGAAGACAGTAAACAAGCTCCTTACTATCGGAAAAAAGAAGCAGGAAGAAAAGCCGGCTGCTCCTCCTGAGCCGCCCAAGGAGGAGGTACTCCTTACCGAGATCCGTGATCTGCTTAAAGAGAGTGTAAAGGACAAGGCTGAGATCAAGTAGCCTGTCAGATCGGATATCCTTGAAAACAGGCTGACTAAGCCGTACGGCAGGAGATCTGACAGCCGGTATGCCTTTGTTTTCGGGGAGGTCGGTCATTACTTATGGCAAAATATTGCGAAATTTGCGGAAAACGTATACCCTACGGAGGACGGTGCTCCTGCGGTGATGATAGTCCCGACTTACAGACGGGAGAGCTCGTTCCGCAGGAGCAGGACGCTTCCGGACACATCAGGAGAATACTTTTGATGCTCCTTATGCCGGTATTGATAATACTGACGGTGGTGGGGAGCATCATAGGCGTGACACTGGTGAGGGCGTTCAGTTCAAAGGCAGCCGTTGAGAGAATGGAGAAGTTTCTGAATAACGGCGACTGCGAGAGTATGTACGAATCCATGCTCACCTATGAGCTGTATGAATGTGCTGCTGAAATGACAGGAGAAAAGGATCTCACCGGCACATTGAATGATCTCTATCAAAGCAGATACATGGCTGCTATGGAAAATTATTTCGGCAAGGGTTTCAAGGCAGAGCTGAAGATCGCCAAAACGTATGATCTCAGCGAAGATGAAGAATTAGATCTCAAGGACGAATGCCGGGACTACTACGAGGACACATACGGTCGATCACCGCAGACACGCCGTGTGGAGAAGGTTCGCTGCGATCTCACTATAAGCGGTCGGAAAAATGATCTTCATGTCGATGATATAACGCTTTATCTTGTGAAGATCAGGGGCAGAGGCCGGGTGATATGCCCTCTCAGTTTCTACTATCGGGAGAACAGCGATGCTCTTTCCCAAATTTATGAGGGACTGCCGGAAGAGGCATACGATATTCTCGTTGAAATATTTTATTATATGCAGGGCGCAGATACCGGCTTAATGTCAGGATATGCCCAATATTAGGAGGTTTTTTGATGATTTGTAAAAACTGTGGAAAAGAGCTGTCGGACGACTCTGTATTTTGTACCGGCTGTGGCACAAAGATCGGCGCTCCCGAACCGGAGAAAGAGGCTATCGGGCAGACAGCTGATAATGTTATTGAAAATAAGGCTGAGGAGAGTTTGAGACCCGAGGAAGCTCCCAAGGCTGAGGAGAGCGTGAAATCAGAGGAAACTCCCAAAGCTGAGGAGAGTGAGAAGCCGAAGGACATTCTGAAGGAGATCAAAAATTTACATAAGAAAAATGAGGAGAAACCACTCTCTGAAACTATCCCCCTCCCGGAGCCTGTTCCGATGCCGAACAATGCTCCCGAGCCTGCCGCAGCTTATCAGAATACTCCTTTTGAGCAGACACAGCCTGTGAATGTTCCTTCCCGGGAGACACCGGATCATCAGCAGAGTGATGCTCCCGTTCCCGGATATCCCGAACAGACGGCAGCTCCCGTTCAGGAGGAAAAGAAGTCAACAAAACTCAGCGCAGGCAGAAAAACCGGCGGAACGATACTTGTTATTTTTGCGGTCATATTCCTGATAGTGCTGAATATCCTTGTCTGCGTAAGATTTGGTTTTTCCGGCGATCAGCTCAGTAAACGCACCGAGACCCTTGATCTCAGAACGATCCTGACAGCAGAGTTCGAGGAGGAGGAGATCAATACCGATATTTACAGAATGCTGAAAATAAGCAGTCTCACAGAGGGAAAAGCCGATAAGGACGACTTCAAGAATTATCTTCTCAATTCTGATGCTTTGGAATTTTTCGGCGAAAAGCTCGCTCTCTATGCCGATTACATCATTGCCGGAAAGGGTGACGATCCGACGATAGATTCTGAGGTCATTGCAGAGGATTTCTTCGGCAATAAGGTCAACAACACTGTTGCCAAAGAGGAGCTTGGCACAAAGTTTGACGATGACATGATCGACAGCATCAGAAAATCTATGGAGCATCAGGATGTTGATGATGCACTCTCTATCGAAAACTGGGGCGATAAGGTCGGTTTTGAAATGAATATTCTGAAATATGCCTTTTCGTATATCACCATGGCGATAGTTTTTGCACTTGTGATCGTTCTTTTTATCTGGCTGGCAGTTATCTCTGAGCGCAGGAGCCGCTATCTGCTTGGTTTTTACGGCAATACGCTTTTTATCAGCGGATTGATATTCTTCCTTATCGGTATCGCTGTTCTTGCAGGAATGCCACTTGCGTTTGCGTTCACAAGCAATGTGATATTCTATCTCTGCGCAAATATGCTTCTGCCGTTTGCACTGGTAGCATTGTGTGCAGGATTTATTGAACTGCTCCTTGGATGTATATTCAAGTCTGCGGCAAAAAGCATTAAGAAAAAGCAGAAGAATGCAGCAAAAGCTCAGTGACCGGATCTTCTCATAACCACAAAAGACCGCATAGCATTGCGGTCTTTTGTATTATATGCGCCCTAAAGGAATTCACGGATCTCAAAGGCAAGCCGCTCCTCTGTACCGATTATTCTTCGGGCGAGGTCACGTGATTTTTTATCCGCAGCAGTGTATTGATTGAGGTAGCGGTTCAGTGACTTTACCCCCATGTTGCAGCCATCGGTAATGAGATCGGCGACAACGCTGTCGGACTTGTTCATTTTCAGCTTGACATTCGTCTTGATCCAAGACATTCCTTTTGCCATTGGATCGGGATCTTTTCCCTCATCGTGATAGTCAACGAGGAGCTGCTGAAGATCATTTTTCAGCTCTTCATTCTCCTTCATGCTCTTTTGCAGAGACTCTCTCAGTTTCTGACTTTTAACATAGTCCATGACCTCGTCAATAGCAGAAACTCCCATTTTTATTCCTGAGTCGCATTCTCTTAACAGCTTGATCGTATCTTGTTCTATCATAGAAAAACCTCCTTTTGTGATATTATCTGCAAAAGCAGGCGTAATATTCCGATACCGGTCATCTGTCAGATCATAAAATGCAGCGATACTATTTAGTGTAAACGATCCTATGAGAGCCGACAACTCCTCCGGCAGTTATCTCTGCCGTTTCAGCCGAGGCATCGCCGCTAAGGAGATCTCCCAGCACAGTGACGATATCACATTCTGAAACTATTTTCTGCTCCACAGCACGCTTTACGAAACCTACGAGCTTATCGGGAGGAATATCATCAAGAAGTTGCTCGCCGTTACTGCTGTGAGCGACAAGGCATGAGGGAGAAATTTTCCACTCGTTAAGCAGAAAATCGAGAGTATCACGATCACGGCAGTTTCCCAGCACGATAAGCTCAGTGAAGCCGGTGAAGATCTTCTTCCCTGTTTTAAGCTCAGCAAGCTTTCGTGCGGAATCCGTATCCTTTGCAGAAACGGTTATTGGAGCGTCCTCCTCTGCAAAAAAAGACAGTGTGAGAGTTGTATCATCACTGCCGTCAATATAAAGCGTCCGGAGGTAGCTTCTTTCGTAAACGTGCCCCGATGAGCCGCCGCAGCCCGTCATAAGGAGTGCGGCAGATGCAAAAGCCGCCAAAATTTTTCTCATGTTTTTTTCCTCCGATCATATTGCAGCAGCATTATTACGGGAACAACGAATATCGCCGCTGCTGCCGCTCCCGCATACAGGAGATCATATCGCTCACAGGCAGAGATCACAAAAGCCGCACCGATCATCAGGACAAGGGCGCAGGTACTTCTGTAGCGTTTGAAATCGGGAATTATCTCTCCTATAAGAATGGCGGCGGCAACAGTCTGTACAGCTATTGAGAATACGGCAAATACTGTGAAAACGATAAGAAAAAGTGAATCTATCCTCTGTACCGAAAAGGGCTGCGAGAGCTGAGCTGCCGTGACGATGGGAAAATCCGTGACCTCCATAATGCCTCCTGCGACTATAACGGAGGTAAGGATAGTCAGAAGACTGATGATAAGTTTTCCGATAAAATAGAAAGCCGAACTCTTGAGCGGACTGCCCTTTGTCATTTTCAGCATGACCACAAAACTCCCAAGACCGCCGCTGACTGCAAAGCTGCGGATAAGCTCCTGTGTGAGAGTGTACTGAGCCTTTGTGCGGGTGAGGTTTTCCCAATTGGCGTTAAAAAGAGAGCTGATAGTTATTACAGTAAGAGATACCGCTCCTACGGCGGCAGCAATGACGGCAGCTCGTGAAAGTGCTTTGATACCCGTCGATGAAATGTACAGGCATACAAGAGCAATAAGACCCGAGATGAGGAGTTTTCCCATAATGCCGCCTGAATTTTCGTATGGTATATAGATCACCTTCGAGGTCTTCCATTGCAGTGAGAAAAGCACTCCGCCCCGGAAAACAAGGTATGCAAAGTAGAAGATCTCTGCCCATTTTGCAGTTTTTTCCTGTTTTGAGATCAGACTTATCAGCGGCATTGAGAGCAGAAATTGAAAAAGCGTTCCGAGAGACATTCCGAGAGCGGTAACAAGTGAGACGCTTTCGGTAAGGCAGAAAAGAGCGAACGTGTCAGAGATGAGCAGAAGTGCCGCAAGCTGTCCCTTTGATATTTTATTCATGATATTCCTCCACGGTGAAGCCTCGGCTCTGCATTTTTTTCATGCCTGTGCGTATGGCGGTATCTCCCATGCCCCTTTTTCTGAACGGAGAAAGCGGTGCTGTGTAAGGAAATCCGTAATCCTCGGTAGCGCAGATATTCGCCAGCACGGCACAGGCAAGGAGACTTATGCCGAACAGTCCGAATATCCCTCCGGCGGCAAGGAATGAAAACCGCAGAATGGTCACGGCAGGATTCAGATCGGGAACGACAAATCCGCTTATGATCGCAAGAGCGGTTATGGTCAGTAAGGGTGTGCTGACAAGTCCTGAGCTGACGGCAGCATCGCCTATGATAAGACCGCTCACGATACTGACTGCGCCCCCCACAGGCTTCGGAAGGCGTATGCCTGCCTCACGAATGACCTCATACATGAGCAGAACTCCCATTGATTCCGTAATTATCGACAGCGGAGCTTGTTTTTCCGATTCAACAAGGAGCATAAAAAGAGTGCTGTTAAGCAGCTCTGAATGATGCATGACAATGGCTGCATACACTGCCGGCAGCAGCACCGAAACTACAAAAGCGGCATATTTTATCCAGCGGATAAATGTGGCGTAATACGGTTTGAATGCGTAATCATCAAGCGTCTGGAAACTCTCGCAGAAAAGCCGTGGGATAATTACAGCAAAAGGAACGCCGTCCACAAGGATAGCGACACGTCCCTCTATCAGCTTTGAGCAGACTACATCGGGACGTTCGGTCGTTCCCGTAGAGCTGAAAAGCTCAAATCTGCCGTCCTCCACAAAAGGGCGTATATATCCGGTAGAAAGGATAGATTCAAGCCGGATCTTATCAAGAGAGCTGCGTATCTTGTTCATGAGTTTCTGCGGTACACGGTCTTTCATGTAGCAGAGACAGATATCGGTCTTGCTTTTATCTCCCTTTATGAGAAGCTCCTGCACCAGCTCGGGAGTTTTCAATCTTCGGCGTATCAGTGACATATTTGTGCGCACTGTTTCAACAAAGCCCTCATGAGCACCCATGAGATTACCCTCACCGGAGGGCTCGTCAATACCTCTTGCAGCATATCCCTGAACACCGAATGCAAGTGCAGAGGAAGCTCCCTCAGCGACAAGAACAGCGAATCCCGAATTTATAAGCCGGAACAGAGTTTCGTAATCACCGGCGGTAGGGCGATCGGTGGAGAGAAGGAGATGTTTCTGAATATGGTCAAAGAGTTCGCCCACGTTATTTTTATGGGGAATGGCAGTGATCGGTTCAAGTACAAGCTGTGTTATCACAGAGGTTGAAAGCATACCCTCGCAGCATAAAAGTGCGCACGAAATATCTCCGGTTATGAATTCATTCACAAGCAGGTCAGATGAGCCTCCTGCGATCTCCTTGATTTTTTCGATATTCTGTTTAAGCTCCGGGATTATCGTGAGCTTTTCATTATCATTCATAATTGCCATACCCCTTAAAAAATACTTTGCGGCAGCGGAAGCTCTCTGTCTTTCAGAGTTTCTATCATATTGTGAAGCTCACTCAGCTCAGCGTAAACCTCATCGTTGTGATTTTCTATGAGACTGACTATCCGTGCGGTTATTCTGTCTATATCCGAGAGATTCATATTATTAAGGAGGACGGCGGCGTTTTTACGAAAATTCTCCCAGTCGTTTTCGAGATCCTTTGCGACAGCAAGAGCATTTTCGGTTTCATTGTATTCTACGGAGTGACGTATCTCAGATATATAGTTCAGAAAATCATCGCATCGGTCGGTTACCCGGACTCCCGAAAAAATGCTGACGGCGACAAGCAGACAGAGTATTACTATGCTTATTTTCACTCTTGTCATGAAGAACCTCCTTTGCATATCCGTGGGGCGTTTCCGCCCTTGTCAGAGATAAAGCAGCTTCCCTGAGTGTCGGCTGTCATAATAAAAACATCTGCAAGTTTCATGCTTTGTTTTTTCAGAGTATCCGTGATCCACTGATCGTCAAGTCCGAGTGAGGTCAATGCTTTTCTGTTGATAATGCCGTCCGATACGATGATCTTCGGCGGATCGAAAGTTTTCTGTTTTATATTGAGATCGCTGCGTGTCGGAGTCTCTGCCTCTGATTTTTTCATCACCGAGACATTTCCCGTTGTTTCGACAATGGCGAATTGAACGTCTTCGATATTGAAGATATTATTTCCTCTGAGAGCCATGAGAAGATCATCGACCGAGAAACGAAGTTCCCGCATGACATGAGGGTCAATTTTGCCGTTGCTTATAATGATCTTCGGGCTGCCTGAGATTATTTTTCTCAGACGGGGAATACGAAGATTTACCCATGATACAATGACCTCAAAGCAGACGAGTGCAAGGATCGGCGTCACGCCTACGATCACGGGGATATTCACATCTTCAAGCGGGAGCGTGGCAATATTTGACACAAGGATGGTTATTACAAGCTCTGAGGGCTGAAGTTCGCCGAGCTGACGTTTTCCCATAAGTCTGACGGCGAAGATCACGAGTATATAGAGTATAAGTGATCTCAGAAGTACAACGCTCATAAAGGAGTTTCCTTTCGGTTATTTTCAAATACAGTTATATTATGCCGCACGGATCGGGAAATATTCCGTGAGGATCTTCGGTTTTTAGAGTGAAATCAGTATAAGTCAGGTAATACAAAAGGGACTCTGCAAAAGGATTGCGCTCATATAGAAGTTTAATCACAACTATAAGCAAAGACCTTTTACAGCAGGCTATAACAATGAAATCCGGATACTTCAATGAGGTATCCGGATTTTTCTGTGTTATTCTTTTTTTCGATATTACTTTCGCTTAAAACCTTGCATAATACGCCTATGAGCTTTTTCAGGATTCTCTCTTAACTCTATAAGTAAGACAAACGCACCGTCCCCGTCAAGATATTCCGACAGCTCGGACAGTTTCTTGGCTGTATAGCCCTCTATGGTAACAGCGCCCTGTGCTTTATAGGTTCTGTCCGTGATCCACTGCTCGAATTCCTCGGCAATATCGCTGTGACGGCTGAAAGCTGCGACCTTTTGCTCAACGATCGGCTTAGGAAGATTGTTTTTCTCGTAAAATTGTCTGATAATATCATTCATACTTCATAGCCTCCGTAAAAAGGTTAGCAAATGCTCTTGCATCTACCTCTACATACTGGTCTTGGTAGTCTGTGAAGAACAGCCAGCCACCACCCGGCAGCGGTATCGGTGAGATATAGTTATCAAGATTTACTCTGTATAGTGCATCTTCCCGTGTTTCAAGCAAGCCTGCACGATATTCCTGATAAGCGTGACGCATTTCGTGTGCAATGGTGTTTACAAGCTCAACGGGGTCATCAAAATACTGGCGATTCAGGTTTATAGTATTATCTGATGGGGAATAGAAGCCGTAGGCATCGTCATCATCGAATACAGCAACTTCTGGAAGATTCTCAAGCTCCAAGCCTTCTCCCAATGCACTGACAAACTCAGAGATGATTTCATATCTCTCTGAATCGTCCATATATTCCCATGTTTCAGGCGAGAACTGATTGAGGAGATCAGCAATTCTGTCATCAATACAAAAATCAATATCAAGTTCGTCTTCTGACCTGTTAAACACCTCAGAAAGCAGAGTATCGTATTCGTCAAGGCTCACTTCATCGTGAGCCTTTTGAAATTCTGCTTTCCAAAATGCATCAGCTTCCTGATCGGTCATGCCGCCTAACGGCTTAATATCAGTATGTTTTTCTATCTTTTCAAGACTTGTGCCTTTTTCGCTAACATCAGAAAACCTAATCATAGTTTTGCCCTACCTTAGCAAAGATACTTCTTTTTCCAATTCTTCTTGAATTGATACGTTCCCTCTGATAAATCGGTATAATCGAAATCTGTGTGCATATGACCTGTTTTCGTCACAGTCATTGTCATATTAGTCCAGAGAGCTTTTTTCTCCTGACTGCGCTCCTTTGAGACTATCTTATCAATAGCAGAAAATGATTTTGCAAGCTCCTTATCCGAAACACCGGGAATATCGTAGCACTTGATATATTTGTCTCCCACCTGAATATAGAAGGCAAAGGAATAGGAAGCATTTCCATATTCAAGATAAACGATCAGTTTATTCCATCCTGTGGTAAGATACTTACTCAGTTCATCGAATATAGCCTGATATATCTTCTCATTCATCATGTTTTAGCCTCACTTTCATTCTTGAACACAACGGCTTCCTTGTCGCCGTCGATGCTATAAGTAACACGGAACTCAGTAGGTCTTGTGGAATCGCCCTCATAAACAGGCTCAACTTTGAGCCTGACATCTGCTCCGTCCTTGACCGCATCGGCAAGGGTGTTCTCTAATTTCACAAAGTCGCCCTGATTCAGCTTTGCGTCCATTGGTACAAGGTTTTCTAACTTGTCACTTCCGCCAAATTGATGACCGATCAAGTGTCCTCTGTCGTCTGTCGATTTATACTCCTGACCGTCTATCTTACGGACATCTTCCATATCCCGTTCGTAGCTTGGATCACGCATTCTGAGTTGTCCTTCGGCTGATACAACTCGTCCCTGATCATCGGTTTCATACTGATAGCCTCTGACTTCAAACTGTGTATTAGGCAGCAGGGAGTCGCCCTCACGGTATTTTGTACCGTTATCATCATAATACTCTTTGGCAGTATTGTTCTCAACCGGTGCGCTATCCTCTACCTTTGCCTGTTCTGCCTGATCGTGAAATTCCGCTTTCCAGAAATCATTGACCTCTTTGGGCGATGTTTCATGTTCAGGCTTTATTTTTTTGAAATTCTCCATAGAGGGATTATTAACTTCATTCACTTCGCTCTTACTGATCTCGCTGTTCAAAATACACCGCCCCCATTCTTATAGACTTCTGTAAATGTATGGTAGATATTTCTGTATGCCGGATCACGGATCGTCTTTTCGTGTAGGATCAATGCCATTGTAAGGTCGATCTGCTTCTTGGAGAAGTTAGAGATCGACGGCTTCAGCTCCGTAATAACCGCATCAACCCAAGCGTGAATATCATCATGCTTTGTGGCTGTCTGTATAGCGTCCTCAGCTCTCAAAAAATCGTAGATCAGGCATCTGAGTTCTGCAAAGCCTTTTTCTCTTTCAGTCGCAAGATAATCAAGGAAATCCACCTTGACGAGTGAATCCAGCGTAGAACGCAGGATCAGGCTTTTCAGCTCTCTGAGGTCTTGCTTATCGCCTTTCTGAAACAGCTCGTTGTCCATGATACACTTTAGCAGAGAATCGGATATATCGTCATTTTTCTGTATCAGTGCAGTATTTTCGCCCGGTTCAAAAACATATTTGCTTTCCGGGATGTCATACCGTTTGATTTTACACAAAACAGGCTGTATCCATTCATTCTGATACACAGCACCCACACCGCAAGGCAGCTTTGCAAGTTCGTCTATCTGGTCGTCATTGAGGTTTGCAGCCCTACCGACAAGTTCACGGTCGCTCCGGTCGGGCAGGCGCATAATGATTTTTGTGTTGGTATTGCGGATAACCGACATATCCATCAGTCCGGGGGCTTGGTCTGCGATAATGAAGCCCTCACCGTAGGTACGCATTTCCGCTATCGCATTGGCGATCATCTCAACACTTTTGCCCATAATATTGGAACTTTCGGTCGATTGTTCAATAGATGTCCTTCTGAGGATATTATGTGCTTCTTCTAAAACGGTAATATGCCGGAGCGTGCTGTTCATCGCAGAGCTTTCACTGATGCGGTATTCCTGTAATTTCAGCACAAGCATACCCATGATAAGCGATTTCGTTTCCGATGCTCCGACTCTGCTCAGGTCAATGATCACATTGCTGTCAAATAGCTCCCTGCCTGTCAGCTCGTCTGCTGAAAAGATCAGCCCATAAATACCGGTGGTCAGGGATCGCAGCCTTGTGAGGAGAGAGCCTTTGTATGCTCCCTTATTCTCCGTGTCATATTCGCTGCTTTCAATAATTTCCCTGATATTCCGTGCAACATCAGCAAAGCACGGATATAGATGATCGCCATACTTGTTGACAGAGGACATAAGATCCCATCCGCAGTCAAGATATGAACGCTCCACTGCACTCTTAAGTACCGCAGGCATAGCCGCATACATGGGCCAGCAGACATTGAATATCTCCACAATGCGGTCGATATGCTCCAGCACATGAACATCATCAGGGAATGAGAATGGATTGATACGCAGAAGCGGTGTTTTCCTCGGATTCGTTCCGTATACTGAAATATCATCATAATCGCTGAATACATCTTTGTATTCGCCCTTAGCAGGCTCGATGACAAGGAAAGGAATGCCGTTTTTGTACGCTTCTGCAAGCATCTGGTAGACGGTATTGCTCTTACCTGAGCCGGTGCTGCCGGTGATGAAAGTATGTGATGCGAGAGATCTCCGCTGTAAGAAAACAGGTATTTTCTCCTCATGGTTCATGTGGAATATATGACCAAGCCTGATTTTTACAGTATCTTCCTCTATCGTATCGTATGTTGCAATATTTCTGCCAAATTCTGCGCATTCATATATCGGCAGTCCTGAGATTGACTTGCTTGGGAAATTCAGCGAATATGCAAGCTCTTTTCCTGAAAGTGCTGTCGTTGCCGTAACATAGGGCGGATATGCAAAGAATCCTAAATCGGCATCTAAAATATGCGGATCAAGTACAAATTCAGGGTGACGAAGATCCTGCAAATATCCGCAGATCATTTTTGCAGCGCCGTTTTCCTCAATATCTCCACGCCACACATTGACAGCGGAGTGTGATAAAAACGAAGACTCACCCTCGGTAAGTGCCAGGTAGGAGTGGGCTACATTATTGGCGGTGTTCACATCTTCGCTTATCACATAAGCAGCAAAATCCCACATTCCAAGTGCCGTGCTTTGCTCAAATCGAGCCATTTGCTGTTCAAGCAGTTCCAATGCGTGTTTGACTGTATGATTTGTAAAGTTCTGTGTGATGCCCTCTCCTTTGCCGATCGTCGCAGTCACATTTGAGGAACGCGCAAAGCTCGCACCGACATTGCCGCCGAGATTAAAGCTCGAAAATACGCCTGCCGTCTTTCCAAGCGTGTTTGTGACAGCTCGTCCCAGCGTCTGAGCGATAGAGGTCGATGTTGAGCTGCCGATCGTATCTGTGACGGTTTTACCGATCGTCTGAGATGCTATCTGTGTTAAGGTATGATTGACACCATTCATCGTGGCATTTGATACGGAACTATTCGTTCCCTGTGAAATAGCATCAGCAATAGACGTACCCTTAGCGTGATGTTGGTCAACCGATGCACCTACACCAAAAGTTGACTGTGTTCCAACGCTTGCAATTCCAGGAACTCCTGCGGTAGCTGAAACAGATTGGCTGTAATTCGCACTTAGCGAGCCTCCGATAGTGTCTGTTATAGATGAGGAATCGGTATGAGTTGCATTATATACCTCTCCCTCTGTTGTTGTATAAGTAGATGCACTGCTTGTCCCATCAGCAATATTTTGACCTTTCATTTCTTGCTGCATTTGTGCATTTGCCTGACTTTGCTGTTTACCTTCCTGCCGTCCGACTTGATTGGCTTCGCTGTTTTGCTGAGCGATGCTGTTCTGTATTGACTGATTCTGTCCGTTCTGAATGCCTGCACTCGCACCGACATTCACACCAAGCGTAGCAGACGAACCCTCTGCCATGGTTTCAGTGTATGTAAAATTGGTCTGCCACTCAGAGTAGGGGGCTAAACCTGTGTAAAGCTCCGAAAGGCGCAGTTTCCTCGTCTCCACATCTCGGATCGGTGTCGCAAGCAGGATAAGCGTATATTCTTGCTTGACGCTTTCGGGAATCACGCCGTCAAGCAATTTTTCTATGGTCTGGCTGATAAACTTTTCAGATTTCTCGGTCGGGATATTAGATGCGATTGCAACAGACTTCTTATCAATTTCAGCAAGGCATTTCGGAGAACCCATCGCTGGTTTTGCGGAAAAGACAGAGCCGGGGAAATTGCCTCTGACTGCGTCTGTAAGCCGCTTGATATATTCGTCTGCATCAGAGTTATCTCCAGCGTTTTTCGTATTCACAACTGCAAGATAAACCTGTGTTTCTGTCTTTGTCCTGTGGAAAATGAGAGCAATATTGCATTGCTCGTTTGACAGTACAGCGTAAACATTCACCAGCTTTTCAAGGCTGTTTTCACGTTTGTCTGTTACCCATTTTGAGATGTTGATAAAACGTATATTATGTTCCTTATCAAATTCAGGGAATTGCTCAATAAGTTCTTCACCATCGCTTTTTACTATACGCAGTGCCGTTGACTTATCAACTGGGGTATAAAGCTCCTGAAGTTGGGGAAGATATGCGCTGAAGATCTCAATACTGCTCGATGCAAGCAGACCTCTTGTAAGTCTTTCAGAATTGTGACCGGGGTTATGCTCCGCCATATCTCCGAAATACTGATCTCTGAGGTCGATGATATGCTCCATCTGCGATGGGCTTAGAGTAGACAGTTTGGAAATACGATTTCCTGCCTTTACGCCCTGTCTAGCGATCCATTGTTTTACGCCCATGACTACCTCCTTTACTCCTCGGCAGGAGTTACTTCAACGACAGGTTTCCAATCCATAAGTTGATTGATCTTATCAATATATTCGTTCAGAGCTTCTTGTGCTGCTCTAAGGGATTCGATAAGGTCTTTATAGAATGCGACCTGTTTCTTAGCTTCTCTTAACAGCGGATTCAGGTCGGTGATATTATCCTCAATAACAGAGAACAAACGCTTTTGCCAATCCGTGAAGATCTGCTTATGACTATTCTTCATTTGCAGATAGATATTATCAATTTCATCTTTCAGGGAACTGTTAAAGCGAGAAGCGAGTTTGCGCTTGTTCAGGCGGTGATCCTCAAAAATCTTGAAAAATGCGTGCCTTTCAAAGATCTCCTTCTCGAATATCTTTTCGACCTCAACGGAAAATGCAATCTGCTCGAAGCCCTCGATAAGACCTTGCAATTCCTCACGCTTCTCCTGTGAAATGTCCGGTGATGCAAGAACAACGATCAACAGCTTTTTGCGAAGTTCTTCTGCCCGTGTTTTCCAATAGTTGCTGGACGACTGGAACAATACCGTTTGTGCCCGATTGAAGGCAAGATTAAACTTTTCCTTTACCTGATCCAATAGCTGATCGGCAGCGGTAGTGTCAATTTCCTCTCTTGCGTTGTCCCGTTCCGTACTCTTTTCTCTCCAATACTTGTAGCTTGTAGCTATATCAGCACGAACATCGGCATTGAATATGTTTTGAATCTTGAATGTCTTTTCTTTTGCCTTGTCTGCGATCTCAGCTCGTTCAGAATATCCGACGGCAGCTTCCAGGGCAGAAGTAAGCTCGCTCTCTAATTTTACAAGTTCTGCCTTAGCAATAGGCGTGTATGCTTCTTTTTTGGAGTCTTCCATTTCTGTAGGATACCCATTGAATGCCTTCTCAACGAATTCGTCACGGCTAATTGTCAACTCTGCCAAGAGTTTTTTAATACCCGCTTCGAGCTGGCTCTGATATTCTGCTCTTGACTTGTCATGCATTCTCACAGCATCAGCAATGTCATTCTCAGCGATCTCCCTTACTTTCAGCAGGAACAAGAGCGACTGATAGCACTTATTATACGGAGCATAGTTGTCTGCAAAACGCTGGATTTCCTGTTCAATTGCCCATAAGCCGCTATTGGCGAGGACTCGTTCTTTATCCCCGTATTCGCTGTAATGCAGTGCGCCATCCTCGGATGCAATCTCTATCTGCTTCGGAGCAATATTATACAGAAACAGAAGCTGTGCAAAGCGTTCGCCCTTCTTTTTCATAAAGAACGCCTGTTTTTGCATATAGATCATGGCATTGTTATCTTTCACAAAGTCTCCGTCTATCTTAGAGCCGAGTGCCATGACAGATGATACATAATAGATGCCTTCAGGCTGTAATGTAACAGGGATCGGTGATTCGATGATCTCTGTACGGTTATATTCGCTGAAATCAGCATTATCTGCTTGATTGACGATCACCATAGTGAAACGTGTATCTATTTCCTGAATTGCCTTGACCTTATCACAGAGCTGCTGATTTGACATTGTGTGCAGCTGATTGCTCACAGTAACATACAGCATCAAACCGTTAGACATTCCGCGCAATGCTTCCTGCAAGACCTGAATATGGTGCTCGTGATTTGCGACGTTATCACCAGGCGTATCAAACAGCACGTAGGGATGCTCACTGTTGCGCAGCGGGGAGTCACTGTTAAACGGAATATGGATCTTCACACGATCGTCGATCGCACCATCATTGATTACTTGTAAAAGCGACTGTACTCTCTGAGCCAGAGCATTCTCTTTTTCCTTTTCCAGGCATTCCCGAATCCTTCCAGACAGCTCATCGCTGTAGCTCTCAGGGCGAATTGCATACCCTCCACGGTTGAATGAGATCGTCACTACCATATGGTTAGAGGTGAACTCTACATCTGCAACTTCCGAATTGTCGCTGCACCGAATCTCATAAATCTTGGCTGTAAGGGGCTTATCACCACTCGGCAGCACCTCACACCCTAAAATGGCATTGATGAAAGTGGACTTGCCGGAACTGTAATTACCGATAACGCATACAGGTATCTCCTTCTTAGAGACATCATCGAACTTTTCCTGCTGCTGTTCTATGAGCTTTTTGCTGTCGCTTGCAGTAATATTATGGGCGATAATATCCTTGATGGATTTGAAATATCCCGTGACCTCCGGTAGAATATCTCCTGCGTTCGCAAGATACTCATTTGCTTGCTCGTATGTTAGCGGCGGAAGCTGGCTTTCGGGCGGCAGTTCACTGTTTTCTTTATTCAGAATATCACAAACGGCGCAAAGCTCCCTATATTCTTCTGTTGTACCTCTGAACCGTATACAAACAGGTGTAGAGTTGGTAGAGTATGTATGCCAAATAAGATCAGCAATTTCATACGCTTTGAACGGAAAGAAGCAACTGGAGTAGTCAACCGAAAGAAGTTTCAGCTTTTCGGGGATGTCGGGGTTACTGCTATCTATTGCAACAAGTTGATCACCATCTACTCGGTCATAGGTGATCTTACGCTTGTAAGGATCACTGGAAATTTGGATTGTAATCATGCTGATAAACCTCCTGTTTATATACTTAGCGAAATAAATATAATAGGATATTCTCGTTGTATAAAATCAACAAAATTCAACTAAAACTCTCCATACATTATACCACAATATTAGCAAAGAAGTCAACCTGTTTCTGCGAAATTCTACAATATAAAAATGGATTCCACTGATCTTTTTTCAACAACTAAACTCCCACCGGAATCAAAGGTCTCTATCAGATAGATTTCTGACTTGCTTTCCCTGTTTCAAAGCATACTGCACCGTTTTATACGCACCACCACTCTTATGCTGAATACAGCAAACGACCAGGTCAGAACGGTCAACCATGCACCTGTTACGAACTTGTATCGCAGACTTATAGTGTACTTCGGACGAGTCGGCGCATATCTCAACTTCATCATAGTAATCCAGATAGCTCTGCTCGTTGTCACGGTACTCGGCTTTCATATATGGCAGCACAAGGATCAGCGACGTGTTGCCGTAGCCGGATTGCTTGGTTGCTCGCCTGATTGCCGATGCTGCCAAGAGGTCAAATTCTCCGTCCCGACCAATCAGGAACTCTATATACTGTTTCTGCGTAATGAGATTATGCAAGAGTTGGTCCAGCTTACTTTCGATCTCTGCCGCCCTTTCTACTTCACGATGCCCAAAGAAACTGACTGTGTATATGTCCATAGCTTACACCTAAAAATGTTGTTGTTCGTATTACTAATGATACTACCGCAAGAATAATCTAATATATCTCGATTATAACATATAATAGAAGATTATTCAAGATAAAACAACATATTTCCTTTGAGTATAGCTGATTCCTTTTGCTGTATTATAGTAGTAAGAGGTGATTTAGCTATGACAGACGATTTTGTAAGGAACAGGATAACTCAGCTCCGGCTGCAAAATGGTGTCTCCGAATACCAGATGAGCTATGATCTCGGTCATAGCCGTGGATATATCTACAACATTTCATCTGGCAAGTCCCTGCCTCCGCTGTCGGAGCTGTTTGCGATATGCGACTACTTCGGCATCACACCTGCGGAGTTCTTCGATGACAGTATTTCTAATCCTGAGCTGATACGGAAAGCGGTTGAAGGCATGAAGCAGCTCGATGATGGGGATCAGTTGATGATTTTGAATCATATCAATAGGTTGTTGAAGAAATAAGATAGGAGGATACTTAGATGGACAGTTATAAAGTCAAAGCAGATATTGAACCAAACGATAATTATCAAAAAGCTCTTAAGGACTTCATTCAAGCCAATAACTCGTTTCAAAAACTTACACCACAACAAAAAGAGCAATTGATTAAAGATTTACTCGGTTATGAAGGCTTTGTAAAATTCTGTACGTTCATAAACAGAGGACGATAATATGAAGAAACCGTTAAACATCACATTTGATACAAATATATTTGATGAGAATAATTTTGATTTAAGTGAAAACTCTACATTATCTCAATTGATTAAATATGTACAACAAGGCGATATAACAGTGTTCCTTAGTAATATTGTTATTGGAGAAATGAAGCAACACTGCAAAGATTATGCAAAACACATTACTACTAAATTGCGCAAAACCAGGGATGACCTATTGAAAGGCTCATTCGATGGTAACAATGGGAAAAAGCATCATAGTGTTTCAGAAGATTTTATCAACGCTATAGGTTATCCATATGCTATACAAATACCGGATAAAACTGAAGCTGAACAAGCTGCTGTAACTTATATTGAGCGTTTTATCAAGTCTGCAAAAGTTAATGTGATGAATTCAGAGTCTGTCGATTTAGATCAGATTTTCTGCGATTACTTTGATACAAAGCCTCCATTTGAGATTGCAGAAAAGAAAAAGAATGAATTTCCTGATGCGGTAATTGCTGCTCAAATCAAAAACAGATTTAGTAATGCAGAACCAATTTACATAGTTACTAAAGATAATGGGCTAAAAAAAGCGTTTCAGGACATCTCATATTGCACAATAGTATCTTCGTTAGCAGAACTGTATCAGATTATCATTGATAAAACAAATGAATATAAAGAAAGACTTGCTGAAGCCCAGGATATTATCAATTCTAAGATAGAAGAAATAAAGCGGCTTGTAAATGATGATTTAGATGATGAGTCAAAAATCACACTTTCTGGTATGGAGTACGATAAAGATGGTATCTCAAGTGGTTATGATTATGATGAAATATACTTTACAGAGCATCATATAGATGATTTAAAGCTCTTTGTAATAGATCATTTTGATGATAATAGTATTATCGCTCGACTTAGATGTATAGCTTACATAGAAGCTGAATGTAGCTATGATGATTATGAAAATGCGGTTTGGGATTCCGAAGATAAAGAATATATGTTTCTCGATAGAATTACTATTGTTGAAAAACATCAGGTAAGATTTGCAATTAGAGTAGTTATTGACCGTAATAATGACAATATTGTTGAGTCATTAAAATTTCACGTATTTTTAGGCGGTGATAGTAGACTGGATCGTCACGAAAAGGAAGATAAGTCTCCAGAGATTGAATACTATAATAATTCTGATGAATAATTAACTTGAAACTGATTAAAAACAGAGCGAATTGCCGTTTTCGACAACTCGCTCTTATGCTTATTAGTCCTCATCACTACACTCATCAAGCCCGTGAAGTAGCTGAATATAAACGCACTCAGCTCGGTCATGTTCCTCGCCATCTGTTGACATCATCATTTCAAGAAAATATGACTT